>NZ_JBIATW010000021.1:0-106885 GCF_042892135.1 Streptomyces sp. NPDC001822
AACTCCTGGGGGTAAGGCTTGGGCACAGCGACATCCTTCCCACCTGCCCTACAAGGCAAGCCAGTTCAGATGTCACCCGATCGTGCATCAGACCCCGCGACGCAGGCGATAGAACAGTGCGGGCTGCTATCGAGGGTGCAAGAAGGGCTGGATTCGAGGCGACGCGTCACCTTGAGCTACAGACGCAGCATGCTCAGCGTGACTGGCTCTTTCAGCGCCGTGTAGATGCGTTGGTGGATTTCATGGAAGCCTATGACGTATTCGCTCGGGCAACCCCGACCTACTATGGCGCTATCGAGAACGACACCGAACGCGATGAGATCCGCGCATCGATAGGCACGGCCCAGCTTGGCGTAACGCAGGCGCACTTTCGCATCCTGGCCTTCGGCCCGGAGCATCTTCGCAATCCTTCGGGAGCTGTCCGGGAGGCGCTGGAGGATTACACGGATGCCCTTAGACCGTGTCCTATGTGGTGAGGCGGGCGAGGCGCTTGTAGCAACAAAGGGCGGCGGCGAGCCCGAGGAAGGCCAGGTAGTTGCGGGGATGGCGTTCGTAACGGTGGTTGAGTCTGCGGTAGCCGGTCAGCCAGGACATGGTCCGCTCGATCACCCATCTGCGGCGGCCTAACCGTTCGCTGGACTCAACTCCCTTGCGGGCGATGCGCACGCCGATGTGCTTGCCCCACAGCCATTTGCGCAGGTGAGGGACGTCGTATGCCTTGTCCGCGTGAAGGCGCTGGGGCTTGAAGTACCGGCCGCGGTGGGGGTCGTGTCTCGTTTGGTGACCCTGGATCATGGGCTCAGCGCGAGGCTGTCGTGGGTGTTCGCCGCGGAGAGGCCGACGAGGAGGGGCAGTCCGTTCGCGTCCGACAGGACGTGCATCTTGGAACCCGGCTTGCCCCGGTCCACGGGGCTCGGACCTGTGAGTTCGCCCCTTTTTTAGCCCTCACGTGCGCGGAGTCCAGAACCGCGCGGGAGAGGTCGAGCAGGCCGGCGTCGTCCAGGCGGTGCAGGATCTCCTCGTGGAGCCGGCCCCAGACACCAGCTCTCGACCAGATCAGGAACCTGCGGTGGGCCGTCGACTTCGATATCCCGAAGCACGGCGGCAAGGACCGCCAGGCGCATCCGCTGACCAGGACATAGATGATCGCGGCGAACAACGTCTCATCAGGCGTGTCCTGCGTCCCGCCGCCCTGCGGCCGCACCTTCGACGGCGGGATCAGCGGCTCCGCGATCTCCCACAGCCCGTCCGGAACAATCCAACTCCACGTACCCCGCCCCATGACGAACTCAACGAGCCAGCCCCACATAGGACACGGTCTTAGTAACTGGGACAGAGCTGAGGAGGGACGCACTCTGGCCAGGCGTCGGCTCGGACTCCATGTCAGAGATGCGGGTGGGATCATGGCTCAGGCCCACAGCGACTTCATTGACGAGGTGACCGCGTACATCGGTTCGGCTGAGGCGGCCCGCGGTAGCACGGGCTAAGGGGTGGCCCTGATGCGGCCGTGGCAGTGTCAGGTGAGAGGCACAGCAAGCCAGGGTCGAGCGCTCTCTGACATCCACAGCTGACATCAACGGTGCCGGACGGAGGCGCACCGCAACGTCCTTGTCCGGCCGTCGTGTCAGATAGCGGTGGAAGCCGGAGTAGACCCAGATCGAACTCCTAAAGCGAGTGTCGCCCTACCTCCGTCGTCGGGCGTACCAAGCCACGGCCAGCACGATAAGGACGGCAACCGCGAAGGCCCACAGCGTTGTTGCAGCGCTACGTGAGGTGTAAGTCAGAGCAAGCATGCTCAGACAGATACCCGGTCTCGGTGGCTGTAGCTGCTGGACGTCCTTCAGCTGTCGCGGCCAGTGCCCCGCGCACGAGGTGCGGTGAGTATCTAACTGCGTGACAACGGCGACGGACAACCGCGGACAACCGTGGACGCTGGCGGAAGATCAGCGCAGGTGAACGGCCCACAGGCCCAAGGGCGGCGAACGTCCCGAGGTGCTTCGGAACGAAGAGGTCTGCGTGGGGTCAGGTCCGTACCCTTGAATGCCGAGGGCGCCGTAGACGCAGCCTGAACTGAGGCTTGGGGGACATGCCGGCCGAACGGTGCCGTCGGTGGGTCGGCGGTGACTGCTCCTCTTCGCCACTCGGCAGCCGGGCCAGCCCCGCCGGGCCCTCTCTGGGCCCTGCGAGGGTGACAAGCAACGCCCAACAACGACCAACGACCACAGCCCAACCGCAGGTCAGGTACGGCGGGCACCCTGCTGACCAGGACCGGAAAACGGGCCCGCCAGACCCAGGGCAAGAAGAAGTAAGCAGAGCTGAAGAAGCCCCCCGCCTGCGGGTTCTCCGCGTGGTGGGGGGCTTTTTGGTGGGCTGGGCCGTGTGCGGACCGTCACCCGGTCGCTCTCTTCGCCTCAGGACTTGAGGAAGTCCGGCTCCGGCTGCTCCCTCACCTGTGCCAATGCGCCCGCAGCCCGCAGAGCCGTGACAGCCGCCTCAGCGTCCTCCTGATAGACGCCGTCGAGGATCAGAGCGGGAACCTGCGTAGCCAGGACTTTGCTCCGCCAGAGACTCAGCCCGGTCAGACGGCGCACGACCTGAGCGACGTCCAGCACGCGGATGCCGGGATCGGTGAGCACGACGTCATGGGGGACGTCGTCGCACACCAGCACGGAGTAGTCGTCCGCCATGGCCCTCTCCTTCTCTCGGGTTCGGAGCGTACGAACCTTCAACCGCCGTGTCGTGTCGAATAGGTGGACCCGTAGGCAGCGGCCACGGCCATAGGGGTGCACGCTGCCGGATGACCTCGACGGGAACGGGCCCCACGTTCGAAGCCACGACGGCAAGCGCCTGACACCGGTGCTCGGACTCCAAGATGGCAGGGGCGCCGTTCGCGACTGCCGGCCGGAGCGTGGCGAGCGTCTGGGGGCTCTCATCCCGACCACCTTCGACCCGGGCGGAGCAGGGCAGTCGAGGCCCGGGCGTCAAGGTCGTCCGCACAGCGGCGCGCCCTCAGGGTGCGTGGCGGGGCTGGAGTTGTTATAGAAAGGCGGAGGGAGAGGGGGGTGGATGCCGCGGCCTTACGCTCACAGTCCCGAGGCGGACCCGGGGACCTTTATGCCCACCCCCCTTGGCCGCGGACCTCTTGGGTTCTCCGACCGACCTCTGACGAGCAAGCTACCAAGTGGCTCTGTCACGCAGTGATGGCCCCGCCTCGCTCCTGAACCGTTGACTTCCTGGCGCCCAACGGCGGCGGCCAGCCGGCGCAGGCCACCAGCGCGCTGCCGTCCTCGGTGAGGAAGAGCAGGGTGGTGCATGTCCGATCGGCGGCATCGATCAGCCCTGTGCGCACGGGCTGACCATGTCCGCGGATGAGCCGCACTGCTCGTTCCAGCCCGAGCGGTTCGAGCCCGCGCTTCCGCATGCGCTGGAGCCGACGGTTGAAGACTCCGGCATGTTGGCCTACAGGTTGCGCCCCGTCTGCCACCCAGTAGGCGGCCCCGCTGTGCAGAGTGGCCGGCGCCACCACAGACGCTTCGTCATCACCGGCCAACAGCAGCTCCAGCACATGCCGCTCTACGCCCACCCCGTAACGATGTTGCGGTACTACGGCCAGGTATCACACCCTCAGGAACCGCCCCTGCAGGGCGGTGTCCTACATAAAGGGAGAAGAGTGCCCGGTCCGCAAGGAGGAAGTGAGATGGGACCGGCCGGATTCGAACCGGCGTCCTCCTACATGCCGTGAAGGCGCGACAACCGCTGCGCTACGAGCCCCATCCCTGCCGCGATCATACGAGCTGCCGTCGCTCCGCCGCCGGGAAATTTCGGGGAAGCATCACTCAGAGTGGCCGCGTTTCAGGAGGTGAGCCTCAGCCTCGGAACCGACAGATGTTCGCCCATGGGGAAGCGACTTGAGCGAGTCCCGGATTCGACCGGCTTCCGCTTCAAGGCATCCCCGGGAAGCAATCGTCCGAAGCCTCTTCCTCCAGGCATCGCCGGAGTAAGACTCTCTTGATGCCGCTGAGTTGTCGTGAACCGCTCTTAGCTCAGCTGAATCAGACTGTGCGGCGGCGACGGCGGGCGCGGAGGAGATGAACTCCCTTCATGGCGTAGCCGGCGCCTACGAGGAGCACGCCGGCAAGGGCGAGCCAGAACCAGGACTCTGAGGCCTCAAGACTCAGGTAGGCACCGCCCAGGAACACGATGCTGCCGATCGAGTCCAGCAGATCGAAACGTGCCGCGATCCGCACTGCAGAATCGAGTTCGCGTAGTCGGTGGATGACGGGGACGAGGCCGAGGACCTGCAGCAAGGTCAAGCCGAGAAAGACCCACTTGAACCAGTCGGGTATATCCACGGCCCGCACTGTACCGCCAGCCCGAAACGACCGCTGCCCTGCTTGGCTCCCACAGTCGTGAACATCGGCTGTCGTTTCTGGGGCTCTGGTGAGCCAAGCCCACGGCGGTGCTCTACTTCGTGTCCACGCAGGGGCACTGCCCCAGTTGGCCCCGTGTGCCCCTGGGCAATCTCAGTCCGCACTTCTGGCAATTCGATGTGCCCAACCCAATTGGCTCCACCTTGCGTTCGAATCGGCCTCGATCAGTTCGGCCCGCATGGCACCCGGTCACCTGCGGGACCAGATCAGAACGGACGCGAGGTGCACACCCGAGGTGGTCGCGCCGACACCGATGCCGTCAGGAGGTCAGCAAGGCCGGCACCCTCCCGGCGGTGAACCCCTCACCGTCCTGGAACTCGACCAGGACCTCGCTGTCGACCAGATGAATCCAGCACTCGTAACCGCACTCCAGCACCGCGTCGGCGTGCACCGCCACCGCCCCGGCCTCCAGAGCGACAACGGGCACGGCGAGGTTGCCCCAGAACACGACAGCCAACTCATCCGGGCGGGCCAACCCACGCAGGAGTTCGCGGAGCCCCTCGCCGTCGAAGGCCGTGGAGGTCCGGAGGATCTCGGCGCCGGTCCAGTCCAGCCGTGTCGAACCCACGGACCCGAAGCGGTTCAGACCCAGTGCTGCGAACGCCCGGCTTTCGGCGTACGAGAGCACCATCGCCCCGCCCCGGACCGCCGCCATCAGCGGCGCGACGACCTCGAGCTGCGTCCCGTAGCCCATCTCAGCACGCACAGCGCTCCCCCCGTCCGGTGCCGCGAAGCTCCGGTCCTCACCGGTCGTACGACGGCACCGTGGTGCCCGGTGCCGGCAAGCGTATGCGCAGGGCTGCGGCTGCGGCTGCGGCCATCCGGTCAGCTGCAGTCCGCCAGCATCCGGTCCAGTTCCCGTACCTTCGGATGGAGGGGGCCGACCTGGCGGATCTGCCGTTCGCGCACCTCCTCGAACAACGTGCGCGCCTCGGTCTGCCTGCCGGCCCGGACCAGTACCTGTGCCAGGAGAGTCCGGGAGTTGAGGGTGCTCGGATAGTCGGGTCCGACCACGCGGACCCTGGCGGCGATGACCTCCGACAGTTCGGCCTCCGCCTCTCCCAGACGGCCTTCGAGTGCGAGCAGCCAGCCGATGCGCTCGCGCGTGGCCAGTGTGTCGTGATGGTCCGCGCCGAAGAGCCGTCGCCGGACGGCAAGGATCTCCCGAAGCTCTCCCCTCGCCTGCTCCGTCCGCCCCTGCTCCCCGAGCGCCCAGGCCAGACGGTTCCTGCTGGAGAGGGTGAAAGGGTGCTCGGGCCCGTAGACCGCCGCACGGCCCTCGGCGGCAGCGCGGAAGGCCCGTTCGGCGTCCTGCCAGCGCTTCTGACGGGAGACCACGATTCCGATCGCGTGACGCGTCGCCAGCGTCTCCCGGTCGTCATCCCCCCGTGCATGCCGGTGGATTTCGAGGATGTCACCCAATGCGGCCTCGGCAGCGTCGTACCTGCCCAGTTCGGCGTCGAGCCGGGCGAGCTCGCCCCGGGTCCTCAGGACGTCCGGGTCGTCCGGCCGGCACACCACCAGTTGGTCTTCGAGCAGGCTGAGCAGCACATCGCGCGCCTCTGCCCAACGTCCCTGCAGGGAGATGCTCCTGCCGAGCCAGTACCGGACTCCGTGGACGGGGACGCGGTGCTCGGGGCTGACGTCGTCCACGCCCGCAAGTGCCACCCGGCACAGCTCCTCCGCCAGTGCCGCCGGACCGCTCCACTCGTAGTAGTCCGCCAAACGGCCGACCGCGCGCAGCAACCGGTGGAGGTGCTCCCCGTCGACCAGTCGTCCGACGTTCCCGACGAGCGCACGCAGATGGGGAGCGACCCCCTGGAAACCGGGCCAGTCCGAGGGCTCGTCCGGCCGGAGTCCGTCGACGTGGTCGACGATGATCTCGACGGCACCGTGGACGAGGGCGGCGGACCCCACGTCCTGTCGCCCCAAGGAGTCCAGCAGGTGCGCCCTGCTCACGTCCGCGACCACGGGGTGGACGAGGAGTGTCGGGAACTGCCCGGGTTCTTCGGGTGTGGCCCCGGCCTCCACGAGGCCCAGTCCGACCAGACCGCGGATTCCCTGCTCCAGCCGGACGAGGTCGTCGACGCCCCCGGGGTCCTGAGCCGTCGCGGGCTCCCTCAACGCCGCCGCCCGGCCGGATCCGAGTACGGCACCGGGCAGCGGCTCGGCGGCCGCATAGCAGGACAGAAGGCGCATGATCGTACGCGCCTGAGGTATGCCCGCACGGCCGAGAGCGTCGAGGGACATCTCCCAGGTACGCATCACGGCTCTGCGCGCGTCGGCGCCCTCGTCCGCGTCCGGCCCCAGGAGGCGAACCGCCCCGGCGGACTCGTCCAGGAGGCGTTCGTACACGGCGAACGAACGGATGAGGGCGAATTCGGACCCCAGGTGATTGCCCGCGAGTTGCAACGCGAGCGGAAGCCCGCCGAGGCGCTCGCCCAGGCTCCTTGCCTCATCGGCCGTCCCGCCGTTGGGCGCGAGGTCTACGAGGATCCGGCCCGCATCCTGTGCCGGCAGAGGCGCGACCTTGTGGAACTGCACCTCCCTCCCCCAGGTCGAGGCGTCGAGATGGCGAGTCGTGACCAGAACGGTTCCCTGTCGAGCAACGCGCAGCCAGCCCGTGCCGTCGACGACCTGGGCCCGACTCGACCCCGGACCGTCGGGGGCGGCGAGCACACGCGGCGAGTCGGCGTTGTCGATGACCAGCAACCACTTGCGCTTCGTCCGGTCAAGCACCTCCCACATGACGTCCGGTGCCCGGGGCGAGCCAGAGGCGATCAGCTCCTGATCCGATACCGATGCCCCGAGCTGACGGGCGACCGCGAGCATCCCCGCGGTCAGGCTGCCGGTCTCGGTGGAGAAGACCCACCACACGTGGTGCCGTCCCCCGGCTCGCACCCGTTCCGCCAGAGCCATCGCGAGGGTGGACTTCCCCACGCCCCCCATGCCCGCGAGGACCACGGGCCGACCGCCTTCCTCCCGGACGGTTCGCAGGAGTCGCGCCAGCAGCACGTCACGTCCGCGGACTTCCGGGGGGAGCCTCCCGGCCGGTGGCCGCACCTGCGCGCCGGGGAAATGGGCAGCACCCGGCCCGCCGGACCGCACGGGCTCCTGGTCGCGACGCTCGCGGACTTGCAGCCACAGTTGCCACACGCCCACCCACAGGGCGATGAATCCGGTTAACGTGCCCCCTGCCGTCCACAAGAGTTCCACGCTCAAAGCCCACCCCGATGGCTCGCGACCGGTCCCGCTCGGACAGCCGGAACACCGCGAACCTACCCAGCGCGTTCCCCGGATAAGCCGCCCCGTGACGTTGCCCCATCCGGGGTTCGCGAAGACCTCAAGGGCCGTTCCGGCCTGAGTGGGCCGCTCCGGACCGGTGCCCCGAGGACGAGGGGGACCAGCTTCATCAACCCGCGACAGCGGCTGTGTCGGGCGCGGCGATCCGGCTGATGCGAAGCAGTTCTGCGTATGCCCCGCCCGGGACCGCACCCGCTAACGTGACCTCCACACCTGCCCGTTACCCAGGTGCACACCCCGCGCCGTACGGGCAGGCGGGGCGCGGAGAGCAAGGAGATCGGGGAGAACCATCATGGGCGAGTCTCTGAAGACCTTCGTCGGCGGGACCGAGGTCGAGGTACCCAACAGCATCCCGGCGATCCGTGCCGCGCTCCCCGAAGAGAGACGCGAGGAGTTCGACAGTGCGATCAACGAGGCTGGAGTGCACGAGATCCAGGCGGTGATGCGTCACTGGATGCTTGAGGCGGTGCCCGATCCCGAGGCCGAGAAGATCCTGGACCGGCTGGCTCAGGACGAGGCAGAGAGGCGGAACGTCGCTTGAGTTTCCGCATCTCCTATGCCCCGCCCGCCGACGACACGTTGGCCAAGATGCGTGACGGTGACGCGTTCCGCGGCGAGATGGCGCGCACCCTCGGCCTCGATCCCTACGGACACGCCTCCAGCGCCGTCAAGCTCGAACGCGACCGGCGCGAGGCGACCGTGGGCGGGGCCATCGTCCTGTACTACGTCTCCGGAACCGTGTTGACCGTCACCGTCGTCAGGCTCGTCCCCCTGCCGTGAGCAGGCCGCCCTCCCGAGACGCACCGTTCCTCCGAGAGGCACGGCTCGCCCGAGGCGCTTCACTCCCCGGGAACGCACCACTCCTCCGACGCACGCCCTCCCGGACTGCGCAAGGGCGGGAGCCGTCCTCCCCGCCCCCGCCCCGTCTCCCCCGGCCCTCAGCCAAGGGCTCAGAGCCTCAAGGGCTCAGAGCCTCAGAACCTCAGAGCTCAGAGGATCGCAGGATCAGCCGAGCTTCCCCGCCTGTGCGTCGATCACCGCGGTCGGCTTGTCGAAGTCGGCCTTCTCGCCCGTCGCACCGAGGTTGAAGGAGAAGATCGTGGCGACCGTGCCGCCCTTGCGGAGGCTCACGAGCTTGAAGGGGACCGCGGACTCGCCCTTCCCCATCTGCACCCTCCAGGCGACGGCCTCGTCGCCACCGGTCACCTTCTCCTCGGTGATCGAGGTGATCGTCTGCTTCGTGTCCTTCATGGACAGGGTGAAGCCGCCCGTCGCGCACTTGACCGCGGACTCCCGCAGCTCGGCCAGGTTCGCCTCGGCGCCGTCACCGTCGTACGAGGCCAGGGTGACCAGGGACGACGTCATGTCGAGCGCGCCGTTCATGGCGTCCTTCAGGTCCCCGGGGGCGGACTTCTTCTTCTTGGGCTCCTCGACGACCTTGCGCCCGGCGTTGCCCACCGGAGTGCCTCGCTTCACTCCGTAGAACGCGAACCCGATCGGCTCGCACTCCTTCTTGTCCACGGTGACGGCCTCCGGCGCGGCGATGTCCTCCGGCCCCGTCTTGGAGACCTTGTAGCCGTCGACGTCGCCCTGCTCCAGCGACACCTTCTCCAGTTCGGCCGACGTGAGGGCCTTGACCGCGGGCTTGCCCGCGTCGTCCTTGGAACCCGGCGCGGCGCTCTCGCCCTTGTCGCCGGAGTCCGAGCCGCCGCAGGCGGTGGCGAGCAGGGCGAGGCACGCGGCGGAGGCGGCGAGGGCGGTACGGCGTACGGCGGTGGCGCGCATGATTCGTTCAACTCTCGGTACGAAGGAGCAACGCCCCTCCCTGGGCCCGGATTCAGGGCCTTCTCGGGAGGGTTGTCGCGGTACGGGACACTCTACGATCGGACACCTGTCCGATGATCGTTCCGCGCGACCGCGGGACGCGATCGTGATTCGGCTGTAATCGCCCTGTGAAGACGCTGTGGGGTCATGGACGCCGTACAGGTGCCCACGAGCGAGTGCCAGGAGCCGAAGAGGGGAACTGTGCATGTCCGTCGTCGCGACAGCGGCCGTACTCGCGGCCCTCGGGATCGGAGACCGCGACATCGCGTCCCGGCAGTCGCTCACCGGAGGCACCTACAACACCGTGTCCCGCGTACTCCTCACGGAGGGCACGGAATGGGTGGTGAAGATACCGCCGCGTCACGCCGGACTCGCCTACGAACGGCGGCGGTGCGGACGCCGACGCGGGCGCCTGGACGTGGCGCGAGGTGGCTCCCCGGCTCGTCGAGGCGCTGAACGAGGCCACGTCGAGCGGGGATTGACTGTCCGTCCGGCATTGCCGTTCACCGGGCGGGCGGTCCGGCGCCAGGCCCACGCCGGCTCGCCGATCCTTCAGGAGGGTCGCTGCGTGAGGTGCGTGAAGGCGTCCAGGTTGCGGGTGGACTCCCCTCGCTCCACCCGCCAGGCGTACTCCTTGCGGATCGCGCTCGCGAAGCCCAGTTCGAGCAGCGGATTGAAGGCGCCGTCCGCCGCTTCGAGGACCGTGCCGAGCAGCCGGTCGAGCTCTTCGGAGGTGACGACGGACAGCGGGAGCCGGCCGGTCAGGTAGATGTCGCCGAGCTGGTCGATCGCGTAACTCACTCCGAAGAGACGGAGGTTGCGTTCCAGCAGCCAGCGGTGCACGGCGGCGTCGTTCTCGTCCGGGTGGCGGATGACGAAGGCGTTGAGGGACAGGGAGTGCTGCCCCACGCGCAGGGAGCAGGTCGTCGACAGCTTGCGCGTGCCGGGAAGCTTCACGACGTACATGCCGGGCTCGGGGCTCTCCCATTCGAGCTCCGCGTCGTCCAGCGTCGCCTCGATGACCTGCGCCGCTGCTGTCCCACCGGATACGTCAGCCATGGTCCGAGCGTACGACAGGCCGCGCCGGGAGCCCCGGCCGCGGTGCGACGGCCGGACGGTCCGCCGGCCGGTCTTCCACGCGATCGGCGGCTCGGCGCAGGCGACGGCCGGACGGTTCGGCGCGGTCGCGGGCTGCTCAGTGGTGGTGCGAGCGGGCGCGCCGCCGGTCCTGCATCGCGGCCGTGTAGACGTCGGCGGTGGCCGACGCCGCCGCGTCCCAGCCGAACGACTGGGCGTGGGCGGCCGCAGCGGCCCCCATCCGTCCGGACAGTTCCGGGTTTCCGGCGAACCGGCCCAGGGCCTGGGCGTACGACTCCGGGTCGTGGCCCGGGATGAGGAAACCGCTGGTGCCGTCCTGGACCGCCACCGGGAGGCCGCCGACGGCCGCCGCGAGCACCGGCGTCCCGGTCGCCTGTGCCTCGATGGCGACGAGTCCGAAGGATTCGCTGTAGGAGGGCATGACCAGGACGGACGCCGCCCTGAACCAATCGGCGAGCTGGTCCTGGCAGACCGGCGGGTGGAAGCGGACGACGTCCGCGATGCCCAGGCGCGCGGCCAGCTTCTGCAGGCCCTCGGGCTTGGCGAGGCCGCTGCCGCTGGGGCCCCCGACGACGGGGACGACGATGCGCGAGCGGAGCGAGGGGTCGCGGTCGAGGAGTACGGCCACCGCTCGCAGCAGCACGTCCGGCGCCTTCAGCGGCTGGATGCGCCCGGCGAAGAGCGGGATCAGGGCGTCCTGCGGCAGCCCCAGCCTGGCCCGGGCGGCGGCGCGGCCGTCGGCGGGGGAGAAACGTTCCAGGTTCACCCCGGGGTGCACGACGGCGACCGAGGCCGGATCCGCGTCGTAGAAGCGGATGAGTTCCTCCGCCTCCCCCGCCGTGTTCGCGATGAGGCGGTCGGAGGCGTGCACGATCTGGGTCTCGCCGATCACGCGTGCGGCGGGCTCGGGGGTGTCGCCCTCGGCGAGCGCGGCGTTCTTGACCTTCGCCATGGTGTGCATGGCGTGGACGAGCGGCACGCCCCAGCGCTGGGCGGCGAGCCAGCCGACCTGGCCGGAGAGCCAGTAGTGCGAGTGGACGAGGTCGTAGTAGCCGGGGCGCTGGCCGGCCCAGGCCTGCATCACGCCATGGGTGAAGGCGCAGAGCTGGGCGGGCAGCTCCTCCTTGGCGAGGCCCTCGTACGGTCCGGCGTCGATGTGGCGGACCAGGACGCCCGGCGCCATCTCGACCGTCGGCGCCAGCCCGCCGGTGGTGGCCCGCGTGAAGATCTCGACCTCGATGCCGATGGCGGCGAGACGCCTGGCCAGCTCGACGATGTAGACGTTCATGCCGCCCGCGTCGCCCGTGCCGGGCTGGTGCAGGGGCGAGGTGTGGACGGAGAGCATCGCGACGCGGCGCGGCTTGCGGTGGCCGCCCGCGAAGCCGCCCGGGAAACGGATCCGGGGTGCCGCACGGCCGCTGCCGAGCCGGGAGACGTACTGGCTCACGGGTCCGCTCCTCCTCGCTCGGGGCATGACACGTACGGGGCCCACGACCCCTTCGGAGGACCAGAACAGCGGATCCGGCCCGTTCATTTCCGCTTTGCCAAATCATTACGATCCGGTCGGCGCGCCGCGCTGCCCGCCGCTCGTTACACCCACGTCTGCCCTTCGACGCGTCGCATAGGCTCCCTTGCATGCACCAGCGCCCCGTGGGCACCGCGACCCGCGGGACCACCAACCCCAATCGGCTGCGCCGCATGGACCGCTGGATCGCCGCCACCCACGGCCCCGCCCTGCGCCGCAGCGACGCCCCGGCCGCGGTCGACCTCGGATACGGCGCGGCCCCCTGGACCGCGGTCGAACTGCTGGAGCGGCTGCGCGCCGCCGAGCCGCGCACCACCGTCACCGGCATCGAGATCGACCCGGAGCGGGTCGCCTCGGCGCGCCCCTACGAGTGCGAGGGCCTGACCTTCGTCCACGGCGGCTTCGAGATCCCCCTGCCCGGCCGCCCCACGCTCATCCGGGCGGCGAACGTGCTCCGGCAGTACGACGAGGGCGAGGTCGCCGCGGTCTGGCGGCGGCTGTGCGCCCGGCTCGCCCCGGACGGCCTGCTGGTCGAGGGCACGTGCGACGAGATCGGCCGCCGCCACGTGTGGGTCGCGCTCGGACCCGAGGGGCCGCGCACGGTCACCTTCGCGACGCGCCTCGGCTCCCTGGACCGCCCCTCCGACCTGGCCGAACGTCTGCCCAAGGCCCTGATCCACCGCAACGTCCCGGGAGAACCGGTCCACTCCTTCCTGCGCGACCTCGACCGGGCGTGGGCCTCGGCGTCCCCCTACGCGTCGCTCGGCGCACGGCAGCGCTGGATCGCGGCCGCCCGCTCCGTGTCCGCCGACTGGCCCCTGGCGGACGGGGCACGACGATGGCGGCAGGGCGAGATCACGGTCCTCTGGTCCGCGCTGCGCCCCGGACCCTCCTGAGCTCCGGCCGAGAGACCAAGCCGAGAAACCCCGCGGAGAGACCGGGCGGGGAACTGGAGAAAGCGGGCGGGGAACTCCGGCTGAACACCGGCGGAACGCCCGCCCGGGGGTGGATGAACAGGCGCGCACGAAGGACGGCGCCAGGCTGAACACGCCCGGATCCGGGAACCCCGGTGGATCACCGTTCGTCACCTGTGTGACGGGGCCGGTGCGGCGGACCTCTGTTGCTTTACGGGGCAACATGGCACGATCGCGTCGTCACTCAAACGTTACTGACGGTAAGTCAGATGTACGCGATATGGCTTTCGTTGCCGTTCGCCCGGAGGGGGAGCTCGTGAACCGACGCCACTGTGCCACTGCCGCGATCACTCTGGTCTGCGCACTGGCCCTGCTGACCGCGCCGGTCCAGGCCATGGCCGCCCCCGTACCCGAGCCCACGCCGAGCGCCACGGCACCCACCGCCGGAGGGAAGACCCTCGAAGAGGTCCGGCAGGAGATCGACACCCTCTACCGCAAGGCGGGGGCGGCCACGGACGCGTACAACCTCGCCGAGGAGCAGGCCGAGAAGCAGTCCGGCGAGATCGTCCGGCTGACCGAGTCGATCACCGAAGGCCGGGCGAAGATCGCCGAGCTGAAGGACAGGGCGGGCGCGCAGGCCCGCGAGCAGTACCGCAGCGGCGGGCTTCCCCCGGGCGCACAGCTCGTGCTGAGCGGCGACCCGTACCTCTTCCTGGACGGCATCAGCCAGGCGAGGCAGGGCCAGCAGGCCACCAAGGGCATGCTCACCGAACTGGAGCAGGCCCAGGAGGACTTGGAGACGTACACCCAGGACGCGAACCTCAACTGGGAGAAGCTCGAAGCCGGTCGCGTCAAGCAGGCCAAGGCCAAGAAGAGCATCAACGCGCAGATAGCGGCGGCGAAGAAGATCGAGTCGCAGCTCGCCGCGGAGGAGCGGGCCAGGCTCCTCCAGCTGGAGAAGGACGCCGCGTCGACGGCCCAGGCGGCCTGGCTCTCCTCCGGCGCCCTCGACGACATCAACCGCGAGGCGAGCGCGAGCGGCAAGGCGGCGCTCGCCTTCGCCACCGCCCAGATCGGCAAGCCGTACGTCTGGGGAGCCGAGGGCCCGGGCTCGTACGACTGCTCGGGGCTGACCTCGCAGGCCTGGGCGGCGGCCAAGCGGCCGATCCCCCGGACGTCCCAGGAGCAGTGGCGCCAGCTGCCCCGCATCCCCATCCACGACATGCGCCCGGGCGACCTGATCATCTACCACAGCGACGCCAGCCACGTCGGGATGTACGTCGGCGACGGATCGATCGTGCACGCCCCGCGGCCCGGCAGGAACGTGACGCTCGCGGGCGCCGGCTCGATGCAGATCCTCGGCGTGGTCCGCCCCGACAAGTAGACCGCCCGGCCCGGGAGCCCGCCGGTCCCGCGCCGCCCCGCGACCGGGTGACGCACACCGCATCACGGCCGGACGGCGACGCGGGGATCGTGTGTGCGAGGCGTGATGTTCGTCATGACTTCATGTCCGTTTCCTGCGCGCCCATCACGCCGGATCCGTGGTGGGACGCGGCTTATGGCCGTGCATATGACACGGCGGGACCGCCCTGTGGCATTCCGTTCACCGGCCGCGGACCGCTATCGTCCCCGTCGGCGGGTCGTCGATCGTCGTCCCGCCGCGCCCTCGGGGGGAGGGAAGGAAACCCGAACCGATGCCCGTACCCGTACCGCAGCAACGTGCCGTTCCCGCTGCGGAGACCACTCACGGCGCCGACCTCACACTCCTGGTGATCGAGGACGACCCTGCGGGCACCTTCACCGTCCCCGAGCTGTCGTCGACCACCGGGGCACGGGTCCGCGTCCGGACCGCCCGCAATCTCACCGAGGCCGGACGGCTGCTCACCGACGACGTCGACTGCATCCTGCTGGACCTGGAGCTGGAGTCGGCGACGCTGCCCTCCGGCGCACGCGAGGACGCCGGCACCCAGCCCGACGGGCTGGCGACGCTCAAGCACGTCCTGCGCATCGCACCCCGCCACGCCGTCCTCGCACTCACCGCGGAGGACGACGCGGAACGGGCCGCCGAGGCCGTGCGCGTCGGCGCCCAGGACTACCTCTTCCGCGGCGAGCTCGACGGCCGCCTCCTCAACCGCGCCATCCGCTACGCCGTCGAGCGCAAGCGGGCGGACATCGCGCAGCACCAGCTGACCGAGTCCCGGCTGCGGGCCCAGGAGAACGCCCGACTGGAACGCGGACTGCTGCCCACCCCGCTCCTCGACGGCTCCGACCTCTCCTTCGCCGCCCACTACCGACCGGGCCGCAGCCGCGCCCTGCTCGGCGGCGACTTCTACGACACGGTGCGCACACCCGACGGCACGGTCCACGCGATGATCGGCGACGTCTGCGGGCACGGCCCCGACGAGGCGGCGCTCGGCGTCGAACTGCGCATCGCCTGGCGTGCGCTCACCCTGGCCGGACTCTGCGGCGACGCCCTGCTGTCCACGTTGCAGCAGGTCCTGGAGCACGAGCGGCAGAGCGAGGAGATCTTCGCGACGCTCTGCACCGTCGACATCGCCCCCGACGGCCGCCGCGCCGGACTGTGCATCGCGGGCCACCCCGCGCCGCTGATCGCCCGCCGGGGCCGGGCGGCCCACCTGCTCCCCTACGAGGACGGCGGCCCCGCGCTCGGGCTGCTGCCGCACGCCCGCTGGCCCCGCCGGCAGGTCGAGCTCGGCGGCTCCTGGAGCCTCATGATGTACACCGACGGGCTGATCGAGGGCCGCGTCGGGCTCGAAAGGACCCAGCGGCTCGGCCAGGACGGCATGGTCGCGATGATCAACGGGCGGCTGGACCAGGGACTCGGCGGCGAGGCCTTGCTGGAGGCCGCCGTCAGTCAGGTGCAGGAGCTGAACGGCGGCGAGCTGACCGACGACGTGGCGGTCCTGCTGCTGGAACGCGACGAGGCCCTGATACGCCGGAGGGGCAGGAGCGCCGTGCGCTCCCGCCCCGGTGCGGCTTCGCCCGCGGGCGCTCAGCGCCCGCCGTTGTAGGGACCGTACGGCCCGTCGCTGCTCGACCCGCCGCGACGGCCGCCGCCGCCCGACACGGCCTTGATCGCCGGCCGCACGTCCACCATGAAGACGATGGACGCGACCACGCCCGCGATCTGCAGGAAGAGGATCGGGATGACCAGGTTCACGAACACGGTGATCCCGAGAATGATCAGCCAGAAGGACTTCTTCTGCTTGTCCGCGGCGCGGTAGGCGTCCTCGCGCGCCGTCACCGCGAAGACCAGCGCGACCACGGCCAGGACGAGCATGGCCAGGTACAGCATCTGGAGGATCGAGCCGAATGCTTCGAGCAACACGGTGAGCACCGCCTAATCAATGGATGAGCCCTCGCGGCCAAGGTACCGGGACAACGACCCGGGCACCCTCAAAGGTGCCCGGCCCGTTCTTCCGGCAACCCGCTCTGCCGTTCTCTCTCGGCTACCCGTTCTCCCGGCCACCCGCTTCGCCGGGACCGGTTCGTCCAGCGGCCCGCCTGCCGGCAGGCCGTCCGTCGGCAGCCCGGGGAACCGCTTCCGCTACTTCGCGGACGGCGGGGTGGCCTTCTTGGCCGCGGGCTTGCGCACGGGCGCGGGCTTCTTCGCGGACGCGGCGGGTGCGGCCTTCGACTCGGCGGCCTTCGGCGCGGGCTTCTTCGCGGCGGGGGCCACCGGCTTCGCGGGCGCGGGCTTGACGGGCGTCGCCCTCACCGGCGTCGTCTTCACGGCGGCCTCGGACTTCTGCTTCGGCACCGCCTTCGGCTCGGCCTCGACGACCGCGGCGATCTCCACGATCTCGTCGGCCGTCTCGCCGCGCCAGGTGCGCACGGTGAGCTCGCCGCGCTCGGCGACCTTCTCGTACGTCTCACGGGCCCGGACCGCGTACTCGGCGGCCACGCCCACGCTCCGCAGCGCCAGGTCCTGAGCGCTCTCGCCCCACTTCTTCAGGTCGGTGTCCAGCGACCCGAAGACCTCGCTCACCTTCGCGCTGACGGTGGCCTGCGCCTCCCTGGCCTGCGTGGCGACCCGCTCCTGGACGGCCTTGGGGTCGGTGTTGCGCACGGCCTCGATCCGCTCAGGCGCCTCGGCCCGCAGCTGGTCGATCAGGGCCGGGACCTTGCGCGCCTGCTCCACGGCGAGATCGGCCGTGCCGGCGGCGAAGTAGAGGGGGGTCGGGTCGGTGAGGGTCTTGCGCAGGTCATCGGTGATGGCCATGACTGTGGTCCTCCCGGATCATCGAAGTCAGTTGAGGGGTGGGTCTGCATCACTGCCGCCGGCCGTGCGGGGGCCGCGGTCGTCCGTACCGGCGTCGTTCGCTTCGCCGGCACCGCTCTCCGCGTCGATTCTGCTCTCCGCGGCGGCGGCACCGTGGTTCCCGGCGTCGGTGTCGGACGCGACATCGAATCCGTTCTCGCGGCGGAAGGAGTCGTAGATCTGCAGAAGTACGTTCTTCTGCCGCTCGTTGATCGACGGATCGGCCAATATGACCGCCCGCGTCTCCAGCTCCTCCCGCTCCCGCTCGTCGAGGATCCCGGCCCGCACGTACAGCGTCTCCGCCGAGATCCGCAGGGCCTTGGCGACCTGCTGCAGCACCTCGGCACTCGGCTTGCGCAGGCCTCGCTCGATCTGGCTGAGATACGGATTGGACACTCCGGCGGCGTCGGCGAGCTGCCGCAGGGAGAGCTGCGCGGTACGCCGCTGCTCACGCAGATACTCGCCGAGATTGCCGACGTTGAGTGATGCCATGCCTCGATACTGCCGACCCCTGCTAACTTTTGCAAGCGCCTGCTTGCAAAAGTGTTCCACCTCATGGCGGGCCGGATGTGCCTGAGCACGCTAGTTGTCACCTGAGCAGGACAACTGTCACCGATCGGCTTGGCGGACTCCTGCGCGCTTGCGACTTTTCGAGATAGATGACACCGAGTCGTGCCGGCTGACACCGAGCACGTCCGCAGCCGGCCAGCGACAGCCGACTCCGTCGTCGGAATGTGGTCGGGGCATGATTTCCGCTGTGCATGAGGACGAGAACGAGCGCGTGAGCGCGCGGTACACGCTGACCGAGACTGAGCACGGCCATGTCTGGGGCGTCTGCGCCGAGGCGGAGGGACTGTTCAGGGAATCCCAGCGCGGGACGTATGAGCTGTTCGGTTGGGTTCCGGAGGAATCCGGCGTACCCGCTTGGGTCGGCAGCCGGGTGTGGCTGGTGCCGGACGACGAGGCACTCGACGCCTGGCTACTGGAGGACGCGGAGAGCTTGGGGAAACTGCCCGGGACGGACAGTCTGCTGCTCACCGGCATGGACGACTACGAAGGTCCGCCCGAGGGGTACAGAGGGCGCGTTCGCCTGCACGACGGGCACCGCTGGCTGGGTTCCTGCCGGGAATTCACCCGTGTCCTGTCGCCCGAGCAGGTGCCGCCCCCGCTGGTCCTACGGGGGCTCGCCCCGAGTGATCAGCTGAGAGCGGCGCTGATGAAGGGCACCCGGCGGGCGCTGGATCTGGAGGAGGCCGCTCTGGAGATACGGGACGGTGAAGGCGAGCTACTTACTGATCGGCTGCTGTGGGCCACCGTCGTTGGCTGGCGCCCGTCCGCCTGCGGAGCAGACCTGATCGACCTGGAGCTTGACGGGGGCCGCTTCACACCCTTTCCCGAATACGCCCGGCCCATCTGGGAGCGGTGGCTCTCCGGGCCACCGGACGCCGTGAACGCCTGGGCCGGCCTCGATACCCGCCGCCGCGGGGCCTGGCATGACCTCGTCCGGGAGCGGGCCTGCCGGCGCACCCACCGTGACCGGCCAACCGGTCACCCCTACGAACTCGACGGCCGGCACATCACTGACGAACCAGCCCTCTACCTGGCACTCGGCGAGGCAATCAACGGGCCGGGAGGCTACTTCGGCGGCTGTCTCGCCGCCCTTGACGACTGCCTGCGCGGCACCTTCGGCTACACCGCCCCCGCGACCCTGCTTTGGCGAGACGCCGCGACCGCACGCGAGTACCTGTCCCACGCCCTGACACCGGATGGACAGCGTTACGACCTGTTCTCCGCAGTCCTTGAGTCCCTGGCCCAGGGTGGCATGGACGTCACCCTGGCATGAGCTCGCGCTGGCGGATCTTCGCGGCGAATACCACCCTGGACATGCTGACTTCTGACCTCGCGGTCCGTCGGGTTGGATGGCGTCGTGGCGAAACGACACAAGACGAAGAAGAAGCGGCCTCCCTTCGGTATACCGCGGGAGATCATCCTGCTGTCGGGGCAGGACGTGTGGCCCTACATGTTCATCGCCGACGATTCGGGTGGCGGATGCGGCAAGGTCGTGATGCCCACCGACACAGCCCTTGAGGACGTGCAGGCGGCGGTCTTCACGCCGCTGGCGGACCTCACCCGCACCTTCCACGGTGTCGAGATCGGCATCGTCTGGTCCCCCCTCACGCCAGACTCGTGGGTCGGGCGTATCAGTTCCATCACCACGGATCGGGCGGACTCTCAACAGATCTAGCGCCTACTGCGTGGCCAACCAGCGGGCGCTGACCTGATCAGATACTGAGAAGCTCGTTTCGCAGTCCGGGCAGGCTGCCGCACCGAAGACGTACGTCAGCGCGTTCGCGACCTCTCGTTGACCATCAGCGAGTGCAATGTCGTGGAGCCGTCGGCCGATACCGTCCAGTGCTGCGGGATCCGCAGGGCGCAAGGGCCTCGTCTCCACATCATCCTCAGACAGCGCGTAGTCACCACTGGTGGAAAAGAATCCTCGCTCGCCGAGGACTATGAACAAGCTGGCTTCACAGTGGGGGCAGGAGACCTCGTACTCCTCGTTCGTAAGACCCCATGCCAAGTCTTCGCTCCAACCCAGTACGCCGTCGAAGCTCAATACGGCTTCCAAGAGGTACGCGTACTCGGTTCGATCGGAGGCCGATCGGAGGCGATTGTCCGCCACCGACAGCAGGGTCGCGATCTCGGCCGCGTACTCCAGGCGGACATCGCCAGCGTCGTGTGGCTGGCCAGCGCCTGCCACGATCGCACCGGCCAGGGTGAGAGCGCTCACTGCCTGCTCTCGGTCGTCCCCGTCGGCTACGCAGACCAGCCAGGGCAGTGCCGCGAAACTGGCGGAGTAGACGCTGCCCTGGTGGCACAGCGCCGACCATAGATCGTTCCAGAGCTCGGCGTTCGGTTCAGATGCGATCCGATCCAGCAGAGCGGGTATGCCTTCCGCAGAGCCGTAGGCATGGCTCAGTTGCGACCAATCCGTCATGCGGAGATCCAATCACGCGGCTCCTGGCGACTGGCACGGATCAACCCACTGGCCCGGGACGGCTCCGGGAAACGCTCCCGGCCGCCTTTAGGAGTCGGGCCACGGGCGATGAGCTTGTGCATCGGAGCCATGTGGCTGACGTGGTTCATGGCGACAATCCGCAGCGGAAACGAGATCCAGGCCTCGCGCCGGAGATAGGACGACAGGGCATAGTCGACAGCGCTGGCCTGGTGAATGAGCGGCAGCATTCGCTCGCGGGCCTGCTCTTCGTCGTCCGCGTCAAGGAGACGTTCGGCAATCCCGAGTACTGCCCCCATGAGCAACGGGTCCAGCGGAGGGTCGGTGTAGGGGCGGGAACTGCGCTTCTTCCCGGGTCTGCCACGGAGGACTGTCGCACGGGCATGGCGTTGCTCGGCATCGTGGTCGAGGGCTTCGGCGAGGGCTGGTGTTGCGGCGAAGGGCCGGGCCACCGGCCAGGACAGGAACACGAGACCGAGCAGGGCTCTTAGGTCGGCGAAGTAGTCGGCGGCGGGGATCAGCCAACCAACACACGGGGTCATTGCGGGGCCGGCGGGATCGAGCAGATCCTGAAGCCGCTGCTGAAGGCCAAGCAGGTGGTCCAGCGTACGTACGTCGGGAAGTTCGTCGGAGAGCACGCCGTCAGGTTCAGCAAGCTGGACACCGCAGGCGGGTTGGAGGCGCCCAACGGTACGCGGGGCGGTGGTTGTCCGGCACTGGGTGGGATGCAGCTCTTCGTCCCAGGGACGGGCGATGATGCTGTTCATCTCGACCGCGTGGACGGGCTGTCGGCAGGTGGGGCAGCCGATTCGCAGTAAGCGGCGGTGCTTGGTGCAGGCGAAGACTGGTGGGAGGCGCCAGGCGCGTTGCCAGGATCCGCCGTGGAGTTGCTGGACGTGGCTTCCGTCCCCCACGAGACACTGCGGGCAGTAACGAGGGGTGCGGGTCAGGAGCCAGGCGTTGTCGTTGACCATTCTCGCGGCGCTCTTGCGCGGAGTGAACTTCTCGCTCAGCGGTCCATATCGCTCGGCAAGCGAAGAGGTCAGAAGACAGCCGATCTCCTCCGGGGCGAGTCGGGTCGCTCGGGCGAAGGTCTGGATCTGCTCCGGTTCCAGGTGGTGCAGAAGCCGCATGGGAACGCGGAAGAGCACGTTCTCCTTGCGGTGGCCAGCCAGTCCTGTACGGATGGCGACCGCTCCGGGGGAAGTTCCGAGCAGGTGTGCGAGACGGAGGATGTAGCCGGCCAGCGTCTCATCGGTCAGTGGGTCGAGGCTGCGGGGCAGCGGGCGCATAGCCTCATGATGCTTCGGCGGCGGGCCGAGCCGTGGCGGAACGGATGGTCTATGGGGAGACGCCCACTACGAGGACTTCCCTACACCGTCGTCTCCCGCCGCGGTGGTGTCCGTGTTGTGCTGTTGGCACTCGCATGCACCCCAGAGATCGATAGCGCAACGCAACGCAGCCGGCGGTCCCGTGTCGCCCGACACGGGACCGCGGGCTGAAGTCGGGTTAGCGGCGGGTACGGCGGAAGCAGGCAGCGACCAGTTCGGCCGCCGAGTGCGCGGCGATCCCCACCGCCGCCGCGACCGTGGAGGGGCCGTCCGGCACGAAGCCGCTCACGGTCGCGGCGACGGTGAGCCCCGCCGCGCAGCGGGACACCTCCAGGGGCGAGGGCCAGCGCCACCTGTACCCGGGGCTCTTCCAGGGGTCCGATCCAGCCTCGCCCGCCACCCCCTCCGGGGGAGCCTGACACTCGGCGGACCCCTGCGCGGGAACCGTCACGACGTTCTCGGCGGCCGGGACATCGCTGACCGCCGCGAGTGCCTGGTTCGACATGGAGATGTCCTCTTTCATCGCGATCTGCCTGATCGGTAGAGGTGAGGCCGCCGCGCCGAGGTACTTTCGCCCGGATGCCCACCAGGGGAGCAGAGCGGGCACCCCCGACTGGAGGCTAGACCCAAAAGAGGCTCACCTTCAACTTAAGAGCATGATTAAGAACTTATTCCGCCAGACAGTGCGCTGCGTGCTAGTCTCTACGGACTGAAGTGCGACACAAATCGGTGAGCGACTCAATAGGGGCTTGTAGTGACCATTAATGTCGACCCGCTGCGCCTGTCCAAGCCGCAGGACTCCAGCACGTATCTGGCGATCAGGACGCCCCAGGGAGGCCGCGACGTATACAGCACGCGCGTTCCCCTCCTCGACCTCCCCACCATCCTGCCCGTCCCCGACCCGAACAACGTCGACAAGGACAACCGCAAGGTCGACCGCCTTCACGCCAAGCAGTTCGGCGAGTACCTCGACACCAAGAAGGACTGGGTCGCCCCCGCCCTCTTGGCCCGCGACGGCGGAGGCTGCACGTTCGAGAAGGTGGACGAGCACGGTGCAGTCGGCTACCTCACGGTTCCGTGGGCCATCGGCGGCATCTCCTCTCTGCGCACCATCGACGGCCAGCACCGCGTGCTCGGTGTCTCCATCGAAAAGCAGCGCATCACCGACGCCATCTCCGGCATCGACCGTGAGATGGCGCGCAAGGTCAGTCCGGAGAAGTCCGCCAAGCTTGAGGCTGAACGTGAGCGGCTCATCGGCCAGATGAACCGACTGAAAGCCGAGTACGTCGGCCTGGACATCTATGTGGAACCGGACCCGATCAAGGCCCAGCAGATGTTCGTTGACGTTGCCGACAATGCCAAGGGCATCAGCAGCGCCGTCCGCGCCCGCTTCGACAGCTACAAGGTCGCCAACCGCACGCTGTCCGACGTCATCGACCACCCGCTGCTCAAGGGCCGGGTCGACGCCGAGCAGGACCGCATGACCCTGAAGAACCCCAACCTGATGGGCGCCAAGCACGTTGCCGACATCACCCGCGCCGTCATCGCCGGCGCTGGCGGCCGGATCAGCAAAAAGGCCGAGCAGACCCTGACCGACGGCGAGGTCATCGAGCAGGTCAAGGACTTCCTCGACGTCATCTCCAACGCCTTCACTGACCTTGCCGCCATCACCGAGGACGACCCTGAGGCGGATCGCCAGGCCGATGAGTTGACCACGTCGCAGAAGCTCCGCAGGACCTCGCTGCTCGGCTCGGTGGGCATGCTGCGCGTCCTGGGCGGGGTGTTCCGCGAGCTGCGCGCGGGCGACAACCCGGCGGAGATCGACGACATCACCGAGTTCTTCAAGCGTCTCGACCCGCACATGGCCGCGCCCGTCACCGAGAACAGCATCTGGCGCACCACTGAGGCGAACGCGGACTTCGAGCCGAACGCCGCCGCACCGATCATGCGGACCCAGAACATCGTCCACCTGGTGGGCGTCATCACCGGCTGGTACAAGAAGGCTCCCGCCGCTCTGTAGCCGATCGCACGACCACGAGCGGCGCCTTCCTGCCCTGCGAACGGCGCCCCTCGTGATGTGCGGTCGCTGGCCGGTTCGGCGACGACGTCCTGGAGCATCAGGGCGTTGCTGTACGCAGGGGTCCTGGTCTTGCAGGACTACCGAACGAGAAGACCGCCACGTCATATAGGCCATCCCAGCGCCCCTTGCCGAGCACTCACGTGAAGAGCCGTCATGGACCTGAACAGCAATCCACTCGCCCACCGGACCACTCTCACGGTCCCGCACGCTGAGAACGTCTTTCAGGATGTTCGCCGAATCAGCGCCCAGTGGCTGACCAAGAAGTTCGGCAGCGCCCCCTTCACCTCTGGCCACCATCACCTCGATGAGGTCTCGGTACTCACTAACCAGGCTGCCTATCTCGCCGACGGTGCTGAGCATGCGATACGCCTGCAACTGCGCGAGGACAAACCCGATGCCACCTGGCGCACCGCCATCACCGCTGTCGCGTTCGAGGACGACTCCGCGCTGGTCTCGGTTGGTCTGGAGGTGTTCCCCAACGGCAACGCGCCGCTCTCCCCTGGCCGACCCGGCCTGGTCCGCGACATGGTCCGCGACCTGAAACCCACGGACGGCTTGGCCCCGCTGACTCTGGACACGCTGAGCGTGGGCGCACAGGGTGTCGAAGCCCTGGTCGACGTACTGTGCGACCCGGCTCGCCGCATGCCGGTGATCGTGGCGGCCCGGCCGGTGCGCCCCGATCCCGTGTGGTCGGACCGGATGAGAAGGGCCATGCCGCAGTGCGCCGGTGCCGCTTCGCTGTACCTGCTTGAGGACACCGATGCGGTCGACGCGTTCCGTGACTCGATCGGCGAGTACCACCGGGTCGCCCCGGGCGCGGCACGCACATTTCTGACAGACGTAGATCCTGCGTGGCCGCAAGACGGGCCACGGCACCGGTTCCTGACCATGGCCCGGATGAGCGACCCCGCGGATGGGGCATGGTTCGGTCTCGCGCGCACAGTCCAGCGAATCTCCACCGAGGCCGCGCTGCCGGAGGCGCTGCGTAGCCTCTCGTTCCCGGACGCAGGCCAGCACCACCGCGTAGAGCGTCAGGCCGCCCTAGCGGTGGTCCGGCACTCCGACGAGCTGGAAACCATGCGCAACGACGTCGCAGAGCTGAAGGCGCTTCTCGCACAGGCAGACGAAGATTTGAAGGAGGCGGGGCGTACTGCAGAGCTGTCGGTTCGTACGGTGGCCTCCCTGGAGGAGCAGCTTCATTCGGCTGTGGAGCGCGCGGACGGGGACATGGAGGAAGCCGTGCGTGCTCTGGACGATGTGGAGCGGGCGCGGGCCGAAGCGGGCGTGTTGCGGGGCCGGCTTCGCGACGCAGGGCGCTTTGAGGACACCGTGGTCGTCGAGCAGCCCCAGGGCGTGCCGGACTCGTTCGAAGACCTGTGGGAGCGGCTGGATGCGCTCGACGGGGTCCTGGTCACGGCCGACAAAAGCAAGGCCCTGGAACTGGACGAGACGGACCGAGCCCGGGTGTGGGCAGCCAAGGCCTGGAACGCGCTTCGGGCGCTGGACTCCTACTCACAGGCAGCCAAGGAGGGCTTCAACGGCGGCTTCTACCAGCACTGCACCTCGGACCGGTCGGGGGCAGTGAACTGGCCGCTCAAACAGTTGGCCATGACGGAGTCCGATACGACGATGAACATGTGGGGCTCAGAGCGGATCTTCCCAGTTCCTAGGGAGGTGGACTCCTCAGAGCGGATGGAGATGCAGGCCCATCTCAAGTTGGACTCGAAGGGCAGCACCTCGCCGCGGGTCTACTTCATGGACGACACAAAAGGCGCCACGGGCCAGGTGATCGTGGGCTATGTCGGCCCCCATCTGACCAATACGAAGACAAACTGACCGTTCCGGCCACACCCGGTGGCCGGCGACCGATCACCGGGCAGCGCACACGCAAACAGGCCAGCGCCCTTGTCGCCGAGAAGGCCCTGGAGGCTCACGCTCAGTACTCGTCACTTCGCCATCGCTTCGGGAGTAGAGGATCGGCACGGCGCCCATTTGAAGTCCCCGATCCGTTGAGAAGTGATCCGGCTGAACCCCTGGTCTTCGATCCGCTGCCCCATGCGCTGGAACGCGCTTCTGTCCTGGCGTGAAGTACGGAGGACCACTCTGAGCGGGTAGGAGATCCCGCTGAGGCGCCGGAGCTGATACCCCACAGAGAAGTCTCGGACCTTGGCTCCATCGATAATCGGTGCCATCGCCTCGTGGGCCGCAATCTCGTCGGAGACCGACAGCAGCCGGGCGGCGATGCCGAACACCGCGCCGCCGGAGACCGGGTCCGCGGATGGATCACTGTAGTGGTGCGAGGCCCGACGCTGCTTTCCGATCGGGGCCCGGGACTTGGCGAACTCGGCGTGCCGTCGCTCGGCTTCCCGGTCAACCAGTACCGCCAGGGCCTCCGTGTCAGCCAGTTCCCTGGCGTGCGGCCAGGTCATGAAGATCAGCCCGCTCAGGGCACGAAGATCGATGAAGTACTGGGCCGCAGGAATCATCCAACCGAAGCTGCCCACCGACTTCGGTCCGTCCGGTGCCAGCAGTCCGTCAAAGTGGTACTGGAGTCTCAGCAACGCAGCGACCGTGGCGGGAGCTTGAGGAGCCCGGTCCACCCCGTCGCCGGCCAATCCGGTGCCGCAGACCGTCCGCGTGCCGGGGAGGGTGGCCCGGCACCGAGCGGGGTGAAGCCCGGCTTCGGAGCCGCGGGCGATCAAGCTCCCCGTACGTGTGGCATTGATGTCCTGCCCGCAGCGGGGACAACGGTGCAGAAGCAGGCGCTGGTGCCGCAGACAGGCGAAGACGGGAGGAAGCCGCCAAGACCGCCGCCAAGATCCGCCATGACGCTCCTGGATCGCGGAACCGTCACCCGAAAGGCATCGGGGGCAGTACCGGGTCGTCCTGGTGTGGATCCAGCTGTTGTTGTGGAGCATTCCCGCGGGAGTGCGGGTCTCGGCCAGCAGACGCGCGTTCAACGGACCGTAGCGAGTGCCCAGCGGAGCAGTCAGCAACCGCCGGGCCTCGTCGGACGTGAGGTGAGTGGTACGGGCAAACGTGTTGAGTCGCTGCTCGTCCAGGTCGTGCAGAAAGCGCATGGGAATGCGAACCGTGCGGCGGGTCGAGGTCGGAGAGACCAGCCCCGTGCAAACTGCGATCTCCGAGGGGGCAGCGCCGGACCGATGGGCGAGCCGGAGCAGATAGCCGCGAAGTGACTCGTCCTCCAGCGGATCAAGGCTCCGTGGCAAGGCCCGGAGGCCGACACCAGGGGTGTCAGGCATCGGCCGCCGGGCGGCCGCCCTGGTCGTCGAAGACGGTGTTCCGGCCGCGCTTGCGGCGCTTGGGCGCGGCGTCCTCTTCCTCACCCCTCAACACGGGGATCTCGCCGGAGGCCGCGTCCCGTCCGGGGATGTTGCCGAGGTTGATGGGGATCTCGTCGAGCAGGTTGACGGTCAGGTTCTCCTGACCGTTCTCCATGGCCTTGGTGCAGCCGTCTTCGATGAGCCGCTTCAGCAGCCCAACGATGCCTTCGGTACGGCGGAACAGGTACTCGGGCATCGTCCCGTCGGTGAGCATGCCCGACGCAGCGTGGAAGAGCCGCAGCTGGTCCTCGACTCCGGCGAGGTGGTTGACCCAGGCGGCGATGCCGTGGGGGGTGTCGTAGTGGAACGGGTTGAGGTTGATCATGTCGAAGCGACGCTCGGTCTGGGTGGCCGCCTCGTCGTTGTAGCTCTTTCCGCGCCTGGCAGGAGACATCACCATCTGCCCGGTGCGCGGGTCGTGGCGTCCCTCCCGTAGGAGCCCGGAGCCGGGGATGTTGACGCCGATGAGAATGAGAGTGACGTTCAGGCTCATCAGGTCGCGGATGAGATCGAGGGTGTCTTGGTCGTCCTCGCGGTGCATTTTCAGACGCGTGATGTCGTCAAGCAGAAGCGCGGTCGTGCAGTGTGCGTGCAGGGATTCACGGACGTTGCGGATCAGCCCGCGCAGGGTCTTGGCGTGCGGGGCGCCGTAGAAGTCCAGGATGGCTTCACACAGTCCCTTCGGAGTGGCCTTGACCGGCGTCTGGCAGTAGGCCACCGGCAGGAACAGGTCTCGGGTGCCGGGGATCGCGTTCGGGTTGAGCTGGTGGTGCAGGTCGCGCCAGAAGTCCTCGAACTCGGCAGCCGTCTCGCAAGCCGTCTCCGTCTTGCCCTGATAGCCACCGCCGTTGATCATCAGGCCGTCTCGTGTGCCGGGAGTCTGCTTCAGCGCGTTGTTCTGGATCCGCGACCTCATCAGCGCGGTGACCTGCGCGCTCATCGGCGTCTCCTGCATCCGCATGTTCACGTGAGTGGCCGCGCGGTGCAGGTCGTGCAGACCCCGCTTGCGCGGGCTCATGGCCCGGTACTGGTCCAGCGAGAGTCTCGGGGCCGGGATGAACGTTCCTCGCGTCTGGCGCCACCGCTGGAATCCCTCATGAGTCACGCGGTTCGGCGAGGGGCCGAACCGGAGGAACGGGACGACACCGTCCTGTGGTCCGGTTTGACCGTCTGCCATCTCAGTCCTCTCCTTCCGGAACCGGGCCCGGCTCGGCCGTGTCGCTCTCGTCCTCATTGGGGAGGATGAATAGGTTTCCCTTGCGGTAGCTGGCCCCCAGCGGGGGCGGCAGTGCGGGCCGGGACGGCCCGGCCTGCTCCCGGCGCCGACGGCGCTCTGCGTCCAGACTCTCGGCGGCCTGCCGTGCCTGATCCGGCCAGTGCAGATGGACGACCCTGTCGCCCGCCGCGCGGACGGCGGGTTTCTCCTCGCTTCGTGCGGCGGCGGGCCGGTCGGCAGCTGCCGCCTTGGCCTGTGTGACATCACGGGCGTACTCGGTGCGCTGGGACTTCTTCAGGCGGGTGGGCCACTGGCTGACCGGCGTCCGCACGCCGATCAAGTCCAGAAGCAGTGGCAGGAGTTCGTCATCAGTCTTCGGCTTCAGACCGGCTTTCTCCGCACGCTGCAAGAGGTCACGTACCCGTGCGTCGCCGAAGGCCGGCACCTTTCCCTCCGGTGGCAGCCCCGTCCAGCTCAGCGGATGCCACTCGTGGGAGAGCGGGTCCTGGAAGAACACCGTGCGGCGGTCGCGTGGTTCCCGGTGGACGATCCACTGCCACTTACGTTTGCCGCCTCGGGTGGACCTCTGGTCACGGTAGGGGCCCAGGGCCGGGCCGTCGTACCAAAGTCCGCGGACTTTCACCCCGCGCCGGCCGTGGATCCTCGTCACCGAGTGTTCGGGCAGCAGCTGGTAGTAGAGCTCAGGCGAGGGGATCTCCATCGCGAAGCCGCCTTGGGCGAAGGAGGCAGCGAACAGCGAGTTCGGGCTGTGCTCCCCGCCCGGGTCCCAGCTCGGTGAGTGCTCGCCCAGGCGGCGCTGTTGCCACACCTGAACGATCCAGGTCGCGATCAGGTGTTCCATCTCCTCGGTGGTCCACATCGCATCGCCCTCCGGGTCGGCTCCGCGGTCGGCGACGTCCACCCCGGTGTAGCCCAGCAGATGCTCGAACAGCAGGGACCGGATACTGCCAAAGGCCCTCTCCACGACCTGCTTGTCCGTGGGACGCAAGACTCGGGAGGGAAGGATGTTGCAGCCGAGCACGCGCTGGACATCGACGAGGTGATGGTTTCGGTAGACCGACCCGTGGTCGGTCGTCACTGTCTCCGGAGCGAAGAACGGCAGCCCGGCGACCTTGTGGCCGGCGAACTCCGCCACCACTGCGGCGGGCAGTCCGGGATAGGGCCATTCCATCTCTTCGCCCCAGTCCGCCCGCATCGGCAGCGGAAGCATCACGTCCCGCAGCAGCATCGCCACGTCCACCGAGGTGTCTGAGACCAGCGTGAGCCGGAACGCGCAAAGCGAGTGCGTGTAGACGTCCATGGCGAGGGTGAGATGGACCTTCACCGGGTCGCCGAACACGCTCTCACGGACCATGACCGGTAGCACCGTGGTGTCCAGCGCCACCACCTGCCCGGGACGGTGGACCACCACATGCCCCGTTTTCGTGGGCAGCTCTGCCGACCGCGCATAGCGCTGGCGGGCCCCGCCCGGGCCGAACCACTCCTTCCAGACCCTCAGCAGCGTGTGATAGCCCGGGACCGCCACATCCGGCCCGAAGGTCTCGCGTACGTACTGATGAACCATGGCCTCCCGAGTGCGGCCGTCCACCCGCGAACGGTGCAGGGTTTCGGCCCTCACCGCAAAGATCGCCTCCCGGACCTCCTCGCTGATGCTCGGATGCCCGCCGCTCTTGCGCAGCCAGCGGTCGTCCGCGCAGCCGACCAGCCCGAAGCGGCTGCGGCTCTTCTCCCAGCGGATCAAGGTGCGGTAGCCCACTTCGGCGAGGCCGAGCATCCTCGCCTCCTGACTGGCCAGGGCCTTGAGCTCAGCGACCTTCGCCATCCGCCGCTGCGTCAGCGTGGTCACCTCGGGGTCGTACTCGGGCTTCGGTTCGCCCGGCCCCGGCCGCAGCGGATCCCCACTGCGGAACCCCGTCTTCACTTCCAGCAAGTGGGCCGCGCGTAGCTCGGCCAGTCGGCGCTTGCCAGGTTCCAAGTCCTCTGCCGACGCGGGCTGTCGGCCCCGACTCGCCCCCGACGCCGAGGTGCGTGAAGAGGAACGGCAATGCCTGTGGTTGGCGAGGAAGTGGAAGGTCAGTCGTTGCCGGGAACCGTCCGGCCCCACCAGTTGCACCCGCCCGAGATGCGGTTCACGCAGTTCAACGGTCCACTCCACATCGTCGAGCACCAGCCCGGCACCGACGGACAGATCCAGTGCGCGAACGGTGCTCATGAACGCTCCGATCCGAGTACAACCGTCGAGCGGTCCGCGAGCGGCTGGTTCAGATCGACACCAAGACGGCGGTGCCAGAGCAGATGGAGGAGATGCGCCCGCGCGACCGGTTCGAACGCGCTGCCCGCCGCGATCTCCCCAAAGGTCAAGCCCTCGCCGGCCCCGGCGAACAGGCCCGGCTGAACACCCAGCGGGTCCACCAGCGGCCGCCGCCGCGACGACATCTCGTCCACCGCCATCAGCACATGCGGCCTCCACCCCGCAGCCACCATGTAGTGCCAGCCGCAGGTCAGCGCTGCCTCGGCCGTCGCCGCGAAGGCCTCCCGGTCCTCCTCCTGGATCAAGTCGGCGGGGCGGACGTCGATCAGCCAGATGCCCAGGCGGCTGATCGCGAGGAAGTCCGGGGTGTGCTTGCGCCAACCGGCAGCCGTACGGAACTTCAGCCGCAGCGGCTGCGAGAGAACTTCGGTCACATCGCCGGCGAAGTCCAGGGCTAGCAGCAGCCTGGCTTCCTCCAAGCTTTCGAACCCATGCAGACGCCCCGTACTGACCATGTACTCCAGCCCGGGACGATGCCGCTGGTCCCTCCTCCAGGTGAAGCCGCGCATCGGGCCCAGCCTGGTGACTGGGGTGGTTGCTAGGTCGGCCACCGGACAAATGACATCGCCCCCGGCGTGACGCCAGGTGGCCGTCCACCGGCGCGTCCAGCCCTCTGCCAGGTCGAGCCCATCCCGCCCGTCGAGCGAGACAGGGACCAGCAGGTCGTCCCACCGGCACGAATGCGACCACAAGGGCCTGTACCCCGCGCCGTCGACCACCCCGGCATGTACCCCGCCGGATCCTTGAAGCTCCGCCACCCCTTCAGAGAAGCGAAGCCCGGCGTATGGCGTAGGCGATCTCCGGTACTGGTGACAACAAGACCGCAAACGATCTCAAGGTGACAAGAACAATGCACCTTCGGTGACAACAATCGTGCTCACATCGGCCCGGAGAGCAAGGTCGGGGCAGCTCACAGGTGACAACTTCCGTGCTCAGTCACACCGGACTCGGCGGGCCGGACTTCCCGCCTGTCCCGTCCCAGCAGTGTGCGTGCGGTCCCGCACTTCCGCGGGCAGGAGGACCACCGTCCCGGGCACCCGCAGGCACGTACTCGGTTGACCTTCACCTTGGGGGAGACCACAGCATCGGTTGGGCCGGGCGATGTGCTCGGCATGAGGAGGAGCGAGCATGGGGTTGCTGACCATCGGGGCGTTCGCGAAGGCGTCCCGCCTGTCGCGCAAGGCGCTGCGCCTCTACGACGAGGTCGGACTGCTGACCCCCGCCCGTGTCGACCCGGTGAGCGGCTATCGCCGCTACGCACCGGAACAACTGGAGCAGGCTCGGCTCATCGCCTGGCTCCGGCGACTGGGGATGCCCCTGGCCCGCATCCAGCACGTCGGCGTGCTGGAGTCAGCCGCGGCGGCGCAGGAGATCCGCGCCTACTGGGCCCAGGTCGAGGCCGACACCGCCGCGCGGCGGGACCTTGCTTCCTTCCTCATCGACCATCTGTCCGGGAAGGACCCCGTCATGTCTCCCACCACCGAGCCCCTGGAAATCCGCTACGCCGCCCTCTCCGACCGGGGCCTTGTCCGCGAGAGCAATCAGGACACCGTCTACGCCGGATCGCGCCTGCTTGCCGTCGCCGACGGATTCGGCAGCGCGGGAGCCCCGGCCGGCGCCGCCGCCGTCGAGGCGCTCAGGCGCCTCGATACCGAAGGCATCCCGGCGGGCAACCTCCTCGACGTCCTCGAAGACGCCGTCGAGGAGGCCGAGCGGGCCGTGCACGGCGTCACCGGGACCGGCTCCTCACCGGAAGAGGCAGGCACGACACTCACCGCGATGCTCTGGACCGGATCACAACTGGCCCTCGTCCACATCGGTGACTCGCGCGTCCACCTCCTGCGCGACGGAGAGCTGTTCCAGATCACGCAGGACCACACCATGGTGCAGTCGATGGTCGACGAGGGGCGCCTCACCCCGGAGGAAGCCGCTTCCCATCCCCAGCGGTCGCTGCTGGTACGAGCCCTCGGCCAAGGAGGGCAGGGCAGCCCCGACATGCGCCTTCACGACGCTCGGCAGGGGGACCGGTACCTGCTCTGCTCCGACGGTCTGTCGAGCGTCGTGTCGACCGACGAGATCCGACGAGTGCTCTCCGAGACCGGGGAGCCCGATCAGGCCGTCCGCGAACTCATCGCCCTGGCCAACGGCTCGGGCGGCCCCGACAACGTCAGCTGCGTGGTCGCCGACGTCATGGAGCTCCGGCATTAGGGGCGCGGCACGCACTTCGGGCGCACCGGATCCGCTCCCTGGAACTCACCCATGGAGCCGACGAGCACCGACTCGCCCGGGGACGACGGTGGCGCCGGGCCGCCGCCGGGCCCGGATGCGCCGGTGGGAGCCGGCCGCGCGGTCAGTCCGGTGCGGGGCGGGTGCGGCGTGCGGTGGGTGCCGTCCCCGCCCCTGCGATGAACCAGAACAACGCCGCGCACAGGAAGGCCGCCGCCGCGAAGACGAGCGATTGCGTGACGGAGTCCTCCCGCGCGCCGGCGGCGAGCGCGCCGGCCGCTGACAGTGCCAGGGCTACGGCCGGGAGCGCACGAGGGCCACGCGTGATGCCCGGTGCGGCGGCGGGTGGCAGCAGCCCGGCCGCGAGGCAGTAGCAGGCACAGGCCAGCAGCGCGGCCCCCAGCACGTCGCTGGGGCGGTGCTGGTAGGTGGCCTGGACGGCGCCGGCGGCAACGGCGAGCCACAGCATGCCGGCCACGGTGGCGTAGGGGCGGACACGAGGAGAAGCGACGAGTACGGCGCCGAGGGCCAGCCCCGCCGGGATGGCCGCGTGCCCGCTGGGGAAGCTCGGATCGATGAGCACATCGGGCGCGTCTATCAGGTCGGGACGGGGCAGGAGCACTTTGCTGAGCATCTCGGTGCCCCCGAGCGTGACCACGGCGACCCCGGTCGCCGCGCAGCCGTGCCACCAGCACCTGCGCACCAGGGTGACGACCGCGATGACCGCCATGCCCACGGCCAGGGTGGTCATGGCGGTGTCGTCCAGCGGCGGCAGGGCCGCCGAGCCGTAAGCCATCCCCGACCAGTCGTAGATCCACGCCGGTTTGGCACCGTTGTCGTTGAACAGGGCGTTCTCCGCCCGCTGCCCGGACGGGGTGCAGACGGCGATCAGGTAGACCGCCAGGAGCCCCAGCAGGCATAACAGAGCCCGGAGCAGCGGTCGTGCCGTCCGCACGGGGCCGGTTTCGGCCGTGGCTCCCGGGACCTGACCGGGGTCCGCGTGCACGCACAGGGACGAGGGATCTTGTCGAGTCATCGCTTTCTCTGTTCTTCGTGAGGGAGCAGCACCTAGCGGGCCGCCCGGGCCCGCGAGGAATACCGACAGGCCCAGCCGGCCACCGGGGGAGCCGGGTGCTCCTATTCGAGGAGCGCCCGGCTCCCCCGGCGCTGGGCGGCGATCGCCAGGGCCGGAAGGGGCGCGATCAGGAGGAGGAAGACGACCAGGTCCGGCAGAGAGTTCATGAACCCGTTCGGCCGGATGACGATCGCCTGCGTGCGGATCATCGCGACCGCTGCGACGGGAATCAGCCACCGGTGGTCTCCGGTCGCGGCCGTCGCCGCCCATGCGGCGATCAACGCGACGGCTTCGAGGGCGAACAGGCCGCGTTGGAAGGCCGGGCTGACGGAGGTGACGTGCAGGCTCCCGGCGACGAACATGGCGAGCACGACGGGCACCAGCCGGCGGTACGAGTGGCGCCGCAACCGCCCAGGACGGCAGACCGCGAGCACGGCGCTCGCGGTGCAGAGCGCTCCCGACAGCACCAGGTCACGGGCCGTGATCGGGGTGCCCAACCCGTAGTAGGCCAGGCCCTGTTTGCCCTCGTCACCGAAGAACGTACCGCTGTTGAAGGTGGCGCCGGCGTAGACCATCGCCGCTGCGGCGGGCAGGGCGATCCACGCCTTGCCGCGAAGCAGGGCGATCAGGCAGACCAGCGGAAGCAGCCCGTAGGGCAGGAGTCGTGTCCGCGTGCCGGGCCCTTGTGCCCACGGGTACCAGCCGGAGAAGTGGAAGGCGATGGCGTGCCGTCCGGGATCGATGTGCAACGCCCAGTGCCACACGTCCTGCAGATACGGCACCAGCGACAGTGCGGCGAGGGCGAGCGCGGTCAGGTGGATGCCGTCCAGCCACCATGGCCGGGCCCTGTCGTCGACGACGGCGCGGGCACGGGCCTGCACTCCGGCTCCCACCAGGGCGACGGCCTCCCGCGGCGGGGGCCAGGAGCGGCCGGGGTACGCCTCGGCCAGGCACGCCAGCAACTCCTCTCCCTGGCGGGAACGGTAGGGCTCGGGATAGGCCGCAAGCAGCAGACGGTTCACGCCGGGGCCGCTCCGACTTCCCCCGAGCGTCCGATGACGACGGCCGCCGCCTGCTGCATCCGCAGCGCCTCCCGGCCGAGCGCCGCGTTGCCGTCCTCGGTGAGCCGGTAGTAGCGCCGCGCCCGCCCGTCCACGATCTCCTCATGCCCGGCGGCCACCAGCCCGGCCCGCTCCAACCGCTCCAACGCGCCGTAGAGCGTGCCGACGGCGATGCGGAGCCGCCCACCGGTGACCTGCTCGGCGGCCTTGATGATGCCGTAGCCGTGCAACGGTCCGTCCATGAGTGCGGCAAGGATGAAGTACTGCGGTTCCGTCAAGGACGCACTCTGCCGTGTCATTCACCAAGCATATATCGAGCTACGAAGTATAGGTCCGGCTGCGGGAACGTCGCGGCGCGTACCGCACCGCACCCCGCACCGCACCGCACCTGTGAACGGGGTGCCCGGCCTCATCCGTTCGCGTGGCTCTCCCCCGCACGCAGCCACGCCCGGATGCACGCGAAGTCCGCGTCCGTGAGGCCGATGCGAGGGTCGACCCGATGGAGAAGCGCCCTGCCCAGGTGCCTGCGGGCCACCCAGGCCCGGTCGGTGGCGGAGATCTCGTCGTCCGCCCAGACGAACGGACGTCCGGCCGCACGCTCGACGAGGGGAGGCGTCTTCCAGTGCAGGCCGTGGATCAGGTCGTCCGGGTCCTCCGGCCACTCCACCACCGCGAGAGCCGGCAGCCCGAGCCACGGTGCGACGCACTCGTTCGCGCTGTCGAGCCACGTCGTCGCCCACACCAGCTCGCAGCCCAGCGCCGCCAGCTTCGGCCCGAGCGCCGGATCGATCCTGGCGACCAGCGGATTCCCCGACCCCGCTGCCCTGCCGGAGGCCGGGCCATACGTCGGGTATCCCTGGGGCCGTTGCATGGGCGTCGCGCCGAACGGGATGAGGGGGCCGTCGACGTCGAGGAAGAGAAGAGGGCGCTGGTTCGGACCGGTCACGCGTGCACGGTAGCCCCCTTCCGTCCGGACTCCCCCCGCCCTGAGGGGCGCCCGTGAAACCTGTCGGGTCGCCGGTCCGCCCGAACGGTGGCCGTACGGTCGCGCACGGGGCGTCGGAACGGCGCGGAAAAACCCACGCCCGGAGAGCGCGCGGGCGGCAGACTGGTTCGCATGACCTCACCGGATGCCAAGGCCGACCTCCACTTCTACCTGCAGTCGGCGCGCGACGCGCTGCTGTGGAAGCTCGACGGCCTGTCGGAGTACGACGTCCGCCGCCCCCTGACGCCCACCGGGACGAACCTCCTCGGGCTGGTGAAACACACGGCGAGCATCGAACTCGGTTACCTGGGAGACACCTTCGGACGCCCGTCCGGTGAGGCCATGCCCTGGCTCGAGCCGGGCGCCGATGCCAACGCGGACATGTGGGTCACCCCGGACGAGTCACGGGAGCAGATCGTGGGGCTCTACCGCCGGGCATGGGCGCACGCCGACGCGACGATCGACGCGCTCTCCCTGGACACGGTCGGCCGGGTGCCGTGGTGGCCGAGCCACCGGGCCGAGGTGACGGTGCATCATGCCGTGGTCCGGGTGATCGCCGATACGCACCGGCACGCCGGCCACGCGGACATCGTCCGCGAACTCCTGGACGGCTCGGTGGGAATGGGCGAGGGCAACGACAGCATGGCCCCGGGCGGCCCCGCCTACTGGGAGAAGCACCGGGACCGCCTGGAACGCGCAGCCCGGGAGGCGGGCGGGGAGGCGTAGCGCAGGCGTGCGGGTGTAGTGCCGGCGGGGAGGCCGGACCGCACAGCCCCCGTCAGGACCCGGGTCCGCTGAGGCCGTCCGCCAGCTGCACGAAGGCGGCCCCGGCTGCCGTCACCGCGTCGTCGTACACCTGCGCGGCGCTCTCCCCCGCGTCGATCCGGCGCCAGTTCTCCTCGGCGAGGATCCGCAGTACGGCGACGATCTGACCCGCCGCGAGCCGCGCCGCCACCGGGGTCGACGGGTCCAGCGCACGGGCGAGCGCCGCCTCGGACCGGCTCTGGTATCCGTACAGCCGGGCGACGAGCGACGGCGTGCCGTACAGCAGCCGGTGGAAGTCCAGCACGGCGGGGACGTCGCACAGCCCGGTCACCGGGTCGCGGCGCTCCAGGCCTTCCAGGTGGTGGCGGCGCAGGGCGTCCAGCGGGGTCGTGCCGGCCGGCCGGCCGGAGACGACGCGGGCCGGTTCGTCCTCGTGGTCCGCGAACCGGTGCAGGACCAGGTCCTCCTTGGCCGGGAAGTAGCGGAACAGCGTCGGCTTCGAGATGTCCGCCGCGGCGGCCACCTCGGCGACCGAGACCTTGTCGAAACCGCGCTCCAGGAACATCGAGATCGCCGCGTCGGAGACGGCCTGGTAGGTCTGCCGCTTCTTGCGCTCGCGCAGTCCGGGCTGCTCCGTGCTCATGACTCCGCTTCCACTGTGCTCACGACTCCGTGCCCGCCGATGAGTGCCCCGAGTCCGTCCGCCGGCTGTTCGCATCCCGGCACGTACGGGTGGCCGGGTCCGTCCGGCTCGCGCCTACAACATACGCAGAAGGGCTCCGCCGTGGCGTCGCGCCCGTGGCCCGCCGCCCGGCCGTGCCCCGCAGAAGCCGGCCGTCCGGCCCGCGCCCCGGGGAGGGTCAGGACACCGGCGCGGCGACGCCGGCGGCCTCCCGGCCCCGGAGCCACCTCGCGTAGGCCACCATGACCTCGCGCAGGGACGGTACGGCGTCGAGACCGAGGGGTTCGCGCGCCCGGTCCAGCACCTCCCGTACGCGGTACGCGGTCACCGGCAGCCCGCCGCGGGCGGGTCCCGCACCCGGGTGCACCAGCGCGATGGCCCCGCGGATCACGTCGGTGTAGACCGACTGGGCGCGCTTGTACGCCAGGAGCACGTCGAGGTCCTCACGCCACCCCTTCGCGCACTCGGGCCGCACGGCCCGCACCGCCGCCGCCCACAGGCGGGCGGTCCGCGCGGTCTCCCGGGCGGAGTACCGCATCAGGTGCAGGTGCGTGGCGAGGTCGTAGAGCGGATCACCGATCATGGACAGCTCCCAGTCGATGGTCCAGAGGTCGTCGGCCTCGTCCACGATGAAGTTCAGCCGGTGCAGGTCGCCGTGGACGAGCGTGAAGGGCCGGTCCGTCAGCCCCCGTGCCCGGCTTCTGATGCCGTCCAGCGCGCCGTCGCGCACCCCGAGTTCGTGCAGCAGCGAGCCGAACCTGCCCGCGTGCCGGCCGTGGACCTCGTGCTCGGTGAAGTCGATCAGGCTCTCCAGGAAGGCCGCGGAGTCACCGTCGCCCGGGTGGTCCGCCGGGGCGCAGAGCCGCGGCGCACCGATGGAGGCGGGGTCCAGCGCGACGAGTTCGCCGAAGAGCCGGCCCAGTTGCGCGGCGTGCCGCGCCGACAGGGCACCCGCCGCTCCGCGTCCGAGCGTGCGCCCCTCGATGAACCCCTGGAGGAGGACGTGCTCGTCGAGGACCAGGATGCCCGGTATCCGGCTCACCCGGCCCCGCAGGTCCAGCAGCAGCCGGTCCTCGGAGAGGAAGCACCTGCGGTCGAAGCTGAACAGCTCGGAGCGCGGTTCGTGCACCTTGCAGCGCAGCGGCCCGTCCGGCAGCGCGAAGACGTACGTCTCTCGGTAGTGGCCTCTGAACGGCCCTTCGATCACGGTCGCGTCACCACCGGGGCCCCGGCGGCCCGCCGGAAGTCCGCGCACGTCCACCGTGGTGTCGACCGTCACCGCCCGCTCCTTCGACCGTGGGGGGCCCGGGCGACCGCCGAGCGGCTCCCTTGCGGGCGCCTGCCTCTACCCGCGGACGCCGGCCGTCAGTCGTCCCATGCCCGGCGCGCCGGACGGCACGCGCCCGCGTGCCGTTTCCACGAGCCCCCGCAGTGAACGCACGGCCCACCGGCTCCCGGCGTCCTCGAGGGCACGGCGCTTGCGGTCGTTCACCGCGTAGCCAATGAACGGTACACCTACCGCCCTCGCCGCAAGCCAGTCCGCGGGGGAGTCCCCGATCATCACGGCGGCCGCCGGATCCGGGCAGCCGGTCGACTCCAGGGCCCGGAGCAGGCAGTGCGGATCGGGTTTCAGGAGTGCGAGATCGGGTGTACGTCCGTGGATGTGCTCGTCCGTCAGTGCCGCGGACTCGTGCCGGTCGAAGAAGCGGGCCACCGCGGCGGGTGAGTTGTTCGTCGTGACCGCCTGCCTCCAGCCACCGGCGTCCAGAGCCCCGATGAGCTCCAGCGCGTGCTGGGTCGGCGTGGCACCCGTGGCCGCCTCGATCTCCTCCGCGGCGAGACAGCGCTCGGCGCGCGCGGTCCGCTCTCCGGCTCCGTAGTGCGCGCCGACCGCCTGGAGCAGAGCCAGCGGGTCGCCCCCGCCGGACGCGGCGACCTCCGGGTCGCAGCCGGTCCTGCGCAGCTCCGCCGCGAGCCGTGTCGCCACCCCGGTCGCCGGGCGGGCGGCGAACAGGTCGCACAGCGGGCCGTCGAAGTCGAAGAGGACACATTCCGCCGCCGCGAGGAGGGCGGCGGGGCCGGACGCCGAGGCACCGTCAGGGGTGGCAGCGCGCCGAACACTCATGCAGTCGATCCGTTCACCAGGGCCGTCACCGGGTCGTCGTGCCGGGCACGGTCAGAAGGGCGCCTTCGTGGCCAGGTTGTCCCACGTGGCGTCGAAGAACTTACGCGCCGCCCGCACCACTCCGGCCTGTTCGGGGGTGGAGTCGGCCGAGGCCCGGAAGGGGTACAGCGTGGCCCCCGTGCCGTAGGCGTCGTACGTCGCGACGTCCTCCCCGTCGGGCAGGGTCGCGGTGCCCTCCTCCGGGATGTAGAAGCCCTGGAGCACCACCCGGTTGTTCAGGATGTACAGCTTCATCTGCGGCGAGAAGGGGACGAGGCGCACCTGCACGTCGACCTCCTCCACCAGCTTGAGCCGGCGGAGTTCGTAGAGCGCGGAGCGCAGCATCGTGACGTGGCTGTGCAGGATTCCGCCGAGCCGGGCGCGCACCCGCGGGTCGTCCTCACCGGTCACCTGGCGGGGGATCGCCAGGGACGTCGACTCGGCGTTCGGGAGGAGCAGGCGGGCGGTGATGCTGCGGGGCGGGCTGATCTCGCCCGCGACGATCCGGTCCTTCTGGTCGACGACCCGGGCGGCCAGGGACTCCGTCGTCATCGAGAAGACGTCGAGCCGGACGACGTTGGCCTCGAACGCCTCCACGAGGTACGGCTTGAGCAGTACGGGCGGCACACGCTCGGAGACGACGGCCCATACGTCGCTGTCGGGATGGGCGGTGGGCCTCGGCACGTGACGGGTGTCCCCGGTCTCCGACGCCACGAAGGAGCCGCTGCCCTGCCGGGTCACGATCAGCTCCTCCTTGCGCAGGAGGGACAAGGCCTGGTTGACCGTCGCCCGCGATACGCCGAAGCGCGTGGCCAGCTCCTCCTGCGTCGGCAGGCGCTCGCCCGGCTGGCGGGACTCGCTGTTGATCTCCTTGCGCAGCTCGTCGGCGACCCACCTGTACTGGAACTTGGTGTCACGCGGGGCAGATCCATGACTTGTCACGCTGCAACCCTACAACTTCCGCCCGTGCGCGTTGAGATGCCACGCGGCGCGGCACTCAGAATATCCACAAGACCTACAACTAACCGAACAACCAGACAAGTTTGCGATGTTACCTCGACAGGGCATACGTACGATACGTCAACACGGGGGACTTGTACGGCACTTGTCAGGTTCCTGCGCAGCGTCGCGCACAGCAGCCGGGCCTCCCCCACCAGCGGCGCGTTCGCGCCGATCCCGCATCCGGGAAGGAGTGAGCGCCATGCCCCTGTTCACCTTGGGCCTCGAGCAGATCATCCAGTGGAAGTACGGCGTCATGGGGACCTTCGGAGTCACCCTGCTGAGCTTCGGCCTCAAAGTCGGCAACCCCAACGTCGCCTGTGCGGGTGCCCTCATCCTGGCCCTGCTGTTCGCGCCGACCGACTGACACCCTTCCGCCGGCGGTCCACGCCGGCGGAACGGGCGCGGCGGAACTGGTGCCGTGGAACGGGTGCGGCGGAACTGGTGCGGCGGCGGCCCGACCCCGGGTGCCGCTCACGACGCGGGGCCCCCGTCGCGGCCGGCTCCCTGCCCTCGTGCCCCCTCCGGCTCCCGGACGCCCCGGCCCGGCGCCGAGATGCGCGTGGTCCGCAGGAGTGGAAGATGGAAGCAGGTGAGGGCCGGACGGCGTCACCGCGCACCGGCCGCGCACCGGCGGGCTTCCGGCAGACGGCGGGCCCACGGTCCGGGCCGGTCACGAGGTCCGGTCGGCAGGGGGGCTTCGACGCGAGGGTGAGCAGATCGTGGACAACTTCTCCCCGGGATTTCACGGGCGCACGCACCGCTTCGAGGGGCGGCTGCCCCCGGGCCAGTACCCCACCGAGTCCTTCCCGGTCCTCTCCGCCGGACCGACCCCCGAGGTGCTCACGGAGACCTGGGACTTCGGCATCACCACGGAGACCGGACAGCGCCACTACTGGGACTGGGACCGGATGATGGCGCTGCCCCAGGAGGACCTGACGGTCGACATCCACTGCGTGACGCGGTGGTCGAAGTTCGACACGTCCTGGCGCGGGGTCTCCCTCGACGCCTTCCTGGAGGACGTCGAGACCTCGGCGGACTTCGCGCTGGTGCACAGCGAGGGCGGGTACACCACCAACCTCCCGCTGGAGGACCTCCAGGACGGCAAGGCGTGGCTCGTGCACACCTACGACGGGTACGACCTGTCCCCCGAACACGGCGGCCCCGTACGCCTGCTCGTGCCGGCGCACTACCTGTGGAAGTCCGCGAAGTGGGTCAAGGGCATCTCCCTCACGCCGCAGAACGAGCCCGGATTCTGGGAGTCCGTCGGCTACCACGACTACGGCGACCCCTGGCGCGAGCAGCGCACCTGGAGCGACTGAGCGATGAGTTCCTGGAGGAGGGCCCGGCTCGTCGAGCGCCGGGAGCTGTCCACGACGGGGCGGTCGCTCCACTTCGACGTGCCCCACTGGCCCGGCCACCTGGCGGGACAGCACGTGGACGTCCGCCTGAGCGCGGACGACGGCTATCAGGCGGTACGCAGCTACTCGCTGGCCGCGCCGGGCAGAGGCACCCGTATCGAACTGGGCGTTCAGGCCGCGGCAGGGGGCGAGGTGTCCCCCTACCTCGCCGGGGACCTGCCCGTGGGCGCCGAGGTCGAGGTCAAGGGGCCGCTCGGCGGCTGGTTCGTCTGGCGCCCCGAGCAGGAGGATCCCGTCCTGCTGGTCGCGGGCGGCTGCGGAATCGCCCCCTTGATGGCGATGATCCGCGACCACCGGGAACACTCCGCGGCCCCCATGCATCTGGTCTACTCCGTCCGCGACCCCGCGCAGGTCTGGTACCGCGAGGAGCTCGCCGCCCCCCGGGACCTGGGGACCACCGTCCACCTGGTCCACACCCGCGAGGCTCCGCCGGACTCCCCCCGGCCGCCGGGCCGCGTGGGCGCCCGGGACCTGCCGCCACCGGCGGCCGCCGGTGGCGGGACCCTGTGCTTCGTGTGCGGGCCGACCGGCTTCGTGGAGCACGCCGCGGGGCTGCTCGTCGGCGCCGGCCACGCGCCCGGACGCATCCGCACCGAGCGCTTCGGGTGAGGCCGCCGCACCCGGCGCACCCGGTCCGTTCCCCGCGTCACCACCCGATCCGGAGGCACGTATGAACACCCCCTCGTACCGCGACGGCAACGCCCTGGCGGGCCCGCTGTCGGAGATCTTCACGACGGACCCGACCGCCGCCTGGCGGCGCTGCCCCGACTGCGGGCTGACGGGCTCGCTGGCCCAGCTCCGCGTCTACGGCCCGGAACCGGGCCTGACCGGCCGGTGCCCGGGGTGCGACGCCATGGCCCTGCGCCTGGTCGAGCAGCCGGGTCACCTCTGGCTGCAGATGGGCAACGGCGGCGGGGCGTTCCGCTTCCCGCGCCTCTGACGGGGCGCCGCCGGACGGCCGCCGGTCAGAACACGTCCGGGCACCAGGCCCGTCGCGGTGCCCGGAACAACGCGTCCGCCGAGAGCGCCGCACCGGCCCGGTGTTCGTCCAGCCGCCCGAGTGCCGCCAGCCGCACCGGCGACTCGTCGCCGAGGTAGAGGGTGCCCAGCTCCGCCACGTCCAGCGTCAGGTCGGCCTCCCGCGTCGTGGGGGTGCAGGAGGCACCCGACGGTGAGCCCTCCAGCAGGAAGCGGCCGCCCGCGAGGCCCGCGGCATCACGCACCTCCAGGACCAGGGCGCCCTCGCGACCGTACGTACGCGCCTCCAGCGCGCGCGGGACGTCCAGGACGCGCAGCCACAGGAAGTCGGCCAGCGTCACGAGCCGGGCGGCGCGGGGATCGGGGAGGAACAGGGGCAGCAGGTCGTCCGGGGCGCGGTGGCCCGAGCGCACGGTGGTGATCCAGTCGATGGAGCAGACGAACTCCCACAGGGCCCGCTCCGCCGCCGGGGTCGCGGCGATCATGCCGGCCACGGTCGCCTTGTTGAGCGGCTGCTTCCCGTCGCCCCAGCGGTCGTCGGCGCGATACGTCATCACCCCGTCGGTCTCCCCGTCCGCGGACCGGTACACCGCATGGAACGGCTCCGTCCACTTCTCGAACGCGGGTACGTCCATGCCGGTGTTCCGCTTCCACCAGCGCTCGTCACGGGACACCACCCCCTGTTGCCTGCCGGCGAGACGCGCGTGGAGACCGGGGCCCAGCGCGCGCACCTCGGCGCCGTCGGCCAGCTCGATCCGGCCGCCGTCCGCCCCGGACGGCACCCGCCGCCGCGGGTCGAATCCGGCCCGCGGGACGTCGATCTCCCATTCGGCGGCCCAGGCGGCCGGCCCGAATCCGTACCGCCCGTAGATCGGGTACTCGGCGGCGATCAGTGAGGCGACCACGTCGCCGCGTTCCTTGGCCGCCGCGAGGTCCGCGGCCATCATCCGGCTGAGCAGCCCGCGCCGCCGGTGCGTGGCGGTCACCGTGACGGCCGTGATCGCGTCGGCCCGCACCGTGGCACCGCCGACGACGGTCAGCTCCTGCGCGAAAGACCGGAAGGTGGCCACGCAGCGCCCCGCGTCGAACACACCCTGGGTGCGGGTGAGATCGGTCTGGGCGAGGCGCCAGGCGACCTCCTCGTCCCCGGGCACCGACGGCGCCCGGAGGAATCCGGTTCCCACGGCGCGCAGCCAGTCGGGGTACTCGGCGGCGGTCACGGTACGCGGATCATGGTTCATGCCCGCCACGCTAGGCAGAAGCAGCTCGCCGTGTCGCCCGCATTTCCGCGGCCACGCGGCCGCGGCCCGGCCGCCGGGCGTTCTGAGCCCGGCGGCCGGGCCGCCGGGCTCAGAATGCCGCCCGGATCTCCCCCACCTCGGCCGCGCCGCCCAGCAGCGGCGCGCTGCCGATGCGGGCCACCACGGGTGCGTCGACGCCGAGGAGGCCGAGAGCGCGGGCCAGCACCGGACCCAGGGCCCGCGTGGAACCGTCGTCGATCTTGAAGGCCAGTGCCCTGCCGTCGGGGAGCGCGACCGCCTGCACCGCCTCGGCACCCATCTTGGAGAGCGTGCCCGGCACCTCCCGCATCAGCCAGGTGTCCGGGCGCCGGGTGCCCGCGACGTACTCGGGGTGCGCCCGCATCGCGTCCGCGACCCTGCGCTCCGCCGAACCGGGCTCCGCCAGCACGAACGTCCGGAAGGCGCGGGCCAGCCCCACCAGGCCGATCGCCATCAGCGGGGCCCCGCAGCCGTCCGTGCCGAGCGCCGCGACGGGCTCGCCCGCCGACTCCGCGACGACCTCGCCGACCAGGCGCTGCAGCGGATGGGCCGGGTCGAGGTACGTGGCGGTGTCCCAGCCGTTGCGGACGCAGACCGCGAGCATCGCCGCGTGCTTGCCCGAGCAGTTCATGGTGAGCGGTTCCCGCACCCCGCCCGCCGCCAGGTAGGCCTCCGCCTGGACGGGGTCCAGCGGAAGGTCCGGCGGGGTCTGGAGGTCGTCCGGCTTCAGCCCGTGCTCGGCGAGCATCGTGCGCACCAGGTCGAGGTGGAAGTCCTCCCCCGAGTGGCTCGCGGCGGCCAGCGCCAGCCGCTCGCCCGAGAGATCCAGCCCGGCACGCAGGATCGCGGCGGCCTGCATCGGCTTGTTCGACGAGCGCGGGAAGACCGGGGCCGCCGGGTCGCCGAGTGCGAGCTCCACGCTCCCGTCCGCGGCCAGGACGACCAGGGATCCCCGGTGATGGCCCTCGGTGAACCCGGACCGCACGACCTCGGCGAGTACCGGGTGCGCGGGGGACGGGGACGTCGACGGGGCTATGAAGGAGGTCATGGGGCGGGTGGCCTTCCGGGGGCGGGGCGTGACCCGCCCCCGGAAGGGTCGCTTCAGGCGAGCAGGTCCTCTACTTGTGCTTCTCCGTCACGGTACCTGCGGGCGATCTCCGCGCTGCAATCGTCGACGGTCCGCTGGAGCCGGTGACGCCGCCGGGAGACCCGCTGCTCGTAGCGCACGAGCCGTCCCATGGCCGTGAGCAGCTCTTCGTCCGTCCGGGCATCGAGGTCGGACAGCTCGACCTCCGCGAGCGTGTCCGCCGCCAGCTGCCGGTACTCGTCGCTGCGCGGAGTGGTCAGGGTGACGTGCCGGGCCGAGGAGCGGTGGACGGACGGGGTGTCGGCGAGGATCTCCGACAGCCGGTCCACGACGGGCGACTCGGGGCCGGAACGGCGGGCCAGCTCGGCCCGCAGGATGTCGATCCGGCCCTGGACCAGACGGCGTACGTAACTGAGGTCCGCCTCGTCGCGCTGGGCGTCACGGCGCAGCGTGCGCAGATCCGGCAGCCGCAGCCCGCCGAACTCGGCCTGCGGGCGCACGGAGGCGAGTCCCGCCCCCGCCGTCTGCCCCGGCACGGACACCGCGCCCGGCAGCCGCGCGGGAGGCGTCACGGGCGGGTGGGCGGGCGAAGTACCGTTCCGCTGGACCGGTGGCCGCAGGCTGCCGGCCGTGCACGGCACCGGTGCGGCACCGGGCGACGGCCCGGTTCCCTGTGTGGTCATGATGTTCCGTCCCCTCGACCGGTGCGTCGGCACACCGACATCGTGCATGGTGCCACTACGCACGGTGTTCATGCAGGTGCTCTGTACCCGTTCAGCCCAAGATAGGTTGGTCTGTATGCGTGCAGTGATACAGAGGGTGGACGGCGCGAGCGTCGCCGTGGCGGGCGGCCCGGACGGCGCTCCGGGGCCGGGGACGGTCGGCGAGATCGTCGGCGAGGGACTGTGTGTGCTGGTCGGAGTCACTCACGGGGACACCGCGGAGAAGGCGGCGCAGCTCGCCCGCAAGCTGTGGACCCTGCGGATCCTTGAGGGCGAGAAGTCCTGCTCGGACGTGAATGCACCGCTTTTGGTCATTTCGCAGTTCACTCTCTACGGGGACGCCAGGAAGGGCCGCAGGCCCACGTGGAACGCCGCCGCACCCGGCGAGGTCGCCGAACCGCTGGTCGACGAGGTGGTGACGCAATTGCGGGCGCTCGGCGCCCGGGTGGAGACGGGCCGGTTCGGAGCGGACATGCGCGTCACGCTCACGAATCACGGCCCGTTCACCGTGCTGGTCGAGGTGTAGCGCGCGGCCGCTCCGGCTGGACGGCCGCGCGTAGGACTTCTACGGCTCGACGACCGTCTCCTGTGCCGCCGCGGTGTCACCCGCGATCAGTTCCGCGTCCACGGCGACGTTCCGCTTCACCAGCGCCAGGGCGATCGGGCCCAGCTCGTGGTGGCGGGCGGACGTCGTGATGAAGCCGAGCTGGCGGCCCTCCTCACCGTCGGCGGCGAGCCGGACCGGCGTCCCGTGCCCCGGCAGGTGGACCTCGCTGCCGTCCAGGTGCAGGAAGACGAGGCGGCGCGGCGGCTTCCCCAGGTTGTGGACGCGGGCGACCGTCTCTTGACCCCGGTAGCAGCCCTTCTGGAGATGCACGGCGGTGCCGATCCAGCCCAGCTCGTGCGGGATGGTCCGGTGGTCGGTCTCGAAGCCCACGCGCGGCCGGTGCGCCTCGATGCGCAGCGCCTCGTACGCCAGGATGCCCACGGCCGGGCCGTGGGCGTCCGCGAACGCCTCCAGGTCCGCCCGGGGCAGGAACAGGTCGCGGCCGTGCGCCGTCTCGCGCACGGCGGTGCCCTCCGGGGCCTCGGCGATCGAACCGGCCGGGAGGTGGACGACGGCGAAGTCCCCGGTGCGGTCCGCGACGTCGACGCGGTAGAAGAACTTCATCGAGTCCAGGTACGCGATCAGATCGCCCTGGGTCCCCGGCTCGACGTGCGTCCACACCGTCGTGCCGTCGTCGACCAGGTACAGGGCGTGCTCGATGTGCCCGTTCGCGGAGAGGATCAGCGACTCGGTGGCCTGGTTCGGCGCGAGGTCGCTGACGTGCTGGGTGAGCAGCAGGTGCAGCCAGGCCAGCCGGTCCTCGCCCGTGACGGTGACGACACCGCGGTGCGAGAGGTCGACGAGGCCGCTGCCGTCGGCGAGTGCGCGTTGCTCACGGAACAGGTCGCCGTAATGCGCGGCGACGCCTTCGTCGCGCCCCTCGGCGGGGACGGCGCCGGGCAGGGACAGCAGGGGGCTCTTCATGCGACCAGCGTACGACTCGTACGGACCGGACTACCGCTCGCCGTGGGCGTCCTCCGCCGGACCGCCGGCGCCCCGGGCCGCCTTCGCCGCGCACGCGGCACAGCGGCCGAAGATCGCGAAGTGCTTCATGTCGGTCTCGAAGCCGAACGTGTCCCGCAGCTTGGCGGTGAAGTCCTCGACGACGCCGACGTCGGCCTCGATGACGTCCGTGCAGTCCCGGCAGACCAGGTGGATGTGGTGGTGGCGGTCGGCCAGGTGGTACGTCGGGGCGCCGTGCCCCAGGTGGGCGTGGCTGACCAGACCCAGCTCCTCCAGGAGCTCCAGGGTCCGGTAGACGGTGGAGATGTTCACCCCGGCCGCGGTCCTGCGCACCTCGCCGAGGATGTCATCGGGAGTCGCGTGCTCCAGCTTGTCGACCGCCTCCAGGACGAGCTGTCGCTGAGGCGTCAGCCGGTAGCCGCGCTGCCGAAGATCCGTCTTCCAGTCGGTGCTCACCACAGCCCCAGTGTAGGGCGGGGCGGGCACGGGCCCGCGGTTCCTCGCGGAACGGGGCCCGGGACCGGCTACTTGAAGAAGGCGATGCCGTCGTCCGGCAGGTCCCCGAGGCCCCTGGCCATCTCGGCGACCTCCTCCGGGGTGACGACCTTCTTCAGGTGCGCGGACATGTACGGCCGCATCTCCACGTCGGGGGTGGACTTCTCGCCGACCCACATCAGGTCGCTGTTCACATAGCCGTAGAGCCGCTTGCCGCCGCTGTAGGGGCCGGAGGCCGCGGTGCGGGCCACCGCGTCGGTGACCACGTCGATCTGCGGCTTCTGCTTCGCCAGCTCGCCGTACCAGACCTCGACGACACCCTGGTCGCGGACCATGACGATCTCGACGTTGCGGTCCTTGTCGATGCGCCAGTAGCCGGACTCGGTCTCCAGCGGCTTGACCTGGTTGCCCTCGGCGTCCAGGACCCAGGAGTGCGAGACGTACTCCAGGAAGTCACGGCCGTCGTGGCTGAAGGTGACCTCCTGCCCGAAGTTGCACTTCTCGGCGCCGGGGAAGTCGGACACGCCGGCGCCCGCCCAGTTCCCGAGGAGGAAGGCCAGCGGCACGAGGTCCGGGTGGAGGTCGGACGGAATCTCGATCATGAGCGGCTCAGACGATCTGTGAGGGTGTACGGAAGGAGTTCGGCGAGGGTCAGCGCTGGCCCTGGTACAGCTTCTTCACGGTCACCGCCGCGAAGGCGAGAACGCCGACGCAGACCAGGACCAGCAGGGCGGAGAAGAAAGCCTCAAGCACGGGAGCTCCTCGAAACGAACGACACGACGGCAGTACGCGTCCGGGCCCCCAGCCTAATGGGTGGGGGCCCGGCACGGCGTCCGGGGGTTTCCCGGGCGCGGTCAGCCCAGCAGCTGGTTCTGCAGGATCAGCGTCTGGTGGAACGGAACGGTGTCCGTGCCCGCCGCGCCCTTCCGCGCGTGGATCACGAGCGCGACGGTGTCCCCGGCCAGCACGTACGCGTGCCGGACCTGCTCCCCGCCGTACGGCTTCGCCTCCGTGTACACGCGGGGCGTGGTGTACTCCACGCCGCCCGTCGCCGGCCAGTCGTCGTCGGTGGCGATGTCCGTGATCCCGGCGAGCGGCTGCGGGTACGACCCGGTGCCGAACAGCTGGTCCTGGAACTCGGTGGAGAACGCCACCGAGTTGAACTGGAGCAGGTAGACCCGGGAGGACGTCCCGTCCGGCATGGTCCAGGAGCGGGCCGCGATGTGCCGGAGCGCCGAGTCCTTCAGCCGCTGGGTGAGAGCCGCCCGGTCGCCCTTCGGGTACTCGGAGACGTACTGCGCGGTGGTGACCCAGCCGTCGGCCTTGGCATCCGTCTTCGCCCCGGCCGGGGCCGGCAGCAGGAGGCGCCGCAGGTCGGCGTGGTGGACCTCCGCGGCGTTGGCGTCGCCGAACGGGCGGGGCGCGCCGGCCGGGAGGGCCGGCAGGGTCAGCCGGGGGTAGTCCCAGCGGCCGTCGTCCTCGGTGGCCAGCCCGGGCACGTCGGTGCGCGACATCGAGGTGATGCCCGCGACCGTGCCCGCGCCGAGACCGCCGAGGACCAGCACGGCCGCCGTCCACCGGGCGACGGCCCGCAGGGCCCTGCGGGGCGGCCGGGGCGGGGTCGGCGGGAGATCGTCGTGCCCGGGTTCCCGCGGCGGGTCCTCCTGCTGCGGCGGGTCCTGCGGCACGGGGGGCGGGGGCAGCGGGGGGAGGTCCCCGACGAGGGCGGCCCCGCCTGCCGGTTCGGCCGTCTTCTCGGTCATACGTACTCCCCCGGGGACGTGATGTGCTCCAGCTGGTCCTTCAGCAGCTCGGCGACGGCGGCCTTGTCGAAGGGCTTGGCGCCGGCCGCCGAGACGCTGATGACCAGCTCGCCGTCGTAGGCGGTGCAGAACATGTTCTCGATCCCGCTCTTGCTGTCCTTGGGCAACAGGAAGCACTTGGCCTTGCGCGTCTGGCCCTTGATCTTCGGCCCCTCGCGGAGGACGCCGACGGCGTCGAACAGCTCCGCCCGGAAGGTGTGGAGATCCCTGACGGCCTTCTTGTCCTTCATCCGCACGATCTGGGTGTTCACGACCAGGTCGTTGGTGTCCGACACGTACGAACGGGCGGCGAGGCCCTGCACGCGGAGCTTGTCCACCCGCTTGTCGAACTCCCGGCGCTGCTTCCCGGCGAGCCCCCGGTTGGACTGCTTCATCGCGGCGGCCGCCTCCCTGCCGGTGACCTCGCCGTCGTTGCCGAGTTCCTCGATGTCGGGCCCCAGCCGGTAGTCGGCGGGAACGGGCAGCAGCAGCTTGCCGAGTTCCGTGTCGGTCCGGCCCCGGGTGGAGTCGCCGGCCGGGTCCTTGCCGGCCCCGTGCCCGGCTCCGCCCCAGACCGTCGTCGCCACGGTCCGGTCCGCACCGTCGACCGTGATCGCCGTGAACGCGGCCGCGCCCCCGACGCAGCCGACAACGAGGACCGCGGGAAGCGCGGTGAGCAGGATCCGTCGGACCTTCCCCGGGCGCGCCGGGGCGTCGGCGGGGAGCGGGGACACGTCGGGCGTCCCGGGAGCCGCGGGTGCGTCGGCGGCGGGCGGGCTGATGTCGTTCACAGGAGCTCCAGCTGTCGCTCGGCCAGCGTGCGGATGTCCTTCTTGCCGATCGGCACGGTGTCGAACACGTTGACCTCGACCATGATGTCGCCGCGGTGCATGACGGCCCTGGCCCGGTACAGCGGCATGTATCCGGCCTTCGTGACGACCGGGTACAGGTAGTAGCGGCCACTGCCGCTGCCCTTCACCGGATCGCCCTCGTTGCCGGCTCCGTGCTCCTTCCAGGGCATGTACGACCGCTGGCCTTCGGCGTACCCCTCCGCCTCGGCGAGCGGCCCGGAGCGGAACTGGACGAGCCGCACGTTGGCCTCGCGGTGTGCGCCCTTCTTCCAGGCGGCGCCCGCGACCCGGCGGATGTCGGACTCCAGGAGGTATTCGAGGTGGGAGTCCGGTTCGTCGAACTCGCGCGCGTAACCGTCCACGCTCATCCAGCCGTCGTTCAGCGCGCCCGCGTCCTCGTCGTCGCTCCAGCCGGCCGGACGCTTCATGATCAGATCGCGCAGATCCCCGTCCGTCCGCACCTGGTGGTCCTGCGAAGCGGGAAGCGGCGCCGGGGCCTTGTCCGCCGGAAGCGCCTTCGCCGGATAGGCGAGTTGCGCCTGCGACAGTGCGGGCAGCGGTGTCGGCGGCCGCCCGGCCTGGACTCCGTAACCGACGGCCGTGCCGGCGGAGACGCCGAGCAGAGCGGCCGTCGCGATCAGCAGGGCCGTACGTCCGCGCCGGCGCGGCTGCACCACGACGGCCGGCGGACCGGCCGGCATGTCGCCCATGGTGTCGTTCTGTTCCAAAAGGGTCCCCCCATGAGACCTGAGGCACAGGTGTTCGTTCATCCGTGCACACAGCTGACCCACAGATCACCGGGGAGGTTGCACACCGGAGGATTACAGTTCGATACATGTCGAAGAAGCTCGTGATCAAGGTGACTGCAGGCGCCGACTCCCCCGAGCGCTGCTCACAGGCCTTCACCGTGGCGGCCGTCGCCGTCGCCAGCGGGGTCGAGGTGTCGCTCTGGCTGACCGGCGAGTCCGCCTGGTTCGCCCTGCCGGGGCGCGCCGCGGAGTTCGAACTCCCGCACGCCGCGCCCCTGCCCGACCTGGTCGACTCGATCCTGGCGGGCGGGCGGATCACGCTCTGCACCCAGTGCGCGGCACGCCGGGACATCACGGAGAAGGACGTCCTGGACGGCGTGCGGATCGCGGGGGCCCAGGTCTTCGTGCAGGAGGCCATGGCCGACGGCACGCAGGCGCTCGTCTACTGACGCGCCCGGCCCGGGGCCGTCACCCGCGGCGCTTCCTGCCGTCCAGCTCGTCCCACCACTCGTCCGACTCCGGGTCGCCCGAGGGATCGTCCCACCAACGGTCCTCCGGGCCCCGGCGGTTGGCGATCACCGCCGCGGCGGGCGGGATGACGGCGGCGACCACGCACATCGCCACGGCGGCGGGCACCGACCACAGGCGCACGAAGGCCCAGGCGGACACGAAGAGGACGATGCAGCCGCCCATCATCAGGAAATAGGTGCGCTTGCGCCGCGCGTACATGACTCCAGCGTAGGACCCGGGGCGCGGAACGTCCGCGGACGGCGCGAAGGGCCGCACCCCTGTCCAGGTGGCGTCCAACCCCCTGGGGTGCGGCCCTCCGGCCGGATTCGCGCGCGAACTACACGGCGATGGCGACCTCGGCGAGGCCACCGGTCTGCGCGACGACCGTGCGGTCGGCGGTGCCGCCGGGAACCAGGGCACGGAGCGTCCAGGTGCCCTCGGCCGCGTAGAAGCGGAACTGACCGGTCGCCGAGGTCGGGACCTCCGCGGTGAACTCACCGGTCGAGTCCAGCAGACGGACGTAGCCGGTGACCGGCTCGCCGTCGCGGGTCACGCTGCCCTGGATGGTCGTCTCGCCCGGCTTGATCGTCGAAGCGTCGGGGCCGCCGGCCTGTGCTCCACACATGGTGTTCAGTCCTTCTGGTCGGGGTCCTGCTGATCGGGTCCTGCGGGGTTACTTGTTGGCGCCGAGCTCGATCGGCACGCCCACGAGGGAGCCGTACTCGGTCCACGAACCGTCGTAGTTCTTGACGTTCTCCTGGCCGAGCAGCTCGTGCAGGACGAACCAGGTGAGCGCGGAGCGCTCACCGATGCGGCAGTACGCGATGGTGTCCTTGGCCAGGTCGACCTGCTCGTCCTCGTAGAGGGCCCTGAGCTCGTCGTCCGACTTGAAGGTGCCGTCGTCGTTGGCGTTCTTCGACCACGGGATGTTGCGGGCGCTCGGCACGTGGCCGGGGCGCTGCGACTGCTCCTGCGGGAGGTGCGCGGGGGCGAGCAGCTTGCCGCTGAACTCGTCGGGCGAGCGCACGTCGACGAGGTTCAGGCTGCCGATGGCCTTCACGACGTCGTCGCGGTAGGCGCGGATCGACTCGTCCTGCGCCTTGGCCTCGTACTGCGCGGCCGGGCGGGCCGGGACGGCGTCGGTCAGGTCGCGGGAGTCGAGCTCCCACTTCTTGCGGCCGCCGTCGAGGAGGCGGACGTCCTGGTGACCGTAGAGCTTGAAGTACCAGAACGCGTAGGAGGCGAACCAGTTGTTGTTGCCGCCGTAGAGGACGACCGTGGTGTCGTTCCCGATGCCCTTCTCCGACAGGAGCTTCTCGAAGCCGGCCTGGTCGATGAAGTCACGGCGGACCGGGTCCTGGAGGTCCTTGGTCCAGTCGATCCGGATCGCGTTCCTGATGTGGTTCTTCTCGTACGCCGAGGTGTCCTCGTCGACCTCGACGATGGCGACCTGCGGGTCGTCGATGTGGGCCTCGACCCAGTCGGCGTCGACCAGAACGTCTGCGCGGCTCATGCGTTTCTCCTCCGGGGCAGTCTGCGGCGGCATGGTGCGGTGTGCGAGAGGTACGCGGAGTGCCTGCGGCGGGGCGCGTACGGGAGGCACGGTGTGGCCCTGACGAAGTCGAAGGGCCGGGGGAAACGGGAGAGGTCCCGCTCAGAAGGTGCGACAGAGCATGGCGGCGACGCGGCACAGGTCTACTGCCCGCCGCTTCGTGAGGTCCGCCTGTCGCTTCATACGTCCGATCGTAGGGAGGTACGGGCGGAGATGTCACCGCCGTGTCGGATGATGAGACGCGATCGTCCGCTGGATGAGATGCGGGAGGGGTCGGGCCGCACCCCGCATGCGTCACAGGCCCTCGCGGCCCTCCGGTGATCTGAGGAACGGACGCGTACGTCTCATCATCCGGATCGACTGTCCGGCCCGCCTCCACGGACCCCTACCCCGGCCCGCCGCCTTCCATCCGCACGCACGGCCCCGGGGAGCCGTCAGCCGGCGAGTGCGATGTCGGCGCCGCTCACCGAGACCTCCAGACCGCCGGGCGCGACCTCGATCCTCTCCAGTCGCAGGCCGTCCGGCAGGCCGCCGATGCCGCGCTCGAAGTCGGTCTTCCTCCTGACCAGGCCCTCCAGACCGGGGATGCCCTCACCCGGTACCTCGTCCGCGCGCACCCGGACCGTGTCCCCGTCGACCAGGGTGACGGTGGACAGCACCGTGCGCGTGACCGTGCGTTCCACCAGGGGGATCCGGACGCTTCCCGTGACCTTGACCTTGCCGTCGCCGCCGTAGGCGACGGTGACGCCCTCGTCGGCGGCCTCGGTGAGGGCGGCGTACGAGAGGACGGCCGTCCCGGTCGCCCGGGCGGCCGTGGCGCTCGTGTAGCCGGCGCCCAGCGTCACGTCGCGCAGCCGGGCGCGGATCTCGCTGATCCGGATGTCCCGGCCCGCCGCACTGGCCCGGATGTCCTCGACCTTCACGTCGACCTCGTCGAGCCGGGAGTCGGCCACCTGGGTCAGGAAGGGGAAGCCCTTGATCGACACGTCGGTCGAGCCCGCCTCGGCACCGGCGAAACCGATCCGGTCCGCGGCCTCGGACTCCGCGAAGTGCACGGCGACACGGTCCGCGGCGACGAAGACACCGCCGAGGACGACGGCGATGATCAGCAGTATTCGCAGTGCGCGCATGCCTGTTGCTCCCCCACTCGGACCGACCGGACCTCTGCAGCACGTGAGCGTACTTCCGCGGACGGCACACCCGAGGTGATCGACGAGCGGGGTGCCCGGCCGGTTCCCGCCGAGGGCGGGCCCGGCCGGGAGACGGCCGAAAATGACCGCCGGGTCAGGCGAGGGCGCGGCCGATCAGATACACGGCGGGGGCCGCCGCCGTGAGCGGCAGCGCCACTCCCGCCGTCATGTGCACGAAGCGGGACGGGTAGTCGTAGCTGGCGACCCGCAGCCCGATCAGCGCGCAGCCACCGGCGGCGAACCCGAGGAGCGCGGCGGACGCCCCGAAGTCCGTGAGGGCTCCGCCGACCAGTCCGGCGCCCGCCGAGGCGAGCAGCGCGACGACGACCGAAAGCGGGCCGGGCAGAGGAAGCGCCCGGACGAGCACCGCGACCGCGACGGCGATCCCGCCCACGGTCACCGCGTCCGGAACGGCCGCGAGGTGCCCGGCGGCCAGGACCGCGAGAGCGGCCGACGCGACCGTGGCCGTCAGGCCGTACATCCGCTCGTCGGCGCCGGCGTGGCTGCGGAGCTGGAGGACGAGGGTGAGCAGCACCCAGACGCCCAGCGTGCCGAGGATGGCGGCGGGGGCGTTCTCCCGGCCCGCGGCGAGCAGCACGACATCGGCGACGAAACCACCCGCGAAGGCGAGCGCGATGCCCTGCCTGGCCGGCCACATGCCGTTGAGCCGGAACCAGCCGGCGGCCGTCACGGCCTGGAGCAGGATCAGGGGGACGAGCAGCGCGTACGCGCCGATCGCCGCGCCCAGGGCGAGGAGCAGGCCGAGGCCCGCCGTGATCGCGGCCGGCTGCATCCCCGGCGCGATGATCGGCGAACGCCCTTCGGCGCGGGCCCGCTGCGCGTCGGTGATCCGGGCGTTCCCCAGGGTGGTGGGCGCGCTGAACTCCGGTCCGCCGGCGGGTGCCGGGGCCGGAGCGGCCGTCGGAGCCGACGGAGCCGGCGGGGCCTCGGGCGGCAGCGGACGGGCGGCGGCGGGAGCGTGGCCCTGCGCGGGCGCGGTCTGCGGCTGCGGCTGCGGCTGCGGCTGCGGCTGGACCGTGGGCTGGTACTGGGTGTCCCAGGTCTGCCCCTGCCAGGTCTGGGTCATGCCCTCGCCGGCATGGCCCTGAGCACCGCCCTGCTCCGGATAGGCGGGCGGTCGCTGGTGCCCGTAAGCGGACTGCTGGTTCCCGTAGGCCGCGTCGTACGGCTGATGTCCGTGGGCCGCGTCGTACGGCTGGTTCCCGTACGCCGCGTCGTGCGACTGGTGCCCGTGTGCGGGGTCGTGGGACTGTTGCCCCGGAGCCTGCGGACGTCGCTGGTCGCCGTAGCCGGACGGCTGGTGGCCGTGGGCCGGGTCGTATCCCGGGTCGTACGGCTGCTGCCCGTACGACGGGTCGTACGGATACTGCTGGTCGTTGTCGCTCATGGTCTGCGGTTCACCCTCCTGCGAACGGCGGGAGCACCTCGACCGTGCCGCCCTCGGCAAGCCGTACGGTCTCATGCCCGCGCGTCCCGACAGGATTCCCGTCGATGAGGAACGAGCTCCGGAGCAGTACGCGCGTCAGTTCACCGGGGTGGCGCTCGCGCACCCCGGCGAGCGCCTCGGCGAGCGTGTCCGCCGCGTACGGCTCCTCCGCGGTTCCCGCGGCGGCCTTGGCCGCGGCCCAGTAGCGGATCGTCCCCGCTGCCATGACGGCACCCCTTTCCTCGTGCTCCGGCTGTCCATCATTCATCACACCGACTCCGTCCAGTCGGCGATGCGGGTGAGCAGGTCCTCGTCCGCGGCGTTCTCGGCGTGTCCCATGCCGTGCTCCAGCCACAGTTCCGCCCGGTCGCCGGCGGCTCCGGCCAGCATCCGGGGGTGGTCGACCGGGAAGTACGGGTCCCGGTCCCCGTGCACGATCAGGAAGGGCGCGGTGATCAGCGGGACGGCCTCCACCGGCGAGAGCGGCACGGGGTTCCAGTCCTCGCGGTGGATGCGGGTGCCGAAGCCGTAGCGGCCGACGAAGCGGCCCGCGGGGCGGGTGATGACCCAGTGCACCCGGCGCATCGGGGCGGTGCCCCGGTAGTACCAGCGGGCCGGCGCGCTGACGGCGACCACCGCGTCCGCGTGCGCCCCCATACGCCCCTCGCGCGCCGAAATGCGCCGCCCCACCCGTTCGGCCCCCGGCACGCGCGCCTCCTCCGCGACGCCCTCACCGGTCTCCGGGGCCGTATACAGAGCGGCGTGCCGGATCACCACGGAGCCGCCCATCGAGAAGCCGACCGTAACGACGCGCCGGTGCCCCAGCGACCTCGCCCAGGCGACCGCGGCGGCCAGATCGAGCACTTCCCGGTCGCCCACCGTGGACCGTCCGCCGGATTTTCCGTGACCCCGGAAAGAGAACGTGATCACGGCCGCACGCTGGGCGAACACCCCGGCGGCACGGCGCACGGCCGGCCGGTCGGCGGAGCCGGTGAAACCGTGTGCGAGGACGATCGCCGTCCCTCCGGAGTCACTGCCTCCGCTTCCCCGCGAACCCGCCGTACACGGGGTGTACACGGCCTCGATGCGGACTCCGTCACCCGTCAGCAACGTGGTGCGCCGGGGGGCGCGCGTGATCGAGGGAACAGAGGAACCCGGGAATCGGCCCTCGGACACAGAACTCATGTGGGCTATTCTGCTGCGAAGAGGATCCGGGCAAAGCAGCCCCCGGGTCCTTTTGTGCTTTAGGAGCGTTGTTACGGCAGCGTTTCCACAAGCTCAGCGGCCCCCGGGCGCGGGACCGCACGGTAAGAACCGTATGACGCCGTCGCAGGTGATGGACGTACGGGAGTACGAAGCAGTGCCGCATACTCCCCCGGGTCCGACCCGGGAGTGCCCCTCTCGCAGGGAACGAGGAGGACCGACGTAATGGGCGAGCGAACCGTGCACGATCGACCGACGACCCAGGCAGGTGGGCGGCGATGAGTTCACTGCTGCTCCTGACGAATGCCCTCCAACCGTCGACGGAGGTGCTCCCCGCCCTCGGCCTCCTGCTGCACAGCGTGCGGGTCGCCCCCGCCGAGGGACCCGCTCTCGTCGACACCCCCGGTGCCGACGTCATCCTCATCGACGGCCGCCGCGACCTCCCCCAGGTCCGCTCCCTGTGCCAGCTGCTCCGGTCCACCGGACCCGGCTGTCCGCTGATCCTCGTCGTGACGGAGGGCGGCCTCGCGGCCGTCACCGCTGACTGGGGCATCGACGACGTCCTGCTGGACACCGTCGGCCCCGCCGAGGTCGAGGCCCGGCTGCGGCTGGCCACCGGCCGCCGGCAGATCACCTCCGACGACTCCCCCATGGAGATCCGCAACGGCGACCTGTCGGTCGACGAGGCGACGTACAGCGCCAAGCTCAAGGGCCGGGTCCTCGACCTGACCTTCAAGGAGTTCGAACTGCTCAAGTACCTGGCACAGCACCCGGGCCGGGTCTTCACCCGCGCCCAGCTGCTCCAGGAGGTCTGGGGCTACGACTACTTCGGCGGCACGCGCACGGTCGACGTCCACGTGCGGCGGCTGCGCGCCAAGCTGGGCCCCGAGCACGAGTCGCTGATCGGCACCGTCCGCAACGTCGGCTACCGCTTCGTCACCCCCGAGAAGGTGGAGCGGGCGGCCGAGGAGGCCAAGGCCAGGACGGCTTCGAGGCAGGCCGGCGAGGCCCTCACCCGTTCGGAGCATTCCGCCGATCCCCGGGTCGCGCAAGAAGCCCCGGTCCGGCCTGCCGAGCGGTAGGTCGATCCGCGTAGACTGCCGCGCGTGGCCAAGGTGACGCGGGACGATGTGGCGAGACTGGCGGGGACCTCGACAGCGGTCGTCAGCTACGTCATCAACAACGGACCCCGGCCGGTCGCCCCGGCCACGCGCGAGCGGGTGCTCGCCGCGATCAAGGAGCTCGGATACCGGCCCGACCGGGTCGCCCAGGCCATGGCGTCGCGGCGCACCGATCTCATAGGGATGATCGTGCCCGACGCCCGGCAGCCGTTCTTCGCGGAGATGGCGCACGCGGTCGAACAGGCCGCGGCCGAGCGCGGGAAGATGGTGCTCGTCGGCAACTCCGACTACCGCGACGAGCGCGAGGTCCACTATCTGCGTGCCTTCCTCGGCATGCGCGTCTCCGGGCTGATCCTGGTCAGCCAGGGACCCAGCGAGCGGGCCGCGGCCGAGATAGAGGCGTGGGACGCGCGGGTGGTGCTGCTGCACGAGCGCCCCGAGGCGATCGACGACGTCGCGGTCGTCACCGACGACGTCGGCGGCGCCCAGCTCGCCACCCGCCACCTCCTGGAACACGGCTACGACTACGTCGCGTGCCTCGGCGGCACGGAGTCGACCCCCGTGGTCGGCGACCCGGTCGCCGACCACATCGAGGGCTGGCGCCGGGCCATGCAGGAGGCGGGGCGCACGACCGAGGGCCGCCTCTTCCACGCCCCGTACAACCGGTACGACGCCTACCAGGTCGCCCTGAAGCTGCTCTCCGGGCCCGACAGGCCCCCGGCGATCTTCTGCTCGACGGACGACCAGGCCATCGGTGTGCTGCGGGCCGCCCGCGAACTGCGCATCGACGTGCCGGAGGAGCTCGCGGTCGCGGGCTTCGACGACGTGAAGGAAGCGGGACTGACCGATCCGCCGCTGACGACGGTCTTCTCCGACCGTCCCGCGATGGCACGGGCGGCCGTGGACCTGGTCCTCGACGACTCGCTGCGCGTGTCGGGATCGCGCCGCGAGCGCCTGAAGCAGTTCCCGTCCGCACTGGTCGTGCGCCGCTCGTGCGGCTGCGGGGAACCGACCGTCACCGCCCGGTAGGCCGCCCCGACCTTATATCGGGCATACACGGTTCTGCCGGGCTTCTCAGGACGTACTCAGACTGCTCTCATGTTCGCCGCCCACTCTCGTAGACATGACCGACAGCCACCGCCCGAGCGGCGAGAACCCGATGCACCCCTCGAACGGCAACGGCTCGTACGACAGCGGCGCGTACGGCAGTCACTCGTACGGCAACGACTCGTACGGCGGGGACTCGTACCGCGCGGACTCGTACGGCAGCGGCGAGGCCGGCTACCCGCCGCCGCCGGCCTACGAGCCCGAGCACGTGATCGCCGGGACGCCCGCCGCTCACGCCTGGCCGGCCCCGGCGGCCCAGCCCGATCCGGCGGGTTTCGGCGCGGACGTCCCCCGGTCCGAGCGCCGGGTCAAGCGGCCCGTCGCCCTGCTGGCCGCCGTGGCGATCGCCGCCGCGGCGATCGGCGGCGGCACCGCGACCCTCATCGGTGAGTTCGCGGGCGGCGGCTCCGCGGCCCCGGGCTCCGGCGTCGTCAACGGCACCACCGTCTCGCGGAGCAGCGCGGGCACCGTCTCCGGCGTGGCCGCCGCCGTGTCACCGGCCATCGTCGAGATCAAGGCGTCCTCCCCCGCGGGCCAGGCCACCGGCTCCGGTGTCGTGATCACCTCGGACGGCGAGATCCTCACCAACAACCACGTCATCTCCGGCGCCTCCACGATCAAGGTCTCGCTCAGCACCGGCCGGACCTACACCGCAGACATCGTCGGGACCGACGCCGACAAGGACCTCGCCCTCATCAAGCTCCGGGGCGCGAGCGGACTGAAGACGGCCACCCTCGGCGACTCCTCCTCCGTGAAGGTCGGCGACCAGGTCGTCGCGATCGGTTCGCCCGAGGGCCTCACCGGCACGGTCACCAGCGGCATCGTCTCGGCGCTCGACCGCGACGTCAGCGTCGCCAAGGAGGACGGCCAGGACCAGCAGCAACAGCAGGGCGACGGGGACTGGCCGTTCGAGTTCGGCGGGCAGCAGTTCAACGGCGACACGGGCTCGTCCAAGACGACGTACAAGGCGCTGCAGACCGACGCCTCGCTCAACCCGGGCAACTCCGGTGGCGCGCTCATCAACTTGAACGGCGAGATCATCGGCATCAACTCGGCCATCTACGCGCCCAGTTCGGCCGACTCCACCAGCAGTTCGGCCGCGGGCAGCGTCGGCCTCGGCTTCGCCATCCCGATCAACACCGTCAAGGCCGACCTGGACACCCTGCGCGCCGGCCACGGCTCCTGACCAGGAGGTCCCCGTGCGTTCCGGCACCGACCCCGCCCCGGCCGACGCGGGGCCGGCCGCGAACCGCGGCGGCGGCAGCCGCGGACGCCGCGCCGCGCGACGCCGCCGAGCAGCCGTGCGAGGCTGAGAGCCCCGCACACGGACCCCCTACGGCAGGAAGAGGACGAAGAAGCGATGAGCCCCGCCGAAGACGATCCGCAGCGCGTCCTGATCGTCGACGACGAGCCCGCCGTGCGCGAGGCCCTGCAGCGCAGCCTCGCCTTCGAGGGATACGGCACCGAGGTGGCCGTGGACGGCTACGACGCCCTCGCCAAGTCGGAGTCGTACGCCCCCGACCTGATCGTCCTGGACATCCAGATGCCGCGCATGGACGGCCTCACCGCCGCCCGCCGCATCCGGTCGACCGGATCGACCACGCCCATCCTGATGCTCACCGCCCGCGACACCGTCGGCGACCGGGTCACCGGCCTCGACGCGGGCGCCGACGACTACCTCGTCAAACCCTTCGAACTGGACGAACTGTTCGCCCGCATCCGGGCCCTCCTGCGGCGCAGCTCGTACGCCGTCGCGGCGGGTGGCCCGCCCCCCGAGGACGACGTGCTGTCCTTCGGCGACCTGCGCATGGACCTGAACACCCGCGAGGTCACGCGCGGCACCCGCAGGGTCGAACTCACCCGCACCGAGTTCACCCTGCTGGAGATGTTCCTGGCCCACCCCCGGCAGGTGCTGACCCGCGAGCAGATCCTCAAGGCCGTGTGGGGCTTCGACTTCGAACCCAGCTCCAACTCCCTGGACGTGTACGTGATGTACCTGCGCCGCAAGACGGAGGCGGGCGGCGAACCGCGCCTGGTCCACACCGTGCGCGGCGTCGGCTACGCCCTGCGCCCCGGCGGCGGTGACGGGTGACCGGCCTCCCCCGCCGGCTCCGCACCCTCCCGCTGCGCTCTCGGCTCGCCCTGCTGGTGGCGGCTGCGGTGGCGGTCGCGGTCGCGGCGGTCGCGGCCTCCTGCTGGTTCGTGACGCGGGAGCAGCTGCAAGAGCAGCTGGACAACTCGCTCGTCACGTCGAACACGGTCGACAGCACCTACGTCCGGAACCTGCTCAACACCTGCGCGGGCACTGCCATCGGTCAGCAGCCCGACCCCGGATCGTTCCGGGTCCAGATCATCGCGACCACCGGTGATCCGTGCCCGGCTCCGCCGAACCGCGCGTTCCCCACGACGGACCTCGACCTCGCCGTCGCCGGCGGGGAGCGCGGGAGCGTCCTGCACACCGTGAAGGACACCGACGGCCGGGACCTGCGCGTCTACACCCGCCAGATCCGGCTGGACCGCCGCCCCGAGCCCGACGTCACACTCGCCGTCTCCGTGGCCCGCCCCATGAGCGAGGTCACCGACCCCCTCTCGACCCTCGCCTGGGTGCTCGTCCTCGTCGCCGGTATCGGCGTCGTCGGAGCCGGGGCCGCCGGGCTGTGGATCGCCCGTACCGGTCTGCGCCCGGTCGACGACCTCGCGCACGCCGTCGCGCACGTGGCCGAGACCGAGGACCTGACCGTACGCATCCCCGCCGAGGGCGAGGACGAGATCGCACGGCTCTCCCGGTCCTTCAACTCCATGACCAGCTCCCTGGCCACCTCCCGCGACCGCCAGGCGCAGCTCATCGCCGACGCGGGCCACGAACTGCGCACCCCGCTCACCTCCCTGCGCACGAACATCGAACTCCTCGTCCGCAGCGACGAGACGGGCCGGGCCATCCCGCCCGACGACCGCAAGGCCCTGATGACCTCGGTCAAGGCGCAGATGACCGAGCTGGCCGCGCTGATCGGCGACCTCCAGGAGCTCTCCCGCCCCGACGCCGCCCAGCCGGGCCCGCTCCAGGTCGTCGCCCTGCACGACGTCACCCGCACCGCGCTGCGGCGCGCACGGCTGCGCGGCCCCGAGCTGAGCATCACGGCCGACCTGGCGCCCTGGTACGTCCGCGCCGAGCCCGCGGCCCTGGAGCGCGCCGTGGTCAACGTCCTGGACAACGCGGTGAAGTTCAGCCCGTCCCGCGGCGCCATCGAGGTGGTCCTGCACCGGGGTGAACTGACGGTCCGGGACCACGGCCCCGGCATCCCCGCCGAGGACCTGCCGCACGTCTTCGAACGCTTCTGGCGCTCCCCCTCGGCCCGCCAGCTCCCCGGCTCCGGCCTCGGCCTGTCCATCGTGGCCCGCACGGTGCAGCAGGCGGGCGGCACGGTTGCCCTGACCCCGGCGGACGGCGGGGGCACCACGGCCACGATCCGCCTCCCGGGGGCGCCCCAGCCGCCGCCGGGGCAGTGAACGCGATCCGGGTCGGAGGCGCCTGCGGAATTCAGCGGCGAACTGGGGGGCGCCGCCGGCATTCAGCCTGTCCAGGACGACGCGCTGCACATCGCTCCAGTCGAATCGGCGGCTTCGGGGGATCAGTTGTCGTACAGACCCGCATCCTCGGTCAGCTCGGTCAGCCGGTCCAGGCCGCGGCTCCGCCGTGTCCGCCGGTTCTCCTTGTAGGCGAGCACATCGGCCAGCAGCACCCGCCGGTGTCTGCCTGGACGCGAGAACGGGACCCCGCCCTCGTCAAGAATCTTGACGAGAGTCGGGCGGCTGACACCGAGCACGTCGGCCGCCTCCTGTGTGGTCAGCGTGGTGTTCACAGGGGCGACGGTCACAGCCTTGCCTTCCGACAGCGCCCTCACCACGACCATGAGCGCCTCGTAGACCTCCGGGGGCAGTGTGCGCGTACTGCCGTCGGGTCCTCTCAGCAGCGCGGGCTCGGCGGCCTGCGGTGTCCGGTCGAGGAAGGCGCAGAGTTCGGCGATCTCGGCACGGTGCTCCGGCAGGAGAGTGCGGTCTTCGGTGGTGCTCTGCATGGCGCTGTCTCCTTTGAGGGTCAGACGAGCATCGCATAATTCGAAAGAAACGCAAGCGGCGGAGTTCCGCGATGCCGACCGGGCCCGCCGCCGGAAGCGGAGCGGGGCGGCAGGCCCGATCGGCCCGCCGCCCCGCTCCGTCCTGTCCCGCGTCCCGCGCCTACTGCACGACCGTGATCCGGTCCGTGGCCGGCGGGGCCAGCGGCGCCGCGGCCGTGGAGTGCGCCGCCAGGTAGGCGTTGAAGAGGTCCAGGTCGGACGGGCCGACCAGCTTGTTCGTGCCCTGGCCGAGGGCCGCGAAGCCGTCGCCGCCGCCCGCGAGGAACTCGTTCATCGCGACGCGGTAGGTCTTCGCCGGGTCGATCGCGACACCGTTCAGCAGGATCGACGAGGTGACCACCCGGTCGGCGCCGGCCTTCGTCATGTCCAGCGTGTAGGTGAGGCCCTTCGAGACCTGGAGGATCTTCGGGGACGCCGCGTTGGAGCCGCTGACCTGCTGCTGGAGGGCGGCGACGAGCTGCGCTCCGGTGAGGTCGACGACGTTCATCATGTTGGTGAACGGCTGGACGGTGAACGCCTCGCCGTAGGTCACCACCCCGTCGCCCTCACCGCCGGAGGCGGCGTAGACCAGGTCGGAGCGGATACCGCCCGGGTTCATGAACGCGACGACCGCGCCGCCCTTGTCCGCCGGGGCCAGGCCCTCCAGCTGGGCGTCGGCGATCAGGTTGCCGAGCGGCTTCTCGGGGGCGGTGGAGCCGCGGCCGTTGATGTCGGCGGAGATGAAGCCCTGGGGACGGCCGGCGATCGGCGCGGCCAGCGTGTTCCAGCGGGCGATCAGCGCGGTCATGTCGGTGGCCTTGGCCTGGTCCCGGCTGACGATGTGGTTCGCCGAGGACGGGGACTTCACCGACGTGCGGACGATGTCCTTGGTGCGGCGGTCGTAGGTGAGCGTCGTGTCCGTGTAGAGCTTGCCGAACGACGAGGCGGACGTGACCATGCGCGGCTTGCCGGAGGGGTCCGGGACCGTGCACACGTAGGCCTGATGGGTGTGGCCGGTGACCAGGGCGTCGACCTTGGACGTGATGCCCTTGGCGATGTCGACGATCGGGCCGGAGATGCCGTCACCGGCACCCGGGCTGTCGCAGTCGTAGTTGTACGAGGAGGAGGCCGGGGCGCCGCCCTCGTGGATCAGCGCCACGATGGACTTGACGCCCTGCCGGTCCAGCTCCTTGGCGTACTTGTTGACCGTCTCGATCTCGTCGTGGAACTTGAGGCCCTTGACCCCGTTCGCCGTGACGATGTTCGGCGTGCCCTCCAGGGTCACCCCGATGAAGCCGATCTTGACGCCGTTCTTCTTCCAGACCGTGTACGGCTTGAGGATCGGCCTGCCGGACTTCTCGCTCGTCACGTTGGCCGCGAGGTAGGGGAAGTCCGCGCCCTTGAACTTCTTGCCCTTCTCGTAGCAGCCCTCGACGGGGTGGCAGCCGCCGTTCTGGAGGCGGCCCAGCTCGGTGGCACCCTCGTCGAACTCGTGGTTGCCGACGGCCGTCACGTCGAGGTCGAGCCCGTTGAGCGCCTCGATGGTGGGCTCGTCGTGGAAGAGTCCCGACAGCAGCGGGCTCGCGCCCACCATGTCGCCGCCGGCCGCCGTGACGGAGTACGGGTGCCCCTTGCGCGCGGTGCGCAGCGAGGTCGCGAGGTACTCGACGCCACCGGCCGGGACCGACTTCACCGTGCCGTCGGCCTGCTTCTCGGCGACCGTCCCGGCCGAACCGGCGGGCGGCTCCAGGTTGCCGTGGAGGTCGTTGAACGAGAGCAGCTGCACGTCGACGGTGCGGGGCTGGTGGTGGTCGTGACCGTGTCCGTGGCCCTGGGCGCCGGCCGGCACGGCGGCGACGAGCGCGCCCACCGTAGCCAGTCCGGCCGCGGCGGAGAGCACCCGCCGGGAGGCACGGTTCTTCTGTGAAGTCGCTGACATCGTTCCCCTTGTGAGTTCAGCGGGAGGGTGGTGAGTGGCGGTGACACGCCTGGAATCCTGCTGCCGCAGCCTAGGGTCAACGCGCGTAGCGCGACAGGTGTCGGGGGTTACGAACTGGTTGCCGCGTGGCCACAAGGGGGTCGATCACCCGCAGGGCGTACATATGCGGGCAGAAGCGTCACGGGACCTCGGGAGACCGTACGCCGCCGTGCCCGCGGACGCCGGGCCCGTCCCCGTACGCTCGTACCCATGACGACTGACGCACCCCTCCCCGCCCCCGGACGAGTGATCGAGACCCTGGACGAGCTCACCCCCGAGCAGGCCGACGCCGTCCTCGCCCTGCTCGGCGAGGCCGCCGCGACCGACGGGCGGCAGGCCGTCTCCGAGCAGGGGCGGCTGCAGCTGAGGGGCGGGCACCGCGAGGGCGTCCGGCACTTCCTGCTCACCGTGGACGGCGAGTTGGCCGGATACGCGCAACTGGAGGACACCGACCCCGTGGAGGCCCCGGCCGCCGAGCTGGTCGTGCACCCCTCCCACCGCGGCCGGGGGCACGGCCGCGCCCTGGGAGCCGCCCTCCTCGGCGCGACCGGGAAGCGGCTGCGGGTCTGGGCGCACGGCGGCAAGTCGGCCGCCCGGCACCTCGCACAGGTCCTCGGCCTCTCGCTCTTCCGCGAACTGCGTCAGTTGCGGCGCCCGCTGGGATCCCTCGACATCGCCGAGCCGGTCCTCCCGCCCGGTGTCACGGTCCGCACCTTCGTCCCGGGCCAGGACGACACCGCCTGGCTCGCCGTGAACAGCGCCGCGTTCGCCCACCACCCCGAGCAGGGTTCCCTCACCCAGCGGGACCTCGACGACCGCAAGGCCGAGCCCTGGTTCGACCCCAAGGGCTTCTTCCTCGCCGAGCGCGACGGCGAGATCATCGGCTTCCACTGGACGAAGGTGCACGCCGAGGACGACCTCGGCGAGGTCTACGTCGTCGGCATCCGGCCGGACGTCCAGGGCGGCGGCCTCGGCAAGGCGCTCACCGCGATCGGCCTGCGCCACCTGGCCGCGCAGGGCCTGCCGACGGCGATGCTCTACGTCGACGCCGACAACCCCGCGGCGCTGTCGGTGTACGAGCGGATGGGCTTCGCGACGCACGAGGTCGACCTGATGTACCGCACGGAGTCCTGAGCCCGGCACCCCTACGGGGAGCCCGGCAACACCCGGAGGGGCGGCGCGACTTGACGCCGCCCCTTTCTTGCACCACCCTTTCACTATTACCTTAGTGAAAGGGTGGTGAACATGGCAGAACCCGCAGCGGTCGAGTTCCGGATCGACCGGCGCAGCGGCGTCGCCACCTATCTCCAGATCGTGCAGCAGACCAAGCAGGCGCTCCGCCTGGGTGTGCTGGAGCCGGGCGACCGGCTGCCCACGGCCCGCGAGGTCGTGGAGGCCACGGCCATCAATCCCAACACCGTGCTCAAGGCCTACCGCGAACTGGAGCGCGAAGGCCTCGTCGAGGGCCGCCGCGGCCTCGGCACCTTCGTCCGCCGCACCCTCGGCAGCGCGGCGACGACCAACGACCCGCCGCTGCGCGCGGAACTCGCGGAGTGGACCCGCAGGGCCCGCGCCGCGGGACTGGAGAAGGACGACGTGAGCGCACTCTTCACCGACGTACTCGACAGCACGTTCAAGGGGGACCAGCACTGATGACAGGCGCAGCGATCGAGGCGAACGCCCTCGGCATGGCTTACGGGAGACGGGGGCGACGGGCGCTGAGCGACTGCTCGTTCCGGCTCCCCGCCGGACGGATATGCGCCCTCGTCGGCCCCAACGGCGCAGGCAAGTCCACCCTGCTGTCCCTCACGGCCGGCCTGCTGCGGCCCACCCGGGGATCGGTGCGGGTGCTCGGTTCGACCCCCGCCGAGGCGCGTCCGCGTATCGCGTACGTGGCCCAGGAGAAGCCGCTGTTCCCGCAGCTCACCGTGGCCGACACCCTGTGGGCGGGTGCCGAGCTCAACCCCGCCACCTGGGACCCGGCGACCGCCGGCCGGGTCGCCGACCCGCTCCCCCAGGACGCGAAGGTCCGCACGCTGTCGGGCGGCCAGCGCACCCGGCTCGCCCTGGCCCTCGCCCTCGGCAAGAGGCCCGAACTCCTGCTGCTGGACGAGCCGATGGCCGACCTCGACCCCCTCGCCCGGCACCAGCTGATGGGCGTCCTGATGGCAGAGGCTGCCGAACACGGCACCACCATCGTGATGTCGTCGCACATCCTCACCGAGCTGGAGGGCGCCTGCGACTACCTCCTGCTCGTCGAGGGCGGCCGGGTCCGCCTCGGCGGCGAGAGCGAGGACATCGTGGCCGCGCACGCCGTGCTCACCGGCCAGGTCGGCGACCTCGCCCCGCACACGGTCGTCGAGTCGCGCACGACGGGTCGTCAGCTCACCGCACTCGTACGCAAGGAGGGCCCGGTGGACACCACGGCCTGGGACGTCACGGAACCGTCCCTGGAGGAACTGCTGCTGGCCCACCTCCGCTCTCCGGAGGCCCCGGCCCTGCTCACCCCGAGCGCCGAGAACACCGAGGCGGTGGCCGCGATATGAGCACCACCCTCACCCGTCCCCGCCCCTCGCTGCTCGGCCCCGCCCGGGTCGCCGTGCGCCAACACCGGTGGACGCTGCGGATCGCGGGCGGGCTCGCCCTCCTCACACTTCTCGGCCTGATCGCCCTGTCCCTGCGGTCGTCCCACGTCACCGAGGTCTTCGCGGCGAGCGGCTGCCGAACCGACGGCGCCGACGGGAACCGGGAATGCATGCAGGTGGCACGGAACTACGTGGTCACCATGTTCACGTACCGGAGAGGCTTCGACAACGTCGCGCTGGTCCTGATGGCTCTGCCCGTGCTCCTCAGCGGATTCGTCGGCGGACCCCTCATCGCCCGGGAACTGGAGAGCGGCACCTACAAGCTGTCCTGGACCCAGTCGGTGACACCCGCGCGCTGGCTCGCCGCCAAGCTCGTCGTGCCCGCCACGCTCGTCCTGGCCGGGGCCGCGATCCTGGCCGCAGTTCTCCACTGGGCGCGGTCCGGGCAGGATCTGCCCTATCCGGTCGAGTGGTACGCGATGTACGTGTTCACCACCACGGGCACTGTCCTCGCCGGCCACATCCTGTTCGGGCTCTGCGCCGGAGCCCTCATCGGCATCCTGGTCCGCCGCACGCTCCTCGCGCTTGTCCTGTCCGTCCTCGTCGCCGGCGCCGTGGGCGTGGCCTTCGCCGATCTCCGCGGCCGCCTGTGGCCCCCGAGCACGGTGACCGGCACGAACCTGGACATACACGAGAACATCTGGTGGGTGGAGACGGGCCACCTGACCGGCGACGGCGAGCGCCTGTCGCAGGAAACGTGCGCCCAGAGCGTTTCCGAGACGGACACGGCCCGGTGCTTCGCCGACCACGACATCACCGGCCACTACCTCGACTACCACCCCGCCTCCCACTTCTGGCCGCTCCAGCTCGTCGAGACCGGCATCCTGCTGGCCCTCGCCGCCCTGGCCCTCGCCCTCGCCTTCCGCGTCCTGCGCCGCCGGACCGCCTGAGCGCGCCCCCCTGCCCGGGCCCCGCGGGAGCCCGGGCAGGGGGGTCACTCCCCGTGACCGGCTACGGCACCGCAGCCACACCGCTTCCTGTACGTCATGTCGCCGTTACCGGCCATTCAGAAGGACTTGCGACCCTCACGGGATGCAGCCAGCTGTGCCCACCCCCCGCAACGGGAAAGACCCCGCGACACGGACCGGCCCCCTTTCTTCCGCGATCTTTATCGCCTCCGACGCGCCTGAGGGGCCGAACGCGCGGAAGAATAGGTCCATGAGCCAGCAGCCCAGCTCCGAGGTCCCCGTCCAGCCCGCCCAGCCGTCCGTGGGCTCCCTCGCCGCGCACCGGCCCCACGCCGTCGCCGGCGGGGTGCCCACAGGTCTGTCCACAGCCGCCGACCTCGATCCCGACCTGGACAACGACGCGGACGCCTACGAGCCCGAGGCGGACGGCGACGAGCTGCCGCAGGGCCGGTTCCTGGACCGGGAACGCAGTTGGCTCGCGTTCAACGAACGCGTTCTGGAGCTGGCCGAGGACCCCGCCACCCCGCTACTCGAACGGGCTAATTTCCTCGCGATCTTCGCGTCGAACCTGGACGAGTTCTTCATGGTCCGGGTGGCCGGGCTCAAGCGCCGTATCGCCACCGGCGTCGCGACCCGGTCCGCGTCCGGGCTGCAGCCCCGCGAGGTGCTCGACCTGATCTGGACCCGCTCGCGCGAGCTCATGGCGCGGCACGCCGCCTGCTACCAGCAGGACGTCGCGCCCGCACTCTCCGACGAGGGCATCCAGCTGGTCCGCTGGCCCGACCTGACCGAGAAGGAACAGGCCCGCCTGTTCACCTTCTTCCGGCAGCGGGTCTTCCCCGTGCTGACCCCGCTGGCCGTCGACCCGGCGCACCCCTTCCCGTACATCTCCGGGCTCTCGCTCAACCTCGCCGTCGTCGTGCGCAACCCCGTCAGCGGGCACCGCCACTTCGCCCGGGTGAAGGTGCCGCCGCTGCTCACACGCTTCCTGGAGGCGTCCCCGCAGCGTTACGTCCCGATAGAGGACATCATCGCGGCCCACCTCGAAGAGCTCTTCCCGGGCATGGAGGTCCTGGCCCACCACATGTTCCGGGTCACCAGGAACGAGGACCTGGAGGTCGAGGAGGACGACGCCGAGAACCTCCTCCAGGCGCTGGAGAAGGAGCTCATGCGGCGCCGCTTCGGCCCGCCGGTCCGCCTGGAGGTCGAGGAGTCCATCGACCCGTACGTCCTGGACCTGCTGGTGCGCGAGCTGAAGATCTCCGAGACCGAGCTCTACCCGCTGCCCGGCCCGCTCGACCTCACCGGCCTCTTCGGGATCGCCTCGCTGGACCGGCCCGAGCTGAAGTACCCCAAGTTCGTCGCCGGCACCCACCGCGACCTGGCCGAGGTCGAGTCGGCCTCCGCGCCGGACATCTTCGCCGCCCTGCGCGAACGCGACGTCCTGCTGCACCACCCGTACGACTCCTTCTCCACCTCCGTCCAGGCCTTCCTGGAACAGGCGGCGGGCGACCCGGACGTCCTCGCCATCAAGCAGACGCTCTACCGGACCTCGGGCGACTCGCCGATAGTCGACGCCCTCATCGACGCCGCCGAGTCCGGGAAGCAGGTCCTCGTCCTCGTCGAGATCAAGGCCCGCTTCGACGAACAGGCCAACATCAAGTGGGCCCGCAAGCTGGAGGAGGCCGGCTGCCACGTCGTCTACGGCCTCGTCGGGCTCAAGACCCACTGCAAACTCTCCCTGGTGGTCCGTCAGGAGGGGGACACGCTGCGCCGCTACTCCCACGTCGGCACCGGCAACTACCACCCCAAGACGGCCCGGCTGTACGAGGACCTCGGGCTGCTCACGGCCGACCCGCAGGTCGGCGCCGACCTCTCCGACCTCTTCAACCGGCTCTCGGGCTACTCCCGCCGCGAGACCTACCGGCGCCTGCTGGTGGCGCCGAAGTCCCTGCGTGACGGGCTGATCGCCCGGATCAACAAGGAGATCACCCACCACCGGGCGGGACGGCCGGCCTACGTACGCATCAAGGTCAACTCGATGGTCGACGAAGCGGTCATCGACGCCTGCTACCGGGCCGGGCAGGCCGGCGTACCGGTCGACATCTGGGTGCGCGGCATCTGCGCGATCCGTCCCGGCGTCAGCGGTCTCTCCGAGAACATCAGGGTCCGCTCGATACTGGGCCGCTTCCTCGAACACTCCCGGCTCTTCGCCTTCGGCAACGGCGGGGAACCCGAAGTCTGGTTCGGCAGCGCCGACATGATGCACCGCAACCTCGACCGCAGGATCGAGGCCCTGGTACGCGTCACCGACCCCGCGCATCGCGCCGCGCTCAGCCGGCTCCTGGAAACAGGCATGTCCGACACCACGTCCTCCTGGCACCTGGGCCCCGACGGCAACTGGACCAGGCACTCCACGGACGCGGACGGCCAGCCCCTGCGGCACGTACAAGAGATGCTCATCGATGCCCGGAGGCGTAGGCGTGCGACGCCCTGACCACCCGACGACGACCCTCTCCGCCGGAGCGGTCCTCGCACCGTACCTGCGCGAACAGGCAGCCGGATTCCTCCGGGGCCTGCGCCTGCACCGCGAGCACAGCGCCCCGGCGGACGCGGGCACGCACGGCGCCGACGAAGCGGGCCGTGCGCTGCGCCACGCCGCCCGCCGCATGAGCGCCACCCTGCACACCTTCCGGGAGGCACTGGAGCCCGCCTGGGCCGACCACCTCAGGGCCGAACTGGCCTGGCTCTCCGGCACCCTGGCCCGCGAACACGCCTACGCGACCCGGCTCGGGCGGCTGCTGGACGCCCTGCACCAGCTCTCCGGCACCTCACTGCCGGCCGCCAGGACCGCGGGAGACCCGGACTCCGCGGAGACCGCCACGGAGCGGGCGGCACTCGGCATCGGCGCCGCGCGGGCGGGCGCGCTCCTGGAACGCCGGCTGACGCTCGCCAGGACCCGCGCCCACTCGGCGGCACTCCAGGCCATCGGCTCCTCCCGCTTCCACGCGGTCGCCGACGGCGTCGCACTGCTCGCCTCGGAGGTCCCCCTGTCGCCGGCGGCCGCCGAACCGGCCGCCGGGGTGCTGCACGACCCGGCCGCACTGGCCGAGGAGCGGATGCTGGCCGCGGTCGCCGCCCTGCCGCCCGACGAGGCGGTGGAGCCGTACAACGAGGCCCACGACGCCCTGTGGCACCAGGCCCGCCTGCTGCTCCGGCTGCACCGGTACGCGCACGAGGTGCTGCAGGGCACCCCCGATCCGGCACTGACCCGGCCGGGGCACGCCCTCGAACTGCACCGGGACGCGGCCGAGGCGGCGGCCGCCGCGGCGGAGGCGGCCCGCACCCCGAGGATCGCCCCGGCGACCGCGTACGCCCTGGGTGTGCTGCACGCCGACCAGCGGCACGAGGTGGCGGCCGCACGCGCGGTGTTCCGCGAGGCCTGGCCCCGTGCGGCGGCCGTGACCGCGCGGTGAGCGGCCTCGTGCTCGCGGCGGGCTGCGTGCTGTGGCGCCGCTCGCCGGAGGGCCGCACCGAGATCTGCCTGGTGCACCGGCCGCGCTACGACGACTGGTCGTTCCCCAAGGGCAAGCTGAAGCGCGGCGAGACGGCGCTGGAGGGTGCCCTGCGGGAGGTACTGGAGGAGACGGGCCACCACTGCGCCCCGGGCGCCGTCCTGCCCACGGCCCTCTACACGGCGAACGGACGTCCCAAGGAGGTCAGCTACTGGGCGGCGGAGGCGGCGGACGGCACCTTCGTACCGAACGACGAGGTGGACCGGCTGGCATGGCTTCCTCCCGAGTCCGCCCGCGCCCTCCTGACCCGGCCCGGCGACCGGGTGCAGCTGGACGCGTTCGTGGGGAAGCTCCGGCCCGGCGCCTGACGGCGGGAACGCGGCTTCCGGCCCCACGCCCGGAGGCACACCGTCGCACCGATCGCGCGAGGGAGCTCGTCCACGGCATCTTCGCGCCCGGACCCCAATTCTCATACCGGTATAGTATGGCCGGTATAGTTATTGGACCGCGCCGCGAAGGACCCCCATGATCGAGATCCTCAACCCCACCCTGCTGGCCAGGGCCGAAGACACGGGCGCCCTGGTCGCCGACATCCTCCAGACACTGAAGAGCCGCAGCACGGTCGGCACGAACCTCCTGGACATCGACCGCTGGACCAAGGCCATGATCGACGAGGCCGGGGCGCAGTCCTGCTACGTCGACTACGCGCCCTCCTTCGGCCGCGGCCCGTTCGGCCACCACATCTGCACGGCGGTCAACGACGCCGTCCTCCACGGGCGACCGCACGACTACGCGCTCCTCGACGGCGACCTGCTGACGCTCGACCTGGCCGTCTCCCTCCGCGGGATCGCGGCGGACGCCGCCATCAGCTTCGTCGTGGGCGGCGCACGCGACCCGGAGAGCGTCGCGATGATCAGCGCGACGGAACGCGCACTGGCCGCGGGCATCGCCGCCGCAGGACCCGGGGCCCGCATCGGCGACATCTCCCACGCGATCGGCACGGTCCTCGGCGAGGCCGGGTACCCGGTCAACACCCAGTTCGGAGGGCACGGCATCGGCTCGACGATGCACCAGGACCCGCACGTCCCCAACACCGGCCGGGCGGGCCGCGGATACACGCTCCGCCCCGGACTGCTGCTGGCACTGGAGCCGTGGGTCATGGCCGACACGGCCGAACTCGTCACCGACCCCGACGGATGGACGCTCCGGAGCGCGACGGGCTGCCGCACGGCGCACACCGAGCACACGATCGCGATCACCGACGACGGAGCCGAGATCCTCACCCTGCCGCGGCACGCGCGCGCCTGAGCCGGGAGCCCTCCTCCGGCACCGCCCGCCGTCCGCCGCACGCACCGCGGACCATCACCGACGGCCGCCTCCCGGACCCCGGGCCCCCTCACCCCGGGGCAATGGGGCGGCCCGGCCCCAAGCGCCTTCTTCCCCACCGGCCCCAGGTGCCTTTTCCCCACCGGCCCCGGGGCCCCCTTCCCCGCCGGCGCCGGCGGCGCGCGACGCGGCTCGATCCGTGCGGCCTCCGCGGAACCGGCCACCACCCCGGCAGCGCCCACGCCGTGACACCTCCGGCCGTCGACGCCACGCCGCGGAACCAGCCCGCCCCGCACGGTTCACCTGTCGTTCACTCTGCCCCGTAGGGCGCTTCACCTGTTCTGCCTAATTTCGGACGTACACGGTGCACGGCACCAAGCCGACGCACCATTCCTCATCGCACGCCGCCTCGCATCACACAGCCGCGGCGGCTCCTGGAAGGAACACCCCGAAAGTGAAGCTTCAGCGCAAGAACCGGCTTCGTGCCACCGCGCTCGGTGCCCTCGCCGTCTCCAGCGCCCTGGTCCTCACGGCGTGCGGTTCGGACGACAACACCAGCACCGACACGACCGGAGGCAAGAAGACCACCGCCGCCGCGTCGGACATCAAGTGCGACGGCGCCCAGGGCCAGCTGCGCGCCTCCGGGTCCAGCGCCCAGAAGAACGCGATGGACCTCTGGGTCAAGAACTACATGGCCGCCTGCTCCGGCGCCGAGGTCAACTACAACGCCTCCTCCTCCGGTGAGGGCATCGTCGCGTTCAACCAGGGCACCGTCGGCTTCGCCGGCTCCGACTCGGCGCTGAAGCCCGAAGAGGTCGCCGAGTCGAAGAAGATCTGCAAGACCGGCCAGGGCATCAACCTCCCGATGGTCGGCGGCCCGATCGCCATCGGCTTCCACCTGGAGGGTGTCGACAGCCTCGCGCTGGACGCCCCCACGCTCGCCAAGATCTTCGACACGAAGATCAAGAAGTGGAACGACCCGGCGATCGCCAAGCTCAACTCCGGCGTCAAGCTCCCGGACACGGCCATCCAGCCCTTCCACCGCTCCGAGGACTCCGGCACCACGCAGAACCTCGGCAAGTACCTGAACGCCGCGGCCCCGAGCGACTGGAAGTACGAGGCCGAGAAGAAGTGGCCCGCCCCCGGTGGCCAGGCCGCGTCCGGCTCCGCGGGTGTCGCCGCCCAGGTCAAGCAGGTCAACGGCTCCATCGGTTACTTCGAGCTGTCCTACGCCTCCTCGCAGCAGATCTCCACCGTCGACATCAACACCGGTGGCGCCGCCCCGGTGAAGGCCACCTCGGAGAACGCCTCCAAGGCCATCGCCGCCGCCAAGATCAAGGGCACCGGCAAGGACCTGGCGCTCGACCTCGACTACACCACCAAGGCCGAGGGTGCCTACCCGATCGTCCTGGTGACCTACGAGGTCGTCTGCGACACCGGCAACAAGGCCGACACCCTCGGCTCGGTCAAGTCCTTCCTGACCTACACCTCCTCCGAGGAGGGCCAGAAGGTCCTGGTCGACGCCGGCTACGCCCCGATCCCCGAGGCGATCAACGCCAAGGTCCGCGAGACGGTCGCCGCCCTCTCGTAACCCGCTCCACGCACGACGCGTACGCGCACGTACGCACGCACGACACGTACACACAGGCGAGAGCCGGTCCGGCGCACCCCTCCGGACCGGCCCCCGCCGCCCCCATCCGGTGCACCGCCGCCAGGGGAGCACAGCGCTCCCCCACACAGACCGGAAAGACCATGGCTTCCACGACACCGCTCGACAACCCACCGGCTCCGCCGGCCACGCGCGGCCGCCCCAAGTCCACCGGGCGAGCCGGCGACAAGATCTTCCTGGGCCTCTCGCGGGGCTCGGGCATCCTGCTGCTCGTGATCATGGCGTCGATCGCCCTGTTCCTCAGCTACCGCGCCGTCATCGCCATCTCGAAGGACGAGGGGAACTTCCTCACCACCTTCGACTGGAACCCCGCCGGTGACCCGCCGGTCTTCGGCATCGCGGTCCTCCTCTTCGGCACGGTCGTCAGCTCGATCATCGCGATGGTCATCGCGGTTCCGATCGCTGTCGGCATCGCCCTGTTCATCTCGCACTACGCGCCGCGCAAGCTGGCCGCCCCGATCGCCTACGTGATCGACCTGCTCGCCGCGGTGCCCAGCATCGTCTACGGCATCTGGGGCGCTCTCGTCCTCGTGCCGTACATGGAGGGCCTGAACCTCTGGCTCGACCGGTTCTTCGGCTGGACCTACCTCTTCGAGAAGACCGAGGTGGGCGTCGCCCGCTCGCTCTTCACCGTCGGCGTCCTGCTCGCGATCATGATCCTGCCGATCGTGACCAGCGTCAGCCGCGAGGTCTTCCTCCAGGTCCCGAAGATGAACGAGGAAGCGGCACTGGCCCTCGGGGCCACCCGCTGGGAGGTCATCCGCCTCTCGGTCCTGCCCTTCGGCCGCTCCGGGATCATCTCCGCGTCGATGCTGGGCCTGGGCCGGGCGCTCGGCGAGACGATGGCCGTCGCCACGGTCCTCTCCCCGAGCTTCCTCATCTCGCTGCACGTGCTCAATCCCGGCGGCGGGACCTTCGCGCAGAACATCGCCGCCAAATTCGGCGAGGCCAACGAGTTCGGGCGCGACGCCCTGATCGCCTCGGGCCTCGTCCTCTTCGTCCTCACCCTGCTGGTCAACGGCGCGGCCCGGCTCATCATCGCCCGCCGCAAGGAGTACTCGGGGGCCAACGCATGAGCCACGCCACCACCACCGACGTCCAGGACAACCGTCCCCGGACCTCGCCGGACCGCCCGAAGACCGGCCTCAGCAGCCGCAGTCTCCCGCGCTGGGCCCCGCTCGGCTTCGCCGCCGTCTCGGTGGCGCTCGGCATCGGCGTGAGCGTCGCCGCCGGCTGGCAGAGCCGCGTCCAGTGGGGCCTGATCTCCGCGCTGCTCTTCCTCACCATCTCGTACGTCGCCACGACCGTGGTCGAGAACCAGCGCCAGGCCAAGGACCGCCTCGCCACCAGCGTCGTCTGGGTGTGCTTCCTCGTCGCGGTCGTCCCGCTCGCCTCGCTGCTCTGGACCACCGTCAGCCGCGGCTCCAAGCGCCTGGACCCGTACTTCCTCACCCACTCCATGGCCGGGGTCCTCGGCTCGGAGGACAGCGGCGGTGTCTACCACGCGCTGATCGGCACCCTGGAGCAGGTCGGCATCGCCACGGTGATCTCCGCCCCGCTCGGACTGCTGACCGCGGTCTACCTGGTCGAGTACGGCAAGGGCGGGCTGGCCAAGGCCGTCACGTTCTTCGTCGACGTGATGACCGGTATCCCCTCCATCGTCGCCGGCCTCTTCATCCTGTCGATCATGCTGATCGCCGACATCGAGCCGTCCGGCCTGATGGGCGCGCTCGCCCTGTCGATCCTGATGATCCCGGTCGTGGTCCGCTCCACGGAGGAGATGCTCAAGCTCGTCCCGAACGAGCTCCGCGAGGCGTCCCTCGCCCTGGGCATCCCCAAGTGGCGCACCATCCTGAAGGTGGTCCTGCCCACCGCGATCGGCGGCATCACGACGGGCGTCATGCTCGCCGTCGCCCGTATCGCGGGAGAGACGGCCCCGATCATCCTGCTGGTCTTCGGCAGCCAGCTGATCAACGCGAACCCCTTCGAAGGCGCCCAGTCCTCGCTCCCCTTCTACATCTACGAGCAGTACAAGGTCGGCGAGGCCGCGTCCTACGACCGCGCCTGGGCAGCGGCCCTGGTGCTGATCGCCTTCGTCATGATCCTCAATCTGGTGGCCCGCGGCATCGCCCGCTGGAAGGCCCCGAAGTCCGGCCGCTGAGGCCACGCAGAAAGCAGCTGATTCACATGGCCAAGCGCATCGACGTCGGCGGCCTCACCGCCTACTACGGATCCCACAAGGCCATCGAGGACATCTCGATGACCGTGGAACCCCGCTCCGTGACCGCCTTCATCGGCCCGTCCGGCTGCGGCAAGTCCACGTTCCTCCGCACCCTGAACCGCATGCACGAGGTCACCCCGGGTGGCCGCGTCGAGGGCAAGGTGCTGCTCGACGACGAGAACCTGTACGGCCCCGGCGTCGACCCCGTCGCCGTGCGCCGCACGGTCGGCATGGTCTTCCAGCGCCCGAACCCCTTCCCGACCATGTCGATCTTCGACAACGTCGCGGCGGGCCTGCGCCTCAACGGCTCGTACCGCAAGAGCCAGCTGTCGGACATCGTCGAGAAGTCCCTCAAGGGCGCCAACCTCTGGAACGAGGTCAAGGACCGTCTGAACAAGCCGGGCTCCGGCCTCTCCGGCGGTCAGCAGCAGCGCCTGTGCATCGCCCGCGCGATCGCAGTCGAGCCGGACGTGCTGCTCATGGACGAGCCGTGCTCGGCGCTCGACCCGATCTCGACCCTCGCCATCGAGGACCTGATCGGCGAGCTGAAGGAGCGCTTCACGATCGTCATCGTGACGCACAACATGCAGCAGGCGGCGCGGGTCTCCGACCGTACGGCGTTCTTCAACCTCTCGGCGGTGGGCAAGCCCGGCCGCCTCATCGAGATCGACGACACGGAGCGGATCTTCTCCAACCCGTCCGTCCAGGCCACCGAGGACTACATCTCCGGCCGCTTCGGATAACCACAGACGGCCTTGGGGTGCTGCATGGCGGTGCCACCACAAGGCGAAGGGTCCGCCCCCGCTCTCCGACGGAGAGCGGGGGCGGACCCTTTTCTTGTGCGTGTCCCGGGGTGCCGCGGGGTCTCACCCCTCGGCGGCCACTCCGGTCAGCCGAAGCAGAGGACGACGATCCCGTAGCTCGCCGCGGCGACCAGCGCGGCGGCCGGCATCGTGATGAACCAGCCCAGGATGATGTTCTTGGCCACGCCCCAGCGCACCGCGTTCACCCGCTTCGTCGCACCGACACCCATGATCGCCGAGGTGATCACGTGAGTCGTGGAGATGGGGGCGTGGAACAGGAAGGCGGAACCGAACATGATCGACGCACCGGTCGTCTCGGCCGCGAAGCCCTGCGGCGGGTCGAGCTCGATGATCTTGCGGCCGAGCGTGCGCATGATGCGCCAGCCGCCCGCGTACGTACCGAGGGAGAGCATCGCCGCACAGACGAACTTCACCCAGATCGGGATCGCTTCGTCCGGCCCCGCCTCACCGGCGATGACCAGGGCCAGCACGACGATGCCCATCGTCTTCTGCGCGTCCTGCAGTCCGTGCCCGAGCGCCATGCCGGCCGCCGAGACGGTCTGGGCTATGCGGAAGCCGCGCTTGGCCTTGTGCGGGTTGGCCTTCCGGAACATCCACAGGATGCCGACCATCACCAGGTAGCCGGCCACGAGGCCGATCACCGGGGAGACGAACATCGGGATGACGATCTTCTCGACCACGCCGGACCAGATCACATCGGTGCCCCCGGCGAGCGCCGCCCCGACCATGCCGCCGAACAGGGCGTGCGAGGACGAGGAGGGCAGACCGAAGTACCAGGTGACGAGGTTCCAGATGATCGCGCCGACCAGCGCGCAGAAGAGGATGCCCATCCCCTTCTGGCCATGGGGCGTCGCGATGATGCCTTCACTGACGGTCTTGGCGACCCCCTGGCCCAGGAAGGCGCCGGCGAGGTTCATCACGGCCGCCATCGCCAGAGCCGCACGCGGGGTCAGTGCCCGGGTGGAGACCGAGGTGGCGATGGCGTTCGCCGAGTCGTGGAAGCCGTTCGTATACGTGAAGCCGAGCGCGACCCCGATGGTCACGACCAGCGCAAAGGTGTCCACGAGGTTCAGGACTCCTTGACCGCGATGGTCTCCACGGTGTTGGCGACGTGTTCGAACGCGTCAGCCGCCTCTTCCAGCACATCCACGATCTGCTTGAGCTTCAGCACGTCCATGGCGTCGTACTTGCCGTTGAACAGCTGGGCCAGCAGCTTGCGGTGGATCTGGTCGGCCTGGTTCTCCAGACGGTTGACCTCGATCCAGTACTCGGTGAGGTTGTCCATGGTCCGCAGGCTCGGCATGGCCTCGGCGGTGAGTTCCGCCGCCCTGGCCAGGACCTCGATCTGCTGCTCGACACCCTTCGGGAGCTCGTCGATCTGGTACAGGACGACCAGGTCGACGGCCTCCTCCATGAAGTCCATGATGTCGTCGAGCGACGACGCGAGGTTGTAGATGTCCTCACGGTCGAACGGCGTGATGAAGGAGGAGTTCAGCTGGTGGAAGATCGCGTGGGTCGCGTCGTCCCCCGCGTGCTCCGCTGCCCGCATACGCTCCGCGATCTCGACTCGGGAGGCAGAATCCGCCCCGAGCAGTTCCATCAGGAGTTTCGAGCCCGTGACGATGTTGTCCGCGGAGGCGGAAAACATGTCGTAGAAGCTCGTCTCCCTGGGGGTCAGACGAAAGCGCACGTGGGGTCCTCGGGGTGCTTTGGATTCGGTCAGGCTGATGCTAGGCGCATCATCCGGCCACGGCTAACCGGCGTTCCTCAGTGTCGCGCATCGGGCACAGTGATCAGCACGGACCCCCGGTCACGTTTCGGATGGATTCGTTACCATATACCCACCAGGGGTATGTAGACGGTACAGAACGGCACGGACCCCGCAGGGCACGAGGACAACGGGAGGACCCCATGACCACCACCGAAGCCGCTGACGCAGCCGGTTCCGAAGCGGTCGTCACCGACCACGACCGCGGTATCCACGGGTACCACCACCAGAAGGAGGAGCACCTCAAGCGCCTGCGCCGCATCGAGGGCCAGATCCGCGGACTCCAGCGGATGGTGGACGAGGACGTCTACTGCATCGACATACTCACCCAGGTGTCGGCCTCCACCAAGGCCCTGCAGTCCTTCGCGCTCCAGCTCCTGGAGGAGCACCTGCGCCACTGCGTCGCGGACGCCGCCGTCAAGGGCGGGGACGAGATCGACGCGAAGGTCGAGGAGGCCACCAAGGCGATCGCACGGCTGCTGCGCACGTGAGGGCGGCGGGGCGCGTTATCCCCGGTGGCGGCCCTGGCGGGGGATGGACGGCGGCTGCTCGGCCGGACCACGACCGGCCCTGACGTTGAGCACCTCGTCGATCCGGTCGGCACTGAGCCGGTCCTCCAGCGCGTCCGAGGCCGCGATCATGAGCTCACCGCACAGTTCGATCTCGGCGAGGGCCACACAGTCCTGAGCGTTCGGAGCGCTGAGCGTCACCACCTGCGTCACCTCTCTCTGCCGTCGCCGACTCTGGCGCACCGACTCCCTAGCGTAGGGACCGCGGCACGCACCGCGCATGGCACGGACGGACCATTTCGGCCCCCTCCCTACGGCACTTCCGGGCCACTTCGCCCCTGCTGGACCCGGCCCGTGTAGAGATCCGCGTCCGGCGGCAGCTCCACGGAGACCGGGGCCCCGAAGCCGTACAGCAGCATCGTCGACACCACCGCCACCGGCGGACCCTCGGTCGCGAAGGTGAAGCGATGGCGCACCTTGCGCAGCAGACCCTTGTCGTCCAGATAGGCGTCGAACGGCACCGTGTCCGTGCTGAACCCTTTCGCCGCCGCAGTCAGCGCACCGCGCGAGTCCCGCGAGGCCGCCCGCGCCGCCTTCCCGATGTCCGCCGTGCCCCTGTAGTGCCTGACCTCGACCCCCGCCAGCTCGGTGCGCCCCACGTACGTCACGTCCGCCGCGCCGCGCAGCAGCTCGGCCGCGGCCGTCGGATCGGTCACACCACCGGTGACGAGGTTGCCGTCCTCCAGGGCCGTCGTGTCGATCCGCACCCACTTGTCGTCCGGGACCCCGGCACCGCGGTTCTTCATGTACAGCGCCCCGGGCGCCAGCAGCTCGGTGATCGGCCGGTGCCCGTCCGCCCCCGCCGCGTCCTTCGGCAGGACCACCTTGATCCGCCCCAGCTGACCGCGGAAGTCGTACGCCCCCTCTCCCCGGATCGTCACCCTGGTCCCGCCGGCCGCCGTCTCCATCGACGTCCGGGTCTCGGCACTGCCCGCGCGGACCAGCTCGTCCGCCGCCCGCCGGACCGCGTCGGCCGGGCTCCCCGCAGGGCCCTCCCGGGTCACGGCCCGCTCCCCGGCACCCTCCCCGTCGCCGTCACCGCCGCCGCTGCCCGAGCACCCGGTGCCGACCGTCATCACGCCGGCGACGGCCAGGGCGCACACAGCCAGTGCCCCGCCTCCGCACCTCTGCTGTCGCACCGCCATCGCCTGCCAACCCCCAACGACGTCCACCCGACCCGGTTCCCGCCCCCCTTCGCCTAACGACGGTCGGGGCGCCCCGTCACGCCGCGGAGGCCCCGCCGGAAGCCGATCGGCCCACACGCCGCGTCCCCGGGCGCCGTCCCAGTACCGTGGACGCGTGCATCAGGACCCCTCGGACCCCCTCGTCCAAACCCCCGTACACATTCCCCGGCAGGGGCCCGACGGGGCACACACCACGACCACGGTCGAACGCGGCTCGTTCTGCCTGGCGCGCTGCGCCTGCGGTTGGACCGGCCCCGCGAGGCGCTCCCGCGACAGGGCCCGCACCGACGCCGCGGAACACCTCACCGCGGCGAAGGACCGTTAGCGGAACCGTCGCGCGCCGGGACCGCACCGCACGAGCACCCCGGGAACCGTCACCCGCCCCACGCCCCCGCGTCGTCCGGAGACGGCCCGCTCAAGGGCGTGGTCAACGGTCACCGGCAGGCGCGTCGGCCCGTCGGTGCGGCCCCTGCGCCTCCCGCAGCCGGCGTTCGGCCCGCTCGACGGCAGGCCCCGCCGCGGGAAGCACCCGCGCCACGAACGCCAGCGCGTCGAACGTCTCCCGGACCGCGGCCTCCCCGCGCTCCAGACCGGCCAGCGCCTCGCACTGGACGACGGCCCCGTCCCCGTCGAGCTGGACGCAGCACAGGACGAGCAGACCCTCGTAGGCGTCCGCGGCGTCCTCCCCCACCCCGCCGGCGAGCTCGGCAGCAGCGCGGAAGCCGCGCTCCGCCCGGCCGAGGCGCGCCGCCGCGCCCTCGTGCCGCCCACCACCGCCGGCGAGCAGCGCGAGGGCGTACGTCAGCTCGTTCCAGCCGTTGTCCGGCTCCAGCTCCACGGCCCGCGCACAGTCGGCCAGCGCCTCCTCGTGCCTCCCCAGGCTCAGAAGGGCACGCCCCCGCGCCGCGAGGGTCCAGTCGGACGACGGATCGATCCCGAGGGCACGGCCGTAGTCGGCGACGGCGTCCTCATGACGGCCCATTCGCTCGAACAGCTCGCCACGGCCCGCGAGGGCCCAGCGGAACCCGGGGTCGATGCCGAGGGCACGGCCGTAGTCGGCGACGGCCTCCTCGTACCGGCCGACGGCCTCGTACGCCTGCGCCCTGCTGCCGAAGGCCCACGCGTACAGCGGGTCGATCTCCACCGCACGCGAGAAATCGGCGAGCGCCTCCTCATGACGGCCCATCCGCTCGAAGAGCCGCGCCCGGCTCCCGACGGCCCAGGCGTACTGCGGATCGATCGTGATGGCCCTGGTGTAGTCGGCGAGCGCCTCCTCACGCCGGCCCATCCCCTCGAGGAGCTGCGCCCGGCTCCCCACCGCCCACTCGTAGTCCGGGTCGATACCGAGGGCCCGGTCGTAGTCGGCGAGGGCATCGTCCCGACGCCCCAGGGCCTCGTACGCCTGCGCCCGGCTGCCGAAGGCCCACGCGTACAGCGGGTCGATCTCCACCGCACGCGAGAAATCGGCGAGCGCCTCGTCGTACCGTCCCAGGAGCCGGTACGCCTCCGCCCGGCTGCCGAAGGCCCACGCGTCACCCGGATCGAGCTCGACCGCGCGCGTGCAGGCAGCGACGGCCTCCTCGTAACGGCCGAGGACCCGGTAGGTCTCCCCCAGCCCGGCATACGGACGTGACGTGTCCGGCGCGAGCGCGACGGCCGCCGTGCAGTCCGCCAGCGCGCTCTGAGGATCACCCGCGACCCGGTACTCCCTGCCCCGGACCGAGTAGGCCAACGCCCGCCCCGCAGCGTCGAGTTCGGGAGCCGCCAGCAGGAGCGTCAGGGCCCCCGTCCCGGCCTCCTCCTCGTCCGCCACGGACTCCAGGCGACGGCCCCACGCCGTGAGGGCCGCCGAGTCGGCGTCGAGCCCGGCACGGCCGAGCGTCTGCGCCCAGCGCCGGTGCGTGGCGACGTCGAGACCGACGGCATGGACGGTCTGCCGCAGAGCGTCGGGCAGCGCGCCCCGCGGATGCGCGCACAGCCGGTGGTACGTCTCGTTGAGCCGGTGCTCACGCCACACCGCGTCCCCCCACCGGGCATCCGCGTCCGGCCCCAGTTCCGCCTCCGCGCCGAGACGCCCCCGCTCGAACAGCTCGGCCAGACGCGTGTGCGCCCGCCTCCACCGCTCGGGGGACCGGGTCCGCTGCAGCCGCAGCATCGCCGTCCGCACGACGTCGTGATAGCGGCAACGGCCGGCCTGCGGTGACACGAAGGCCAGAGCGCGGAGCCACGGATAACCGTCCGCCGCGGCCTCAGGGACGACCGCGGCGTAGATGTCCTCGTCCACCTGGAGGGGCAGCGCGCACGCCAGGGCGGCTTCACGGCGCTCCGGGTCGGGCTCCCACTTCAGGAACCGCTCGACCGCCGTCTCCGAGGGGTCCCCGAAACCGTCGCCGGCCCGCGCGTCGCTCCGGGCCAGCATGTCGACCAGCAGGGGCAGCCGGCCAGAGAGCCGGAGCACCAGCTCGACGCTCGGCCCGTCCGTCACCCCGTGGGCGGCGAGCAGCGTGCGGGCCTCGTCCTCCGAGAAGACCTCCAGGCACACCTCGGTGACCTGGCCCAGCCAGTCCCCCCAGATCCGCTGGTCCAGGCGGAGCTGCCCCGACAGCACGATCTGCACGTTGACGGGCAGACTGCCGTACTCCTCCCCGAACGCGATCGTCCGCAGCCAGGCGTCGAGGACCGGCCCCGTCCGCTCGTACACGTCGAAGAACAGCACCACCCGCTCGCACCGCTCCGCGACGTCGGCCAGGTCGTCGAGGAACACCGGGGCCAGGGCCGCGAGCGGATGCATCACCAGCTGTACGTCGTCATGGCTGCGCAGGCGCGTGTTCAGCATCGCCCGCAGCCTGTCCGCCCCCAGCGCCACCTGCTGCGGATCGACGGCCCCCACGAACGGCCCCGCCCCGGGCACCAGCCCGATCGTGGCCAGCCCCAACTGCGCGGCGACCGTGCTGGACGGCGAGGCCGACGGCACCGGTACCGCACCCGCGGCGTCGGGCGCGCCCGACGGGGGCTGGGGACCGGGCGCAGCGCTCTCCGCCTGGTACCTGCGCTGCCGGTAGGTGGCCAGCTGCCGGTCGAACCTCTTCAGCGGGTGGCCCTGCCGGCCCAGCCGCGCGCTGACCGCCTCCATCGCCCCGATCGCGTCGTGCACCTCGTCGTCCACGTACGACGTCACCACGGAGGCCTGCTCACGCGCGGCGGCCTCCCACTGACGCACCAGGGTCGACTTGCCCACACCGCCGTTGCCCCGCACGTGGAACAGGAACGGGAAGTCGGCGTCCTCGGGGTCGCGCGCGAACGTCTCCCGGAAGACGGCGAGCTCGCCCCTGCGTCCGACGAACCCCGCACCCCCGCGCCGCCGGTTGACCTCCTGCCGTGACGGCCGCCGCCCAGCCACACCCACCACCCCCGGATCCCCGCACATGATGCCCCGTCATCAGGGTTGCGGACAGGCACTCCGAACGATCGGACTCGGCCATTCTCCGAAATCCGCGAGGGACGACGGAACACGTGTGAGGGGGTGCCCCCTGCGGGACACCCCCTCACACCGTCGAGTCACCTCGCCGAGCTCCGCACGCCTCAGGCGGCGAGATCCTTCTCGCCGGGCGCGCCGCCACGGCCCGCACCCGGACGCGGCTCGGGAATCCCGCGGGACTCACCCGGTCCGCCGGCCCTCACGACGGGCCGAGCCGAGCGGACGAGCCTGCCGACCGCCCCGGCCCGGGCCACAGCGCCCACCAGGGGCGTCAGCAGCATCATCGCGAGCGGCGCGAGCAGCAGGGCCACCGCGGTACCGAGAGCGAAGCCGCCGATCACGTCGGTCGGGTAGTGCACCCCCATGTAGACGCGGCAGAAACCCTCCAGGAGCGCCAGCGCGATGGCCGCGAACCCGAACTTCCGGTTGGCAACGAAAAGGCCCACGGCGATCGCCATGGCCATCGTCGCGTGGTCGCTGACGAAGGAGTAGTCCGTCTTGCCCTTCACCAGGACGTCGAGCCCGCGGTGATCGAGGAACGGGCGCGGCCTCTCCACGAACCCCCGGATGGGGATGTTGATGAGCAGGGCGATACCGGCGGCCAGAGGCGCCCACACCAGCCCGGCGACCGCCGTCACCGAGTCCTCGGTCGTCCCGCGCCGGCGCACGCTCCACCAGCACCACAGGACCGCCAGGACCATGCCCAGCATGATCCCGTACTCACCGACGAACTCCATGACCCGGTCGAACCAGGTCGGAGCCGCCTTCGCCAGCCCATTGATGTCGTAGAGCAGGCTGACGTCGGGGTTCGACCCATCGAGTGCGAGTCCAGCCATCTGCTGCGGCCCCTTGCCTTGTCTGCTGCTGCGGCGCACAACGGTGTACGTCGCCTTGGTCGGACCCCCGTGGTCGGTGCGGAATCGGTGCCGCGGGACGCCATGATGCCCTGCCGCACGGCTGCCCCGGACAGCCACGCATGGTCAGTGCACATGCTGTCCCAGTCCAGGGAACGGTCTGATCGCCGCCCACGTTCCGCTCTCCACCGAATGATCACCATGACGTTATCGAAGAGTGACTCATCGTCGCAGCTCAGGGCCCAGGCTTCACGGAGAGTTCCAGCCACCGCCGACTCACCGTCAGCCGCCGGGGAGCGCGGTCGGGAGCGCCGCCGCGCCGTCCTTCGTCACCCTCGTCGCCCCGAAGTAGTCCGGCGTGTCGATCTTGTCGAACCGGATCACCGCCCCCGTGTACGGAGCATTGATCATGTAGCCGCCACCCACGTAGAGACCCACGTGATGGATGGCCCGGGAGTTGTTCAGATCGTCGGAGAAGAACACCAGGTCACCCGGGAGCAACTCGTCGCGCGAAGGGTGCGGTCCCGCGTTGTACTGGTCGTTCGCCACCCGGGGCAGCTCGATGTCGACCGTGCGGTACGCCGCCTGGGTCAGCCCGGAACAGTCGAACCGGCCGCCCTGGTCCGCGGTTCCGTTACCGCCCCAGAGATACGGGGTACCGAGCTTCTTCTGCGCGAAGTAGATCGCCCCGGCCGCCTGCTGCGAGGGCTGCACCCGGCCGACGGGCCGGGCGAAACTCTTCTCCAGCGACCGGATGATCTTGACGTAGTTCTGCGTCTCACTGATCGCGGGCACACCGCCGGACTGGATCACCCGGTACGCGCCGGCGTTGTACGCGGCGAGCATGTTGTCGGTGGGATCCCCCGGCACCTTCTTGACGTACCCGGCGATCTCGCAGTCGTAGGACGCGGCGGACGGGATCGCATCGGCCGGGTCCCACACGTCCCGGTCACCGTCCTTGTCCCCGTCGATGCCGTGCGTGGCCCAGGTCCCGGGGATGAACTGCGCGATGCCCTGCGCGGCGGCCGGACTCTGGGCACGGGGGTTCCAGCCGCTCTCCTGGTACAGCTGGGCCGCAAGGAGCGCCGGGTTGATGGCCGGGCAGAGATTGCCCCAGCGCTCGACCAACGACAGGTACCGCGCCGGCACGGCCCCCTTGGCCAGCCCTACGGCCCCGCTCGCCCCGGACATCCCGGCGGCGGCGGAGTACGTGCCGACGACGAGCAGGGCGATGAAGCACAGGCCCAGCCCGATCCCACCGCCGAGGAACACCCAGTATTTCCGCACCCCCCAACCATCCCCCATTCGGGCGCGGTTCACGTCGTGATTCGCTGGTGTGTACGGGTGGAAGGGGGCATGAGGGGGCGTCAGGGGCGGCTACCGGGGGTCAGGGGGCGCCGGCGGACCAGAAAGCGGAGCGGATGTCGGGGCGCGGGATGTGCTCCTGCCCCTCGTAGGTGGGCGCGGTCGCCTCGGTGGTGGACTCGGCCACCTCGGACTCCTCCACGCAGGGGGTGTCGACCTCGAAGAACACCTGGCCCTCGCCTCCGACGATCAGGCTGACCCCGAACCCGTCCTTCGTCTGGGCGAAGATCGCTGGAACCTCGGGGTCGTTGTTGATGGACTTCATCCGGTAGCCGCTCGCGCGCCAGGCACGATCCACGACACCGAGGAAGCTGCCCCGACGTTCCGCGGAGATGATGGTCATGACCGCGCGCCTCCGGGTGACGTCGCAGCTTCCGGTGGTGGTCGGCCCGTGAGTCCATCGAACCTCCGGGTCGATATGCGCGAACATATCGTCAAGGATCCCGTCGGCCCGAGTCGCAGCTTCCTGCATATCCATTTCAGGTTTCCCACTTCCGTCGAAAAGAACGGGCGCATTCGAACAGCCAGCGACCCCGCCCGCGACCAGCAGCGTGGCAAACAGGGCTACAGAAATGCGGTTCATCGATACTCCTGGGGTTTCACCCGTTCGGAATGACCAGCCGAAATCAGCGCAATATTGTTCGCAGACGCTGGATCGCGAACAGGGTCAAAGTATTGTGAATGAGCTCCGATGGAAGGCCCGCTGGAGCCTACGAGACCCGGCCCGTCGTCAACACGAAATCGCCGCGCCCCAAACGACGCACTCGCCGGGTCCCTACCGAACCAAAGGTCATCGTCTCCCTGGTCAGCAGCATCTCCAGCCAATACGGCAAGTGGACCGAGTGAGCTCGTGGCGATGCCGGCAACTACCTGCCGCTTCGAAGGCATCAGCGTCACGACGTCATTTTCCGCGGCGCCGACAAATACATGCTCCGAACCGACCCCGAGATCTTCGGCACGATCCACCCCTACCCCCGGGCTCCCTACAAGGACAATGTCGTCGACCCCTTCAAGTCCGCCCTCTTGCTGCGTGGCCGCACCGACCGTTCGCGAGCCGTAGGAGTGCCCAATGGCTGTCAGGTGAGGATCACTGTGTTCATTCGTCGCAGCTAGACCGGCCGTAAACTCACCCAATCGCCTCCCGCCCTCCTGCGCCCTGCTCTCACCTGCGACCGCCAGGCTGCTCAGCCCGTCGATGGCTTGAGGGGCGTCGTAGCCGAGCCAAGCAATCGCCGCGCTCGACGGATCGTGGTACTGCGATCCAATCGCCGTGTCTCTGGCCCGCTTGAGGTCACCTTCGGCGAAACCCTTGTCCAAAGACGTGTTCAAACCCGGCACATAGGTCGACACGTTCCTGGCCGTATCCGGATTGCCGAACGAAACAATCGCCCGCCCGTTTCCCTCGTCGCTGACGCCGAGCAGGAACATGGGCGGCTCGCCGGGCTTGCCCCCCGCCCCCAACTGCCGCTCGATCTCGCGCAGTCCCGCCAGCTGCGTGACCGACCGGTCGTCGTCACTGCCCACCAGCTTCCCGATCAGCAGCTGCAGGTTGTCCCGGTTGGCCGCGTCCCGCACCAGGGCCGGGATGCCGTCCAGGTTGCCGATCCGGTCCGGGTACACCGCGAGGTACTCCTCGCGCTGCTCCTGGGTCAGGCCCGCCCACCAGTCGCGCCGCTCGGCCGGCGTCGCGTCGCGCGGGATGGCGTCCTGCAGATACGCGCCCGCCGCCTCCCTTACCGCCCCCGCATCACCCGCGGCGTCCTTCCAGGTCGAGTCGGGGACCGTCAGGCCCTCCTCCGCTTTCAGCCGGCGCAGGATTCCCGCGTACCGCCAGTCGATCTCGGCCGCCGCCCGCACCGCTCCCGTCACCCGGTCCGCGATGTCCTGCGCTTTCGCCGCGTGGGGGTTCGGGGCGACGAGGCCCGACGGCGGGTTCAGCGCCGGGGTCCCGTTCGAGGCGGCCGTGCCGCCCTGGAGCGGCGCACCGTCGACCAGGCCCTCGCCCGCCGCCGGATACGTCACCGACCCGTCGGCGTGCACGGTGTACTTCAGCGCCGCCGCGTCGTCCAGCGCTTCCGACAAGGCCCGCTGCTGGAACTTCAGTTCGTGGGCCAGGGAGTTCAACGTCGTACGCAGGAGTCCGCACTCGGTGTAGACGTACTGGAAGTTCCGCCCGAGCCTGCGCAGCCGCGCGACCGCCGTCCGGGCCGCCTCGCCCTCCTGCGCCGCGCGGAGCCCGGTCAGCAGGTGCTGTTCGATGCGGTCCCGCGCGGCGTCGGCCCGGTTGCTCGACCTGCCCCAACCGTCGGCGGCACCCTCCAACTCGGCGCAGTCGATGTCCCGTAACTGCGCCCAGGTCAGGGCCCGCGTCACCGGCCCTCACCGCCGCGACGCGCCTCCGGCACGAATGACGAACGGACAGCCTCGTTCGTGGCGCCCTGGGCCTGCGCGACGGCTCGCAGCCTGTCCGCCAGGCCGCCGCACTCGCCCCGCGCCGCCTGGATCCGCCGCTCCCAGGACTCCCGTACCGCCGCCAGTTCCGCGAGGGCGGACAGCTCCCCGGCCGTGGGCGTCAGCCCCTGGTGCGCCGTCGCCAGCTCGCTGTGGACCGGCCCCAGGTGGGCTACGAGTTCGTCCGCCCCCGCGGCCGCGCGCAGCCAGGGACCGTCGCTGTGCCTCAGCACGCCTCCGGACCCACCGCCGGCGGCCGGCCCCCCGGCCAGTGCGCTCAGACTCTCCACCGCAGCCATACCGCTCCCCGCTTCTGGATCATGGAGCGGCACTGTGCCAAACCCGGCGTGGCCGACACGCCGGGCGCGCCCGCTCCATGGGGCCGTGCACCCGCCCCCGTAAGGAACGGCCCCGCATCGACATCACCCGAACGCGCGACCCGGAACCGGGCCCGGGGCACCCGTCGTCCCCCTCGGCGTCCCCCTGACCGGCCGAAAGGGCACCCATGACCAGCTCCGCCACCCGCTACCTCTACGTCGCCCGGCACGGCGAGGCGTCCGCCGACGAGACCGAGCTGACGGAGAACGGCAGGCGCCAGGCGTTCCTGCTGGGCGAACGGCTCCGGGACGTGCCGCTCGCAGCCGTCCACCACGGCCCGCTGCCCCGGGCCGCACAGACGGCCCGGCTGGTCCACGAGCAGCTCCGCGGGGACGTTCCGCTGCGGGTCGCCGAGGAGGCCGGGGACTACGTCCCGTACGTCCCCCGGCGCGCGGAGCTCCCGGAGGAGTCGGCGGACCGCCTGCTCGCGTTCGTCGCGCAGGTGCCGGAGGACGAGCGCACGCGTGGGCCCGAGCTGACGCGCGCCGCGATGGCGAACTTCACCGGGTGCGCGGAGGGCGACGAGCCGCGCCACGAGCTCGTCGTCACTCACGCGTTCCTCGCCGCCTGGCTGGTGCGGGATGCCCTGGACGCTCCCGCATGGCGCTGGCTGGGTCTCAACCACTCCAACGCCGCGCTGACGGTGATCCGCTACACCCCCGGCAGGCCCGCCGCCCTGGTCGTGGTCAACGACATGGGCCACCTCCCGGAGGAACTGCGCTGGACCGGCTTCCCCCCGGAACTGCGCATATGAACCGGTAGGCCGCCCCTGGGGCGCACGCGGCGCGGGCGGTCCCGCCGCGTACAGACGCCCGCGGGGGCTCGTCGTCACTCCGGCAGGTCACTCCACCAACAGTCCGGTTTCCCCGTGCACTCGACCCAGAGGACCTTGCCGCCCTGGCCCGGCAGCCCGCCCCGGACCGGGTAGGCGCCCCAGCTGTCGGCACACTGCCGTACGAGCCTCAGCCCGCGCCCGCACTCGTCCAGGAGGCCGGGCTCGCGCGTCTCCCCGCCGCAGAACGGAGCGGGGATCCGCGGGTTGCTGTCCCACACGCCGACCCGGACCCGGTTCCGACCGGCACCGCGCAGGCGGAGCGAGTAGGGCCCGGTGGAGTGACGGTAGGCGTTGGTGACCAGCTCGCTCGCCAGCAGCTCGGCGGTCTCGACCAGATCCCCTATCCCGTGCACCACCAGCACGGTACGCAGCGTCGCGCGCGCGATACCGGGCCCACGGGGATCCTGCGGAAGTTGGAGGGTGTACGCCCAGGGCGGCGATACGGTGGCGGGGGTCATGGAAGTCTCCGTTCGCGGAGCAGAGTTGGGATGTGCATGTCGCATGACCCGGTGACGAGGCCGCTCCGTCGAGCGGGGTACTTCCGGGCAGGTGGCCTGATTCCCAAGGTAGCCAGGTTTGACTAATGAATTAGCCGAAAGGCGAGTAATGAGTGAACTCCCACTCGTGTGGGTGACGAGGCGTTCAGGGAGGCGAATCAACACGTGAGAACCCGCCCGACAGGTCGTCAACTCCGCCTCGGCAGCGAACTGCGCAGGCTCCGTGAACGCGCCGGTCTGACCGCGACGCAGGCCGGTGCACTCCTGGGCGTGAAGCAGAACCAGATCAGCAACATGGAGGCCGGGCGGGTGGGCGTGAGCCCCGACCGGGTCCGGGCACTGGCCGACCACTACGCCTACGTGGACCAGGGGGTCATCAGGGCCCTGTGCAACATGACCGCCGACCGCACGCGCGGCTGGTGGGAGGAGTACCGGGAGATCCTGCCCTCGCCCCTCCTCGACCTGGCCGAGATCGAACACCACGCCGTACACCTGCGTACGGCGGTCACCGTGCACATCCCCGGACTTCTCCAGACCCCCGAGCACGCCCGCGAGGTGCTCCGCCAGGACGTACCGGAACTGTCACCCCCCGAGGTCGAGCACCGCGTCTCCTTCCGCATCAAACGACAGGCCGTCCTCTTCCGCGATCCGCCCACGACCCAGCGGGTCGTCATCCACGAGGCCGCCCTGCGGATGCGGTTCGGCGGTCCCCAGGTGGCCCGCCGGCAGCTCGCGCACCTCCTGGAGATGAGCGAGCGCGAGCACGTCGCGCTCCAGGTGATCCCGTTCTCGGCCGGCACCCTCGCCGGGTCGGGCCAGTCGATCTACTACGCCCACGGACCGGTGCCGCAGCTCGACAGCGTCAACCTGGACCAGGCGCACGGCCCCGCCTTCCTCGACACGGAGGCGCAGCTGGAGAAGTACCGCGTCCTGCTGAACCGGATCGAGGCCATCGCGCTCCCACCCGCCGCGTCCCGCGACTTCGTGAACGACGTCCTCCGGGGCCTGTGAGGAGCCCGGGTCCATGAGAAGCCCCCGGTCCGCGAGAAGGCCGGAGTCCGTGTGGAGACCGGAGTCCGTGTAGACCGGCCGCGGACTCCGCGCCATTGACAGCGCCGTGACCGGGTTGTTCGACTGGTGGGTACACGCTTACCGGACCCTGGAGCGTACTGGTGGAGCTCTCGCGTCGTTCCGCACTGGCCGCGATACCGGCGGCGGCCCTGTGGGTCATGGCCGCCTCCGCCCGGGCCGGGGCCGCTCCCCCGCCCGGCTCCGGCCCGGCGGCCTCGGGAGCCCCGACGGACGACGCCGGGACGATCCTGCGCAACACCGCCGCGATCCTCGCCGGTACGCCCGAGTCCAACGCGCGCCCCGAGGTCGCCCCGAAGATCGCGTCCCTGCGAGCGACGGCGTGCACCCGGCTCGCGGCGATGGAGGCCGCCGGCCCGGACGAACTGTTCGCGGGACTGCCCCTCGGCACCAGCGACACCGGGCTCAGCACGACCTACCAGTACCTCTACGAGACGGCCCTGGCCACCTGCGTCCCCGGCACCGACGCCTCCGGCCTCAGGAACGACCCGACCGTGCGACGGCGCGTCATCGACGGACTGGCCCGGCTGCACGACGAGTACTTCGGAGACCAGGCGAAGGGCTACTACGGCAACTGGTTCCACTGGGAGATCGGCATCCCGGGTCACGTGAGCCGGACCCTGGTCCTCCTCCACGACGACATCGCGGTCCGGCGGCCGGACCTCGCCGCGACGTACACCGCCTCCATGGACGCGTACCTCCGCAACGGCAAGGGCGGCGACGTCGACCTCGACTCCCGCTTCCACACCGGCGCCAACCTCGCCGACATCACGACGAACCGGATGCTCCAGGGAGCCGTCCTCGGCGACGGTGCCCGCACGGCGAAGGCGGTAGCCGACCACCTGACCGTCTTCGCGACGATCGACCCCTACGACCTGCGGCACGGAGTCACCGACGGGTTCTACGCGGACGGCTCCTTCGTCCAGCACGCCTCCGTCGCGTACACCGGGTCCTACGGCAAGGGCCTGCTCACCCGCATCGTGCAGACGCTGAAAATCCTCGACGGGACCGGCCACGTGTCCACGGACGAGCTGGCCGAGGTCGTCCGGACCTGGGTGACCGACGGCTTCGCCCCTCTGGTCTTCGAGGGCTGGATGATGGAGATCGTCAAGGGACGCGCGGTCTCGCGGCCCGGCACGGGCTACGCGGACGTCACCGGAATCGTGGAGGCCGTCGTCGACCTCTGCGCCCACACGGCGGGCGACACCGCGGCGGCACTCGCGGGCTACGTCAAACACGTCCGCGAGACGTCCAAGGCGGGACTCGACCCCGTCACCTTCGTCTCCCCCGTCAGCATCGCCCGCTACGCCGACATCCTGGACTCGGCGGCGCCGGCGAAGGACCTCGGACCCGCCGCCTCCCACACCGCGTTCAACGCGATGGACCGGACCGTCCACCGCCGGCCCGGCTACGCCTTCGCGCTCGCGCGCAGCTCCGACCGCATCAGCACGTACGAGTACATGAACGGCGAGAACCTGATGCCCTGGTTCCAGGGCGCCGGCGCCCACTACCTCTACCTCTCCGGCGCGGACCAGCGGCAGTCCTACGGCCTCGACCACTTCACCGTCGTCCCGCCCCACCGCCTCGCGGGCGTCACCGCCCCCGTCGAGGACCGCCGGACAGTCCCCGAGCTCTACGGCACCCTCTGGTACGACAACCCGGAGCGGGGCTTCACCTCGTCCTCCGAAGCACAGAACACGTTCGTGTACTTCCCTCGCGGCACCGGGTCCTTCTCGGGCGGCGCCCGCCTCGGCGCCTACGGCGTGGCGGGCCACGTCCAGTCCGACGACGCCGCGTACACGGCGCAGCGGGCCGGCGAACTCCCGGACGACTTCGTGGCGTACCGGGCCGCCCGTGCCACCACCTCGTGGTTCATGTTCGACGACGAGATCGTCGTGCTCACCGCCGGTGTGACCGGGGAGTCGGGCCGCGCCGTGACCACCACCGTCGACACCCGCATCGCCGCCCCCTCCTCCCCCGTCACCGTCAGCGGCGCCCTGCACGACGGAACGCCCTGGCAGCGCACCGGCACCGCCCCGCCGGCCTGGCTGCGGTACGCCGACACCGGGCAGGGGACGGCGGTCGGATACGTCTTCCTGTCCGGCCCCGCCCCGACGGTCGCGCTCGACACGGTCACCCGCAGCCGGCGGACCGTCCGCCTCGCCAACCCGGACACCCCGGTGACCAAGCAGGTCTTCACGCTGTCCTACGACCGGGCGGCAACGGAGCCCCCGGCTTCCATGGCCCACATCATCGTGCCGAACGCCTCCGAGGCTCAGCTGGCGTCCTACCGCCACGGCCCTCCGGCCGTGCGGGCCAACACCGTCCGGCTGCAGGCCGTCGCCCACGCGGGCCTGGGCATCCTGGCAGCGAACGCCTTCTCCGCAGGTACGCACCACGTGAGCGGTCTGTCCATCGACGGCCCCGCGTCGGTGCTGGTACGGCGCACCGCCGACGGCACCTGCGCGATCTCGGTGTCCGACCCCACCACCACGCGCAGCACGGTGTCCGTCACCCTGCACGGCAGACCACTGCGGGTCCGCTCCACCGACACCGGGGTCCGGGTCCGCCACGTCCCCGGCGGCACCCGCCTCGACGTCACGACCCACCACGCCTATGGCCGCAGCCTCACCGCCGTGCTGGCACAGCAGCCCTGACGACCGATCACACGCCGGGCCGGGCAGGCCGCACCCGAGCACGCGCCCCGGTGGATCGGCCGCCGCGTACCCTGCACCACTGTGATCATCTGGCTGAACGGCACTTTCGGCGTGGGGAAGACCACCACGGCCAAGGAACTCACCTCGCGCCGGTGGAGACTCGACCACCTCCCCGCCCACCGCGCCGCCGCGCTGCCCTGGCTGCGACGCGAGGCGACGGCCATCGACACCACCGCCGTACCGGCCTCCCGGGTCGCGGAGATCATCATCGAGCACATGTCCAGCACGCGACCGGACAGCCCGTCAGATATTGCTGGGGCGAGCCGGGAAGCCAGTGACAGAATCCGACGATGACCTCATCGGTGGAAACGATCAACGCATCATCGGCCGGCACCTGGCAGCTCGGGGACCTGACCGTCAACAGGCTCGGCTTCGGCTCGATGCGCCTCCCCCAGAACGGCGCGGCGTTCGCCGACGGAGTACCCAGCGACCGAAACCGCGCCCTGGGCGTCCTGCGACGGGCCGTCGAGCTCGGCGTCAACCACATCGACACCGCCGCCTTCTACTTCTCCCCGCTGCGGTCCGCCAACGAGCTCATCAACAGCGCCCTCGCCCCGTACTCCGACGACCTCGTCATCACCACCAAGGTCGGCCCGGGCCGCGACCCCTGGGGCGCCTGGCACTGGGCCACGCCGGATCAGCTGCGCGGCCAGGTCGAGGAGAACCTGCGCCAGCTCGGCCGCGATCACCTCGACGTGGTCAACCTGCGCCTCGCACCGAGTACGGCCGGCACATCCATCGCCGAGCACTTCGGCGCCCTGTCCGAACTCCGCGACGCAGGCCTCATCCGCCACCTGGGCATCTCCAACACCTCGCCGGAACAGCTGGCCGAGGCGCGGACCATCGCCCCCGTCGTCTGCGTACAGAACGCGTACAGCATCGACTCCCCGGCCGAGGACCACGCCTTCCTGCGGTACTGCGGCGAGGAGGGCATCGCCTTCGTGCCGTTCTTCGCCATCGTCGGCAAGGGCCGCGAAGGCGGTGCCACCGGCACCGAGAGGGACGAGGTGCACACCGTCGCCCGCACCCACGGCGTGACGCCCGCCCAGGTCAGGCTGGCCTGGACGCTCCACCAGGGGCCGCACGTCCTGGCCATCCCCGGCACCGGCAACCCGGACCACCTCGCCGAGAACGTGGCGGCGGCCTCCCTGCGGCTCACCGCCGACGACCTGGCACTCCTCACCCCGTGACCGGCGGGATCCTCCGCTGGAACCTCTTCATCGGCGGTCACCTGAGCTCCTCCGTTCCCGTACGCCTCGTCGAACGCACGGACGAAGGGCAGTTGCTGTGGCTGCGGACCGGCACCCCCATGTGGAGCACGGACCTGCCCGGCGGCGCCCACCTCCGGGACGTCCCGCCCGAGGAGCGGCCCCCGGACGGTTACCCGCTGAAGGCCGGCCGGTGGCCCATGGGCAGCGCGCTCATCCACCAGCCGGCCGCAGCCGGTCACGCGGTGTTCTGGTTCTTCGGACGACGGAGGAGGTTCCGCGGCTGGTACGTGAACCTGGAACACCGGCACCACCACGGCTCGGACATCGACGTCGTCGACCACGAGCTGGACATCACCGTCGCCCGGGACCGCACATGGCGATGGAAGGACGAGCGGTCGTTCGCCGAGAAGACCGGCCACCCCTCCTACTGGTCGCCGGACGAGGCCGCGGCGATTCGCGCGGAGGGCGAACGCGTGGCGCGCCTCGCCGAGGCGAGAGCCTTCCCCTTCGACGGCGCCTGGTGCGACTTCGAGCCACCTTCGCACTGGACGGTCCCGCCACGGGCGGAGCCGCCCGCACGAAGCGTTCTCGGACCTCCGGGCCCGTGACGCCTTCCCCGCCGCACACCTGACGACGCGTCGGCCGGAAGCCACCGGCGCAGTCACGGCTCTCGAACAGCGCGTACGAACGCCTCGCGGCCCGTGAACGCATCGACCGCATCCGGAACCATGGCCACCGTCGTTGCTAGCGGTCACACCCCGTGATACACAGAGTAACCATGCATAGGCGCGCAGATCCTGACACGAGCCGCAGGTCAGGGCGGCTCTGCCGGTCAAACGTGCGAGATCCGGGTAAAGAGACCCCGGAAGGCGTCGTGCGATACCGGTTTCATCAGCGAAGATAGAGACCTGCCCGCGCCACACGGCGTGGGCTGCGAACTACCCAACAGGGGCGGTGACTTACATGATCCTGTCAGCGGAAAAGGGCGATATCACCACCATCATCGGGGGAATCGCCCCGAACTGGGGGCCGTTCGGGACCCTGGGCAATGAGGCGCGCATCATGATCGAGGTGGTGATGGCCGTCGCCATCCTGCTCTGCCTCGGCATCGCGATCTGGGGAGCGGCGAAACAGCGCATCGGCGCGACGGCGCTGCGCGACACCTTCAGCGCGGAACAGGGCAAGGGCCTCATCGTGGCGGGCCTGACCGGCGTCTTCATCATCGGATCGCTCGGCACGCTGTTCACCATCGTGTACGGGATGGCCGTCTGACCTGGCGTCAGCACGTCGCCCCGGCCCGGATCGCCCGGCCCCTCCCACACCATCCGTCCGTCGTGCCCACCGGCAGAGGTTGCGTCCCCTGATGTCGAGTCACCACACCGCGCTCACGCGCAGACCAGCAGCGCTACCGTCGTACCACGCGGAACTGCAGACGGCTGAGGGGGCGTACGCGGCATGAGCCAGGGCGACGAGCGCGGTTACGGCGGCAGCGAGCCCGGCGGCCGCTCGGACGATGCATACAGCACCCTCGGCGGGACGCGCCAGACCCGCACCCGCATGCACAGAGGCGGCGAGGACCCCGACGGCTACGGCCGGCGCCCCGCCCGAAACTCGCGCTCACTGATCATGATCGTGGGCGTCGTGGTGCTGCTGATCGCGGCCATCGCGTTCGCGAACCAGGGCGGGGGCAGCGACGGGGACCCCGGCAAGGACAAGAAGCCGGACGCCGCCGGCGCGGGCCCCACGACGCCGACGGGCACCAAGCCGGTCCAGGGCAGGAACGGCACCATCGCCTTCGGCTTCGCACACGACGAGCAGGGGGCGCAGAGCGCTGCGGCGAACTACGCGGCCGTCCTCGGCTCCGACGGCATGTTCAACGCCGATAAGCGCAGCAACATCGTCCGATCGATCGCAGATGCCAGCAAAGTAAACGAACTCCAGGCTGGTTTCGATGCTGATTACTCCGACCAGTTCATTGCCGGGCTCGGGCTCAACGCGGATGGAAGCGCCCCGACGGGCTCGACGTTCGTCAACCGCACCCTCCCCGCCGGTACAAAGACCAAGTCCTACTCAAACACCACGGCCCAGGTCGACGTCTGGTGCTCTGGCCTGTTCGGACTGACCGGCGACAAGTCCACGAAACCCGTGACCAATGGCTGGTTCACCGTTTCGATGACCCTGAAGTGGGATGGGACCGACTGGAAGATCCTGGAGACCGGCCAGACAGAGGGTCCGACTCCAGTGACTGGCGACAACCCCGTCTCCGGATCCGATGAGATCGCCGACGCAGTGAACGAGTTCGGAGGGTTCACCTATGCCCGGTAGTCATCGAAACCGCGTGCGCTCGATCGCCGTCGTGTGGGCCGCCCTGCAGACGTCAGCGATTGTGTTCGCCACCCGCGCGGTGGCGGCACCCAGCCCTACCCCGTCTCCGTCCAACAGCAACGACCCCTGCCAACTGATTGCTGGTCCAGCACGGGACTATTGCGACGGTGGAGAGGGTGCATCCCGCCGCACTCCCGCCGTCACCGACGACGCCCTCGATCCCCTCTCCTCCCTCGCCCGCGGCTGCGCCGACGCCGCCGCCTACCTGGTCGGCAAGCTCAGCGAGGCCGTGGAGAGCACGGCGACCGTCGACTTCACCAACTCCACGTTCCGCACCCAGTACGCCGTGGTGTTCGCGGCGTCCACCATCCTCACCCTGGTCCTGTGGCTGTTCGCCGTGGCCAAGCGCGCCATCAGGGGGGTGCCGTTCACGACGGCGATCTCCGAGGCCGTCGGCTTCCTCTGGCTCACGGTCCTGGCCTCGGCCTTCACCCCGCTCATCCTGTACGTGGTCGTCTCGGCCACCGACGGCGTCACCGAGGTCATCTCGACCGCCACGGGCGGGCAGACCGACGTCTTCTTCGGGTCGTTCGCCGAGGCGCTCAAGAAGGGCAAGGACATCGGCGGCGGCCCCATCATGCTGATCGTCGTCTCCCTGGTCTCGATCCTCGCCGCCGGAATCCTGTGGCTGGAGCTCGTCATCCGGGCCGCCCTGCTCTACGTCGGCGCGCTGCTCGGCGTCGTCGTGTACTCCGGACTCGTCGACAAGAACATGTGGGGCCACGTCCGCCGCTGGGCAGGCATCATGATCGCGGTGATCATGGTGAAGCCGGTCATCGTCATCGTGCTGGGCCTCGCCGGGGCGCTCTCGGCCGACGACGGGCCCAACGCCTTCTCGGCCGTCGTGTCCGGGCTCGCGATCATCCTGCTGGCCATCTTCGCCTCAGCCATGATCTACCGCTTCGTGCCCGGTTTCGGCGACGAGATCCAGGGCGCCCGTACCAACCGCAAGCAGGCCACCGACGGCTCGCAGGCCGCCGCGCTCATCAGCTCCCCCGCCGCACTCGTATCCCAGGGCATCAAGACCCACAGCGGCCGGAGCGGAGGCGGCGAAGGCGGGGGCGGAGGCGGCGCGCGCCCGGCCAACCAGGTCAGCGGCGGTGTCGCCGCCCACAGCTCCCGCAACCAGGGAGGCGGAGGCGCCGCACCCTCGCCCCGCAGCGGATCCGGGCCCACCTCCGGCACCCCCCACGGCAGCCGCTCCCCACGAGGGGGCGGTTCAGGCAGCACAGGTAGCACGAGCACAGGAGGTGGAGGGCGTTGACGATCCAGTCCCACACGATCGCGCCCCGCCGCACGTATCTGATCGGCCGCGCCCGGCCGAACGCGATCGTCGGCAAGAACCGTGAGACGGGCGAGATCGCGCTGATCATCGCCGGGGCGTTCCTCGGCATGATGAGCGGCCTCCTCGTCCCGGCCCTCTCCCTGCGGATCGTCTCCCTCGTGGGCTTTCCCATGCTCGCCCTGGCCGTCGTGTACGTCCCCTACAAGGGCCGCACCTTCTACAAGTGGTTCGAGATCAACCGCAGCTTCAAGCGCACCCTGCGCCGCGGCACGGCCTACCGTTCCGCCGCCATGGAGGCGGGCGTGAGCGCCGACGGACGCGAGGTCGAGATCGGACCGCCGCCCGGGATCGGCAGGATCAGTTGGCTCGCCGCACCGTTCGGCCCCGACGAGATCGCCGTGCTGCTGCACGCCGACCGCCGTACCGTCACCGCGGCCATCGAGATCGAGGGCCCCGGCGTCGGACTCCGCGACAGCGAGGACCAGGAGGCCCTGGTCGACCGCTTCGGCACCCTGCTCAAGCACGTGGCCAACGGCGACGGATTCGTGACGCGCCTCCAGATGCTGGCCCGCACCCTGCCCGCCGACCCCGACGCCCACGCGAAGGACGTCGCCCAGCGCGGCGACCGGAACGCGCCCGGCTGGCTCCAGGACTCCTACGACCAGCTCCAGTCGATGGTCTCCACCTCCAGCGAGCAGCACCGCGCCTACCTCGTCGCCTGCATGCACTACAGCCGCGACCTGGCAGCCGAGGCCAACGCCATGGCCCGTGCCATCCGCCCCCAGGGCGGCCGCAAGGTGGACCGCGACGCCGGGCTCGCCGTCGTCATGGCCCGCGAACTGACCGACATCTGCGCCCGCCTCGCCGAGGCGGACATCCGGGTGCGCCAGCCGCTCGGGCAGAGCCGCCTGGCCTCCCTCGTGCACTCGATGTACGACCCGGACCACCCCATCGACCACATCCAGGCCATGACCAAGCGCAACGCCTGGCCGGCCGAACTGGACGCCGTCGAGCCGACGTTCCTCCAGGCCAAGACCCGCGAGTCCACGACCCGCGCCCCCTGGTGCCACGCCACGGCCTGGGTGAAGGAATGGCCGATGACCCCGGTCGGCGTGAACTTCCTGGCACCCCTCCTCGTCCACACCCCCGACGTGATCCGCACGGTCGCCGTCTGCATGGACCTCGAACCCACCGAGATCGCCATCGAGCGGATGCTGACCGAGAAGACCAACGACGACGCCGAGGCGAGCCGCCAGGCCAAGATGAACCGCACGGTCGACCCGCGCGACATCGCCGCCCACGGCCGGCTCGACCAGCGGGGTGAAGATCTCGCGAGCGGCGCGGCCGGGGTGAACCTCGTGGGGTACATCACCGTGTCGTCCCGGTCCCCCGAAGCCCTCGCCCGCGACAAGCGGACGATCCGGGCCTCGGCCGGCAAGTCGTACCTGAAGCTGGAGTGGTGCGACCGTGAGCACCACCGGGCCTTCGTGAACACCCTGCCGTTCGCCACCGGCATCCGACGCTAACGAGAGGGCAGTCACGCCATGCGAGATCCGCTGTCCGCCTTGTCGGATGCCTTCACCGCCTTCCTCTTCGGCAAGGTGGAGACGACCCGGCTGCCCGTGCGCACCTCCACCGGTCAGGCCCAGGCGGTCTACCTCCCGACCGCCGCGCCCGGCCTCGGCGACTCCGGCGTGATCATCGGGCGTGAGGTGTATTCGGGCAAGGGCTACATCTACGACCCGTTCCAGCTGTACGGACAGCAGCTCCCCGCCCCGCACTGGCTGGTCCTCGGCGAGTCCGGCAACGGCAAGTCCGCACTGGAGAAGACCTACGTCCTGCGTCAGCTCCGCTTCCGCGACCGCCAGGTCGTCGTCCTCGACGCCCAGGGCGAGGACGGCGTCGGCGAGTGGAACCTGATCGCCGAGGAACTGGGCATCACGCCCATCAGGCTCGACCCGACGGCGGCGCTGAACGACGGGATCAGGCTCAACCCCCTCGACCCCTCGATCACCACGACGGGCCAGCTCGCCCTGCTGCGCACGATCATCGAGGTCGCCATGGGCCACGGCCTCGACGAGCGCTCGGGTTTCGCGCTCAAGGTCGCCCACGCGTACGTCAGCGACACCATCACGGCCCGCCAGCCCGTGCTGATGGACATCGTGGAGCAGCTGCGCCACCCGAAGCCCGAGTCCGCCGAGGCGATGAACGTCGACATAGACGACGTACGGGCCTGGGGCCTGGACGTCGCCCTCGTCCTGGACCGCCTCGTCGACGGTGACCTGAGGGGCATGTTCGACGGCCCGACCACCATCGGCATCGACCTCGACGCACCGCTGATCGTCTTCGACCTCTCGCACATCGACCGCAACTCCATCGCGATGCCGATCCTCATGGCGATCGTCGGCGTCTGGCTGGAGCACACCTGGATCAGGCCCGACCGGAAGAAGCGCATCTTCCTCGTCGAGGAGGCTTGGCACATCATCAACTCGCCCTTCGTGGCCCAGCTCTTCCAGCGCCTGCTGAAGTTCGGGCGACGCCTGGGGCTGTCCTTCGTGGCCGTCGTCCACCACCTCAGCGACGTCGTCGACGGAGCTGCGGCGAAGGAGGCCGCCGCCATCCTCAAGATGGCCTCCACCCGCACGATCTACGCCCAGAAGGCCGACGAGGCCAGAGCGACGGGCAAGGTCATCGGTCTGCCCAGGTGGGCCGTGGAGATCATCCCGACGCTGACCCCCGGCATCGCCGTGTGGGACGTCAACGGCAACGTCCAGGTCGTCAAACACCTGATCACCGAGGCGGAACGCCCCCTGGTCTTCACCGACAGGGCCATGACCGAAGGATCGGCCGTGGACCTGCTCCCCGAGGACGTACGAGCCGCGGAGCTGGAGGCGGAGCAGCGGGCGGCCCACATCGAGTACCAGCAGCGGGTCAACGAGTCCTCCGAGTCAACGGTGGCATGACATGGCACGCCAGGCACCATCCGGCACAGGGCGCGGCGGACAGCAGGGCGGCATCCCGGACGGCCTGCTCGTCGGCCTCCTGGCCTTCCTCTTCGGGCTGACGGTCCTCGCATGGACGGCCACCGGACTCGCCGGGCTCTTCACCCACGGTTCCTGGCCGCACGCCGTCACCTTCACACGCACACCGCTCGCCCTGCGCGCCCTGGCCGTGCAGCCCACGGACCTGCCGGGGGCGTGGCCCGACACCCCGGCCGGAGAGCTCTCCGGACACGGCCTGTTCTGGGGCCTGTTCATCGGCGAGGTGATGGTCCTGCTGGTCCTGACCGTCTTCGCGGCGGGTGTGATCACCCGCTGGCGCATGGTCAGGAAGCGGCGCGCCACCCACCCGGAGGCGTACGCACCCGCACGGGACAGCATCCATCGGGAGACCGCACCCGCGCCCGCACCTGAGGCCGTACACCGGCAGCCCGCGGCCCACGAGCACCGTCCGGCCGGCGCACTCACCCCGGCCGCACCGGCCCCCACGCCCGGCGCGGCACCCCCCGCAGGGGCGCACGCACCGGAGCCGACGGCACCCGCCTTCCCCGCGCCCCGCAGCCCGCACGTCGTGTACGGCGTGTCCGCGATCCGCCGCCCCACCGCCGTCCAGGCCATCAGGGACGCGGACGGCCCCGCACTGGTCGTCACCTCGGACCCCACCGTCTGGGCCGAGACGAAGGACGCCCGGAGCAAGCTCGGCCCCGTCCTCGTCTACGACCCCGGCCACCTCTGCGACACCCCGGCCAGGCTCCACTGGTCCCCCACCGCCGGATGCGAGGACCCCGCCGTGGCAGCCGCGCGCGCGACCGCGCTGCTCACCCCCGTACGCCCCCCGGCCAAGGCGGACGCCGCCGTCGCCGACACGGCCGTGACCCTCCTGCAGTGCTGGCTGCACGCCGCCGCTGTGGACGGCCGCCCCTTCCGCCAGGTCCACCGCTGGGCGTCCGGTGCCGGCGGTCAGGAACCGGTCCGCTTGCTGCGCACCCACCCGAAGGCGGCCTCCGGGATCGCCGGACTGCTGGAGTCCGCCCTCACCGCCCATCCCGAACGCCGCGAGATGGCGCAGGAACTGACCGTACGGACCTTCGCCGCCCTCTCGTCCGTCCACATCCGCGAGGCCTGCACCCCCAATCGAGCTGATGCGCTCACACTGGAATCTTTTGCACGGGAACTGGGCACGCTCTATGTGGTCGGTGAATCCATCGAGGATCCCCGCCACCACCCCGGTGCGATGCCCCTGCTCACCGCACTCGCCTCGCACGTGGTCGAGCACGGCCGCCGCATGGCCGCACGGTCAACCGACGGTCGGCTCGACCCACCAATGACGCTCGTCCTCGACGACGTCGCCGCCGTCGCTCCGCTGCCCCGGCTTCCGGAGCTCCTGGCGGCCGGCCAGGACCGCGGAATGCCCGCCCTGGTCCTGCTCCGCTCCCGCGAGCAGGCCCGGGCCCGCTGGCAGGAGGAGCTGCCGGCTCCCGGCACACGCTGACCGGGCACCGGCCCTCACCGGCGCATCTCGAACTCCAGCTCCAGCGCCCCCGGGTCACCCTCCAGTCGCACCGTGCGTCCGGTCGGGACGAAACCGATGCGGCGGTAGGCGGCCGCGGCCCGCGCGTTGGCCTCGTGGACATACAGCCGCACCCGCTGCACGGGTGGGCCGGTCAGTGACCACGACCACTCGACCGCCTCCCGGAAGAGGGCGTCCAGCACCCCGTGCCCCCGGTGACCGGGCCGCACGAACACACCCACCAGATGCGTCTGGTCGCACTCCGCGGCCTCTCCGAACCCAGGCTCGTAGGCGGGACGTTCGACGAGTACCGACACCGTCCCCGCCCAGCTGCCGTCCGGCGCCTCGGCAATGAACTGACGGGACAGCCGGCCCTCGACGGCGTCGGCGGTCCGCTGCTGCCAGAACTCGTCCGGCCTGGCCACCGCCCGCTCGTACGTCTCCAGAAAGGCGATGGGCGCCACCGGGTCACGCAGTGCCGCAAGACGGATCTCCCGGGCCGGTTCCCACTCCCCCGCCCGCACGCCGCGAATCTCATAGTCCATGCGCCGATGGTGCCCCGCAGTCCCCCGCCGGGCAACCGAGTTGGGACGCGCCGGTCAGCCGCCCGTTCCAGGCCGTTCCAGGCCGTTCCTGGCGCGCTAGACGGCCGCCCCGGAGGCGGGCCCGCCGGGATTCTCCGTGGCCAGCGCCTGGTTGAGGCTGATGAAGGGCCGATATCGGGTTGCGCGGCACCGGTCGCCTGGGAAAGCCTCATCCGACACCTCACGACACCTCACGAAGGCGAAGAAGATGACGGCACAGGCCGCGCACGTCGACCATGAGCTCATCCAGGCCGCGGCCGAGGTCGCACGCACTCGCTGCCGAGGTGACAACCACACCATGGCGGCTGCGGCCCGTATCGAAGACGGCCGGATCGTCACCGCGGTGAACGCCTATCACTTCACCGGAGGACCCTGCGCCGAACTGGTCCTCATCGGTGCGGCCGCCGCGCAGGGCGCCTACGAGCTGACCACGATCGTCGCCGTCGGTGATCGCGAACGGGGCGTGGTTCCCCCCTGTGGGCGCTGCCGTCAGGTCCTCCTCGACTACTTTCCGGCCCTGCAGGTCATCGTCGGGGCCGGCCCCCGGCTCCGAACCGTCTCCATCACGGACCTTCTCCCCGAGAGCTACGTCTGGGCCGATCACCAGCTCGACAGCGAGGAGACCGGGGAGACCGAGCCGCCCGGCAGCAGCTGACGGCGCCCGTCAGAAATGAGCGGAGCGGTCTCCGGCTCGGTCCGGGAACGCAGAAAAGCCCCGTGCCACAAGGGCACGGGGCTTTCCCGGAATAATTGTTCGGCGGCGTCCTACTCTCCCACAGGGTCCCCCC
>NZ_JBIATW010000022.1:0-103405 GCF_042892135.1 Streptomyces sp. NPDC001822
ACTGCAGGGGGGACCCTGTGGGAGAGTAGGACGCCGCCGAACAATTATTCCGGGAAAGCCCCGTGCCCTTGTGGCACGGGGCTTTTCTGCGTTCCGGGCCGGCTGTCGCCCCCCTGTGCACCGGCGCCCGAGGACTGAGGGTAGGGTCAGGGGGCATCATTGGCACGTTCTTCACAGGAGGCCCCCGGGTGGAGGTCCAGGAGACTCGAGTTCAGACGGACCGAGTACTCACCATCCCCAACATCCTCAGCATGGCTCGCCTCGTCGGCGTACCGCTTTTCCTGTGGCTGATTCTGCGTCCCGTGTTCGGGGGGCCCAACAGCGATGGCTGGGCCCTGCTGGTACTGATGCTGAGCGGTGTCAGTGACTACCTCGACGGCAAGCTCGCCCGTAAGTGGAATCAGATCAGCAGTCTGGGCCGGCTCCTGGACCCGGCTGCCGACCGCCTCTACATTCTGTCCACCCTCGTCGGACTCACCTGGCGCGAGATCCTGCCGCTCTGGCTGACGGCCGCACTCCTCGCCCGCGAGCTGATGTTGCTCGTCATGGTGGGAATCCTGCGCAGGCACGGCTACCCGCCGCCCCAGGTGAACTTCCTCGGCAAAGCCGCGACCTTCAACCTGATGTACGCCTTCCCCTTGTTGCTGCTCAGTGACGGAAGTGGTTGGCTGGCTTCGCTGGGTACGATTTTCGGATGGGCGTTCGCCGGATGGGGTACAACCCTCTATTGGTGGGCAGGGATCCTCTACGTGGTCCAGGTCCGCCGTCTGGTCAAGGCGGACGCAGCAGCCGACTAGCCCGTTGTCGTGGCGCCGTGCAGAGTCGCCGGCCCGCACCGCCCGCCGGTGCTGCCCCGACGGGTGAAGTCGGCTCGACCGTCGTCTCTTCGAGGAGGACGTTACCGACATGAAGGCCGTCGTGATGGCAGGCGGCGAAGGCACACGCCTTCGCCCCATGACTTCGAGCATGCCCAAGCCGCTCCTGCCCGTGGCCAATCGGCCCATCATGGAGCACGTGCTGAGGCTGCTCAAACGCCATGGGCTCAATGAGACCGTCGTCACCGTCCAGTTCCTCGCCTCTCTCGTCAAGAACTACTTCGGCGACGGCGAAGAACTCGGGATGGAGCTCAGCTACGCCAACGAGGAGAAGCCACTCGGCACCGCGGGCAGCGTGAAGAATGCCGAGGAAGCCCTCAAGGACGACACCTTCCTCGTCATTTCCGGCGACGCGCTCACCGATTTCGATCTCACCGATCTCATCGCTTTCCACAAGGAGAAGGGCGCACTCGTCACGGTGTGCCTGACCCGGGTCCCGAACCCCCTGGAATTCGGGATCACCATCGTGGACGAGGAGGGCAAGGTAGAGCGTTTCCTCGAAAAGCCGACCTGGGGCCAGGTCTTCTCGGACACCGTGAACACGGGTATCTACGTCATGGAGCCCGAGGTATTCGACTACGTCCAGGCCGACACCTCCGTGGACTGGTCGGGCGACGTGTTCCCCCAGCTCATGAAGGACGGAAAGCTCATCTGCGGCTACATCGCGGAGGGCTACTGGGAGGACGTGGGCACGCACGAGAGCTACGTGAAGGCCCAGGCCGACGTGCTCGAGCGCAAGGTCGACGTGGAGCTGGACGGCTTCGAGATCTCCCCCGGGGTCTGGGTCGCGGAAGGTGCCGAGGTCCACCCGGACGCCGTGCTCCGGGGCCCGCTGTACATCGGTGACTACGCCAAGGTCGAAGCGGGCGCCGAGGTCCGCGAGCACACCGTGATCGGATCGAACGTCGTGGTGAAATCCGGTGCGTTCCTGCACCGGGCGGTGGTCCACGACAACGTCTACGTGGGTGAGCACAGCAATCTCCGCGGCTGTGTCATCGGGAAGAACACCGATGTCATGCGGGCCGCCCGCATCGAGGACGGCGCGGTCATCGGCGACGAGTGTCTCGTCGGCGAAGAATCGATCATCCAGGGCAACGTCCGGGTCTATCCGTTCAAGACCATCGAAGCCGGCGCCTTCGTCAACACGTCGGTGATCTGGGAGTCCCGCGGACAGGCCCATCTCTTCGGAGCCCGCGGGGTCTCCGGAATCCTCAACGTCGAAATCACGCCGGAGCTCGCCGTCCGGCTCGCCGGTGCGTACGCGACGACGCTGAAGAAGGGCGCGACGGTCACCACCGCGCGTGACCACTCCCGCGGCGCCCGCGCACTGAAGAGAGCCGTCATCTCGGCACTGCAGGCCAGCGCCATCGACGTGCGCGACCTCGAGAACGTGCCGCTGCCCGTCGCGCGTCAGCAGACCGCGAGGGGCAGTGCCGGCGGGATCATGATCCGTACGTCACCGGGCGTGCCCGACTCGGTCGACATCATGTTCTTCGACGAGCGGGGAGCCGATCTCTCCCAGGCGCGGCAGCGCAAGCTGGACCGGGTCTACGCACGTCAGGAGTACCGCAGGGCCTTCCCCGGCGAGATCGGGGACCTGTACTTCCCGTCGAGCGTCTTCGACTCCTACACGGGCTCCCTGCTCCGCAACGTGGACACCGCGGGCATCGCCGACGCCGGGCTCAAGGTCGTCGTGGACGCCTCCAACGGCAGTGCCGGGCTCGTCCTGCCCAGCCTGCTCGGTCGACTCGGCGTGGACGCCCTCACGATCAATCCCGGGCTCGACGAGTCCCGGCCCACCGAGTCCGCGGAGTCGCGCAGGGCCGGCCTGGTGCGTCTCGGCGAGATCGTGTCGTCCGCGCGTGCCGCCTTCGGCGTGCGGTTCGACCCGGTCGGCGAACGGCTCTCGCTGGTGGACGAGCGCGGTCGCATCATCGAGGACGACCGGGCGCTGCTGGTCATGCTCGACCTCGTGGCGGCGGAACGGCGGAGCGGACGCGTGGCGCTGCCGGTGACGACCACGCGCGTCGCCGAACAGGTCGCGGCCTATCACGGCACGCAGGTGGAGTGGACGACCACGTCCCCCGACGACCTGACCCGGGTGGGCCGGGAGGACTCCACCATCTTCGGCGGTGACGGCCGGGGCGGTTTCATCGTCCCGGAGTTCAGCAGCGTCTTCGACGGTGCCGCCGCCTTCGTCAGGCTCATCGGTCTGGTGGCGAGGACGCAGCTCACGCTCAGCCAGATCGACGCACGTATTCCCCGCGCCCATGTGCTGCGCCGGGACCTCGCGACCCCGTGGGCGGTCAAGGGCCTCGTCATGCGCCGGGTCGTCGAGGCGGCCGGTGAGCGCAGCGTGGACACCACCGACGGTGTCCGGGTCGTCGAGACCGACGGCCGCTGGGTGATGGTGCTTCCGGACCCGTCCGAGGCGGTCACCCACCTGTGGGCCGAAGGACCCGACGAAGCGGCTACGCAGGCGCTCCTCGACGAGTGGGCGGCCGTCGTGGACAGCGCGGGCGACTGAGCCGGTGAGCACGGCCCGGAGGCCCCTGCAGGGCGGCTTCCGGGCCGATGGCGGGGGCATTCGGCGGCGGCAGCCATGACGTGCGACGATGTGCGGCATGTCGCAGCCGCCCCCCGATCGGAGTAGCGCAACGCCGCCTCCCCGCCCCGACGCGTCCATGTCGCTGCTGACCACGGTGATGGAGCACAGCCTCGACGAGGGATACGCCGAGGCCTCGGCACGCCGCAGGGCGGACGGAAGCGCCGGGCTGCCGCGCACGCTCAAGGCGAAGCTCGGTCTCGGCGCGGGTCTGGTGCTCGCCGCCCTCGTGGTGACCCTCGGCGCCGCCGAGGCCCGGGTCGCGGCGCCGGTCCTGGCCAAGGAGCGCGAGGAGCTCATCGACCGCGTCAATGCCGAGACGTCCACGGCGGACGCGCTGGAGAAGGACGTCGAGGCCCTGCGCGAGGACGTCGGCGAGCGGCAGCGCAAGGCCCTCGAACAGCACGGCGGAGACCAGGGCGGGCTCGTGGCCCTGCTCTCCGGTGCGACCCCGGTCGAGGGGCCCGGCGTCAAACTGGTCGTCGACGACGCCGAGGACACCGACCAGGGGGGTGGCGGTCCGCGTGAGTCCACCGGATTCGCCGACACCGGGCGGGTGCGCGACCGGGACATGCAGCGCGTCGTCAACGGCCTCTGGCAGTCCGGAGCGGAGGCCGTCGCCATCAACGGGCAACGGTTGACCGCCCTGTCGGCGATCCGCGCCGCGGGCGACGCCATACTGGTCGACAACAGGCCGCTGGTACCGCCGTACACGGTGCTCGCGGTGGGGGACGGGAAGAAGCTCGTCAGCACGTTCCGCGACAGCGCGGACGGTCTCTATCTGCAGGCGCTGCAAGAGAGCTTCGACATCCGCACCAGCATCTCCGCCCAGGAGAAGGTGCGTCTGCCTGCCGCGCCCAGCCTGATCGTACGTACAGCAGAGCCTCAGGCCGCAGACACGGGCAGTGGTGCGGCAGACTCAGGGAAGGGCACATCGTGATCGCCGTACTGGGCCTCGTCGTGGGAGTCGTGGTCGGACTGTTGGTCCGGCCCGAAGTGCCGGCGGTGGTCGAGCCGTACCTGCCGATCGCCGTCGTGGCGGCACTGGACGCCGTCTTCGGCGGCCTGCGGGCCATGCTCGACGGGATCTTCGTGGACAAGGTCTTCGTGGTGTCGTTCCTGTCGAACGTCGTGGTGGCGGCCCTGATCGTCTTCCTCGGCGACAAACTGGGTGTCGGCGCGCAGCTCTCCACCGGTGTGGTGGTCGTGCTCGGTATCCGTATCTTCTCCAACGCCGCGGCGATCCGCCGCCACGTCTTCCGGGCTTGAGGCCGATGAGCAGCGAACAGCACCCGAGCAGTGAGGATCGGCCCGGCGCGCTCCCTCCCGAGGCGCCCGAGCCCCCGCCGCCCCCGCCTCCGCCGCCGTCTCCGGCCGAGGGCGTCTCCGGCCGTCAGCGGCTGAGGGCCGGGCTCTGGCCACCCAGAGTGAGCAGGGCCCAACTGATCGTCGCTCTCCTCCTGTTCGTCCTCGGTCTGGGTCTCGCGATCCAGGTCCGGTCGAACAGCGACAACAGCGCGCTGCGGGGCGCCCGCCAGGAGGACCTGGTGCGCATCCTCGACGAGCTCGACAACCGCACGCAGCGCCTGGAGGACGAGAAGCAGCGCCTCGACGACCAGCGCACGGAGCTGGAGAACAGCTCCGACCAGGCGGAGGAGGCCCGTAAGCAGACGCTGGAGAAGGAGCGCCAGCTCGGTATCCTCGCCGGTACGGTGGCGGCGCACGGCCCCGGGATCACGCTGACCATCAGCGACCCGAGCGGTGCGGTCGAGCCCGACATGCTCCTGGACACCATCCAGGAACTGCGTGCCGCGGGTGCGGAGGCCATCGAGATCAACGGGGTCCGGGTGGTCGCCAACACGTACTTCTCCGGTGACGGGGGAGACCTGAGGATCGACGGCCGCAGGATCGAGGCTCCGTACGAATTCAAGGTCATCGGCAAGCCGCAGGACCTCGAGCCCGCCCTCAACATCCCCGGCGGTGTGGTCCAGACGCTGGAGAAGGAGCAGGCCACGGCGGAAGTGGCCCGCGCCGAGGACATCGTCGTCGATGCCTTGCGTCCGGCGAAGCAGCCTGATTACGCTCGGTCGTCGTCCCGGTGAGGACCTGGTGCACAGTGGTCGAAGGACATGGGTACGAGGTTGCGGGGGGTCGGCGCAACGGATCGGTGGCCCGTGGTGGAAACTGTCGGGTGGACACGGACGTTGTGAAGATGTCCGGGTCGGCAGGTGTGTTCGTTCAGGGTTCGTCCTGCCCCACGGGCGGGTCTATTTCGGTCAAGGGGAAACGCCCGTGAAGTTGTTTGCGAAGTTGTTCGGAAAGAGCTCCCGCGAGGACAGCGGCAGTGCTGCCCGCCACCGCGCCCCGCGCCAGGGAGCCGAGGAGCAGGGCACGGAGCGCCCGCTCTTCCGCGATGAGATGCCGGGTGCCCCCGGCGGGTCAGGCGCGTCGTCCGGCGGTCCCGCCGGTGCAGGGCGCATAGGCTTCGGGGGCCCGTCAGCAGGCGGAGGGCTGGTCTGTCCGAGGTGCGGGCACGGCAATGCCGAGGCCGGCCGTTTCTGTTCCAACTGCGGTGCGCCGCTGCGGGGCGGAATCCCCGAGCGCGCCTCGGAGACGACGTCGACGATCTCGATCTCCGGCATCGAGGCGTACGAGGCCGAGGCGACGGGCCAGACGGTCCTTCCGTCGCTCTCGCCGGAGGCCCAGGCCGCGGTCGACGCCCTGCCCGCGGGATCCGCCCTCCTGGTGGTCCGGCGCGGCCCCAACTCAGGCAGCCGCTTCCTGCTGGACGGCGACCTGACGACGGCCGGCCGGCACCCGCAGGGGGACATCTTCCTGGACGACGTGACCGTGTCGCGGCGCCATGTGGAGTTCCACAGGAATCCGGACGGTAGTTTCACCGTGGGCGACGTCGGCAGCCTCAACGGCACCTACGTCAACCGTGAGCGCATCGATTCCGTCGCGCTGTCCAACGGCGACGAAGTCCAGATCGGGAAGTACCGACTGGTCTTCTACGCGAGCCAGCGCGGCGTGTGACCCTTCCCCGGACCCGGTCCGGGGGGACCCCCAGGAAGGTCCATGCTGCGAACACCGACAGGCGGTGCCGGTCACGGCACCGCCGCCGCGGTCGAGCGCGCGATGAGCATCGGCACGGTGCTCCTCCAGCTGCGCGACGAGTTCCCCGAAGTCACCATCTCCAAGATCCGCTTCCTGGAGGCGGAAGGGCTCGTCGAGCCGGAGCGGACACCATCGGGCTACCGGAAGTTCTGTCCCGCCGACGTCGAGCGGCTGGCCCAGGTCCTGCGGATGCAGCGGGACCACTATCTGCCGCTCAAGGTCATCCGGGAGCACCTGGACGCCCTGGAGCGCGGTGAGCAGGCATCTCTGCCCTCCGGGGGCGGCCCCGGTGAGCCCGGCGACGCCCCGTGGGACCAGGACGCCGGACGGGTCACCGCCTCCCGTGTCGGGCGCTCCGAGCTCCTGGCGGCCGCCGAGATCAGCGAGGAGCAGCTCGTCGAGTGGGAGGCGTACGGCCTCGTCGTCCCCGCGGCGGGGGGCAGCTACGACGCCGAAGCGGTGACCGTCGCCAGGCTGGTGGCGGATCTGGGCCGTTTCGGCCTGGAACCTCGGCATCTGCGGGCCGTGAAGGCCGCGGCCGAGCGTGAGGCCGGCCTGGTCGAGCAGGTGGTCGCACCCTTGCGCCGCCACAGGAATCCGCAGACCAGGGCACACGCGGAGGCCACCGCGAGGGAGCTCGCGGATCTGTCGGTCCGGCTCCATGCCGCGCTCGTGCAGACGGCGCTGAAAGCCGGGTTCCACTGAGCCCGGAGGAGCCCGACTATCCAAACATGGCGAGCACGTCCTAGGGTTGCTGTGTGAACGAGCTCGACGTTGTGGGTGTCCGGGTGGAAATGCCCTCCAACCAGCCGATCGTGCTCCTGCGTGAAGTGGGAGGCGACCGGTACCTCCCTATTTGGATCGGCCCTGGTGAAGCGACCGCGATCGCCTTCGCCCAGCAGGGCATGGCTCCGGCCAGGCCGCTGACCCATGATCTCTTCAAGGACGTGCTCGAGGCCGTGGGCCAGGAGCTCACCGAGGTCCGGATCACGGACCTCCGGGAAGGGGTCTTCTACGCGGAGCTGGTCTTTGCCAGCGGTGTCGAGGTGAGCGCGCGGCCTTCCGACGCCATAGCGCTCGCCCTGCGCACCGGCACGCCGATCTACGGCAGTGACGGTGTGCTGGACGACGCCGGCATCGCCATTCCCGACGAGCAGGAGGACGAGGTGGAGAAGTTCCGCGAGTTCCTCGACCAGATCTCGCCGGAGGATTTCGGTACCAACAGCCAGTGACCGTGCGTCGGCGGCCGGCATCAGCGCATCCGACAAGCCGTTCCCGCAAATCAGTCACGGGAAACCACCCTCAGGGTGATTATCACTCGGCGTGCCGAGTGTGGCGATCGTTGACGCACCCCTGGTGACTGCCTACCTTCGAGATGGCAGGTCAAGGACGGAGGTCGGCGTGAGAAGCAGCGGCGACGGTACGGCTGAGGGTGGGCCGTACCGGCAGCACGGCAGTGCGGCCGGCCACTCCATCAGACAGCCGGTTCAGCCGGCGGTGGTGGCAGCGGACGGTGTGGCAGTGGCAGGGGACATCGGCTATCGGGGGCCCACAGCGTGCGCGGCGGCCGGGATCACCTACCGTCAGCTCGATTACTGGGCGCGCACGGGGCTCGTGGAACCGAGCGTGCGTCCGGCGTACGGCTCCGGGACGCAGCGTCTCTACAGTTTCAGGGACGTCGTACTCCTCAAGATCGTCAAGCGGTTCCTGGACACCGGTGTGGCGCTCCAGAACATCCGCACGACCGTTCAGCATCTGCGGGCCCGTGGGTTCACGGACCTTGAGCGGATGACCCTCATGAGCGACGGGGCGACCGTCTACGAGTGCTCCTCGCCGGACGAGGTCGTCAGTCTTCTCCAGGGGGGACAGGGGGTCTTCGGCATCGCCGTCGGCGTCGTCTGGCGGGACGTGGACGTGGCGCTCTCACAGCTCCACGGCGAGCGCATCGACACCGGCGAGACGCTGGTCGGCAACAACCCGGCCGACGAGCTGGCCCGGCGGCGCAACCGCGCGGGCTGACGAGGCACCTTCCCCGACCGCCCCGCACGTGCCGTGCGGGGCGGTTGTCAGTGGCGTAGGGCAGCATCGGTCCCTGTGAGACCCGTGCCCACCATCCTGCATCTGGACATGGATGCCTTCTACGCCTCTGCGGAGCAGGCGGCGAAGCCCAGCCTGCGCGGCAAGCCGGTGGTGGTGGGCGGTCTCGGCATGCGCGGCGTCGTCGCCACCGCGTCCTACGAGGCCCGGCGCCTGGGTGTGCACTCCGCGATGCCCATGGCGCAGGCCAGGCGGCTGGCCCCCAACGCGGCGTACCTGGTCCCGCGCTTCTCGCTGTACCGGGCCGTCAGCGACCAGGTGATGGAACTGCTCGGCCGGCTCTCACCGCTCGTCGAGCCGCTCAGCCTCGACGAGGCCTTCGTCGATCTGGAGGCCGGCGGAGTCGCCGACGACTCCGCTTCGGCCCGGGCCCTCGGCGTGGAGCTGCGCACGGTCATCAGGGCGGTCACCGGACTCAGCGGATCAGTCGGCCTGGCCGGGTCCAAGATGCTGGCCAAGATCGCCTCGGAGGAGGCGAAGCCCGACGGACTGATGCTGATCGAGCCGGGCACCGAGCGCGGGCTCCTCGCGCCGAAGCCGGTGCGGATCCTCCCCGGCGTGGGGCCCGCCACCGCCGACCATCTCCGGCGTGCCGGGATGACGGTCGTCGAGGACCTCGCGGAAGCCGGTGAGGCGGAGCTCGTGCGCCTGCTGGGCAAGGCCCACGGGGTCGCCCTCCACCGCATGGCCCAGGGCTTCGACGACCGGCCCGTCGTCGCCGAGCGCGACGCGAAGTCCGTGTCGGTCGAGGACACCTTCGACGTCGACCTGCACGACCGTGTGCGGGTCAGGACCGAGGTGGAGCGTCTGGCGGACCGCTGTGTGCAGCGGCTGCGCGGTGCCGGGCGGTCCGGACGGACCGTCGTGCTCAAGGTGCGCCGCTACGACTTCTCGACGCTCACCAGATCCGAGACCCTGCGTGGCCCCACCGACGACCCAGGGGTGGTCCGGGAGGCCGCGGCGAGGCTCCTGGAGGCCGTGGACACCACCGGCGGCGTACGGCTGCTCGGGGTCGGTGTCACGGGGCTCGCGGACTTCACGCAGGAGGATCTGTTCGCCCAGGCCGCGGAGGCGGAGCAGGCCGAGGTGTCCGCCGCGGCCGACACCGTCACCGCCGACCCGGTCGTCACGACCGAGGACGCGGCCCCGGACGGCGCCGCGTCACTCGCCGCCCGCCGCTGGCCCGCCGGGCACGACGTGCGCCACGAGGCGCACGGACACGGTTGGGTGCAGGGCAGCGGCGTCGGCCGGGTCACCGTGCGGTTCGAGGAACCGTGGACGGCGCCGGGTAGGGTGCGCACGTTCCGCGTCGACGACCCGGAGCTGCGGCCGGCCGATCCGCTTCCCCTGGTGAGGGACCCGGTGGACTACTCCTCCTGGCCGGCCAGCTTCCCGAAGTCCTTGTCGGGCGCGGACGGGGCGGACGGGGACGGCGGGGCGGCGTCGAGCCCGTAGTGGCGGTAGAGCTGCAGTTCCTGCTCGGGGGAGAGATGGCGGCCCACCCCGAAGTCCGGAGCGTCCTTGATCAGCGCCCGGTCGAAGGGGATCACGAGAGTCCCGTCGACGAATTCGCTCGGCTCCAGCGGGACGAACGCGTCCCGGGTGAACAGGCCGGTGCGGACCGCGGCCCACTCGGGTACACCCGTCGCGTCGTCGAGATAGACCTCGTCCACGGTTCCGATCTTGGCCCCCAGGCGGTCGAAGGCCTTGCGGCCGATCAGGCTGCGCGGATCGATGTCGGTCTGCACGGTGCCTCCCACTGCTCGCAACTGCGTCGGGGTGGTCGCGACTGCTCCACAGGCACTACACAAGGCCAGATCCGTGGCATCGGCCACTCGAGACGGGCATCGCCCGGCCCGCTGGTAGGCTGGAACACGGCTGCTGACCCCGCGCGGGAGAGTCCTTCGGAGCGATCCGGAGGCGCCGAAGGAGCAACTCCTCCCCGGAATCTCTCAGGCCCCCGTACCGCACGGATGAGGCCACTCTGGAAAGCAGGACGGAATCCGTACGGCACGCGCCGGGACGGGCACCGCCCTCACCGACGGTGAAAGCCGGTGTGCCGCAGGCGCGCCGGTGAAGCTCTCAGGTCGAGATGACAGAGGGGGAGGCCGTTCGGGCAGCCACGCCGTGGCGCCCCTCGCAGGTCGTGACAGACCAGGAGGCCTCCATCATGACCCCCCGTCGCACTCCGCTCTCCCAGCTGGAGCAGGGCATCCCCTTCGAGCAGCGTCACATCGGGCCCGATGCCGAGGCTCAGGCGAAGATGCTGGCCCAGGTCGGCTACGGCTCCCTCGACGAGCTCACCGCCGCCGCCGTGCCCGACGTGATCCGGAGCGCCGAGGCCCTGGATCTTCCCTCGGCGCGCACCGAGGCCGAGGTCCTGGCCGAGCTGCGGAGCCTCGCGGACCGTAACCAGGTGCTCACCCCGATGATCGGGCTCGGCTACTACGGCACGTTCACCCCGCCGGTCATCCTGCGGAACGTCATGGAGAACCCCGCCTGGTACACGGCGTACACGCCGTACCAGCCCGAGATCTCCCAGGGCCGGCTGGAGGCCCTGCTGAACTTCCAGACGATGGTCGCCGACCTCACCGGGCTGCCGACCTCGGGTGCATCGCTCCTGGACGAGGGCACGGCCGCCGCGGAGGCCATGGCCCTCGCGCGGCGTGTCGGCAAGGTGAAGGACGGTGTCTTCCTGGTCGACGCCGACACCCTGCCGCAGACCGTCGCCGTGATCGAGACCCGCGCCGAGCCGACCGGCGTCGAGGTGGTCGTCGCCGACCTCTCGGCCGGCATCCCCGCCGAGATCGCCGAGCGGGGCGTGTTCGGCGTGCTGCTCCAGTACCCGGGCGCGTCCGGAGCGGTGCGGGACATCAAGCCCGTCATCGACCAGGCGCACGAGCTCGGGGCGATCGTCTCCGTCGCCGCGGACCTTCTGGCGCTGACCCTGCTGACGTCACCCGGCGAGCTGGGCGCGGACATCGCGGTGGGCACCACCCAGCGCTTCGGCGTCCCCATGGGCTTCGGCGGACCGCACGCGGGCTTCATGGCCGTCCGCGAGAAGTTCGCCCGCAGCCTGCCGGGCCGCCTCGTCGGCGTCTCCGTCGACGCGGACGGCAACAAGGCCTACCGCCTGGCCCTGCAGACCCGCGAGCAGCACATCCGCCGCGAGAAGGCCACCAGCAACATCTGCACCGCCCAGGTGCTGCTCGCGGTCATGGCCGGCATGTACGCCGTCTACCACGGGCCGGACGGTCTGCGCACGATCGCGCGGCGCACGCACCGCTTCGCCGCCATCCTGGCCGGCGGACTGCGTGCCTCCGGGATCGACGTCGTGCACGACGCCTACTTCGACACCCTCACCGTCCGCGTCCCCGGCGCGGCGGCCGACGTCGTCGCCGCCGCGCGCGGCCGTGGCGTGAACCTGCGCCTCGTCGACGCCGACCACGTCTCCGTCGCCTGCGACGAGACCACCACCCGGAGCGCGCTCTCCGCGGTCTGGGCCGCCTTCGGGGCGGAGGGGGACATCGAGGCGCTGGACGCCTCGGCCCCCGACGCGCTCCCCGAGTCCCGGCTGCGCACCGACGCCGTCCTCACCCACCCGGTCTTCCACCAGCACCGCTCCGAGACGGCGATGCTGCGCTACCTGCGCAAGCTCGCCGACCGCGACTACGCGCTCGACCGCGGCATGATCCCGCTGGGCTCCTGCACCATGAAGCTCAACGCGACCGCCGAGATGGAGTCGATCACCTGGCCCGAATTCGGGGCGCTGCACCCCTTCGCGCCGGCCGAGCAGGCTCAGGGCTTCCTCACTCTCATCCGTGAGCTCGAGGAGCGCCTTGCGGAGGTCACCGGTTACGACGCCGTCTCCATCCAGCCGAACGCCGGCTCGCAGGGCGAGTTCGCCGGCCTCCTGGCCGTGCGCGCCTACCACCGCGCCAACGGGGACCACGGACGCACGGTCTGCCTCATCCCGTCCTCGGCGCACGGCACCAACGCCGCGAGCGCCGTGATGGCCGGAATGAAGGTCGTCGTGGTCAAGACCGCCGACGACGGCGAGGTCGACATCGCGGACCTCCGGGACAAGATCGCGAAGCACCGCGACGAGCTCGCCGTCCTCATGATCACCTACCCCTCCACGCACGGGGTCTTCGAGGAGCACGTCGCCGACATCTGCGGCGAGGTGCACGACGCCGGCGGCCAGGTCTACGTGGACGGCGCCAACCTCAACGCCCTGGTCGGTCTCGCCAAGCCGGGCCACTTCGGCGGCGACGTCTCGCACCTCAACCTGCACAAGACGTTCTGCATCCCGCACGGCGGCGGCGGCCCGGGCGTCGGCCCGGTCGGTGTGCGCGCCCACCTGGCGCCGTACCTCCCCAACCACCCGCTGCAGCCCGCCGCGGGCCCGGAGACGGGTGTCGGCCCGATCTCGGCCGCCCCGTGGGGCTCGGCCGGCATCCTGCCGATCTCGTGGGCCTACGTACGCCTGATGGGGGGCGAGGGCCTGAAGCGGGCGACGCAGGTCGCCGTGCTCGCGGCCAACTACATCGCCAAGCGTCTGGAGCCGCACTTCCCGATCCTGTACAACGGCCCGGCCGGTCTGGTCGCGCACGAGTGCATCGTCGACCTGCGGCCCATCTCCAAGGCGACCGGCGTCAGCATCGACGACGTCGCCAAGCGGCTGATCGACTACGGTTTCCACTCGCCGACCATGTCCTTCCCGGTGGCGGGGACCCTGATGATCGAGCCCACCGAGAGCGAGGACCTCGCGGAGCTCGACCGGTTCTGCGACACGATGATCGCCATTCGCGGCGAGATCGAGAAGGTCGCCGACGGCACCTGGAGCGGCGAGGACAACCCGCTGAGCAACGCCCCGCACACCGCGGCCGCGCTCGGCGGTGAGTGGACGCACGCCTACAGCCGTGAGGAGGCGGTCTTCCCGGCGGGCGTCACGCCTTCGGACAAGTACTGGCCGCCGGTGCGCCGGATCGACGGTGCCTTCGGCGACCGCAACCTGGTCTGCTCCTGCCCGCCGCTGGACGCCTACGACCAGTAGGGCGGCCGGACACGCGTCGGGGCCGGTTCGGAGACTTCTCCGGGCCGGCCCCTGTGTTCCCGGGCCGCCGTCAGGCGGCCTTCACCACCTGACCGCTCTTCAGCGGCCGGTGGGGTGCGATGATCTGGCCGTCCGGGAGCAGCTCGCCGGTGTCCTCGAAGAGCAGGACGCCGTTGCACAGCAGGCTCCATCCCTGTTCCGGGTGGTGGGCCATCAGGCGTGCGGCCTCCCGGTCGTTGGATTCGGCGGTCGGGCAGGGTGGCTGGTGCTGGCACATGGATGGGTTCTTTCGCTGCGTCGATTCGAGTGTCCTGCGGCTGGACGAGGTGTTCATGGCCGTCCCCGTATCAAGTCGGTCCGTTCCCAGTGTTGCCCTACGGGCGTCGATCCGCAGGGATTTCGCGGCAGCTGCTGTTCTCCTCCCATGACGCATCACCCGGCCGGACGGTTCAATCCAACTGCACTGTCCGTTCGGATGGTTCGGGGTGACCCGGCCGGACTAGTCCGGCCGGGTACACGTGTGCCCCCGCCGGATGTCCGGCGGGGGCGTGGTGACGAGGATCAGGCCGGAGTGCCGAGGAGGCCGGGCAGCGGAGCCGGGGTGACGCGCAGGGTCATGACCGGCAGGAGGTCGGCGACCCGGTGCGGGCGATGGGGCGTGATGCCCGGAGGCGCGGGAGCCAGGGGCACCAGCACGTCGTTCGGTGCGAGTGCTCCGGAGCCGGCGTCGTCCTCGGTGTCGCGGTGCAGCCACAGCGTGAGCATGTACAGCTCGGGGATCGAGAGCAGGCGCGGCTGGTAGTGCGTCGTCGACGACTCCGCCTGGCGTACGGCGATTTCGGTGGAGACGATGTACGGGCCCTCGAAGAAATGGGAGAAGGTCCAGCCGTCGGCGGTCAGCATGGTGTCCGCGGCGGCGACGGCGCGTTCCTTGCCCCGGATCAGGAACCGCCAGCCCGCGAGGCGGGTCAGGGGTGCCGCCTCCTGCGGCGCGATCCGGTCCAGCACGTGCACGGGGAGCGGGAGTTCGGGGCTCATTGATCCCTGGACGGACCGGAGAGCGGGCGTATGGGCTTCGCGGACGGCGGTGGGAGAACCGAGTGCCGCGAGAACGCTGCGCAGTGCGGGCGCGGGAGCCGGTGAAACATGCAGCGGCATAGTGGGTCGCCTCTCACTTCGGAGACACGGTGGTGCGTGGGCGGGTGCAGACGGCGCTGTCGGCGTGCAACGGGGCCAGAGGAAGGCCGGTGACGGGCGGACTGGCCGATGCGTCAACTCTCTGCCTCGTTCGCAGAGTTTATACGACAAATGTTCACACGATGTTTCGGCTAGCCTTCCCGCGTATTGCGCGCAAGGCGGATTCGAGCCTTTGAATTGCGGAGTTCCTGTGGATTCGGTCCGGTCCGGACCTCTGCCGCCAGGTATTTTCCCTCCACGGCGGTAGGCTGAAACCCATCGGTGTTTCCACCTGTGGTGCAACACCGCACACTGCATATGCCGCATGCCGAAGGAATGTGCCTCCGGTCTCAGTCGACACACTACTGGGAGTCCGCGGGCCGCGGGGGCGTTACGGATCATCTCGGCGGGGCATTATCGATCCTGATACGAGCGGCCTGTGCCGTGGGCCGCCCACTCGAGGAGGGACCCTTCGATGGGCGAGAAGATCGTGGCGGGTGCCTTCGCCCCGTCCGATCGGCAGGCGTACCGCGAGAAGCTCGTCCAGTGCCTGAGCGGGCTGGAGAGGCTCCTGTCGGAGCAGAGGTTCGACAGGCCCCGGAATCTCATGGGGCTGGAGATCGAGCTGAATCTCGCGGGTTCTGACGGCATGCCGAGGATGCGGAATGCTGAGGTGCTCCAGCGCATCGCCAGCCGGGATTTCCAGACGGAACTGGGGATGTTCAATCTGGAAGTGAACATTCTTCCGCACCGGTTGAGCGGCCGGGTATTCGATCAGCTCGCCGAGGAGTTGCGCACCGGGCTCGCATACGCCCATCGCAAGGCGGCCGAGGTCGACGCGGGGATCGTGATGATCGGTATCCTGCCGACGCTCGGACGTGACGACGTGGTGTCGGCGAACCTCTCGGACGTCGATCGTTACACCCTGCTCAACGATCAAATGGCGGCGGCCCGCGGAGAGGATTTCGTCCTCGATATCGAAGGTGTCGAACGACTGGTCTCCACCTCCGCCTCCATCGCCCCCGAATCGGCCTGCACATCGGTGCAGTTGCACCTGCAGGTGACACCGGACCGCTTCTCCGACGTCTGGAACGCCGCGCAGGCCATCGCGTCCGTGCAGATCGCCCTCGGCGCCAACTCCCCGTTCCTCTTCGGCAAGGAACTGTGGCGAGAGTCGAGGCCGCCGCTGTTCCAGCAGGCCACGGACGTGCGCCCGCCCGAGCTCAGGAACCAGGGGGTACGGCCCCGCACCTGGTTCGGAGAGCGCTGGATCGACTCGGCGTACGAGCTCTTCGAGGAGAACGTGCGCTACTACCCGCCCCTGCTGCCGATCTGCGAGGACGAGGAGCCGCTGCGGGTCCTCGACGAGGGCGGGGTGCCCGCCCTGGGCGAGCTCGTCCTCCACAACGGCACGGTCTACCGGTGGAACCGGCCCGTGTACGGGCTGGCCGACGGCGTTCCGCACCTCAGGGTGGAGAACCGGGTCCTGCCCGCGGGGCCGACCGTCACCGACGTCATCGCCAACGCCGCCTTCTACTACGGGCTCGTGCGCGCGCTCGCCGACGAGTCCCGGCCCGTCTGGACCAGGCTGTCCTTCGAGGCGGCCGAGGAGAACTTCGACGCCGCCTGCCGTCACGGCATCGACGCCGAACTGCTGTGGCCCCGACCGGGCCGTTCGGGAGGTGTGGCGAAGGTGCCCGCCGTCAAGCTCGTACGGGACGAACTGCTGCCCCTCGCCGCTGCCGGACTCGACGCCTGGAACATCGAGCCCTCCGACCGCGACCGCTACCTGGGGGTGATCGAGGAGCGCTGCCGGCTCCGCGTGAACGGTGCCTCGTGGCAGGTCGACACCTACCACCGCGCGCTGGACGCCGGTCTCGAACGGGAGGGCGCGCTCGCGGCCACCACCCGGCGCTACGGCGAGTTGATGCAGGTCGGCGAGCCGGTCCACACCTGGCCCGTCGGCTTTCCCGCCCCCTGACGAGCGGGCCGCCCGGTGTCCCGCCACCGCCGGGCCGTCGGGCAAGCTAGGACGCACAACCGACGGCAGGCGTACAGGTAAGGCGGGTCGCGTGACTGCAACCATTCCCCGGGAGGAGGCGTCCCCGCGGGTCCTGAGGCCGGAGACCCTGCTCGTGCTGGCTCTCTCCCTCGGGGCCAGCGGCGTCTCCGCCCTGATCAGCTTCGTCGGATCGCTGACGAAACCCGGGGGCCTCAAGGACCAGGCCGCGACGCTCAACGGGTCGTACGCACCGGGACGCCCCTGGCTCGACCTCGCCTGGCAGCTGTTCGGCATCGCGACCGCGCTGGTGCCGGTCGCCCTGGTCGCCCACCTCCTCATGCGCGAGGGGGCCGGTCTGCGGACCCTCGGACTGGACCGCACCCGGCCCCGGCAGGACCTCGGCCGGGGCACTCTGGTCGCGGCCGCCATCGGCAGCGCCGGGCTGGCGTTCTATCTGGCGGCCCGCGCCGGGGGCTTCAACCTGACCGTGGTCCCGGAGTCGCTGCCCGAGGTCTGGTGGAAGTTCCCCGTCCTGATCCTCTCCGCCGTGCAGAACTCCCTCGTCGAGGAAGTCATCGTCATCGGCTACCTCCTGCGCCGGCTCGGGCAGCTGGGATGGACGCCGATGGCCGCGCTGGTGGCGAGCTCCGTGCTCCGCGGCTCGTACCACCTCTACCAGGGGATCGGCGGGTTCATCGGCAACGTGGTCATGGGCGTGGTCTTCGTGCTGCTGTACAGGCGCTGGGGACGGGTCGGGCCGCTGGTCGTCGCGCACGCGCTGCTCGACATCGGGGCGTTCGTCGGATACGCCCTGCTCGCGGGGAAGGTGGGCTGGCTGCCCACCCCCTGACACGCGGCCCGGGCCGGCTCGGCTCCGGCGTGCTCAGAGCGAGGTGAGCAGCTCGCCGTCGACGACCGTCACGGCGCTGCCGGTCAGCAGGGTGCGCCCGCCCCGCAGTGAGGTGCGGACCAGACCCGAGCGGGCGGAGGCCTGAAGGCCTGTGAGGTCCTCGCGGCCGAGCCTGGCCGACCAGAAGGGGGCCAGGGCGGTGTGCGCGCTGCCGGTCACCGGGTCCTCGTCGATGCCGACCCGCGGGAAGAAGCCGCGCGACACGAAGTCGTACGCGCCCGCCGGGTCGTCGGCAGCGGCCGTGGCGATGACACCGCGGCGGGAACACGCGGCGAGTGAGGCGAAGTCCGGACGCAGTGCGCGTACGGCGGACTCGTCGGCCAGCTCCACCAGGAGGTCGCCGACGTGTTCCCCCGTGTCGTGCACGGAGAGGGGTGCCGCGCCGAGCGCATCCGCGAGTCCCGCGGGAGCGGGGACCGGCGTCAGGGGTGCGGTGGGGAAGTCCAGCGTGAGGGTGCCGTCCGTGTGCGCGACCGTACGGAGGACGCCGGAACGGCTCGCGAACCGCACGGTGCCGCTCGCTGTACCCGTGGTGTGCAGGACGTGGGCCGCGGCGAGTGTCGCGTGTCCGCACAGGTCCACCTCGGTGGCCGGGGTGAACCAGCGCAGCGCCCAGTCCGCCTCACCGCCGGGCGGCAGCGGGTGCGCGAAGGCGGTCTCCGAGAGGTTGAGTTCGGAGGCGATCAGCTGGAGGCGGGCCGACTCGGGGAACGGGCCGGCGTCGAGGAGGAGCACCCCGGCGGGGTTCCCGGCGAAGGGGCGGTCGGTGAAGGCGTCGACGATGCGGATCTTCATGCCGCCGACGGTAGAGGTGACGGCTCGGTGCGGTCCAAGGCCAATCACGGACGTGCGGCTCGCCCGAGCGTGCGGCACGTCCCGGACGCTTTCCGAGGATGCCGGACGTCCGGGATCCGTCTCTGCTCCGTCTGCGTCCTGGGCGGTGGCGTCCCTGCCGCTTCGCTCAGGGCACGGGTTCTTGGCAGCCGATAGTTTCCGATATATCGTTGAGTTATCGCGACAGCTCAACGACAGGATCGCGTTTCGGTACGAGAGAGGAGCGCAGCCATGCGTTCACATGGAAACGAACACGGATGTGGCCCCGGGCGCCGAGGCGCCGGCAGGGGGGATTTCGACGGAGGCCGCCCCGCGTTCGGCCCCTTCGGCCCGCCCTTCGGCGGCGGACCCTTCGGCGGCGGGCGTGGCCGGGGAGGCGGCAGAGGCAGGGCCAGGCGTGGTGACGTACGTGCGTCGATCCTGGCGCTGCTCAAGGACCGTCCGATGCACGGGTACGAGATGATCCAGGAGATCGGTGAGCGCAGCGGAGGGGCCTGGCGGCCCAGTCCCGGCTCGGTGTACCCCACCCTCCAGCTGCTGGAGGACGAGGGGCTGATCATCAGCGCGAGCGAGGGCGGCAAGAAGCTGTTCACCCTGACCGAGACCGGCCGCACGGAAGCCGAGTCCGGCCCCGAGGCGCCCTGGGAGGAAGCCGGGCGCGGTGTCGACTGGGAGGGCGTGAACGAGATCCGGCAGGCCGGCTTCGGGCTCATGGAGGCGTTCGGCCAGGTCTGGAAGACCGGATCGGCCGACCAGCGGCAGAAGGCGTTGACGGTGATCGGGGACGCCCGGAAGAAGCTGTACCTGATCCTCGCCGACGAGGACTGAGCCGTGAGGCTCCGCCGAACGTCCGAGAGGGGCCCCGTCCGCGGGGCCCCTTTTGCGTCGGGCGGCGGGAAATGCTCTCCGTGATGGCCTGATCTCATCCAGAAGGATGAGGAACCCCCGACGGCCCCCGCCTTTCGCGGGATGCGGGATGAGCCGTACCGGGGATGTTTTCGCCGCTCGGGACTGATGGGGTGGAGTGGTGCAGTTCCGGACACGAGATCTCCCCGAGCAGGCTCCGCCGAACCGGCCCGGCGAAGGCGCCGCGCTGAGCCCCGCCATGACCGCTGTGGCGAGCGGCGCGCGCCGGCGCGCGCTGCGGGACGGCGACCGCCACGTCGACACCGCCCATCTCCTGCACTCGCTCGTCGAGTCGGACATCGCGGTCCGGGAAGTGTTCGACGGGGCGCCGCAGTTGGCCAGAGTCCTCGGTTACCTCGTGCAGCGCAGCATCGGCTACGGCCTCCGGTGGCAGGGTGCGCGGGAGGATTCGGGCGCGGTGCCGGTCGTACCCGAGCCCGGCGGTGAAGGCTGGTCGCCGCCCGCGGCGGCGGCGCTGGAACGGGCGGGCCGGGATGCCGCCCGGCGCGGACGGGCCCACGCGGACGGCCTGGATCTGCTGGCCGCGCTGCTCGCCGATCCCCGCTGTCGTGCGGTCGAGGTCCTGGAGCGGGCCGGGGTCGGGGTCACGCGGCTGGCCGCCCGCACCCAGGAGCGGCTGGTCGCGGGGGAGCAGCCGTGGTGATCATGGGCGCGTGGAGGTCGGGGCACGCAGAGGTCAGGTCCATCAGGGGGTGACGCTGCTGACCGCTGCTGCCATGATGTGCCGATGCATGCGTCTCAGGGGAGAAGCGCCGGACTGGGCCTGGCCCTGGCCTCGGCTCTCGCGTTCGGTGGTTCAGGGGTGGCGGCCAAGCCGCTGATCGAGGCGGGGCTCGACCCGCTGCACGTGGTGTGGCTCAGGCTGGCGGGCGCCGCTCTCGTCATGCTGCCCGTCGCGTGGCGGCATCGGGCTCTGGTCCGCGAGCGGCCCGTCCTGCTGGCGGGTTTCGGGCTGTTCGCCGTCGCCGGTGTCCAGGCCTGCTACTTCGCGGCGATCTCGCGCATCCCGGTCGGGGTGGCCCTGCTCGTCGAATACCTGGCTCCCGCCCTCGTCCTCGGCTGGGTGCGGTTCGTCCAGCGCCGGGCCGTCACCAGGGCCGCCGCCGTCGGCGTGGTGCTCGCGGTCGGCGGGCTCGCATGTGTCGTCGAGGTGTGGTCCGGGCTCGGCTTCGACGCGGTGGGACTGCTGCTCGCGCTCGGTGCGGCCTGCTGCCAGGTGGGCTACTTCGTCCTGTCGGACCAAGGCGCCGGTCGCGGGGACAGGGCGGATGCCGCACCTCCGCACCCCTTCGGTGTGATCGCGTACGGGCTGCTGGTGGGAACGGTCGTGATGACCGTCGCCGCCAGGCCGTGGGGGATGGACTGGGCGGTGCTCGGCGGCGATGCGGTCATGAACGGGCGCGGCGTCCCGGCCTGGGTGCTCCTGGGCTGGATCGTGCTGCTCGCGACGGTCCTGGCCTATGTCACCGGCGTCGTCTCGGTGCGGCTGCTCTCGCCCCAGGTGGCCGGGGTCGTCGCATGCCTGGAGGCGGTCATCGCGACCGTGCTCGCCCGGGTGCTGCTGGGCGAACACCTCTCCCTACCGCAGTTGGCGGGCGGCGCCGTCGTCCTGATCGGGGCCGTCATCGCCCAGTCGTCCGCGCCCAAGCCGCCCAAGGCGCCAACGGGGCCGGTCGCGTCGGGGCCGGGCCCGCTGGGCACGGAAGCGGTGGAGGCCGGGGAGCCGGCCGGCCCCGAGGGCGAACTGTCCGAGCGGCCGGGCTCGTTCCGGGCCGATGCGGCCGGGTCCGGTCCAGGCCGATGACGCTGCATCGGCCGCCCTTGGCCGGGCGTGAGGTGGCCTCGCGCGTACCGGGGCCCGGCGCCACTGCCTTCCGCGTACCTGGGTCGGGCACCTCTGCCTTCCGCGTACCGGGGCCCGGCGCCCTTGCTCTCCGCGTTCCGTCGACGGCGGCTCAGAGCGCGCCGAGGTAGCCCGGCACCCGGACCGCCGGGTCCAGGTCGTCGGCCGGCACCGGTGTCCCGTAGGTCCGGGCCACCGGGACGACGCCCGCCCAGTACGGGAGGGAGACGTCGTCCGGATCGTCGCTCGGGCCACCCGTGCGGATCTTCGCGGAGACCTCGTCGAGGTCGAGGCGGATCACCGCGGTCGCCGCGAGTTCCTTCCTGTCCGCGGGACGCGAGTCCTTGGACCTGCCGGGCACGGCCTGGTCGACGATGGCGTCGAGCGCGACGCGGCGCTCCTGCGGGTCCGTCACGGTGCGGGCGGTTCCGTGCACCACCACGGAGCGGTAGTTCATCGAGTGGTTGAAGGCGGAGCGGGCCAGCACGAGGCCGTCGACATGCGTGACCGTCAGGCAGACCGCGATGCCGGGGTCGGCCGCACCCGCCTCGCGGAGCGGGCGCGATCCGGTCGAGCCGTGGACGTACAGCCGCTCGCCGATCCGGCCGAACAGCGTGGGCAGTACCACCGGCGCGCCGTCGCGGACGAAGCCCAGATGGCAGAGGTAGGCCGCGTCGAGTATCGCGTGGACGGTCTCCTTGTCGTACGAGGCGCGCTCCCTGGAGCGGCTCGGCACCGTGCGCTCCGTCGGTTCGTAGGCGGCGGCTCCGGAGGCGGCGGGTGTACAGGTGTCCGGCATTTGCTCACTCCATTGCGCTAGTGCATAATCATGTTTGTGCTAGAAGAGTATCGGATCAGTGGGCGGGGCGCAGCGGACATTTCGGCGAGCGTGGAACGCGGGATCGCCTCCGGTGACCTCGCGCCCGGTCATGTGCTCCCGCCCATGCGGGCGTTGGCGCTCCAGCTCGGGGTCAACCCGAACACGGTGGCCGCCGCGTACCGCATGCTGCGCGAGCGCGGAGTCATCGAGACGGCGGGCAGGCGGGGGAGCCGGGTGCGTCCGCGACCGGCCGGCACGGCACGCGGTTCCCTCCGGGTGGAAGCCCCGCCCGGCGTGCGGGAGCTGGGTGACGGCAATCCGGACCCGGAGCTGTTGCCCGACCTCGGTCCGGCACTGGCGGCGGCCTCGCGGGCGTACGCCGACAGGCCCGGCCTGTACGGTGATGCCCCCGTGCTTCCCGAACTCGAACGCCTCGTGCGGGCGGAGCTGGACGCCGACGGTGTCCCGGCCGGGCCGGTTGCGCTCGCGTCCGGGTCGCTCGACGCGATCGAGCGTGTGCTGACCGCGCACCTCAGGCCCGGTGACCCGGTAGCCGTCGAGGATCCGGGGTGGGGCGCCGTGCTCGATCTGATCCCGGCGCTCGGCATGCGGCCCGTCCCGGTCGCGCTGGACGACGAAGGTCCTCTGCCCGGCGATGTGGAGCGGGCTCTGCGGGAGGGCGCCAGGGCTCTGGTGGTCACCGACAGGGCGCAGAATCCGACCGGTGCCGCGGTGAGTTCCGCGAGGGCCGCCGCGCTGCGGACGGTCCTCGCCGAGCACCCCCGGGTGCTTCTGATCGAGGACGACCACGGTCATGCGATCGTCGACCTCGCGGTGCACCCGCTCGCGGGCGTCACGCAACACTGGGCCTTCGTCCGTTCCGCCTCGAAGGCGTACGGCCCCGATCTGCGGCTCGCCGTGCTCACCGGTGACGCGCTGACGGTCGACCGGGTGGCGGGGCGTCAGCAACTGGGTCCCGGCTGGGTGAGCGGTCTGCTCCAGCGGACCGTGCACCATCTGTGGGCGTCCGGCACCGTGGATCCGGTGGAGGTCGCCGGGTCCTACGGGGAGCGGCGGGACGCGTTGATCCGGGCGCTGGGTGAGCGGGGGGTGCCGGCCTACGGGCGGACCGGGATGAACGTGTGGGTGCCCGTGAGCGACGAGACCGGGGCAGTGGCCCGGATGCTGCACGCCGGCTGGGCGGTCGCCCCGGGGGCACGCTTCCGGATGGCGTCGCCGCAGGGGGTGCGGCTGACCGTGTCCTCGCTGTCCGCCGCCGACATCGGACCGCTGGCGGACGCGGTCGCGGTGGCGGCACGGCCCGCCCGCCCGGTCAGCTACGGCTGATCTCCTCGCGCATCTCCCGCGGGCGGCGCCGGCCGGCGGCCGGCTGACCGGTCCGGAGAATCGTCTGCCGGCTGACCGGTCCGGGGAATGGTCAGCTTCCCGAAGTCCCACGAGGTGACGGCTTCCGGGGTGAGCCGGATCCAGGCATGCCGGGAATCGTGCGGCAGTGTGTCCAGACCGAAGTACTTCACGGCGAACAGCCGCTCCGGAAGCGCAAGTTCGGCGCAGTCCTCACCCGTGCGCGGGACTTCGCCGACGAACTCCGCCAGGCCCGACAGCTCCACGCCGCGCAGTTCGCCGTACCCCTCTCCGTCGTCGATCACGACGGCGATGCCGGGGTTCCGCCGCAACTGTGTCCAGCGCCGACTGCGTGTGAGGGAGTAGAGCCACAGCGAGGTGCCGTCCCACACGAACCACAGCGCGCCCACGTGCGGGAGCCCTTCCGCGGAGACCGTGGCCACCCGGCATGTGCGCTGACCGGTCAGGTAGGCGTCCCTTTCGGCGGCGGTCATCATGATCCGGCGGCCTCGGCGCTGGGTGACGGACATGGGCGGGGCCCTCCTGCGTTCGCCGGGGATCGTGCGGATGCCCGACAGCATGGAGCTGCCGCCGGCCCTGGGGCAATGGCCAGCGCCGGTGCAGACACCTCCGTCGTGAGCCCGCGGTGCGGGGTCCGGCCGCGTGACGGATGAGGATGCCCGGCGGAGGGGACGCGCGGGCATCGGCCGGGGGACGGGGCGGGGCCTCCGCCGCGGGCCGGAACACCTGACGACCGTCGCCGCAGGAGTGGCGTGCGGGCACGCGCAGGCGTTCCGGCGGAGTCCCGGGAGCCGCCCCCCTGCTACGCCAGGGTGATCGAGCCGTCCGCCACCTTGATCGGCGTCTCGGGCAGTGGCTGTGTCGCGGGACCGGCCGTGGCCTTTCCGGTCGTCGCGTCGAAGGTGCTGCCGTGGCACGGGCAGCTGATCGATCCGTCCGCGACGCCCTTGACCGCGCAGCCCTGATGCGTGCACTTCGAGGAGAAGGCCTTGAACGTGCCCGCGGTCGGCTGGGTCACCACCACGCCCTTGTCGGCGAAGACGACCCCTCCGCCCTCGGGTATGTCGCTGGTCCTGGCGAGTACCTCACCGCCGCCCTTTCCGGCCGGCTGCACCGTGTCGGAGCCCTCGCCGTCCTTCGAGCCGCCGCACGCGGTGAGAGCGGCGGCCACCCCCGCCGCGCCGACCGCCGCCACGACGGTACGACGCCCGAGGTGGACCTGACGCTCCTGCGATGCGCTCATGCCGGCATTCCCTTCATCGGTGTACGAGTCTTCGCACGGGGATACGGACCCGCGCGGCCCGGCGTTCAGCCCCACGCCGACCGGCTTCCCGGGTTCGAGGGTTTCACGGCCGTACACAGCGGTGACCGGGACTTCCTGACGACCCGGCAGTCCGGCGCTGTGCGCGCGGCACGGACGGATCAGCCGTGCACGCGCACCGGCAGTTCGCGCACACTGTTCCCCACGAACGAGGCGTGCCTCGGGAGTTCGGTGTCCGGAACCGCGAGAGTGAGCGCGGGGAAGCGTGTGAACAGATGCCGGAGTGCTGCCGCGCCTTCCATCCGGGCGAGCGGTGCCCCCAGGCAGAAGTGCGCGCCATGGCCGAGCGAGAGGTGGCGGGCCTTGCCGTGGCGTGTGACGTCGAAGCGTCCGGCATCGGGGCCGTGCGCCTTCGTGTCGCGCCCCGCCGCCGAGTATCCGGCCAGGACCGGGGTCCCCTTCGGGATCAGGGTGCCGTCGAGTGTCAGGTCGCGGATCGGATAGCGGAACGGGAAGTAGCTGACCGGGCTGTCCCAGCGCAGCGTCTCCTCGACCACGTCCGCCCAGCTCGCCGTGCCCGCCCGGACCAGGGCGAGCTGGTCACGATGGGTGCACAGGGCGCGCACGGCGTTGGTGATCAGGTTGAGCGTCGTCTCGTGTCCCGCGATGACGGTCAGCATCAGAGTGCCGATCAGCTCGTGCGGACCGAGTCGGTCGCCGTCCGCCTCCCGGGCCGCGATCAGTGCGCTGATCAGGTCGTCACGCGGGTTCTCGGCCCGGGCGGCGGCGACCGCGCCGAGCACCTCCACCATCTCCCGGTTCGCGGCCATGGCCTCAGCGGGGCCGATGTCGGTGGCGACGATCCGGTTGGACAGGTCGTGCAGCCTGTCGTGGTGCTCCGCGTCCACGCCGAGCAGTTCGCAGATGACGCTCATCGGGAGCGGTAGGGCGAAGTGCCTGCGCAGGTCCGCGACGCCGTCGTGCGCAACGGCCTCGCGTTCCAGGTCGTCCAGCAGAGACATGATCAGTTCCTCGACGCGTGGGCGCAGTTCCTCGACCCGCCGCGCGGTGAACGCCCTGCTCATGAGGGACCGCAGCCGCCGGTGGTCCGGCCCGTCCGCGGTGGTCATCCCCTGCACGGTGGCGAAGGTCTTCAGAGGCCAGCCGTCGGGAATCTCCCCGTCCCGCAGAGCGGCGAAGTGCCGCGCGTCCTTCGCGACGTCGGGGTGTGCGAGGAACTCCCTGAGGGCGTCATGGCCCAGCACCGCCATGCCCGTCACCCCACCCGGCAGGACAACCGACGAGACGGCGCCCCCGGCCAGCAACCGCGCGTTGGCTGCGTGGGGGCACCCACCGGACGGGTCCAGGCGGTGCGGCGTGTCGGTTGCGAGGTTCTCCGGCGGCGTGTTCAACAGGGCTCCTGACGGAACGACGAGTGACTGACCGGCCCCCCGGACCGCCCCGGTCTGTGGCGGCACGTCGAGGTGTGGGTCCGAGAATGAGCCGGCGCGTATGCGCCGGGCGAACTCTGCTGCTGTGCACGGAACATGGCCAGCGTAGGCCAAGGGGGGCCGATCCGGTCGGCGACCGAGTGCACCCGGTGGGCGGACGCCGGGGACCGGGGCGGGACACGTTGATGCGGACAGGGGTGTATGCAGGGACCTTCCGGGCGCGGCGGATCCGCCGGGCGCGTGGCGCGTGGAGACGGAACCCTCGGCTGCGCCCCCGGTCCACTTCGTGGAGACGGCCCACGGCTGACGGTCTACAAGATCCGGTATGTGCACGCAGTGCGCGCGCAGTTGGCATGTTCTGCCCGATGCGCACCGTGAACCACGTCACACTTCGGGCGCCCTCCCGTCTTCAGCGCGTCGCCATCCTCGGCACACCGGCCGTATACGGCCCTGACGCGTTCGCTTCACTCGCCGCACGCCTGAGCAGGGCATTTTCAGATGAGCGGGACCGCGTGCGGGGGCAGGGGGTGCGGGCCGACGAAAATGCGCGTTGCGGCCACCACAAAAATCGCTCGGGGGCACTGTCGGATCTCTACGAACGGGACCTGACCGCCCCTCATGTGCCGCCTCGTCGGGCCGGGATGCCAGGTCGCGGACAGGGGCCTCCGGCCCAGTAGAGTCGGGTGACCGGCGCGCGGCGCACCTCGCTGACGGCGCCGGGGGCGCTTCGTGAAGGTGCGCCACCGGAGCGTGTGCGGCGCAGAGCGCCGGCGCGGATCCCGCCAAGGAGGTGTGTTGATGAACGGTCGTCCTCACGTTCCACTTGTGCGCCGGGCGAGTTACGCCCCGATCACGCACGACTGTGGCCCCGAAGAGTGAGTTCTTCGGGGCCACAGTTCTAAGCGTCCGCTCATGCGTGAGCGCGCATGAGCGGCCCTTCATTCAAACCGCGCCGTCCCGGTCGATACCGGACAGTTGGGGCGACGTACGGCTCTACACGGAGAACAGACTAATGGGTACCGCTATTCCTATTGGCATATCCAGCCAAGCGCTTGCCGTCGTCGCCACCGCGTCCGCCGACCCGGGCAGTGTGGCCAGTTGGGTTGCTGCCGGAGCCGCCGTGCTCGGCGTGGGCCTCAGCGCGGTCCTGGGGATCAAGACGTCGTACAACAACAAGGCGGAACGTGCCCGGACCCAGGTCCTGGCGCTGCAGGAGATCCTCGACGACTGCACGGACCGACTCGTCACGCCCGCCGACGTCGCCGCGGTCCGGCGGCTCCGCCCCACCTTCAGGCGCCTGGCCAAGGTCAACAAGAAGGTGCCGCAGATCGCCGCCGTCGAGGCGGCGATCACCGAGGTGGTCGATCTGCCGGTGCCGGTAGCCGCCTCGGAGCGCGGCCGGTACGAGCAGCGTCTCGGCGAGGCGGTCGGGCGGCTCAAGGACGCGGCGGAGGAGGCCTTCGAGGTGCTGAGCGCCTGACAGCGGTGCTGGACGGGAGGCCCCGCGGATGTTCCCCGCAACAGTGGCGGGGGCATCCGCGGGGCTCGTACGAGCAGGTCATCGGTCCGCGGTCTTCAGGGAGTCATGCCGCATCCGACTTGAGCAGCCGGACATGCCCCTGCTCATTCGTAGGGACACTCCGGGTCGCGCGTACCCGGAGAGGAGGCGCGTGCCGGTCGACGGCCACCTCGCGTTCGCCGCGGGCATCCCGGTGTTCACGGGCACGGAGTCGGCGGCTCACCGGCCTCCCGGCCGCCTGCTGAAGTCGGCGGCCACCTTCAGGAAGACGTCGTTGGCTTCCCGTTCGCCGATCGTCACCCGCACGCCCTCGCCGGGTATCGGCTGCACCATCACGCCGGCCGTGCCGCACGCTGTCGCGAAGTCCGCCGAGTGCCGACCCAGCGGCAGCCACACGAAGTTCGCCTGGGTGTCCTGCGTGGTCCAGCCCTGGGCGCTGAGCGCGTCTCTGACGCGTGCGCGCTCGCGCACCAGAACGTCGATCCGCCGCAGGATCTGTTCCTCCGCACGGAGCGATGCGATCGCGGCATCCTGCGCCAGTTGGCTCACCCCGAACGGCACGGCGGTCTTGCGCAGGGCCTCGGCGACCGGGTCGTGTGCGATCGCGTAGCCGACACGCAGGCCGGCAAGACCGTACGCCTTGGAGAAGGTCCGCAGCACACAGACGTTGGGGCGTTCGCGGTAGAGCTCGATGCCGTCGGGTGCCCGTGTGTCGGAGACGAACTCCCGGTAGGCCTCATCGAGTACGACCAGCACGTCGTCCGGAACCTGGTCGAGGAAGCGCTCCAGCTCGGCTCTGTGGACGACTGTGCCGGTCGGGTTGTTCGGGTTGCAGATGAAGATCAACCGGGTCCGTTCGGTGACGGCGGACAACATCCCGTCCAAGTCGTGCCTGCCGTCCGAGGAGAGCGGGACCCGCACTGAAGTCGCACCGCTGATCTGCGTGATGATCGGGTACGCCTCGAACGACCGCCAGGCGTACAGCACCTCGTCACCGGGTCCGCTCGTGGCCTGCAACAGTTGCTGGGCGACGCCGACCGATCCCGTACCGGTCGCGACGTGGGACAGGGGTACGCCGAAGTGCTCCGACAGCTCGCGTACCAATCGCGTACAGGCCAGGTCCGGATAGCGGTTGACGGAGGCGGCCGTCGCGGCCACGGTCTCCATGACTCCGGGCAAGGGAGGGTACGGACTCTCGTTCCGGGACAGCATGTGAGGCTCGGCTCCATCCGTCGCGGCGGCGGCGGTGCCCGCCCGGTAGGCGGGGATGCCCGCCAACGTGGCACGCAGTCTCGGGTTCTTCGTGGTCATCGGGTCCTCCTGCGTTCCGCTGGTTCGACGGGGCATCACGGACCGTGCAACTGACCGCGGTTGACTGCCGCAGGAGGCCCCCGCGCAGTCGCGATGCGGGGCGGCGGCACGCCCGTACGTCCGTGCCCTTCATGGCAGAGCGGCCGTGGACTTCATTGATCACCACCGCCGTGCATCCGCAAGTGAACCAGGGGCATGTCGTGGCCGCGTCGGCGCAACGTAGAAGCAGCGTGAAGGCAGGAGACGGAGGGTGGCCGGCGGACTGCCTTCGCATCGCAAGGTGCCGTCTCCCCTCACGCACCGGCCGCGCGGTCGCGGCCGTCGCGGGCGGGTGGTGTGGCCGGCGTCGCGCAGTGACCACGCGCACCCCTCGCGCGACGCGCCGGGAACTCCGGTCGGCCGTCCCGGCGCACGAGCCGGCGCCTGCCGGGCCAGGGGCGAGCGGGCCCGGGGCGGAGGGCTCCCGGGGAACCCGCACGCGGAACCCCGGGCCCTGCCGACAGTTCCCGCACGGAAACCCGTGCCCCGGTGGTGGTCGCAGTGGACTGGGCCGATCGCACGGTCGGCCACCTTCACGGCGCCTCTATGACGCGTTGACGAAGCCGTGACGGACCTGCTGATTCACTGGCGTCGTCAGCAGCGGTGCTGATCGAACACAAGCAATCCTTGGCCTGCTCACCTGCAGGAAGAGCAGTCCCGACCACTGTCGGAGCACGTCGGCACATGAAGGCCCCTGCTGTGCCGGTTACTCCCGCCCCCATGACCTGATGGTCCGTCAGGCGTCCTGTTGGTTGCTGAAGGAGACGACGAATGCCCCCGCCGAGTCCGCTGGTCCGTGCACTCGACCGGCGCCTCGCTGATCACTTGGTCAGCGCATCGAAATCACTCATGGACGACTCGCTCCCGGACAGCCCGGACCTGCTCGCCTCACTGGCGAAAGAGGCGGACGACTTACCGGAGCAGCTCAAGGAGATCATCGCTCCGACCTTCTCCGCCGCCGGCATGTACGTCCTGCGCGGGCTCTCCGTCGACGACGCAGACCTGGGGCCAACACCTGCCAGCTGGCGGGTCGCCGGATCCGCCGGTGCGCTGTGGGACGTCACCCTGCTTCTGCTCGCGTCCGCCATGGGCCAGCCCATCGCGTGGCAGGGGCAGCAGAACGGCCGCATGGTCAACAACATCGTGCCGACGCCGGGGCACGAGGACGAGCAGACCGGCGCCAGCAGCGCCGTGCTGCTCGCCCCGCACACCGAGGACGCCTTCCACCCGCGCAGGGCCAACCTGCTGCTTCTCTGCTGCATGCGCAATCACGACCGGGTGGCGACAACCGCGTCGAGCGTCCGGATGACGGATCTCACGGACGACGAAGTCGATGCGCTGGCCCGGCCGATGGCCCCCATCCTCCCTGACGACGCCTACACCTCCAGCTCTGCTGACACGCCCCTGCCGGTCCGCACCCTGTGGCGAACGCCGGAGGGGCTCCAGATCCGGTTCGACCCTGCCTACACCCGGCTGAACGACGCCGACCCGGCCTACCGCAAGGCCTACGCCCGGCTGGAGTCGGAACTGACCCGGGTCACGCAGAGCCTGGTGCTGCAGCCGGGAGACGTGCTGGTCGTGGACAACGATGTCGTCGTCCACGGCCGGGTACCGTTCCGACCCCGTTACGACGGCACGGACCGCTGGTTGAAGCGCGCACTCGTGCACGTGCCGGACCGTGACAGCAGGCCGGCCTCGGAACGCGTCGAACACGGCTACGGCCAAGCGGTCATCAACCCGTTCTGCGCCGGCATGTGACATCTGCTCCGCGCAGGATCCCCACGGCGGCTGTACCGCCACCGAGAGCACCGACTCGTGCCCCTTCCCGAGCCCCCATCCCTCCGGAGCGCTTGATGAACGACGTCCCGCCCACCGCATCGCCTGCTTGGGATACGTCCCGGATCCTGGCTACCTACTCCGACGTGCTGTCCACCGACATCACCCTGGACGCCGACTTCTTCATGTCGGGCGGCCACTCGCTCACAGCGGTCATGCTCGCGGACCGCCTTCGCCAGCAGCTCGGAGTCCCCGTCGCCGGACTCGATGTGATGGAGCACGTCACGCCGCGCGCGCTCATCGCCGCGTTGCATGAGCGCGTGGCCGTCCCGAAACAGGCTGGTCCTCGGACCCACCCCACCGCCGACGACCGCCGCACGGTCCTGGTGACCGGCGCCAGCGGTGGCGTGGGCAGCTTCGTGGTGGAGGAACTCCTCGCCCGGGGCGACCGGGTGCGAGCCCTCGTGCGACCCGAGTCCATCGGTGCGCTGCAGCACACCGCAGCCGACGTCGTGGAGGGGGATCTGACCCGGCCGGAGAGCCTGCGCGAAGCGGTCGACGGGGTGGACGCAGTGGTCCACGCCGCCTGCACCTTCACCCGACCCGACGTCGACGTCGCCGCTATGCGCGTCCTGGCCGACGGTTGGGGGGGAGGCCCGTTCGTCTTCGTCAGCAGCGTCGACGCCTACGGGACGCCCTCACACCCCGTGGTACGTGAGGGCCAGGCTACCGAGGGAGCGATCAGCGACTACGGACTGGGCAAGGTCCGCTGCGAGCGCGTCCTGCTCGAGGCAGCGGATCGGCTCGGAGCTCGTGGCGCGGTCAGCCTGGTCCGTGCACCGCTCATCTGGGGGCCGCACCAGCGTCTGCGCGACCAGCTGCGCTGGGGAGCTCTCGGCCTCTTCTACCAGCCCGTCGTGCGAGGAGAATCGATTCTCCTTCCCGACCCGGAGGGCACGGAGGCCGGCTGGTACGGCTTCCCCTGGGTGGCTGCGGCGGCCCTGGCACGAGATGTGGCCTCCCTCCTGGACCACCCCGCGCGCGGAGTGGTCCACACCATCGGCGGCCACATCGGGATGGAGGAGTACCTCGCGGAGCTCGTGACCCTGCTCAAGAGCGACAGCCGGGTCTCCACCGGCCCGGCCGCGCCGCAGAAACTCCGTCGCCCGTGGCGTTACAGCACCGACGTGTTCGACGCCCGGCGGGAGCCCGGTCCGAGTGAGGACTGGCGTTCCCTGCTGGCCGCGACACTGACCGCGAACGATCAGGACAGGGCCCCCGGCACGGGACAGCCCCCCGCCGTTCACACACAGGAGGCAGTGCGATGAGCGGGTCGGCACACGAGGCGGCGAGCGTCCCGGGAACCAGCCAGGGCGTCCACGGGCTCGTCGCGCGACAGGTCGCTCGTACCCCGGACGCGTGTGCTGTCCGGGACACCCAGGGACACGAACTGACCTACGCGCAGCTGTGGGAGCGGTCCGGCGACATCGCTCTGCGCCTCGAGAACCGCGGCGTCGGTGCCGGAGCACGGGTGGCCGTGGCGATGGAGCGGAGCCCCGACCTGGTGGCGACCCTGCTCGGTGTCCTGCGAACGGGCGCGGCCTACGTGCCACTCGATCCGCACGCGCCCCGCGAACGGCAGCACACCGTCCTGGGGGACTGCCAGGCGGACGCGGTGATCGGGACGATCGATCCGCGTCCCGAGCCCTCCGCGGACCGCCCTCCGTGGCTGCCGGTGCGTGGACCGTCCAGGGAGGGTGTGCCGGCCCCGGGAAGCGGGCCGTCCCGTGCCGTCGCCCCCGAGGACACCGCGTTCATCGGCTACACGTCGGGGTCAACCGGCCGGCCCAAGGGCGTCATGCTCAGCCACCTGGCCATCGAGCGCTTCGTCACGGGTGCCTCCTACTGCGAGGTCGGCCCCGGTGACCGCGTCGCGCAGGTCGCCAACCCGTCGTTCGATCCGGTCACCTTCGAGGTGTGGAACACCCTTGCGGCCGGGGCCACCGTCGTCATCCTGCCCGCCGCGACCGAAGTGCCGCTGGAGCAGTGGGTCGAGGCCCTGGCTGGGCACGGCATCACCGTCATGTTCCTCACCACGGCACTCGTCGACATGGTTCACCGGGCAGCGCCGGGGGCCTTCGCCCCCCTGCGCACCCTGCTGTTCGGCGGGGAGGCGGTGGACCCGGACATGGTGCGCGGGCTGTGCGCAGTGCGCCCGCCCGGTCAGGTCCTGCACGTCTACGGGCCCACCGAGACCACCACGTTCGCCAGTTACTTCCACTGCACCACCGCGAACCTCGCCGGGATCGACCGCGTCCCCATCGGATTCCCGCTCCAGGACACCACGCTGCGCGTCCTCGGTCCGGATCTCACGCCCGTGCCCGACGGCGAGCCCGGCGAACTGTGCATCGGCGGCCCGCGTATCGCCACCGCGTACCTCGGACAACCGGACCTCACGACCGAGCGGTTCGTGGTCCTGCCGAACGGAGAGCGGGCCTACCGCAGTGGCGACCTGGTGAGACGGCGGCATGACGGCGCGTTGGAGTTCGTGGGCCGCAAGGACCGCCAGGTGAAGCTGCGCGGGTTCCGCATCGAGTTGGAGGAGGTCGAACGGGCCGTCACGGCCACCGGCCTCGTCGAGTCGGTGGTGATCGAGAGGGCCGGCGAGGGGATGGCGGCGGGCCTGGTCGGCTTCGTCGTACCGAAGGACAGGGCGGGCGCGGCGGCGGACACGCTCCCTCGCACGCTCTGCGACGCACTGGCCCGCACATTGCCCGGCTACATGGTGCCGAGGAGGTGGCAGGTCGTCCCGTCCCTGCCCGTCACGGCCAACGGAAAGGTGGACAGACGCGCCCTCCTGGCCGGCTTCTCCGCTCCGACAGGCATCCCCACCGCAGGTCGCTGACGCGCTGCCACGGTGCACGGTTCCACCTCCCCTTCCGAGCAGCTGGAGTTTCCTTTGGGCTACAACATCACCGACGGCTATCTGGCGCGGTTCCGTGCTCTCGCGGCCGACGCCCCCGACATCCTTCCCGTGACCGGTGCGCAGCGGCGCTTCCTCACCCTGCGCCGCCTTTCGCACGGCGTCGCCCCGATCGTGGTGCCCCTGTACTTCGAATTTCCGCGTGGCACCGTCGAGCGCGGACGGCTGGAGGAGGCCGCCGCCTGCCTGGCGGCCCGGCACCCCGCCCTGCGCATGCGTTTCGACGTGGCCGACACCATCCCCGTGCAACGGCTCACCGAGCCCCAGGGGTTCGTGCGGGAGGTGGCTGCCGGGCCCGGTGAGAGCGCGGCGGACGCCCTGCGCAGGGAACTGCTGGCCTGGACGGCCGAAGGCCCCGTGCTGCGCTTCATGCTGGCCACGTCGGACGAGCGGCCGGAGCACGAGACGCTCGCGGTCGTCGTGGACCACGCAGCCTGCGACGAGCAGTCGCTCGGCTTGATCACCGACGGCATCAGCCGCGCATACCGGGAGGGCACCACTGCCCGGGAGGCACACGCCGAGACCGGTGTGCGGGCCGTCGACGACTACCGGGACGCGGTGGAACGCCAGCTCGCGGTAGAAGCCGCGGCGTCGACACCGGACCACCTCGACTACTGGACCGGCCGACTCGCCGGCTTCGTCCCCGCCGGGCCGCCCGTCGCGAACGCCCCCTCCCGACCCGAGAACGTCGACGACCCCACCGGTATGTTGCGGTACCGGCGCCCCGGTCCCACCGATGCCGCCCGCACTTCACTGTTCCCTGCCCTGCTCGATGCCACGGCCTCGGCCGTGGCGTCCCTGCCGTCCGCTCCGGCTGGACGCCCTCTGGACCCGCTGCTGGGCTATCCCTGGGGCGGGCGACCGCTGGGCGCCGCCCCCGTGCTGGGCTGCTTCCTCAACACGGTTCTCTTCGCGACGGACGCACCCGCCGACCTCGACTACGCCTGCGACAGGTGGTGGGACGACCTCGATCACGCCGACACGCCCCTGGACGAGGTCCTGCGAGCCGCACGCAGGCACGGCAGCGCGTGGTCCGGCACGGTCGGTGCGCTGCTCACCCTTGAAGACACCACTCGACGTCCGCCCCTGGAGCTCGGCGGGGTCGAGGGCGTCGAAACGCACCTGCGCGGACCGGCCCTGCAGTCCCCGTTGGCGGTGTCGGTCTCCCAGGGCGAGAGCGATCTGCTCGTCCGCATGGGGTGGAACCGCCACCGCGTGGGGCAGACGGAGGCGCACTCGGCCTTCGGCGCGCTGCGCACCACGCTCGACGGGCACTTGGACCCGGCTTCGGAAGCGGCCGATCACCGCACGCCCGTCTCCTGACAGCACACCAGCCCTGACCGTGACCCCGGATCGGCATACGACCCCGATCCGGCGCGCGGCCCGGCACCACACGCAGTCGTGTGACCGGCTCTTCTTTCAGACACGAGCTCAAGGAAGGCACCATGCCCAAAAAGGCCACCATCTACCCTCTTTCCTCCTCTCAGGAAATTGTGTGGCTGCACGAGCAGATGCTCCCCGACAGCCACGCGTACAACTCCACCGCCGCCCTGGACCTCCGAGGAGAGTGGGACAAGGAGGCCCTGGTGGAGGCCTGGGCCGAGGTGCTGCGCAGGCACCCTGGACTGCGGCTCGAGCTCGTCGAACAGGAGGACGGCCTGCCCCGCCAGCGGATCAGCGAGGAGGCCGTGCCCCGCGTCCGTGAGGTGGACCTGTCGGCGGTGCCCGATCAGGAGGCAGCCTTCGCCGAACTCGTCGGTGAGGAAGCCGGAATACCGATGGACACCCACGAGGCACCGCTGGTGCGCTGGTGCCTCGTGCGGATGGGCCCCTCCCACCACCGACTCATCCATGTCGAACACCATCTGGTGCACGACGGCCGGTCCTGGGTCATCGCCCTGCGGGACCTGTTCACGCTCTACCGCGCGCGTGTGCTGAACGAGACGCCCGTGCTGCCCGAACCGCGGAGCTACGAGGAGCACCTGCGTGAGCAGGCCCGAACGTCGGTGTCGGAGGAGAGCCGGCGCTACTGGAAGGAGGAGCTGCGCAACGCCACGCACGACATCGCCTTCCCGGGGCTGGGCCGGCCCGATGCCGAAAGGCGGCACAACGGGGCACAGCTGCGCCAGAGTCTCGACCGCGCGCTCGTCGAGCGGCTCAACACCCACTGCGCAGGAGTCGGGCACACGCCGTACACGACCATGCTCTCCCTCTTCGGGGAACTCCTGCGCAGGCACACCGGTCGGCAGGACTTCCTCGTGGGCACCGCCGCGGGCAACCGCCGGCCGGGCTGGGAGGAGAGCGTCGGCATGTTCGTCAACACCATCCCCGTGCGCCTGCGGCTGGACCCGGACGCTTCGGCCGAGGCGACGGTGGACGAGGTCATGGAAGTGCTGATGCGGGGTCTGCCCCATCAGGACGTGCCGGTGCAGGAACTCACCCGGGCGCTGGGGCTGCACACCGACGGCTCACGCAACCCGATGTTCAACGTGATGTTCAGTGCCCACGACACTCCCTTGCCCCGGATCGACCTGCCGGGCCTCGAGATGTCGATGGTGGAGGCTTTCAACGCGGGAACCACCCGGGACTTCGACCTCGACGTGGTCGCCATTCCCGCTGATCGCACCCTCACCGGTGACGGGCAGCCGGGGGCGGGCATGACCCTGGTGTGGGACTACGACGCCGACGTCCTCGCCGAGGAGTCGATCGAGCTGCTGTCCCAGCGGTTCGCGGCACTGCTGGAGAGTTACCTGGACCGCCCGGACTCGGCGCTCGCCTCGCTGACCACTGACTCCCACGACGGAGCGTCCGCGCGGGTGCCCTGCGTGGAGCAGGGGGAAGCCGCCCGCCCAGTGGCACCGGATTCCCGTTCCGCGTCGTTCGACCCCGCGGAGCAGGACGGGGCGGCCACCGCGGTGGTCAGCGGCCTCCGGACGTGGACGTACGCGGACCTCGACCGGGAGGTGACGGCACTGGCCGACCGGCTGATCCGTGCCGGTGTGGCCCCGGGGCGCCCGGTGGCGGTGGTACTGCCCCGTGGCGTGGAGAGTGTCACGGCGCTCCTCGCCTGTCTGCGCACCGGTGCCGTGTACGCACCGCTTTCGCCGGACGACCCCCGGACCCGCTTGGCCCAGCTACTCGAACGGCTCCAGCCCGCGCTGGTCCTGGCGACGGCGGACAGCGCCCTCTCGCTGCCCGCCGAGGGTCCGCCGGTGGGGCTGCTGGACGGCGGCGAGTTCCCGAAGGCGTCCCCTGGCCGACTCGTCGAACACGCCGCGTACATCGTCCACACCTCCGGCTCGACCGGACTGCCCAAGCCGGTGATGGTCGCCAGGAAGGAGCTCGAAACCTACCTGGCCGGCATCGGTGAGCGGCTCGCGCTGACCTCCGTCGACCGGGTGTTGGTGTTCGCCAAGCCCTCCTTCGACCAGAACCTCGAGGACGTGCTCGGCACGCTCGCCGCGGGGGCAGCAATCGTGCTCCCGCAGCGTGAGGTGCCCACGGCAGAGGAACTCGTGGCCGTGCTCGCCGGCCGCAGGGTGACCGTCGTCAACCTGCCGACCAGCTACTTCCTCACCGTGCGCCCCCAGCTCACCGAGGCGTGGCGGGAGGGCAGGTGGACGCCGAAGACCGTGGTGCTCGGCGGTGAACGGCTGCCGGTCGACGCGCTCGCCGACTGGGTGCACCCCGACGTCAGGCTGCTGAACGCCTACGGTGTCACCGAGGCCACGGTCACCTCCCTCACCCACGTGGTCACCGCCGAGGACATGGAGCAGGGCGGCGACGCCCCGCTCGGCACCGCGATCGCCGGCGTCGACGTCCACGTCCTCGACCAGGGCATGTACCCGCTGCCGGACGGCGCCATCGGTGAAATCGCGCTGGGCGGCGACACGCTGGCACTCGGCTACCTGGAGAACGAGCAGGCCACCAAGGAGCGGTTCGTGACCCTGCCGGCACTCGGTGGGGCAAGGGTCTACCGCACCGGAGACCGCGGGTACCGGGACCTCGACGGCCGCGTCCACTTCCTGGGCCGCCAGGACAACCAGATCAAGCTCCGCGGGCACCGGATCGAACTCGAGGAGATCGAGCTGGCCGCCTCCGCCGAGCTGGGCGGCCGTGCGTGCGCCGTCGTCCTGCACGAAGATCCCGAGAGCGGTCCCGCCCTCATCGGATTCGTGCAGACCACCGGCGCCCTTGATGCGAGCGCGCTGCACAGCGCCGTGGCCCGGCGGCTGCCCACGTCGTTCCTGCCGGCCCGGTGGATCGGCCTGGACACGCTGCCCTCACTGGCGGGCGGAAAGCCGGACCGCGCCGAACTGGTCCGGATGGCCGCCAGTGCTCCGCGTGAAGAGACCCCCTCGGCCACCGAGGCCGAGACGGTTTTCACCGGCCCCGGACAGGCACTGATCGCCGAGGGCTGGCAGCAGGTGCTGGGACACGACCGGTTCACTCCCGCATCGCACTTCTTCCAGATCGGCGGCCACTCCCTCGTCGCGGCGCAGCTTGCGGCCTGGCTCGAACCGCGGCTCGGTTTCCGGCCACCGCTGCGCAGGCTCTTCCAGCACCCGGTCCTGGCCGACCAGGCGCGCGTCCTGACCGAGGGGGTCGCGTGACCAGCCTGCCCTCCTCCGTCCTGGAACGCGTACACCGCGATCTCGTCGCCAGCTTCGAGTCGTTCATACGCAGGGAACTCGTGCCGCTGGCTGCGGAAGTGCCCGAGCCCGTGGACGGACCGCCCCGGGAACTGCGCGACTACGTGCGCAAGCGGTCGGCGGCACTCGGTTTCTACGGAGCCGAGTACCCCGAGCGCATGGGCGGTGCCGGGATGCCGCTCACCGCGCTGGTGCAACTCCACCACGCGGCCGGCGCGAGTGGATGCGCCCTCGCCCCGTATGCGCTCGCGGGTCCGGACGGTCCCAGCTGGATGCTGACGCACGGCACGCCCGAACAGATAGAGACCTACCTCGTGCCCATGGTGCGTGGCGAGAAGCTGCGGTGCCTGGCGATGACCGAACCGGGTTCCGGCTCCGACGCCTTCACCATCACGACCAAGGCGGAGCGGGACGGCGACGGCTGGCTGCTGAGCGGACGCAAGACCTTCGTCAGCAACGCAGGCCACGCCGACTACGCGATCGTCATCGCCGATGTGGCGGAGAGCGAGCACGACGCCGGCGGTGCCACCGCCTTCATCATGCCGCTCGATCATCCCGGACTCCGCCGCGGCCAAAGGTACTTCGGCATGGCCGGCGAGCCGCTGTTCGAACTGGTCCTGGACCAGGTGCGGTTGCCGATGAGCACACTGATCGGCGGGGAGGACGGCATCGGCGCCTCAGTGGAGTTCGCCATGGACAGCCTGGCCTACGGGCGCCTCCTGGTGGCCGCCCAGTGCAACGGCATAGCGGAGTACGCGCTGCGCGCCGGTGTCGAGTTCGCCCAGCAGCGCGAGGCGTTCGGGCAGGTCATCGGCAGCTACCAGCACGTCCAGGAGCACCTTGTCACGGGCCGGGCCGGCGTCGAGACCGCGAAGCTGCTCACGCTGGCCTGTGCCGAACTCGTCGAAGCCGGAGAGGACAGCGGAGGGGAGAACGCCGCGCTTGCCAAGCTCGTCGCCTCACAGACCGCCGTCGACGTCGTCGACCGCTCACTCCAGGTGCACGGCGCCACCGGGTACGTACGCGGCCATCCCCTGGAATACCTGTACCGCCACGTCCGCATGATGACGATCATCGAAGGCACCTCCGAGGTGCAGAAGGTGATCGTCGCCCGCTCCATGGGGCTCGGTTGAGCTCTCCGAGACCGGAGGAAACCATGAACGACATCACGCACGCGACCGAGACCACTCCGCCGGCACCGGCGGACCTCAGCATCTCCCCCAGCGAACGGGAGGCCGACCCCGCCGGCCGAACCGGGGGTGACCGAACCGCCGCCGACCCGGTGCTCGCCGACTTCGACGGCTGGGTCCGGCGAACCCCGGATGCGCCCGCTGTCGACGACCTCGGGCGGACCTGGTCCTACGCGCAGCTGGACGCGGCGGCCGACACCATCGCCGACGCGCTGCGGCCGCGCGTACGTCCCGGCGACGTCGTGGGCATGTGCCTGGGGCACTCCGCCCTCATCGCCGCGGCCACGATCGCGCTGGCGCGGCTGGGCGCCGTCGAGGTACTGCTCGGGTCACGGCCCCCCGCCACCCGGCTGCTCGCGCTCGCTGACGCGGTGCGCCTCACGCTCGTCCTCGGGGATCCCGGGGAGGCGCTGCCCTTCGACACCACCACCGTCGGGGTGCCCGGCCCCGAAGCCTCCGAGGAGACGCTGGAGGTCGGGGCGCCCGCACGGACCACCTCGGCGCGACCGCTCCCGGCGGGCGCCCGGTACGCCGTCCTCACCTCGGGCTCGACCGGAGTCCCCAAGGTCGTCCTCGTCGGCGCCGCGTCCCTCGCCCGTGTTGTCGCTTGGTACCGGGACCGTGCGGGCCTGGGCACCGGTGCACGGCAGGGCCTGTTCATGCACACCGCGTTCGACGCGCACTTCATGGAGCTGTGGTCCGCGCTGTCCTCCGGCGCCACCCTCGTCGTGGCGCCGCAGGAGGCGCGCAGCGACGCGGCCGCGGTCACGGACTGGTGGACGCGAGCGGGCGTGACGGCTGCTCTGCTGCCCGCACCGCTGGCTGAGACCGTGCTCGACCGGCCCTGGCCGGAGGGCGTGCCGCTGAGGTATCTGTGCATCGGCGGCGACCGGTTGCGGCGCTGGCCGGGAAGCGATGTCACCGCACGGGTGGACAATGTGTACGGGCCGACGGAGACCACGATCGCCACCACCTTCCACCCTCTCGACCAGGCGGAAGCGGGCACCGTGGAGGCACCGCCGATCGGCCGGCCGCTCGGCGGTGCGATCGCCTACGTAACCGATGCCGACGGGGCGCTCGTGCCCCGGGGTACGCCGGGCGAACTGCGCATCGGCGGACCGGTCCTGGCGCTGGGCTACCTCGACGAGGAACTCACAGCCCTGAAGTTCCCGCCCGCTCCGGCGATGACGGGGGACACCGGGCGTGTCTACCGCAGCGGCGACAGGGTCGTGATGCGTGCGGACGGGGTCCTGGAGTTCCTCGGCCGCATGGACAACCAGATGAAGATCAGCGGGGTGCGCATCGAACCCGCTGAGATCGAGGGGGCGCTGGAACGCGACCCGGGTGTGAGCAGGGCTGTCGTCGCCTCCCGCGGCGGGGACAAGATCCTGGCGTTCGTCCTGCCCACGCCGGGCACCGCACTGCACGGGCCCGCCCTTCTCGCCCAGGCCGCACGGTGGCTGCCCGAGCAGGTCGTCCCCACCCGGGTGCGGATGGTCGACACCCTGCCGTACGACGCCAACGGCAAGGTGGACCGCGAGGCCCTGCTGGCCGAGGACGAACTGCGAACCGGCGCCGAAACGGGCGCGGCCACCGATCTCGATGACGGCGCCACCACGGAGGAGGAAAGAGCCGTACTGGGGCACTGCCGCACGATCCTCGACAACCCCGCGCTCGGTCTGGACGACAACTTCTCCCTCGCCGGCGGCGCCTCCATCGACGTGGCACGGCTGCTCACGGCGCTGGAACGGGACAGTGGAGTCAGGCTCCGCGCCTCCCAGGTGATGCGACAGCCGGACCTGCGCGCCATCGCGGCCCTGCTCGGCACGGGCACGCCCGAAGGCGTCGGCGTCTGAGACGCCCGGGACCGCCGTGGCCCGGAACGGAAAGGGCCACGGCGGCCCGGCGTCCTCACCCACCCGCTGTCATCTCCCTGCGGCGGCCCATCGCGGAACCGTGGGAGCGGCGTCCGCGCCTGCCACACGATTACTCAGGAGAGCACCGTGAGTGAAACTGCAGCGAACAGCACCGAACACGACGACGTGTGGTTCACCTGGAACGCCACGACGGACGCGGAGGCGCCGGCCGAGGCGTACTCGGGGATCCTTTTCGACGAGACTCTGCGCGACGGCCTCCAGGCCCCGCACATCCGCCAACTGAATGTGGATCAGAAGCGATCCTTCGTGGACCACATGGTCCGCTCGGGCATCCGCGCCGCAGATCTCGGTTTCCCCGGCTCGAACGCGGCGGCGGCACGGGAGTGCACCGAACTCGCGCGGCACATCGCCGCCAACGGCCTCGATCTGGTTCCGGGCTATGCGGGCCGCACGCATCCCTCGGACATCAACGCGATCTGCGAGGTGGGTCAGCGGGCGGGAATCGCTGTGGAGGCGTACGCCTTCATCGGCGTCAGCCCCATCCGCCAGTACGTCGAGGGCTGGGACGTCAACGTGATCCGGCGGACCATCCGGCAGTCCGCGGAGGAGTGCCGGCGTGGCGGTGCGGAGTTCGTCCTCGTGCTGGAGGACGCGGTCCGGTGCACGCCCGAGGTCCTGACCGCCGTCTACGACGTGGCCGTGGAGACCGGGACGCGACGGCTGACCCTCTGCGACACCGTGGGTGCCGCCGTTCCTGGCGGAACCGCGGGGCTCATCCGCTGGACGCAACAGTACTTCGTCGACTGCGGACACCCCATGGCCCTCGAATGGCACGGGCACAACGACCGCGGCCTGGCCCTCGTCAACTCGCTGACAGCGCTCGCCCTGGGCTGCACCCGGGTGCACGGCACGATCCTGGGAATCGGTGAACGCGCGGGCAACGCCTCCCTCGATCAGCTCATGGTCAACAACCACCTGGACGGGCACCACACCTACGACCTGACGGCCCTGCGCGAGTACTGCGAGTACGCGGCTCCGTTGCTCGGCGTCGACATCCCGCAGAACTACCCCGCCATGGGACGCGACGTCTTCAGGACCAGCGCCGGCGTGCACGCCTCCGCGATCCTCAAGGCCCACACGAAGGGCAGCGTCATGCTCAAGGACGGTGTCTACGCGGGTGTCCCCGCCGGCCTGCTCGGCCGTGAGCAGGAGGTACTCGTCGACGCGGCCTCGGGCACGAGCAACGTCAAGTACTGGCTCACCGTGCACGGCTACCCCACGGACGACTCCAGCCTGATCAAGGAGGTGCTGGAGCGTGCGAAGAACAGTTCCGCGCCCCTGACCGATGACGAGATAGGTGAGATCATTGCGACCGCTGTCTGAAACGACCGGGACCGCTGACCGGCAGACCATCAGGCTGCACGGTGACGTCCTGGTCATCACGGAGGACCCGGAGCTCCTGGGCGCCCAACTCGACGGCAGCGGCGTCCGGACGCCCGCCGAGTTGCTGCGCGAACCGCTCAGGGACAACATCTCCACGGACGAGATCATCCCCGGGTGGTGCTGCTACTGGTACGACGAGAAGCTGGGCGACTACTCCTACCTGGGCCTGCGGGACCGGAAGTTCGGCGAGGGCGCGGTGAAGCGGTTCGCACCGCAGATCATCGTCAGCGGCGAGGCCAAGGGATGCGGCTCGTCCCGGGAGCACGCCGTGTACGCGGAGAAGTACGCCGGGGTGCAACTCGTCTTCGCGCGTTCCTTCGAGCGGATCTACCAGCAGAACTGTCGCAACGTCGGCATCATCACCTGCGACGACTTCGACGTCCTGACCGCCCTGCTGGACGGTCAGGAACTCCCGCTCGAGGCATTCACCCGCAGCGCCAACCACGTCGAGCGCGCCATCATCGACCTCGGCGGCCTGTTCGGGTTCAACCGGCTGCACAGGGGCGGGCCGGGCTCCGCGATCCGTACCGCGTTCGACGGCGGCAGGCCCCTCAACATCGTGGAGAAGATCGTCCAGAGCCGGCTGTCGTCCCGAAACCCGCTGCCCGCCGACGCGAGCGTGCGGATCGGCGAGTCCTACTTCGTGGAGACCGATGTCAGGTTCTCGCACGAGTACGTCACGCCCATGGCCGCGGGCATGTTCGAGCAGCAGTTCGGCGAAGGGGCGGAGCTCACCGACCCGGGCTCCTGCTACTTCTTCCAGGACCACCTCTCCCTGGCCGACCAAGTGCTGTCCGGGCGCCCGCGCGGCCTCGAACTCATCGAACGCGTCCAGGGCCTCGGCCGGCGGCAGCAGGAGTTCGCCTCGCTGAGCAAGGGGCACTTCGTCGGGCCGTCGGCCACCGGTGGCAGCCGCGCCATCTGTCACAACTACATCCTGGAGCACGTGGCCAGGCCCGGTGACGTCATCATCGGCACGGACAGCCACACCTGCACGGCGGGTGCCGTCGGCGCCTTCGCGTTCGGAGTCGGTGCGACCGACATCGCGAACGCCTGGTACAGCCGGGAGATCCTGGTGAAGGTACCGGCCGTCATCAGGATCAACCTGCTGGGACGGCTCGGTGAGGGGGTGTGCGCGAAGGACCTCATGCTCACCCTGCTGGCGCACCCGATGATCGAGGGGAGCCAGACGCTGGGCAAGGTGCTGCTGTTCACCGGGCCCGGTTGCGACGGGATGAACATGGACGAGCGCGCGACCCTGTGCAACATGGCGGTGGAGGCCGGTGGCATGACAGCCCTGTTCGAGCCCGATCCGGTGACCCAGGAGCACCTGTCCCACCGTCAGGAGGCGTCCCGTGAGTCGGGCGCGTGGGACCTGGCATCGGACGAGAGTGCCTCGTACAGCGCGGTCGTGGACATCACCCTGGACACGGTGCAGCCGATGGTGGCGCTTCCCGGCGACCCGAGGAACTCCGTCCCGCTTTCCTCCGTCGACAGCCATGTCAAGGTCGACAAGGTCTACGGTGGGTCCTGCACCGGCGGCAAGGCCCACGACATGGACATGTACGCGAGCGTCTTCGAGCTGGCGCGCTCCCGCGGTCTGGCCGTCCCCGCGGGGGTGCAGGCGTACATCCAGGTCGGCAGCGAGTCCGTCATGCGGTACGCGACCGAACGCGGCTACATCTCCTTGTTCGAGGAGGTCGGCGTTCAGGTGCTGCCGCCCTCCTGCGGCGCGTGCATCAACGCCGGCCCGGGTGTGTCCGAGACCCCGGACGAGGTCACCGTCAGCGCTCAGAACCGAAACTTCCCAGGCCGTTCCGGACCGGGACGCGTCTACCTCGCCTCGCCCTACGTCGTGGCCGCCACGGCCATCGCCGGACACCTGAGTTCCGTCGACGCCATGCTGGGAACGGGGGCCCGTTCATGAAGATCGCGGTGATTCCCGGCGACGGGATCGGCAAGGAAGTCGTCCCGGCAACCCTGCCCGCGCTGACGTTGCTCAGCGAAGCGTTCGACCTGGGCCTGTCCTACGAGGTCTTCGACTGGGGAGCCGACCGATGGCTGGCCAGCGGTGTCGGCCTGCCCACCGGAGCGGCGGAACGCCTCGGCCGGGACTACGCAGCCGTCTTCCTCGGGGCGCTCGGGGACCCGCGTATCCCGGACATGGCGCACGGCCGCGATATTCTCCTGGGCCTGCGCAGGGGCCTCGACCTGTACGTCAACTACCGGCCGATCGAGCTGGAGCACGGCGTCATCGACCTGTTCCGCGAGAACACCCAAGGCCTGTACGCGGGCGTCGGCGGCTCGGTCAGCCGGTTCGGAGCGGTCACGGTGGCGATCGACGAGTGCGTGTACACGAGGAGCACCATCGAGGGCTTCGTCCGTTACTGCCTGGGCCGACTGCGCGAGAAGGGCCGCCGCAAGGTGACCCTGGTCCACAAGTCCAACGCGGTGCCGAACACCGGACGGCTGTGGCAGGAGGTGTTCCGACAGGAACTCGAAGCGTTCCCCGAACTGGTGGGCTCCGAGGAGTACGTGGACTCGTTCTGCTACAACCTGGTCAGGGACCCGAAGCCCTACGAGGGCGTCCTGGCCTCCAACCTCTTCGGCGACATCATCAGCGACATCGGTGCGGCCCTGATGGGAGGGCTCGGGCTCGCGTCGAGCGCGAGCATCTGCCCGGAGACGAACGCCGCGCTCTTCGAACCCGTCCACGGCAGCGCCCCTGACATCGCCGGGAAGGGGACGGCCAACCCGTACGCGGCGGCGATGTCCCTGGCGATGCTGCTCGACCACCTCGGTCACGGCACTGCCGCCGGGCTGCTCCGCACCTGCACCCAGGTGGCCGCGACGGGAGACGGGGCAACACCCGACCTCGGCGGAGGGGGAACCACGGAGCGGTTCATGGGGGAGGTCATGTCACTCATCGAGCAGCGGCTGCCCGATGCCGGACCGATCGCCCGCCCCTGAGTCCCGTCCCGGCCGCGGCCGGGCACCGGGTTCCCACGACCGGGCGGCCATTGATGCCGTCACCGCCCCTTCCGCGTGACCTACCCGGCGCGCTCACAGACCTGCCGGGCGGTCCCTCCCTCGGCCGGCCCGCCGCTGGACGACCGGGGCCTGCCGTCTCCGGTCGGTCCCGCCCGCGGCGTGTTACCCGGCCGCGGGCGGGACCGCGCCGAGTGGGGTAGCCGGCCGTCGCGAATCGCGCGGCCGGCTACGGCGCGGCGTACGCGTGAGCGCCGACGCGGCCGCGCCCGTCGAAGAGCGTCGGTGCGTGACTCGACGACGAGCCGCAGGGCCACGGCCGTAAGCCCGGTGCCCAACACGGAGGAAGCGCCGGCGGCCCACAGCGCTGTGAACCGCCCACCGCTGTCGCGTCCCCGTCATGCTCCCTTGCGTTCGTAGTGCGGCTCCCGACCGCCCGGCGGACGCCGGGACCGCCGGAGCCGCAACGGCTGCCCGTCCGTCCTGACACCCGTCGGAGCGCACACCGCGGACGGGACCGGGGACTTGGGCGTCGCGGTCGACAACTCGGCGGCGTAGTCGCACAGCAGGGGATTCATGCGGTAGTGGCCGTGCCCGCTCCGGGTCAGGAGGGACGCCCCCCTGAGCTCGGAGAGGAGGTCGTCCGCCGCGGCGCCGGGCACATCGAGCAGAAGGCCGACGTCGGCCGGTGTGATGGGAGTGTCGCGGTAGGGCGCGAGCAGGGGGAACAGGCGGGTCGCTACGTCCGAGAGCGCCTCGTAGGACGCCGCGAAGGCCTTCCGCAGATCACTCGCCATGTCCTGGTCGAGCCGGAAGGCGGTCAGCCCCCCGGCTGCGTCGTCGAGACTCCGGGCGAGGACTTCCAGCGGCAGGCCGGCGCCGTCGCTCGCCCTTGCGGCCACGACGGCCAAGGCGAGCGGAAGGCGGCCGCAGCGGGCAGCGATCCTGTCGAGGAGGCGGGGTGAGTCCGCACGACCACGCTCACCGAGCCGTTCAGCGAGAAATTCCCGTGCCTCGGCGGGGGTGAACTCGCTCAGCAGGACGCGCCGCACGCCGTGCGTCACCACGAGCCCTCCGGCCTGGATGCGGCTGGTCACGAGGATGGCGCTGCCGGGGGAGCCCGGCAACAGCACGCGGATCTGCTCCGTGTCACAGGCGTTCTCCAGGAGGAGGAGCAGACGCCTGCCGGCGAGCAGGGAGCGGTACAGCGCGGCGCGTTCCTCGGTCTCCGAGGGGATCGCCAGGGCCGGCACCCCCAGACCGGTCAGCAGCCGTCTCAGCGCCTCCGCGGTGGACACGGCGGAACCTCGCGAGCCTGGTCCACCCAGGTCGAGGTAGACCTGTCCGTCTGGAAAACGGGAGGCGAGAAGGTGCGCACAGTGGACAGCGAGCGTGCTCTTGCCGACACCCGGCATGCCCTCGATGACCAACGCAGGCGTGCCCTCCTGCACAGTGTCGACGACGTGGTCGATCATCTCCCGGCGTCCTGTCACGGCCGCGGCCTTGGGCAGTTGCGCCGGTGGCGGGGGCTGGAAGGACGGCTCGGCGGGCGGGGTTGGCGCCCCGGCGGAATGGGATGTCGACGGGGCTGAGATCTCTTCCTGCGCCGCCATCAGCGACTCGTCGCGGTCGAGGATGCGCTGCTGTGTCAGGCACAGCCGCGGTGACGGGTCCACGCCGAGCTGCTCACTCAGCAGTTTCCTGGTGTCGCTGAAGACGGTCAGCGCGTCTGCCTGCCTGTTCGCGCGGTACAGGCAGGTCATGAGTAATTCGCGCAGGCCTTCGTCCAGAGGGTACTCGGCCGTCAACTCGTAGAGTTCGGCAGCGACCTCGTGGTCCGCACCGAGAGCCATCCTGCACCGCAGCAGAGCGATCCGGGTTGCCAGGTGCAGCTCGTCGAGAGACCTCCGTTTGGATTCGGCGAAGGGACCCGGCACCCCGGCCAGCGGTTCGCCCTGCCATAACCCGAGGCCTTCCTTGTAGTGGGAGGCGGCTTTCTGGGCGTCACCAGACAACCTCTCGGATTCTGCGGACGAAACGCACCTACGAAACCTGTCGAGATCGACGATATCGTTGTCGACGTTCAGTGCGTAAGCACTGTCGGGAGTTCTGGAAATGTCTATACCAGTAGTTCTCAGTGCTTTACGCAGCAGATACACGTGGGTCCGGACGGTTTCAAAGGCGGTTCGCGGTGGATCGTCGCCCCATAGAGCCTCGCTGAGTTTCCGAGTGGTGAGTGCCCGGCCATCGGTAAGGAGTAGCGCAGCGAAGATCGCCCGCTGTTTCGGACTACCTATCCCTATCTCGGTTCCCGCGTGACGGAAAACAAGCGGACCCAAGACGCTGACGGTGAACAAAGCAACCTGCCCAGGTGCAGAAGTTAGTGATAACCGGAAGGCGACGCGGGCGCTCGGTACGTCCCCCGTCCACCGCATGGGAGCCATCCACGGTCTGCCCGCTTTTTGAATGGACGGCAACGCTGTGTTTCGAAGGAAGTCCGGCAGCTGACGCCCGTGGTGGTGGTTGCGGCGGCCCTAGGTCGGAGATGCGCTGTGTGGGTGAATCCCGGTGCGAGTCCACCCGCCGGTGAGCGCCGGCCGGACGACGCGTCGCGCCTGCGGCAACGGCCCCCGCCCGGGACTCAGGCGGCAGCGATGTGTGAGGCCGTCCGATGAACGCCGTCGAAGTCCGCGCTCTGCGGCGCGGGTGCAGCGCGCCGCAGTCTGCTGTGCCACGGGGCTGGGGTGCGCAAGAGACCTGCGGGTGTCCGGTGCTCGGATCCGGAGGTATCGACGGTGCGATACAGGGGGCCTGTGCCCGGGGTGGTGCCCGGCCGCCAGGGACATGCCGACCGGCGAAGTGCTGCGATCGAGGTGTCGATCCGCCGGCGGAGCTGCAACCCGTCAGTGGGGCCGGTGGAGGCGGGTGGGGCCTTCGCAGCGCAGGAAGCGGAAGCGGAGAGGAGTTCGTTCCCCACGCTCACCACCGTCCTTTCGTCGATCGGCGACACGCGGCCACGGAAGGCCACTGCTTGATTTCGGTGACCACGTCCTGAGGACGAGAGGAGCATCGCAGCTATATGACAAGCCAGTCAAGTAGTAAGTCAAGATGCCCGAATGGCGATACTTTGTTCGAGTGGATAAGCTCGCATGGTTAAGAATTGAACCAGCCATTCCAACTGATGAGGAAGATGAACAACCAGCGATTTCCTGTCGGGTGCGGAGTTGAACAACATGCGAAGAATTTACCCAGGGGATGGCCACCGTCCGAGTCCGGGCGATGCGAACCGGTGCGGGGGGTCGCCGGTGGGGTGCGCTTTGGATCCCGACTCGGTGGATGAAGGGTGATGCGTCGCGTGTCGCCGTCCGCTCCGACGTGCGCGCCGAACGGGATGACCGTCTGGGGGTCGGTGTGGCCCAGGTCGATGTCGAACACGGCCGGGATGCGCGGCGTTGTAACGGCTGAGGACCGGCAATACGACAGCACGTTGTTCCGGGCGTAAGCGTGTGCGCTGTGATGGCCCGGGCGGCCGGCCGATAGACCAGCTTTTCGCTCACGCCATTCTTCGCCTACAGCGACAACACCCGTCTACCGGCCCATCTATGGAATGTGGGAATTGTCGGCCACCGCGGCGGCTCGGTGATGAATGACTTCGGGCGACCGGGGGCCGTGCATGCTGCAGGCGCTGAACGGCTCCAACAGTGCGCCGGTCGTGCGCGTCTCGCGTCCCACGGCTCAGCCATCAGGCGATCGAGCACGTTGTGGACGTTGGTGCCGCGGGTGTCATGGTGCCCAAGGTCGACAAGGTCGGGACGCCGCCGCAGCGGTGGCAGGCCGCCGGCCCCCGCGCACGGAGCAGTGGCCTGAACCCGGTACACGCCTCCGGCTACTTCGTGGATGTTCCGGTTCACGTGATGAGCTTCAACACGGCCACCGTGTGCATGGTGAAGATCGAGTCGGTTGCCGCGGTGGTCGATGTGGATGCGACCGCAGGCGCAGCAGGCCTGGACGTATCGTTCAGCCCCCACATAAACGGGAAGGCAATCGAGCGCACAGCCGACCGCCGCCACACCGGCAGGTCATGCGCTCAACAAACATCGGACTCCTCCGAGCCGCGGACGCACCATTCTTCAGGCAGTACTGGAGGGGGCCGGCCCGCTCGGATGGGGTTTTCGCTGAATCGGCAGGGCATCATCACCACAATGATGACAATTCCTCGCCACAGTGAGTCATGATAGGTTTGACAGCTCTCAGGCCAGATCGGCTTGATTCGGGGGAAGGTCCGCTGAGAAGCGCATGACACCACGACCCAATTTCTGGGGCGCATAGCAGATCTTGCTGCCCTCGAAGTCTGTCAAGTGGGGAGTCGCAGTGAAGGACGATGAGTCGCTGGGATCACGGATTCGGCGCCTTCGCAGAGCCGCTGGACTCTCGCAGGAAGCTCTCGCCCGCCCTGATTTGTCACCGAGCTACGTCTCGCTCCTCGAAGCGGGTAAGCGCATTCCATCGGAAAACGTACTGGCGCAACTTGCCGAACGGCTCGGCTGCGACGTCGCTCAGCTGGTCGGCCCGTCCGCGAAACCCGCCCGCGTCCGCCTCGAGGTGGAGGTGCACTATGCACAACTCGTCCTGCGCAACGGCGACGCCGCGGCAGCCTTCGAGGCCTTCAGTAACCTGCGCCCCGAGGTGCTCGCGCCCGAGTGTCGAGACCTTCTGTTCGCCGTCGAGCTGGGCATCGCGCAGTCGTTGGAGCACCGGGGCGATCTCGAGGAGGCCGCGACAGGCTTCGAGGCCCTCCGTCGTCTCTGCGTCACGGAGGGGCGAACCGCAGAGGAGCAGCTGAGCGTGGTCATGTCGCTGTGCCGTTGCTATCGAGAGCTGGGGAACCTGTCCCACGCCATAGACGTCGCGGAGGACGCTCTCGCCAGGACCGCAGAGCTCCCGCCCACCGTCGCGTACCTGGAATTGATGTCCACGCTGATCGGTGTCTACTGCGAACGCGGCGACCTCCACCGCGCCGCCTTCCTCGCCACTCAGGCGATGAGCCGCGCCGAGGTGGTGACGGACCGTAGAGCTCTGGGTGGCGTCTACTGGAACGCCGGCGCTGTCCTGCACCGTCAGGGGCGTTCCTTCGAGGCGCTGCCCCTCATCAAGAAGGCCGTCGCCATTTTCGCGGAAGGGGATGATGAGCGAGCACTCGCCCGGGTCCGCAACGCGCAGGCGACCGTGCTCCTGCAGTCGGACGACCCCGACCCCGAAGCGGCCAAGGTGCTCCTGGAGCAGAGTGCCACGACACTCCGCGCTGTCGGGAGCAATGTCGACGTCGCTTATGTGGAGACCGCCCTCGCCCGGGCAGACGTGATGCTCGGCCGGCCGGAAGATGCCGTCAGGCATGCGGAACGTGCATTGAGTCTGCTGGGACCGGAGCATCGCCTCGAGAGCGCGAGGGTCCACCTCGTCCTTGCCGCCGCGCACGTGCTGCGCGACGACCGCGAGGCGGTACAGGCTGCCTATGAGCGTGGTGCTCTGCTGCTGGAGGCGTCGGAGGCGGGCCGACAGGCCGCATTCGCCTGGTCCGAGCTCGCCGAGATCCTGGAGCAGAGCGGTGAAAGCGAGCGAGCTGTCTGGGCCTATCGGCAGGGTATGCGGCTCATGGGCCACCGCAGCAGCCTGATCTCCACCCAAAACCATCGGAAGAGCAGCCAGAAGTAGGAGCACTCCGCCCCGAAGCGTCCCACAAGATCTCTTGTGGGACGCTTTGCGCTGCTTCCTGCTTTGCGCTGCTTCCCGGCGGGTCGACCCGCCGACAGGCCGTACTGGATTCTTCTTAGCGACGAGAGTCCCTCAGCAACACAGGGGGAGATCGCCATCGACGTGATTGCCGGCAATCACGCCATGCGATCCCGCCCCCACTGTCCCGGCCGGGCGGCCGGCCATGAAGAGGGCGACGGCGACAAGTAAGAGGGCAGTAATCGTGCGCACGGAAGACACCTCTCGGTAGTTGCGACCTTCTGTCGCAAAGCTCAACGGCAGTGATCTTCGCAGCACATGACTTGCGCAGTCAATAATTGAAATACGAGCTCGAAAAGATGCTTTTGACCATTTTCATGGCATTGATGGGCGAGCGTATGTGTATTTATGTCCAATTAAAATGCACTGGGCGATCTGATCGCAAATTTTTTGTTATAGTCACCTGTCAGATTTCAGTCACTAATCAGACGAGGAAGTCAAGAGCGTGACGGACATCCAGAAGGTTTCAGATGCGATGGCGGCCCGCGGCTATCGTTGGCAGTTGCCCTCGACTCTCGTGCCACCCGCACGAGCCGGACTGTTCGCCGATCACGTCACCCCCTCCTGGATCGATCCACTCCTCGCCCCGCTGTCACGCGCGCGAGGAGGCGTTCAAGCGGTGCGCTGGTCCATTACGTTCCGTCACTGGGACGCTGTTCCAACAGCCATGACCCCCACGGCGCAGCGCGTGCTGAGTGCTCTCTGGGCAGGACCGCGCCCCCTCCACGTGCCGGTCGGGGATGTAGCCATGGCGCTCGCCAGCGCGGGAGTGGACTCCGACGGACTTGCCTTCGTCGTGTCGTCATCACCCGCGGGCGCGGAGTCCCTGCTCGGAGCGCTCGGGGACCTTGATATCGATGCCCGTCGAATCGGTTCCGGTGGGAACACTGCGGCAATGATGCGCAGCGCCTTGCTGGCCGACGGTCCACACATGAGCATCGAGTTCCCGGTCGGCCCTCCGTGCGGCAGCAACTGCCGCCCGGGATGCCGATGCGGCCGCTACCGCGTGCTGGCGCATTTGCGTTTCAATCCACGATCCCAGCCGCGCTCCTTGCTGGAGATCGCCGTTCTGGAAAGCGAACTTCTCGGTGCCGTGCAGGGCACGCGTGAGCCGTACGGTGTCCATCGCTGCGAGGCTCTCGTGCAAAGTGTTCGTGACGCGTTGCCGGCGAAGGGCGGTCAGGCGGCGCGAGCCCAACGTGTCCGGCTCGTCGTCGATCGCCTGTTCACCGCCGCACTGCTGATCAGATCCGGCTTCGAGCCCGGCCCTCGCGGCACCGCTTATGTGGTGCGCCGGTTACTGAGAAGCGTGGGAACCGAACTGGCCCTCACGGGTGTGCCGTTGATCCACCTCGACAGCCTCATGCAAGTGGCGGACGGCTCCGTGCGCACCACCTTGGGTCTCGCATCGCTCACCGGTGCGATGTCCGCCCTCGTGCGTGAGGAGCGAGAGCGCTTCGCGTACCTGCTCGCCAGAGCACCGACCCTTCTCCGCAGCCGAGTGATTCCTTCTCAACGTCCTGCCGAGCGTGCCCACGCGTTACTGCAGTTGAGAAACGAGCATGGCGTCCCTCTCGGCATCGCTGTGGAGTGGTGCAAGCAGAACGACTTCGCCGTGTCGCTATGGCATGTGGCGCTCCTTCAGGAACTTCCCAAGAGGTAGTAACGGTGCATCCCGGCTGCCCGGTGCGCCATGTGTATGCGATCGCAACGGAGTGGCATCCGGACACTACGTGTCAGTAGTGGTGGAAGGGGAGGCTGCCGGCCCTGCGTCGACGGACCGCCCACCGGCGAGCGTGGTGAACACCTGCACCTGTAAGCCCGCCTTGGCCGAGGCCGGCGTCATCCCGCCCCGTACTCCTCGCCGGCGATCACCCTCGGTTACTATGCTCACTTCATGCGGGAAGCTGGCAGCAAGGGGCGCGGCACCATCGACGGTCTGCTTGGGGAGCGGGGGGACCGGCTCGCCGGCCGAAACTCCCCAGATTCTCCCCAGCGCGGTTGACCCGTGATTCCTGCCTCAACGCTCCGCAGAAGTCGTCCATGGATTGTAAGGCTGAAGAGATGGGTGGCCTGGGAAAGTGTTGAAAGAGGTAGTAGCGACCCGCTATGTCACGCCTTTGCGTGAGGGTGGATCGCTCCCCGGGATCGTCGAGGCCGACGACCTGGGCACGTACGTCATGAAGTTCACCGGAGCGGGCCAGGGCCGCAAGACCCTCGTCGCCGAGGTCATCTGCGGGGAGCTCGGCAGGCGGCTGGGGCTGCGTGTGCCCGAGCTGGTGACCATCCAGCTCGACCCCGTCATCGGGCTCGCGGAGCCGGACCAGGAGGTGCAGGAGCTCCTCAAGGCCAGTGGCGGCCTCAACCTCGGGATGGACTACCTCCCGGGCTCACTGGGTTTCGACCCGCTCGCCTACGAGGTGGACCCGGTCGAAGCCGGGCGCATCGTCTGGTTCGACGCACTGATCAACAACGTCGACCGCTCGTGGCGCAACCCGAACATGCTCGTCTGGCACGGCGACGTGTGGCTCATCGACCACGGCGCCACCATGATCTGGCACCACAACTGGCCGGGCGCGCAGGCCTCCGCGGCCAAGCCGTACAACGCCTCCGACCACGTCCTGGCCGCCTTCTCCCCTGACATCGCGTCCGCCGCCGCCGAACTCGCGCCCCTCGTCACGGAAGGGCTGCTCACCGAGGTGATCGCCCAGGTCCCCGACGAATGGCTGGCCGGCGAGCCCGGCTTCGGGACGACGGACGAGCTGCGGCGCGCCTATGCGGAGCCCCTGCTGGCCCGCGCCGCCGGCATCCACGAGCGGATCACCGTGGGGGAGCCGACCCCGGTGCAGCCCTCGCGGGCCCCCGGCTGGCTCACCGAGCACGCGGCCCCCTGGCCGCATCCCACGAAGAAGGACCGCGACGCTCAGGCGGCCGCAGGACGCGACAGCAAGGACGGCGGCCGATGAGTCAGCGCGATGTCTTCGAGTACGCGGTCCTGCGGGTCGTCCCACGCGTCGAGCGCGGCGAGTGCTTCAACGCGGGGGTACTGGTGTACTGCCGTGCCAAGTCCTTCGTGGCGGCGCGGACCCTCCTGGACGAGAGCAAGCTCAGGGCCCTGGACCCGCAGGCCGACGTGGTCGGCGTGCGAGCCGCCCTGCGCGCGGTGGAAGGGGTCTGCGGAGGCGGCCGAGCCGCAGGTCAGGCCGCCGAGGACGACGCCGGACGCCGCTTCCGCTGGCTCATCGCACCACGCTCCACGGTCGTCCAGCCGGGTGTCGTGCACAGCGGTCTGACCACGGACCCGGCGGCCGAGGTGGAGCGGCTGCTCGATCTGCTGGTCCGTTGACGCGGGGTGCGGGGCGGCGCTTGGTGCGCGGCCGGCGGGAGTGCAGTCCGGTGTGACATGCGCCCGTGCCCCCGTGTGCCGTTGACACCGGGTGCCGGGGCTTCTAGCGTCTCGTCTGCTGAAGGTACTAAGCGGTTGCTCAGTTATCGGGAACTTCCTGACGTCCGCTGAGCCGCGATCCAAGGGCGAGGAGAACCAAGCATGTCCACCACCGAGCAGCGCGTCGCCATCGTGACGGGAGCGGCGCGGGGCATCGGCGCCGCCACCGCCGTACGCCTGGCGGCCGAGGGCCGTGCCGTCGCCGTACTCGACCTCGACGAGGCCGCGTGCAAGGACACGGTCGAGAAGATCACCGAGGCCGGGGGCAAGGCCCTCGCCGTCGGCTGCGATGTGTCGGACAGCGCGCAGGTGGAGGCCGCCGTCGCGCGCGTGGCCGCCGAGCTCGGCGCTCCGACCATCCTGGTGAACAACGCGGGTGTGCTCCGCGACAACCTGCTCTTCAAGATGAGCGAGTCCGACTGGGACCTCGTCATGAACGTCCACCTCAAGGGCGCGTTCCTGATGGCGAAGGCCGTCCAGGCGCACATGGTGGAGGCCAAGTTCGGCCGGATCGTCTCGTTGTCCTCCTCGTCCGCGCTGGGCAACCGCGGCCAGGCCAACTACTCCGCGGTCAAGGCCGGCCTCCAGGGCTTCACCAAGACGCTCGCCAAGGAGCTCGGCAAGTTCGGCGTCACCGCCAACGCCGTGGCGCCCGGCTTCATCGTCACCGAGATGACCGCGCAGACCGCCGCCCGGGTCGGCATGGGCTTCGAGGAGTTCCAGGCAGCCGCCGCCACCCAGATCCCCGTCCAGCGCGTCGGGCACCCCGAGGACATCGCCAACGCCATCGCGTTCTTCACGGGTGACGCCGCGGGCTTCGTGTCCGGACAGGTCATGTACGTCGCCGGCGGACCGCTCAACTGATCCCGGAAGGGCAACGGACACCATGACTGTGCAGGACAGTGGCAAGGTCGCGCTCATCACGGGCGCGAGCCGGGGCATCGGCTACGGCGTCGCCGAGGCGTTCGTCGCCCGGGGTGACCGGGTCGTCATCACCGGACGCGGCGAGGACGCGCTGAAGGAGGCCGTCGAGAGGCTCGGCGCCGACCGGGCGGTGGGCGTGGCCGGCAAGGCTCACGACGAGGCTCACCAGGTGGCGGCCGTCGAGCGTGCCATGGAGGCGTTCGGCCGGGTCGACTTCCTGGTCAACAACGCCGGAACGAACCCCGTGTTCGGGCCGATGGCCGAGCTCGACCTCGACGTGGCGCGCAAGGTCTACGAGACGAACGTGATCTCGGCCCTCGGGTTCGCCCAGCAGACGTGGAAGGCCTGGCAGAAGGACAAGGGCGGCGCCATCGTCAACATCGCCTCCGTCGCCGGTGTCTCGGCGTCGCCGTTCATCGGCGCCTACGGGATGAGCAAGGCGGCCATGGTCAACCTGACCCTCCAGCTGGCGCACGAGTTCGCCCCGGTCGTACGGGTCAACGCGATCGCCCCGGCCGTGGTGAAGACCAAGTTCGCCCAAGCCCTCTACGAGGGCCGTGAGGCGGAGGCGGCGGCCGCCTACCCGCTCGGCCGGCTCGGTGTGCCCGAGGACATCGGCGGGGCCGCCGCGTTCCTCACGTCCGCGCAGTCCGACTGGGTCACGGGCCAGACGCTCGTGGTCGACGGCGGCATTTTCCTGAATGCCGGCGTCGCCTGAGGGAAGCCTGGGCCGGTTTGGCCCTGATTGACTCAAGTGCCCCGCCGGGCCAACGGATTGATCCGGCGGGGCGCTGCGGTATGGTCTGCCGACCCAAAGGCCGATCGAGGAGCGTGCGCGTGTTCTACCGGGCCAGTCTGCAGGCCGCTGCGGCTTTCGCTTCCCTGTCCGTCCTCGCCGGTTGCGGCCTGTTGTCGGACAGCGCTTCCGAGACGGACCAGCAGATATCCGTCGGGACGACGAGCTCGCCCTCGACCCTCGATCCGGCGGCCGCCTGGGACGGTTCCTGGGAACTGATGAGGAACGTCTTCCAGACCCTGGTCAGCTTCCCGACCGGCAGCACCAGCCCCGAGCCGGACGCCGCGGAGTCGTGCGGGTTCACCGATTCCACGAGCATGGCCTACAGCTGCACCCTGAAGCCCGGCCTGAAATTCTCCAACGGTGAGAAGGTCGACGCGAACGCCGTCAAGTACTCGATCGATCGTATCAAAAAGATCAAGGTCAAGGGTGGCCCGGCGGGCCTGCTCGGTTCGCTCGACCGGGTGGAGGCCCAGGGCGACGAGACGGTCGTCTTCCACCTCGGCAAGGCGGACGCTACCTTCCCCTTCATCCTCGCGACTCCCGCGATGTCGCTCGTCGCGCCCGGCGACTACCCCGCCGACAGGATCCGCGACGACGGGAAGGTCACCGGATCGGGGCCGTACGTCCTGGAGTCGTACGAGCCGGGCAACAGGGCCGAGCTGACGAAGAACCCCGGCTACAAGGGCTTCGCCGACCGCAAGAACACCGCTGTCACGATCCGCTACTTCAAGGACTCCGCCCCCATGGTGGAGGCCCTGAAGGACAAGGAGATCGACGCCACCTACCGCGGCCTGACCGCCGAGGAGGTCGTCGGCCTCGAGGACAACAAGAAGGACAACGACGGTCTCCAGATCGTCGAGACGGTCGGCGCCGACATCCGCTTCCTGGTGTTCAACCCCAAGGACCCGGCTGTCGGGGAGCTTCCCGTCAGGCGCGCGATCGCGCAGCTCGTGGACCGCGACGCCCTCGTCGCCAAGGTCTACCGGGGCACCGCGGAACCGCTCTACTCCATGGTCCCCAAGGGGATCGCCGGTCACACCACCAGCTTCTTCGACTCCTTCGGCGACCCGGACCCGGCCAAGGCCGAGAAGATCCTCACCGACGCCGGCATCACCGAGCCGGTCGAGCTGACCCTGTGGTTCACCACGGACCGCTACGGCTCCTCGACCGCCCCCGAGTTCGCCGAGCTCAAGCGGCAGCTCGAAGCGTCCGGCCTGTTCCGGATCAAGCTGAGGAGCGCGCCCTGGACGACCTTCCAGGAGGGCTTCAACAAGGGCGACTACCCGGTCTTCGGGCGGGGCTGGTTCCCCGACTTCCCGGACCCGGACAACTTCATCGCCCCGTTCGTGGGACAGGACAGCGTCACCGGAACCCCCTACGTCACCGACGAGATCACTCGGGAACTGCTGCCGTCCTCCCGAAAGGAGAGCAACCGCGGTTCCGTCTCCCAGCAGTTCAAGCGGGCACAGGAGATCCTCGTGGAGGACGTCCGGCTGCTCCCGCTGTGGCAGGGCAAGCTCTACGTCGCGGCGGGCGAGGACATCGGCGGCGGCGAGCGGGCGCTCGACCCGCAGACCGTCATGCAGATGTGGGAGCTGTACCGCAAGACCAGCTGGTGACCGGGCGGAAGCGGGCTCGGAGGGGCGCTGTCAGTGGTGCCCGGTAGGTTCTGTGGTCAAGAACCGATTGCTTACCGGAGGTTGTGGACGTGACCGACACCGACCTGCTGCCCGAGTCCTGGCGCGGCGTCCTCGGCGAAGAGCTGCAGAAGCCCTACTTCAAGGAGCTCATGGACTTCGTCGAGGAGGAGCGGGCCGCCGGGCCGGTGTACCCGCCGCGGGATCAGGTCTTCGCCGCGCTCGAGGCCACACCGTACGACCGGGTCAAGGTGCTGGTCCTCGGGCAGGACCCCTACCACGGCGAGGGCCAGGGGCACGGGCTGTGCTTCTCGGTGCGGCCGGGCGTCAGGACACCCCCCTCGCTCCGCAACATCTACAAGGAGATGAACGACGAGCTCGGCCTGCCGATCCCGGACAACGGCTATCTCATGCCGTGGGCCGAGCAGGGCGTGCTCCTGCTCAACGCGGTGCTGACGGTCCGCGCCGGCGAGGCGAACTCGCACAAGGCCAAGGGCTGGGAGAAGTTCACCGACGCCGTGATCCGGGCGGTGGCCGAGCGGCCCGACCCGGCGGTCTTCGTCCTCTGGGGCAACTACGCGCAGAAGAAGATCCCCCTGATCGACCAGGAGCGCCATGTGGTGGTGAAGGGTGCGCACCCCTCGCCGCTCTCGGCCAAGAAGTGGTTCGGTTCCCGTCCCTTCACGCAGATCGACGAGGCCGTGGCCGCCCAGGGGCACGAGCCCATCGACTGGCGCATCCCTGACCTGGGCCTTCAGGCGACCCGGCCGACGGCTCGGGCCCGCGCCTGAGCGCTATTGCGCACGGCTGCGGTTAGCGTTCGACCGACCGGAACAGGCCGGACGCCGACCAGGGAGACCTCTGACGTGGAGCAGCGGGACGTGCGGGCGGACCCCGTCATGACCAGGATCGGCCAGGCGATCATGCTGCTTCACGCGGGGGACAGGGAAGAGGCACGCAACCGCTTCGGCACCCTCTGGTCGGAGCTCGGGGAGTGCGGGGACGCCCTGCACCGCTGCACGCTCGCCCACTACATGGCCGACACGCAGGACGATCCCGGCGACGAGCTCGCCTGGGACCTGAGGGCGCTGACCGCAGCCGAGGGCATGGCGGACGGAGCCGCAGGAGAAGCGGCCGGCAAAGGTGACGGGACGGGCGCGCCCCAGCAGCGCCGGGACGCGTCGGCGGTCCGGACGTTCCTTCCCTCCCTGCACCTCAACCTGGCCGCGGACTACCTGAAGCTCCAGCGCTTCGAGGCTGCGCGGACCCATCTGGACCTGGCCTGGGACGCCGTCGGCGTGCTGGAGGACGACGGTTACGGCGACGCGGTCCGCGCGGCGATCGGCCGCCTGGAGCGGCGGATGCGGGGGACGCCCGTGGGGGAGTGACGGACCCCGCCCGCGGGCCCGGACGTCACTGCCCGGCGGCGCGGTCGATCGGTTCGCCTACGAGGTCGGCGTGGCCGTTGTGACGGGCGGATTCACGCGGGGCCGGTGTCGCCGCGCGGATTCGCGCAGGACCGGTCCCATGCGGATTCACGCGGGACCGGTCACCAGCATTCCCCGCAGCAGTTCGCCGCAGCCGACGGCCAGTTGGGCCTCCGTCGGCACGGCCCGGTGGTACGACCCGGCCGCGCAGGCGAACATCATCCCCTCGGCCCAGGCCACGACGGACAGGGCGTGGCGTTCCGGTTCACTCGACCCGGCGGCGGCCATCAGGGCGACCAGAGGTTCGCGGAACCGTCTGCCCGCCTCGTCGTAGAACTCCCGCAGCGCGGGCCGCCTGGTGGCCTCCAGGGCCAGCTCGTAGCGGCACACCAGCAGGGCGGTGCCGCCGGTCAGGTAGCGGTGCAGCGCGTGTGCGAGTCCCGCCGCCATGCGGTCGGGGCCACCGTCCGCGCTCAGTTCCCCGGGGTCGAGCACCCTGGCTTCGAGCTCCGCGAGCCGGCGCACGGCCGCCTCCAGCAGCGCCTCCCGGGTGCGCGCCTGATTCGACGTGGATCCCTGGGGGAGCCCGGCCCGCTCGTCCACGGCCCGGTGGGTGAGGCCCCTCATTCCGCGCTCCGCGAGCAGGGCCAGCGCGGCGTCGGCGATCAGGTCGGCGCGGGAGGGCCCGGAAGGGCGGGTGGTGCCTGCGGAAGCGGAGCGTGGGGGCATGGGGCCAATCTACCGCCGTCACTACACCTGTAGTACCTTGAGGTTGTTACTACAGGTGTAGTGAGCGGGAGGTTCGGTCATGGGGACGTCCAGAGCGGTGGTCGTCGGAAGCGGCATCGGAGGTCTGGCCGCCGCGGCGGCTCTGCACCGGAGCGGCTGGCAGGTCACCGTCCTCGAACGCGCCCCCTCTCTGGAACCCGTCGGGGCCGGCATCAGCCTCGCCCCCAACTCCCAGCGCGCACTGGACGTCATCGGCCTCGGCGACGAGGTCAGATCCCTCGCCGCCTGGCAGGGCGACGGAGGGATGCGCACTCCGTCCGGGCGCTGGCTCGCCCGCACGGACAGCGCCGCGGCCGCCGAGCGTTTCGGCGGCCCGCTGGTCCTGCTCCACCGGTCCGCCCTCATCGGTCTGCTCCGAGCCCGGCTCCCCGAGTCCGCCGTGCACACGGCCACGACGGCCGAGCTCGTCTCTGCCGGCCGCACGGACGGGAGGCGTGCCGTCGTCAGGACGTCCGGGGGCGACCTGGAGGCCGATCTCGTGGTCGGAGCCGACGGAATCGGCTCGGTGGTGCGCGGCACGCTCTTCCCGAGCCATCCGGGGCCCTCGTACAGCGGATTCACCACCTGGCGCGTCATCGCCCCCAGGCCCGGCCGGCCCTTCGCCTCGCACGAGACGTGGGGGCGTGGCGCGCTGTGGGGCAGCCACCCCATGAAGGACGGGCGGATCTACGCCTACGCCGCGGCCGCCGTCCCCGCCGGAGGGCGGGCCCCCGACGACGAGAAGGCGGAACTGCTCCGCAGGTACGGCGACTGGCACGACCCCATCCCCGGCATCATCGCCTCCGTCGGGCCCGGCGATGTGCTGCGCCACGACGTCCACCACCTGGCGGATCCGCTGCCGGCCTTCCACCGGGGCCGCGCCGTCCTCGTCGGCGACTCGGCGCACGCCATGGTGCCCTTCCTCGGACAGGGGGGTAACCAGGCCATCGAGGACGCCGTCGTGCTGGCCCACCACGCGGCACCGGACGGCGACCTGGGCGCGGGCCTCGCGGCCTACAGCGCGGCCAGGGTGCCGCGTACGACCGCCATCGTGCGCAAGGCGGCGCAGGTGTCCCGGCTGACGGGGCTCTCCGGCAGGCCCGCCGTCGCCCTCCGCGACGGACTGATGTCCGCGGTCTCCAGGCTGGGTCCCGGGCTGGTCCTCCGGACGTTCGACGGGATCGCCGACTGGCGGCCTCCGCAGCGCACGTATGCTGCCGGGACCAGGGACGGGCGGACGACGCGGCCGTGACGGGAACCTGGTCAAGGCGACAGGGAGAACCTCGTGAAGGTCGGCTGCATCGGGCTCGGAGACATCGCGAGGAAGGCGTACCTGCCGGTACTGACAGCCCTGCCCGGCGTCGAACTGCATCTGCAGACCCGCACCCCGGCCACGCTGGCGGACGTCGCCGCCGCACACCGCATCCCGGACGAGCGGTGCCACGAGGACCTCGGCGCACTCCTGGAGCATGGGCTGGACGCGGCCTTCGTGCACGCGTCGACCGCGGCGCACGCGGAGATCGTCGAGCGCCTCCTGGCCGCGGGCGTCCCCACCTACGTCGACAAGCCGCTGGCGTACGAACTCGCCGACTCCGAGAGGCTGGTGGCCTTGGCCGAGGAGCGCGGTGTCACGCTCGCCGTCGGCTTCAACCGCAGGCTCGCCCCGTCCTACGCCCAGTGCGCCGAGCACCCGCGTGAGCTGATCCTCCTGCAGAAGAACCGGGTGGGGCTGCCCGAGGATCCGCGCACCCTGGTGCTCGACGACTTCATCCACGTCGTCGACACCCTTCGCTTCCTGGCTCCGGGCCCCGTGACGGGCGTCGTCGTGCGGGCGCGGATCGTCGACGGGCTGATGCACCACGTGGTGCTGCAGCTGTCCGGCGACGGATTCACCGCCATCGGGATGATGAACCGGCTCAACGGGTCGACCGAGGAGATCCTCGAGGTCTCCGGCCAGGACTCCAAGCGGCAGGTGCTCAACCTCGCCGACGTCGTCGACCACAAGGGCCAGCCGACCCTGCGGCGCCGCGGCGACTGGGTGCCGGTCGCCCGTCAGCGCGGCATCGAGCAGTGCGTCCTGTCCTTCCTGGACGCGGTGCGGGCCGGCGAGGTGCTCAGTGCGCAGGACGCTCTGGAGACCCACCGGCTGTGCGAACGGGTGGTCCTGGACGCGCTGGAGCAGGCTTCCTGAGGAACCGCAGCCCGAGTACGCCGAAGAACACGGCCAGCACGGCCAGCGCGCCGTACACGGGCCAGGCGCCCAGCCGGACGAAGAGCGTGGTGCCCTGGGCGAGCGGCACGTCGAACACGGCCGCCTCGCTCGCGTCCGTACCGAGCGGGGCGCCCACCCGCTCACCCCGCGGGCCGTACACGGCGCTCACCCCGGTGAGCGTGGCGTGCACCATCGGACGGCCCGTCTCCGCCGCGCGCAGTGCTCCCAGCGAGGCGTGCTGCTCGGGAGCCCAGCTGTGCTGGAACGTCGAGGTCGAGGACTGGGCGACGAGCACCTCGGCGCCGTCCTCCACGAGCCGCCTGCTCATGTCGGGGAACGCGGTCTCGAAGCACACCAGCGGCCCCACCCGGAGCCCGTCCGGCAGGTCCATCACCACGGGGGCGGTGCCGCGCAGCCGGTCCTCGCCGGCGGCCTTGCCCACCGAGGTCGCCCAGCCCAGGAGGGAGCGGGCCGGGACGTACTCGCCGAACGGCACCAGGCGCATCTTGTCGTACCGGTCCCCGGTCGGACCGTCAGGGCCCACCAGCACCGCCGACTTGAAGATTCCGGTGCGCTCGGGGCCATCCGTGCGCCGGGCGTCCATGTTGACCAGGATGTCCGCGCCGACCTGACGCGACAGGGCGGTGACGCGGTCCGCCGTCTCCGGATGCCGTGAGAGGTCCACCGCCACGCTGCTCTCGCCCCACACCACGAGGTCCACGTCCCGGCCCGCGAGGCTCCGGGTCAGCTCCTCGCTGCGTGTGAAGCGCTGCCCGATGCTGCCGGGGCCGTCGACGACCCCCGGCTGCACGACGGCGATACGGACCGTGCCCTTCTCCTCGGGCCGCGGTGCCCACAGGGCCGTCGCTCCCACACCCAACGCACCCACGGCGACGCACACGGCGGCCGTCCGCCGGGCCGAGGGCACGGCGACCAGCAGCGCGACGGCCGTGTTCGCGGCGACCACACCGAGGCTGACCAGCCACACGCCGCCCACCGACGCGGTGCTGAGGGCGAACGGGACGTTCCACTGGCTGGCCCCCAGGAGGCCCCACGGCCCGCCGAGCCCCTCCCACGAGCGGACCAGTTCGATCATCAGCCAGCCGGACGGCACCACGACGACCGCGGCGAAGGACCTGCGCACGGACGGCGGTCCGCCGAGCAGCCGGGCCACCAGAACCCCCCAGGGAGCCCACAGCAGCCCGAGGAGGGCGGCGAGCACCACGATGAACACGTGCAGGCTCGGCATCAGCCAGTGGTGGACGGCGATGACGAAGCCCACCCCGCCGAGCCAGCCGTCGAGGGCGGCCCTCCGGCCCGTGCCCGCCGACCGGATCAGCAGCATCCACGGCACGAGCGCGACGTACGCGAACCACCAGAGGGACGGAGCAGGGAAGGCCAGGGCGGGGAGCGCACCGGCGCACAGTGCGACGGCTCCCCGTCCGACGCGCGAGCGCAGCAGACGTACGTGCGGCCGCACGTCCCCGTCGGCCGTCGCATCCGGAAGCCGCGTGCCCCGCATCGGCATGCCCTGTCCTCCTCGCCGGTCCTCCGCCTGATCCCAGTGTGCGCCAGAAGATCAGGAGCGCACAGGGGGAACGCCCCGGCGCCGGCCGGTCCGAGCCGGACGTGACGGGGTGATCAGGCGGTGGCGGCGGCCCCGGGGCCATGCCGCCACGTCTCTTCCATCGTGACCTTGTGTATCCGCCAGCCCGGGTCCGTGCGCCGAAGATCGAAGACGTACCGGCCGCCGGACATCGTCGTCGGCGCCGCCGTCCCCGTCCCCCCGCCTCCACGCGGGCTGAGGTAGTCCGCCCGCACACGCGCGAGGTCGCCCGGGTATCCGCCCAGGTCCTGGAGGTCCAAGCGCCGGTTGACGATCAGGTGCTGACGGACGGGGACGAGCCGCAAGGTGTCCTCCAGCCAGTGCACCGCCTCGCCCACCGGCCCTTCCCGCCCGCCCGCACCCCGGTGGTCGACGCGGCCGTCCGGCGTGAACAGGGCGCGGTACGCCTCCCACGCGCCGCCGTCCACCGCGGCGGCGTATTCGCTGATCACCGAGTCGATGGAGAGCCGGTCCATCACCGTCGCGAGAGCCACGCGCTGTGTCATCGCCCAAGTCTCGGCCAGTGGGGGCGGCACGCCAAGAGTCCTGCAGCGCCCCGACCGGACCGGAACCACGCGACGGGCGACGGCCGTCGGCGCCGCGGTGGCCTGACGTGCACGCTCAGCAGCGGCCCGAGTGGACCACCGCCGGCGCGTCCCCTCACTCGGCGGCCGGGCTGGGGACGCCGCCGGTCCCGGGATCCGCGCACCGGCCGGAGGGTTGCCCGGCGGCCACGGCGGGAAGCGCCCGTCCCAGGCGGGCCAGCGGGGACAGGGCGATCACCGCCGGGGACAGCAGCATGCCGGCGGCCGTCACCAGGAGACCGGTGCGCAGCCCCCACTCCTGGGCGAGGACCCCGCCCAGCACGGAACCCAAGGGCGTCAGCCCCATGCCGGCGAAGGTGATCGTCGCAGCCGCGCGGGCCTGCATCCCCTCCGGCGTGACACTCTGCCGGACGGCCATGACCGCCACGTTCACCACCTGCCCTCCCGCCCCGAACACGAAGCCGACGGCCATGAGGACGGGAAGGGTCACCGCGGAGGAGCCGCGCAGCGCGGGTACGCACAGGAACGCGCCGTCGCCGATCGCCGCGGCGCATACGAGTACCGCGCCGTAACCGAACCGCTTCGGCAGGTCGGCGGCCAGCAGGGAGCCCAGGAGCGCACCCGGCCCCGACGCCGCGAGTACCAGGCCCACGGCTGTGCCCGACAGGTGCAGTTCCCGTGGCAGGAACAGCAGATGGACCGTCATCAGCGCGGCGAAGGAGAACTGGAAGACGGCCGACGCCAGGCACACGGCGCGCAACGAGGCGTCGCCCAGGACGAGACGAAGGCCCTCGCGGATCCGCCGCCGTACCGGGGGCTGCCGTTCCGGGCGCTCAGGGAGCCGTTCGGCCCGGCGGATCCGGCGGATCGACACGCACGAGAGCGCGAAGAACAGGGCGCCGGACGCCACCGCGAAGGGCGCGGAGAGCAGGGAGACCAGGGCGCCGCCGAGCGCGGGACCGCCGACCTGGGCCGCCGAACGGCTGCCCTCGAGCGCGCTGTTGCCCCGCACCCACTGGTCGCGTCGGACCAGACGCACGAGGGACGCCTGGTAGGCGACGTCGAAGAGGACGGACAGAGCCCCGACGGCGAGGACGGCCACGCACAGCGTGGCCGGGCCGAACCGTCCGAACAGTGCGATCAGAGCGGTCGCGCCCAGGACGAGCGCCCGGCCGCCGTCCGCCAGCACCATCACCGTGCGGCTCCGCCAACCGTCCACCCAGGCGCCCACGAAGAGCGTGAGGAGCAGGACCGGCGCCTGGCCGACGGCGCGCAGGACACCGAGCCTGCCGGGATCGACGCCGAGCGTGAGGACGGCGTAGAGCGGCAGGATCACGAGTGTCGCGTGTTCGCCGAGCTGGGAGGCCGTCTGCCCCCACCACAGCCGGCGGAAGTCACGGTCCCGCCGGAGCTTCGACGCGCCGGGCAGGCCGGAATCGGAATCGGGGAAGGAAGCGGGCGGCACGCGGACCCCTCGGGTTGCGGACGAGGTTGCCCGCGGCGGGGCACACCACAGGTGTGCCCCTGCTCCGGGCTCAAGAAGGCTCGCTGTGCCGCTACTTCGGGGGCAGCACGCGATGACGGGCCGGTGACGGCCGGGATGTCAACGCGCGCTCGGGCGACCGGGCATGTCCGCAACTCCTCGTATGTCGTTCGCCGCCTGCGGGCACCCGGTCCGGGCGTCCGCAGACGGAGCGGCTCCTGGAGACACGCCGGAGCCGCCGGTCACGCCGCTTCGGCGGCGCCCTGCTGCACGGCCGATCCCCACTCGACGAGCAGCCGCTCGTACTCCTGACGGGCCTCCAGAGTACTCAGGCCACCGTCCACGAGCGTGCGGATCTGCGCGTTCAGCTCGGCGAGCGAGCGGACCGGTGTCGGCTCGGTGTAGGGGGTGGGCATACGTCGATTCTAAGGGCGTGGGCCGACAATCCGACCGGCCGCGCAGGGCGTACTCCTGAATCGCCGTGGATCCTGCGGTCACGCGACCGGCGCCCGGGCCCTCGCGACGTCGGCCGGCGGGCCGTGCCGGGCAGGGGGCCCGGGGCAGGGCATCCCTCCGTCTTCGCAGGTGGCGGCCCCGCCCCGCGCCGCCTCCGTCCGCGTCAGACGAGGCCGAGCTGCCGCATCATGCCGAGTTCGTCACTGCTTCCCCAGCGCTCCACGAGCTTGCCGTTCTCGAAGCGGCTGATCTGCATGCCCCGGTAGGCGACCGCCTTCCCCGTCGGCGCGTGGCCGAGCAGTTCGCCCCGGTGTGTGCCCTTGATGGTGTAGGCGAAGGCGAGTTCGTCGTCGGTGGCCACCAGATGCTCGACCTCGACCCGCAGATCCGGGAACGCGAGCCTCAGATCGCGGAACATGCTCTGGTAGCCCTCCGGGCCGGGGCCCTGACCGGGCGCAGGGTCGTGGTCCACCGCTCCCGGAGCGACCAGATCGGTGAGGGCGTCGAGGTTCCCCGTGCTGACCGCCTCTCCGAACGCGGTCTGTACGGCGATGTTCTCCTGCTGGGACACGGGCTGCTCCTCGGTATCGTGAACGCGCGGCGGCGCCGGAACAGCCGCCGCGGACACCGATCCTGCTGCGGCCGCCCGCGGGAGCGCGCCGACATGCCGAGGGCCACCCCGTACGGGTCACCGCTTGCCCCCACACGCCGCAGCCGGGTACCGCCGGGGACGAGGGCCCCGGCCGTACCCGGCCGCCTGCTGGGGAGAACCGCTCGGAACAGCTGCCTCAGCCCGCCGACTCACCGGCGTGCGGACTCAGGGCACCCGCGCCGATCAGGGCGAACAGCACGATGCCCAGGATGATGCGGTAGATGACGAACGGCATGAAGCTCTTCGTGGTGATGAACTTCATGAACCATGCGATTACGGCATATCCGACCGCGAAAGCGATGATTGTCGCAAAAATGGTGGGGCCCCAGGAGACGTGGCCCTCGCCCGCGTCCTTCAGCTCGAACACGCCCGAGGCGAGCACCGCCGGAACGGCCAGCAGGAAGGAGTAGCGCGCCGCCGCCTCACGGGTGTAGCCCATCAGCAGACCACCGCTGATCGTCGCGCCTGACCGTGAGACGCCCGGGACCAGCGCCAGGGCCTGGCAGAAGCCGAAGATCAGGCCGTCCCTGACGCCCAGTTCCTTCAGGGACTTGCGCTCCTTGATCGCCCTGTGCTTGCCCCCGGTCTCGTCGCGGGCGGCGAGGCGGTCCGCGACGCCGAGCACCACACCCATCACGATCAGGGTCGTGGCGATCAGACGCAGATCACGGAACGGGCCCTCGATCTGGTCCTTGAAGGTCACACCCAGCACACCGATCGGAATCGACCCGACGATGACCAGCCAGCCCATCTTGGCGTCGTGGTCACTGCGCATGGCGGAGTTGGTCAGCGACCGGAACCAGGCCGAGACGATCCGCGCGATGTCCTTGCGGAAGTAGATGAGGACCGCGGCCTCGGTGCCGATCTGGGTGATCGCGGTGAACGCCGCTCCCGGGTCGTGCCAGCCCGCGAACGCCGCGGTCAGCCGCAGATGCGCGCTGGAGGAGATCGGCAGGAACTCGGTCAGTCCCTGAACGAGGCCCAGGACGAATGATTCGAACCAGCTCATGGGGCTTTGGCCATCCCGGAGATGCTCATGCAACGGCCGACGGACACGAAAGCCGTCGGCGGTGTGCGTATGCGGTCAGAAAAGGGGGCGGGACACCACGGTCCCGGACATCCTCTGTCGGATGCGCGCAGCGTATCGCCTGCGGGTGAACGGGCTGCCCGCTGCCCCCGGCTTCGCCGCGCCGCCCGCCCCGTCAGGAGGGCCCGGCCGCCACGGCCAGCCGGTGGCGCCTGCGCCAGGCGACCAGGGCCGCGCCGGCGCCGGAGATCACGATGAAGGCCATCGCCGCCAGGAACACCGGCGAGGTCGGCGACGACGCGGTGCTGCCCGCGATGACGTACGCGGCCGTGTTGGGGATGGAACCGAGCCCGGTGGCCAGCAGGAACGGCGGATATCCCATGCGTGAGGTCGCCGCGCAGTAATTGGCCGCGGCGAACGGCACCCCGGGAAAGAGCCGCAGCGCCAGCATGGACCGGAAGCCGTGCCGGCTCAGCAGTCCGTCCGCGGCCTTGAGGTACTTGCCCCGCAGCAGGGTGCGCAGCGCGTCCTGCCCCAGCACTCTGCCCAGCAGGAAGGAGACCCCCGCACCGAGGACGGTGCCCGCCAGCGCCGCCGCCAGTCCCGCCTGGGCGCCGAAGAGGGCGCCGGCGGCGAGGTTGAGCAGCGGGCGTGGCACGAACGCCACGGTGCACACCCCGTACGCGAGACCGAACAGCATCGCGGCGGCGGAACCGGTGAGTTGGGGCGGCCAGCCGGAGGCCAGCAGTCTCTGTGGTTCGAACAGCACCATGGTGGTGGCGGCGCCGAGCAGGACCGCCACGAGGAGGGAGAACCGGGACCAGGGGGAGAGCAGCGCCCTCGTACAGCGCACTGCCAGGCCGCCGGAGGGCCGTGTTGCGGGGACGGGGTCGAACATCTGGGGAGCGTAACCGAAACAGGTGTGTGATCGCCGTAATGTGCACGGCATGAGCACCCCGGCCCAGCCCGTCCCCGTCGTGCCGCCCAGCGCGCTCGCCGACACCGTGCTGTACCGGCTCGTCCGGGTGTATCCCGAGGCCGCCGATCCCGAACGCGCAGCCCAGGCCGCCGCGTACATGAAGAACGTCGCACCCTTCCTCGGCATCCCCGCCCCGCGACGCAGGGAGCTGTCCAGGACCGTCCTGGCGGGCACGGACAGGCCGGACGAGACCGATCTCACCGCGATCGCCCTGCGCTGCTGGGAGTTGCCGGAGCGCGAGTACCAGTACTTCGCCGCCGACCTCCTGCGCCGCCACTCCGCACGCTGCTCGGCGGGCTTCCTCCCGGTCCTGCGCCATCTCGTCTCGACGGTCCCCTGGTGGGACACCGTCGACGTGTTGGCGGCCCACGTGGCCGGGCCCCTCGTCATGGCCGAACCGGAACTGCGGACCGCGATGGACGACTGGATCGAGGACGACAGCGTCTGGATCGGCCGGACCGCGCTGCTGCACCAACTCCGTTACAGGGAGCGGACCGACACCGGCCGGCTCTTCGGCTACTGCCTGCTGCGCGCCGGTCACCCCGACTTCTTCATCCGAAAGGCGATCGGCTGGGCCCTGCGGGAGTACGCCAAGACGGCCCCGGACGCCGTACGCGACTTCGTCGACGGTGCCCGGGACCGGCTGTCGCCGCTCTCCGTACGCGAGGCACTCAAGAACATCGGCTGAGGAGTCCCGGAGCGCGGTCCCGGCGGCCGGGAAAACCATTCGACGGCGCCCGGCCGCTCCGCCATGATCAGGGCATGTTCCGGTACGCCTTCCCCACAGCGCAGTCCGCAGTCGCGGACACGCCGAAGGCTGCCGTGAGCCCTGCGGCCGCGACCGCAGCAGCAGCACTCGACGCGGCGTTCGGCGCTGCCCCGGCGCCCTTCGGCGGCGCCCGAAGCTGACCCTCCCCCGACAGTCCGGCGGACCCCGTGAGGGGAGGGTCGGCGGGGCCCTGGGGTCTTCTCTCTCAGCTTCGAAACCAAGGAACGAGCCATGCCCAAGACGGCATACGTGCGCACCAAGCCGCACCTCAACATCGGCACCATGGGTCACGTCGACCACGGGAAGACCACCCTGACCGCCGCGATCACCAAGGTCCTCAGTGACCGCGGTACCGGCACCTTCGTGCCGTTCGACCGGATCGACCGGGCCCCCGAGGAGGCGCAGCGCGGCATCACCATCAACATCGCGCACGTCGAGTACGAGACCGACACCCGGCACTACGCGCACGTGGACATGCCCGGTCACGCCGACTACATCAAGAACATGGTGACGGGAGCGGCGCAGCTCGACGGGGCGATCCTCGTGGTGTCCGCGCTCGACGGCATCATGCCGCAGACCGCGGAGCACGTCCTGCTGGCCCGTCAGGTCGGCGTCGACCACATCGTTGTCGCGCTGACTATGGCCGACTCGGGCGACCCCGAACTCACCGACCTGGTCGAGCTGGAGGTACGCGAACTGCTCACCGCGCACGGCTACGGCGGCGACGCCGTACCGGTCGTGCGGGTGTCGGGCCTCGGTGCGTTGCAGGGCGACCCGCGCTGGACGGCGTCCATCGAGGGCCTGCTGGACGCCGTCGACACGTACGTGCCGATCCCGGTCCGCTACACCGACGCGCCGTTCCTCCTGTCCGTGGAGAACGTGCTGACGATCACGGGCCGGGGCACCGTCGTCACCGGGGCCGTGGAGCGTGGCACGGTGCGCGTGGGCGACCGTGTGTCGGTGCTCGGCGCGGACGTCGAGACGGTCGTGACCGGACTGGAGACCTTCGGCAAGCCGATGGAGTCCGCCGAGGCCGGCGACAACGTCGCGCTCCTGCTGCGCGGGGTGGAGCGCGACCGGGTCCGGCGCGGCCACGTGGTGGCGGCGCCCGGCAGCGTGACGCCCAGCAGGCGTTTCACCGCGCAGGTGTACGTGCTGTCGGCACGGGAAGGGGGCCGGACCACAGCGGTCACCACGGGATACCGGCCGCAGTTCTACATCCGTACGGCCGACGTCGTCGGGGACGTCGACCTCGGCGAGGCGGCAGTCGCGCGGCCGGGGGAGACGGTCACCATGACCGTCGAGCTCGGCCGTGACGTCCCGCTGGAGTCCGGTCTGGGCTTCGCGATCCGCGAAGGGGGCCGGACGGTGGGCGCCGGCACGGTCACCGCACTGCTCTGACCCGTCCGCGGCTGCCCGCGTCCCCGCCCCGGGGACGCGGGCAGCCGCCGCTCCCGCGCACGTCACAATGGGGGAGTGAACGAGCCGATACCCGTCATCCGCGACACCGACCACGGCACCGCCAGGCTGCTGCCCGACGTCGACCGGGACCGGGCGTGGCTGCTCACGGTCGACGGCGCCCCGCAGTCCTACGTCGACCTCGACGACCCGGCGCACCTGGAATTCGAGTACGTACGCCGGCTCGGCCACGTCGTCGACCGTGCCGCCGCCCCCGGTGTCCCGCTGGACATCGTGCACCTCGGCGGCGGCGCGCTCACGCTGCCGCGCTATGCGGCGCGGACCCGTCCCGGCTCACGCCAGGACGTGGCCGAGGCGGACGGCGGGCTCGTCGCCATGGTCGGCGAGCACCTGCCGCTGCCCGACGGAGCCGGCGTCACCGTGCACGCCGCCGATGCCCGGGCCTGGCTCGAAAAGGCGCCGCAGGACTCCGCCGACCTCCTGATCGCCGATGTCTTCGGAGGCGCGCGCGTGCCCGCCCACCTGACGTCCGCGGAGTACGCCAGGTCCGCCGCCCGCGTCCTGCGGGCCGACGGGATCTACGCGGCCAACCTGGCCGACAGCGCCCCCTTCGCGTTCCTCCGCTCGCAACTGGCCAACTTCGCGGAGGTGTTCGACGAGCTCGCCCTCATCGCCGAACCGGCCGTCCTGCGCGGCCGGCGCTTCGGAAACACCGTGCTGCTCGCCTCCCGGGCGCCGCTCGACATCGCGTCGCTGACCCGGCTGTGCGCAGCCGACGCCTTCCCCGCGAGGGTGGAGCACGGTGCGTCGCTGAAGCGACTCCTCAACGGGGCGAGGCCGGTGCGGGACAGCGAGGCCGTCGCCTCACCCGAGCCGCCCGACGGGGCTTTCAGCATCGGCTGATTCCGGGGCGGCGGCCGGCGACCCGATGCCCTTGACCGTGCCGCGGCGCTTCAGATTCCGTACGTCCGGAACCAGCAGCACGCCTGCCGTCACCAGCACGATCAGCACCGCGCAGCCCCACAACGCCTCGCTGCGGCCGACGAGCGACTCGACCGGACCGGCCGCCGCCGTGGCCAGCGGCACCATCGCGACCGACCCGAACCAGTCGTACGCGGACACCCGGGACAGCTTCTCCTCCGGGATCTCCTGGTGCAGCGCGGTCATCCAGGACACCCCGAACACCTCGATGGAGACGCCGGTCACGAACATCACCGCGCAGAGCCCGGCCACCGGGAGGGGGATCGCGAGGCCCGCGGAGGGCAGCGCCAGCGGGAACACGCAGAGGGTCCCGGCCAGCAGCAGCCGTCGCGGTCTCCAGCGCATCATCAGCAGCGCCCCGCCCAGCGTGCCGACGCCGAACGCGGCGAGTGCGAGCCCCCAGGGGCGGGCACCGCCGAGCTGGTCCCGCGCCACCAGCGGTCCGTAGACGGCCTCCGCCGCACCCACGACGGCGACCACCACGCTGAACTGGAGCACGATCGCCCAGAGCCAGGGGCGTCCGGCGACCTCCCGCCAGCCGTCACGCAGATCGGAGAGCAGCCCCCCGCCCGCGGCCCGCCCGGGGATGTGGCTCACGTCCAGGAAGGCCCGCAGCACACCGGCGACCGCGAACGCCGCGGCGTCGACGGCCAGCACCCACCCCGGGTCCATGGCCGCGATCATGGCGCCTCCGAGCGCCGCCCCGCCGATGGCCGCGCCGTGCATCGCCATCCGGAAAAGGGCGAAGGCCCGCGCCGCGTGCTCGCCGTCGACGCTGGACATCAGCATGCCCTCGGACGCCGGGCCGAAGAACGCCTGGCCGGTACCGCAGAGTGCCGTCAGCACCATCATGTGCCACAGCTCGGCGGAGCCGGTGAGGACCAGCCAGGCGAACACGGCCTGGGAGACGCAGTTCAGCGCGTTGGCGGCCACCATCACCCGGTGACGCGGGATACGGTCCGCGACGGCGCCGCCGATGAGCAGGAACAGCACCAGGGGCGCCGTGCGTGCGGCGGCGACGAGACCGACGTCGCCGGCGTCGCCGCCCGACTCCAGAACCGCGAACGCCGCCGCGATCAGAGCGCCGCTGGTTCCGAGGCTCGTGATGATCGCGGCGGCGGTCAGCAGACCGAAATTGCGGTTTCCCCGCGGGGCGCGGCGCGCGGGAACGGGGGAAGAGGCGGGGGAAGTCACCAAGGGACTATCCCCGCCGCGACCCCCTGCCGCCAAATGGGCGGGCCCGCGGGTGCCTGGAGCCGGAGGTCAGGAGGGGCTCGCGGTGCCCTCCGCCAGGCGTACGGTGCTGAGGATCTTCTGGATGGTGGCGTCCGGGAGTTCGTCGTCGACCCCGGCGTTGGCGTAGAGGATCCAGGAAGCGAACTCGTCCTTGGCGTTCTTGAACGTGAAGGCGATCGACTTGCCGTCGGTGTCGCACTTGTCCTTGTTCGCCAGCCCGGTCGCGGTGGCCGTGGCTACGCTCCCCGAGAGGCCCGACTTGGTCGTGTACGGCTTGGGCTCGCCGATCTTGACCTTGTTCTTGGGGTCCCCCTGCGCGTAGGCGGCCCAGACCCAGTTGGCCGCCTCGTTCTTCGCCGCCTCGTCGGTGCTCTTGGCGCCCTGGCCGCCCTTGGTGCCGACACCGGCCAGGCCGGTGTCCTCCTTGGTGCCGTCCTTGTCCGCGTCGTCGATGCACCACTTGCTCTTGTAGTGGGCGGGCGCGGAGAAGCCGACGGCCGGCGGGCCCGTGGGGTTCTTCTCGTCCTCGAAGCCGGAGAACACTCCGGTGCCCGCGACCTCCCAGTCACCGGGCACGTCGAACTGGGTGCCCCACTTGGGGTTGGTCACGACCTTCCAGCCCGGCACGGTGGGCGCGCTGTCCTCGCCGCCGCGCGGGTTCGCCGCGGGGGAGGAGGCCGTGTCGGACGGCTTCGCCGAAGGCGACTCGGACATCTTGCCGTCGGCCGTCGGCCCGCCCTCGTCGTTCTTCTTGTTCATGACCACGACACCCGTGACCACCGCCGCGACGACGACCGCGGTGGCGGCCACGACGGCGACGATCGCCGTCTTCCTCTTGTCGTCGGGCCGCGGGCCGCCGGGCTGACCCGGAACGGCGTACTGCGGAACGGTCGGCTGCTGGTACGGATTGGGCTGCTGGTAGCCCGGCTGACCCTGCTGCTGGTATCCCGGCTGCTGATAGGGATTCGGCTGTTGGTACCCCGGCTGCTGGTACGGATTCTGGTTCTGGTCCTGCGGGTTCTGCTCGCCCCCGGGCGGCTGCTGTCCTGGCCACATGGCCAGTAACCATAGAGGGGAGGGGCGTCCCTAGCTACGGGCGCCCCTGAGAGGGGATGGCCAAAGCCTGCTACTCGCTAGTAACGTCACCGTCATGAGCACTCAAGAGACGACAGTCGGCGACATGCTGTCCGCGAGCGTCCCGATGGTCCGGACCCTCGGCATCACGTATCTGGAGACGACCGCGGAGCGCGCTGTCCTCTCACTTCCTGACCAGGCCGACTATCACAACCACCTCGGCGGGCCGCACGCCGGAGCGATGTTCACCCTCGCGGAGTCGGCGAGCGGCGCGATCGTCGTCGCCGCGTTCGGAGACCAGATGGCGCGGGCGGTCCCGCTGCCCGTGACCACGGAGATGGCGTTCAAGAAGGTCGCCATGGGCGATCTCACCGCCACCGCGGTACTGGGCCGCCCGGCGGCCGACGTCGTGGCCGAGCTCGACGAGGGCAAGCGGCCCGAATTCCCGGTCAGCGTCGAGATCCGGCGTGCCGACGGGGCCGTGACCAGCGAGATGAGCGTGGTCTGGACCCTGCGTCCGAACCGCTGACGGGGCACCGCCCCCGCACGCTCCTGCCCGGGGGCCGCGAAGGCCGCTCCCGCCCGCCGGACCGGTAGGCTGCCCGCCGTGCACCCTTTGCGGTGCACGGCGACAGACTCATGACGGGAAGGACCGGCGATGCACGTCCAGGAGTGGCTGGAGACCGTACCCGCGGTCAGCGTTTACCTCCTGGTGGGGGTCGTCATCGGGCTCGAGAGCCTGGGTATCCCACTGCCCGGCGAGATCATCCTCGTGAGCTCGGCTCTCCTCGCCTCGCAGCACGGCGACATCGACCCGGTGGTGCTCGGTGCCTGCGCCTCGGCGGGCGCGATCATCGGCGACTCGGTCGGATACGCCATCGGCCGCAGAGGCGGCCGCCCGCTGCTCGCATGGCTCGGCGGCAGGTTCCCCAAGCACTTCGGGGAGCCGCAGATCGCCCTGGCGGAGCGGTCCTTCGAGAAGTGGGGCATGTGGGCGGTCTTCTTCGGCCGCTTCGTCGCACTGCTGAGGATCTTCGCGGGGCCGCTGGCGGGCGTCCTGCGCATGCCGTACTGGAAGTTCCTGATCGCCAACGTGCTCGGCGGAATCGTCTGGGCCGGCGGCACCACCGCCGTCATCTACTCCGTGGGCGTCGTCGCCGAGGCATGGCTCAAGCGGTTCTCGTGGCTGGGGCTGCTGGTGGCCGTGCTGATCGGCCTGGTCTCCATGCTCGTGCTGAAGAACCGGGCCAAGAAGGCCGCCGAACAGGCCGACCGTCAGGCACCGGCACGCGAACCGGACGCGGTGTCGGCGGCCGACTGAGACCGGTCGCTCACGCCCGGGGCGCCGACGGCCGGATCCGGGACGCCTTCGCCGGGCCGCTTCCGGCGCGGGCGGTTCCACCCGGTCGGTTCCGCCAGGTCTGTTCCACCCGGGTCAGTCCCACTCGGGGCAGTTCCGCCCCGGTCAGTTCCGGTGCGCCTCTCGATGCGCCTTCGCCAGTTCCACGTAGCCGGCCGCGTTGAAGGCGATGCCCTCCCGCTCCTCATCGGTCAGCTGCCGCTTCACCTTGGCGGGTACGCCGGCGACCAGGGAGCCCGGGGGGACCCGCATCCCCTGTGGGACGAGCGCCTGCGCGGCGATCAGTGAACCCGCCCCGATATGGGCGCCGTTGAGCACCGTGGCCCCCATGCCGACCAGCACGTCGTCCTCGATCACGCAGCCGTGCAGCACGGCGTTGTGGCCGACGGAGACCCGGGCGCCCACGGTCAGCGGAAAGCCGGGGTCGGTGTGGACGCTGCAGTTGTCTTGGATGTTGCTGTCCGGCCCGAGCGAGATGGGGCCGCAGTCCGCGCGAAGCACCGCCTGGTACCAGACGCTGGAGCCCGCGGCCAGCGACACCTCGCCGACGACGGCGGACGTCGGTGCGAGGAAGGCGTCCGGGTCGATGCGCGGCTCCCTGCCGCCGATGCCGGTGACCAACGCCTGCTCTGCCATCGCCTGCTCCTCCGCCGGAATGTGGCGCGCTCGGCGCCCCTGCTCCGGACGAACCGTAATGGACGGCCCCACCTGCCCGGTGAGGTGGGGTGAACGTCACAGCTCGTCGCGCGGACCCGCTCCGGACCGGCGGCTACCGTGAGCGGGTGCCGAAGAACCGAAACACGTTCTCCTCCCTGGCCCGCTTTCGCCGTGGTGTCACGTCCCGCGCCGTCCACCGTGTCTGGGCCTGGGCGCAGGAGACCGGTGCGGTCACCGCTCAGCACCCCGGGCGGCTGAGGTTCGGCCGCATCGGTGCGGGCACCCGGCTCGCGTTTCCGCAGGGGACGGTGTTCGGGGAGCCCTGGATCGAGTTGGGCGACCACTGCATCATCGGTGAGCGGGTGACACTCACCGCCGGGCTCATGCCCGACCTCGACCTCGGCTCCGAACCCATCCTGACGCTGGGCAACGGTGTCGTGCTGGGCCGTGGCAGTCATGTCATCGCCGACACCACGGTGTCGATCGGCTCGGACACGTACTGCGGCCCGTACGTCTACATCACTTCCACCAACCACAGTTATGACGACCCCCACGAGCCCGTCGGCAAGCAGTGGCCGCGGATGGAGCCGGTCTCGATCGGGCCGGGGTGCTGGATCGGCACCGGAGCGGTCATCCTCCCGGGTGCCAGGCTGGGCCGGAACGTCGTCGTCGCGGCCGGAGCCGTCGTGCGCGGCGAGGTGCCCGATCACGCGGTGGTGGCCGGTGCTCCGGCCAGGGTGGTGCGGAGCTGGGACCCGGAGCAGGGGTGGCAGCCGCCGCTGCGTACGCCGGCACCCGTGCCCATCCCGGACGGGGTCACGCCCGAACAACTCCAGGCCGTGGCGCTCCTGCTGGAGGAGCCGGCGACGGAAAGCTGATCCCGGGGCACGCGCGGGTGCTGATGCCCCGGGACCGCGCGGGCTTCTGCCTTCGGGACCGCGGTGACCTCTGCCCCGGGACCGCGCGGACTCCTGCCCCCGGAACCACTGGGACTCCTGCCTGGTCCGTCCGATGTCCCGGCCCCGGCCACGTGCCCGTGCCCGTCGGCCGTGCCTCAGCCCGTCGCCAGCAGGACCGTCCCCAGCAGAGCCAGGACGGCGCCCGCGGCCTGGACCCCGCGCAGTCGCTCCCCGAGAACACCCCGTGCGGCCAGTGCCGTCACGACCGGATACAGCGACGCCAGGACGGCGGCCACGGTGACCGGGCCGTGCTGCGCCGCGACCGCGTACGTGCCGTTCGCCGCCACATCGGCCAGCCCGACGAAGGCCAGTGCGGGCAGTGCGGCCCGCACGGTGTGCCGGCCACCGTCCTCCGGCAGCGCGCGCCCGCCCCGGAGGACCGAGACGTACAGGGCCGATCCGCCGACGGCGATGTTCGTGACGCGCTGCACGAACAGGGCGAGGAAGAGACCGGTCACCGTCGTGGAGGCCTGCGCGATCAGCGTCATCACGGCACCGAAGCCGAAGGCGGCCAGCAGCGTCAGTGCGACGGCCCGGCGCTGCACGGGCGCTCCGCGCAGTTGCGGCCCGCCGGCCAGGACCACCCCGGCGACGGCGATCAGGATGCCGGCGAACTGGGGCGCCACCGGCCGCTCGCCGAGGAACAGACCCACCGCCACCGGCACGGCCACCCCGAGCGAGCCGAGCGGGGAGACCACACCCATCGGGCCCAGTGCCAGGGCCTTGTAGAAGCTCAGCATCGCCACCGGCCCGACGGCGCCCGCCGCGACCGCGAACCAGAGCCGTCCCCCGGCCTCGTGCCAGGCTCCGGTCGCGAGCACGACGGTGCCGAGCACGGCGGCGGCGATGCACTGCGACACGGCGACCACGGTCAGGGCGGGCGTGCGCCGGGTGAGCAGACCGCCGCCGAAGTCGGCCAGACCCCACAGCAGACTCGTGGCCAGGGCGAACAGGGCTGTCATCGTGCGCCTCGCAGTACAGTGCCGTGGTCGGTGGGTGCACCACACCGTAGTGCAGTATTTTCGACTCTGTCATCCAAAATATTGGACGGAATGTGTCTGACCTCGATCAGCTCACGCAGTCGCTGGCTCGCAACCTCAAGCGCTGGCGAGGTGAGCGTGGGTTCACGCTGGACGCCCTCGCAGCCCGGGCGGGGGTCAGCCGGGGCATGATCATCCAGATCGAGCAGGCGCGTACGAACCCCAGCGTCGGCACCACCGTGAAACTGGCCGACGCCCTGGGGGTCAGCATCACGACCCTCCTCGACTACGAGCAGGGCTCACAGGTGCGACTGGTGCCCGAGGACCAGGCGGTGCGCATGTGGTCGACGGAGGCGGGCAGTTCGACCACGCTCCTGGTCGGCACCGAGGCCCGAGGGCCGATCGAACTCTGGTCCTGGCGCCTCATGCCGGGCGATGCCAGCACCTCGGACCCGCACCCCGAGGGCACGGTCGAACTCCTCCACGTGACGGCCGGCGAGTTGACGCTGATCGTGGACGGTGAGCCGCATGCCGTACCGGCGGGGACATCGGCGACGTTCGAGGCGCATGTGCCGCACAGCTACCGCAACGACGGTGCCGAGCCTGCCGAGATGACCATGGCGGTGGCGATCCCGCCGGTGCGCCGCGAGATCAGGTGAGCCGCCAGAACAGGTGAGCCGCCGGAACAGGCGAGCCGAGAGAACAGGTGCGCCGCGCCCGGGGGCTCCCGGAGTGAGCCGGGGCCCCTCGGGGCACTACCGCGGCGCGGGCCGATGCCGCCCGAGCCACCCCTGGGCGAAGTCCACCGCCGCCCGGATACCGAAGAGGCGGCTGCTCGCCGAGCCCACCGTGCCGGACCGGATCGATCCCGCGCGGTCCTCCCGCAGGAAGTCGTCGCCGAGGGCCGCGAAGTCGCCGTCGTCCAGCACGACGTCCTCGTACTCCCACCAGCGGCGCCTGCCGTCGGGCGCGACCACACAACGGTAGGCGCGTCTGGGCAGCGGCGCGGGCAGGCGGTACTCCGCGAGATGGAAGGCGCTGCAGCTGTCGAAGCCCGTGCCCAGCAGCAGGACCTGGGCATCGGACTCGTAGAGCCGGGCGAGAGGGGAGTCCTCGCCCAGGTGGCAGTCCTGGCGGTGGCCGGTGATCAGCTTCTCGGCCGCGGGACCGAGGGCCGCGAACGAGGTCTGCGGGTGTGCGCTGCGCACGGCGCCCGGAGTGAGCCGCACCGTCTCCGCCAGTGCCCCCATGGCCGGTGCCGGAGAGGTCTCCGCGTCGTACGGCGGCATCGCCGCGCGCAGGGCCGTGCGCGCCTCCTCGCCGAGACCCCGCACACGGTCCAGGTAGGAGCGCGAGGTGTCGGAGTTCTCCGGCGTGAAGGACGGGACGACCAGCGTGCCCCCCGGGCCCAGGGCCGTGAGCAGCGCATGCGCCATCGAGCGGGCGTCCGCACCGGCCGAGCGCATCGAGGCGTGCACCAGCAGGACGCCGCCCCGCCGCACGCCGAGCTCGCGCAACTGGGTGGCCGCGCCGTCGCGAGTGAGCAGGAGATGCCGTGTCACGGCGCACATTCTCCACGCCGGTGACCCGCTGCGACACCACGCCTACCCGGCGAACACGGAGAGACGGATGCCCGCGGCGCGCGCGGGGAGCGCGCGGAGCGGTCAGGCGCGGCTCCGCAAGCGGGGTATCTCGATCGCGGGGCAGCGGTCCATCACCATGTCGAGCCCGGCTGCCCGAGTGCGCGCGCAGGCCTGTTCGTCGATCACGCCGAGCTGGAACCAGACTGCCTTCGCTCCCGCCTCCACCGCCTCGTCGGCGACGGCTCCGGCCAGCTCGCTGTTGACGAAGACGTCCACCACGTCGACGGGGAAGGGGATCTCCGCCAGCGAGGCGTATCCCTGTTCGCCGTGCACCGTCTCGGCCTTGGGGTGGACCGGCACCACCTTCTTCCCGAAGAGCTGGAGGACCTCGGCCACCCCGTACGCGGCGCGCGAGCGGTTTCCGGACAGGCCGACCACCGCCCAGGTGTCGCCCGTGTCCTGGAGAATCCTGCGGATCGTGTCATCGTCTGCGTACATGCCCGGACAACGGACGGTGACGCCGGACCATTCCCCACGGGAGGGTGAACGGCGTGTTGGAACCGGCGCATAGGGTGGGCGGATGCAGGAGCAGTACCACACCGTCGCCCGCGCGGGTGTGCACGAGACCGAGGTCAGCCGATCGCGCTTCCTCTGCGCACTCGCTCCCGCCGCCACCGAGGAAGAGGCGCAGGAGTTCGTCGCGCGCGTCCGCAAGGAGCACCCCACCGCGAACCACAACTGCTTCGCGTACGTCATCGGCGCCGACGCCTCGGTGCAGAAGGCCAGTGACGACGGCGAGCCCGGCGGGACGGCGGGCGTCCCGATGCTGCAGATGCTCATGCGCCGTGACGTCCGGTACACCGTGGCCGTGGTCACCCGCTATTTCGGCGGCGTCAAACTCGGCGCGGGCGGACTGATCCGCGCGTACGGGGGTGCGGTGGGGGAGGCGCTCGACGCTCTGGGCACGGTCACCCGGCGCCGGTTCCGGCTCGCCAGCGTGACGGTGGACCATCACAGGGCGGGCAAGCTGGAGAACGATCTGCGCGCGAGCGGCCACGCCGTCCACGACGTCACGTACGCGGAGGCCGTGACCTTCGGGATCGGGCTCCCGGACGCCGAGGTCGACGCCTTCAGGAGCTGGCTGGCGGACGCCACCGCAGGCTCCGCGACACTCGAACTGGGTGGCGAGGCCTACGGGGACGTCAGGGACGGATGAGGTGTCCGGAGCCGCACGGCACTAGCGTGGTCGGCCCGGCGCGGAATCCCGCGGCCGGCGGAGGGCGGGACCCGTGGGGTCCCCGGGGGCGAAGGAAACGGAACATGCGGGGCGAAAAGGCCGGGGTGACGTGGTGAGGATCCTGCACACCTCGGACTGGCACCTGGGCCGGTCGCTCCACCGGGTCTCCCTGCTCGACGCCCAGGCGGCCTTCGTCGACCACCTCGTGGAGACGGTGCGGCAGCGGTCGGTCGAGGCCGTCGTCGTGGCCGGTGACGTGTACGACCGGGCCGTTCCGCCGCTCACGGCCGTCCAGCTGTTCGACGACGCGCTGCACCGGCTGGCGGCCGCCGGAGTACCCACGGTCATGATCTCCGGAAACCACGACTCGGCCCGGAGGCTGGGTGTCGGCTCCGGGCTGATCGCGCGGGCGGGCATTCACCTGCGTACCGATCCGGCGGACTGCGCCACCCCGGTCGTGCTCCACGACACCCACGGCGAGGTGGCGTTCTACGGGCTGCCCTATCTCGAACCCGCTCTCGTGAAGGACACGCTGGGCGCCCCGAAGGCCGGGCACGAGGCCGTCCTCACGGCAGCCATGCACCGCGTACGGGCGGACCTGGCCTCCCGGCCGGCCGGCACTCGTTCCGTGGTCCTCGCCCACGCGTTCGTCGCGGGCGGTGAACCCAGCGACAGCGAACGCGACATCACCGTCGGCGGCGTCGCCGCCGTGCCCGCCGGCGTCTTCGACGGCGTCGACTACGTCGCGCTCGGCCACCTGCACGGCTCCCAGGCCGTCACGGAGCGGGTGCGCTACTCGGGCTCGCCGCTCGCCTACTCCTTCTCCGAGCACGTGCACCGCAAGTCCATGTGGCTCGTCGATCTCGGCCCCGGCGGTGAGATCGGGGCCGAACGGATCGACTGCCCCGTACCGCGTCCCCTCGCCCGGCTGCGCGGACGCCTGGCCGGCCTCCTCGACGACCCCGCGCTCGAACGGCACCGCGAGTCCTGGGTGGAGGCCACCCTCACCGACCCCGCCCGCCCCGACGAGCCCATGGCCAGACTCGCCGAACGTTTCCCGCACACCCTCAGCCTCGTCTTCGAGCCGGAACGGACCCCCGAGGACCCCCTCGCGTCGTACGCCCAGCGGCTCAGGGGACGCGACGACCAGCAGATCGCGGAGGACTTCGTGGCCCACGTACGCGGCGGAAGCGGCCCGAGCACACAGGAGCGGACGGTGCTGCGCGACGCCTTCGACGACGTGCGGGTCGACGACGCGGTGGACGAGGTGGCCCGTTGAGGCTGCACAAACTCACCCTGACCGCGTTCGGGCCCTTCGGCGGCACCCAGGAAGTCGACTTCGACGCGCTGTCCGCCGCCGGGATTTTCCTGCTGCACGGACCGACGGGCGCGGGCAAGACGTCCGTCCTCGACGCCGTCTGCTACGGGCTGTACGGCGCCGTGCCCGGCGCCCGGCAGAGTCCCGGCACCTCGCTGCGCAGCGACCACGCCGAGGCCGGTCTCCCGACCGAGGTGATCCTGGAACTGACCGTCGGCGGACGCCGCCTGGAGATCACCAGAAGGCCCGCGCAGCCACGCCCCAAGAAGCGCGGCGGGGGATTCACGACGGAGAAGGCCCAGAGCCTGCTGCGGGAGTACGCCACCGAGAAGGGCTGGCAGGCCCTCAGCCGCTCGCACCAGGAGATCGGTGAGGAGATCGGCACGCTCATCGGGATGAGCCGAGAGCAGTTCTGCCAGGTCGTCCTGCTGCCCCAGGGCGACTTCGCCCGCTTCCTGCGGGCCGACGCCGAGGCGCGGGGCAAACTGCTCGGAAGGCTCTTCGACACCCGCCGTTTCGCGGCCGTCGAAGACCGCCTGGCCGAACTCCGCCGGGCCGCGGAGGCCCGGGTCAGGGCCGCCGACGAGCAGATCCTCGCCCTGGCCCAGCGCATCGCGCAGGCGGCCGGACCTGCCGCGGGCGAGACGGACCTCCCCGAGGACCGCGCGGGCGAACCGGGACTGGCCGAGGGAGTGCTCCAGTGGGCCGCGATCGCGCGCAGCGGAGCCCGGGAACGGCTCGACGTCGCCCGATGCGTCCTGGACGAAGCGGAGAGCAGGAACGCGGCCGCGCGTGAGGCACTCGAGGCCGAGCGCGAACTGGCCCGCCTCCAGCAGCGGTACGAGGAGACCCGCCGTCGTGCCGCGGGACTGGAGGACCGCCGCGCCGAGCGCGACCGCTGCCACGAACAGCTGACCCGCGCGCGCAAGGCGGACCTCGTCGTCCCCGCGCTCGAACTACGGGACGAGGCCGAACGCACGCACCGCTCCGCCGTCGCGGAGCGCGAGCGGTCCCGAGCCGGACTCCCGGCCGGACTCGCCGACGCCGGTTCCGACGAGCTCGCCGAGAGGGAGCGGGGGATCCGTGCGGAAATCGGAGCCCTCGACGCCGCCCGCCGGGCCGAACGCCGCAGCGCGGAGATCGACGACGAACGGGCCGATCTCGAAAGGCAGTCCCGCGCCGATGACGAACTGATCCAGGAGGCGGCGGACTGGCTGTCTCGCTGGGACGCCACTCGCCGAGGCCTCACCGACCGTGTGGAGGCCGCGCAACTCGCGGCGACCCGGGCGGAACAGCTGGCGGGCCGGCTGGGCCCGGCCCGCGGGAGGCTGGACGCGGCACGCCGGCGTGACGCGCTCGCCGGACAGGAGGACCGGGCGGCGGCGGACCTCGCGCGGGCGCGTGAACACGCGGTCGGAGCCCACGAGCACTGGCTCGGGCTCCGTGAGCAGCGCCTCCAGGGCATCGCCGCGGAACTGGCGGACCGGCTGGTCGACGGGACGGCCTGCGCGGTGTGCGGGTCCGCCGAACACCCCGACCCCGCCCGCCCGGCGGCGGGCCACGTGGACCGGGCCACGGAGGAAGCGGCCCTCACCGCTCACCGGAGCGCCGATCGGGCACGCGCGGAAGCGGAGAGCGCGCTCGGTGTGCTGCGCGAACGGCTCGCGGCGGCCCGGGCGGAAGCGGCCCGGGACGCGGACCCCGCTGAATCCGCCGATCCGGGCGGAGAGGGGCCCGGGCCCGGCGTGCCGGAGACCGAGCGCCTTTCTTCGGTCGCCGCACTCCAGGAGGCCGTGGACCTGCTCACCGGGCAGCACACACAGGCGCACCGGCTGGCCGCCGGCACGCACGCGGCCCGCGAAGCCCTCGCCGCCGCCGAGCGCGAGCACCTCGGACGGCTCGACGAATGCCGGCAGGCCGAACGCCGTGCGGCGGCGCGTACCTCACAGAAGGAAGCCCTCGACCGTGAGCAGGGCGCGCTGGAAGCCGAGTTGGTGAAGGCGCGCGGCCCCTTCGGCACGGTCGCCGAGCACGCCGGCCTGCTGGGCCGGCGGGCCCGGCTGCTCGCGGGCGCCGCGGAGGCGCTCCGCGCCGAGGAGACCGCCGCCGAACGCCTCAAGGAAGCGGACGGCAGGCTCGCCGACGCGGCGTTCCGGGCCGGCTTCGACACCCCCCGGGCCGCCGCGGCGAAGGTCCTCGACGACACGGCGCAGCGAGAACTCCAGCACCGGATCGACGCCTGGCAGACGGAGGCCGCCGCGGTCGCCGACCGCCTCGCCGAGGAGGACGCCAGGGAGGCCGCGGAGCGCCCGGCCGCAGCGCCCGCCGACGCCCAGGCGGCGTACGACCTCTCGGTGAAGGCGCTGCGCGAGGGCGCGGCCTCCCACGCCGCCGCGCAGGAGCGCACCGTCGAACTCGGCCGGCTCTCGCGTCGGACGGCGGACGAAGTGCGCGCTCTGGGCCCGCTGCGCGAGGAGTACGAGCGGGTGGCCCGGCTCGCGGGCCTGACCGCCGGGACCTCCGCGGACAACGAACGCAGGATGCGCCTGGAGGCGTACGTGCTGGCCGCCCGCCTCGAACAGGTGGCGGCCGCCGCGACGGCCCGCCTGCAGCGCATGTCCTCCGGCCGCTACACCCTCGTCCACTCCGACGAACGCAGCGGCGGCCGGCGGGCCGGGCTCGGCCTGCACGTCGTCGACGCCTGGACCGGCCGGGAGCGCGACACGGCGACCCTGTCGGGCGGGGAGACCTTCTTCGCCTCGCTCGCCCTCGCGCTCGGCCTCGCGGACGTCGTGACGGACGAGGCGGGCGGCGTACGGCTGGACACGCTCTTCATCGACGAGGGGTTCGGCAGCCTGGACGACCAGACCCTCGACGAGGTGCTGGACGTCCTGGACTCCCTGCGGGAGCGGGACCGCAGTGTCGGCATCGTCAGCCACGTCGCCGACCTGCGCCGCCGCATCCCCGCCCAGCTCGAAGTGGTGAAGGAGCGCCACGGTTCGGCGGTGCGCCACCGGGCGGGCGGGTCGCTCAGCGGCTGATGGCCCGCCGTGGCAGCGGTGAGGAGTACACGATGCTCGTCGTCACGGAACCGAGCGTCCCGATCCGGCCCGTGATCTCCTCCAGATGACGCATGGACCGGGCGGTGACCTTGAGGACGAAGCAGTCGTCCCCCGTCACATGGTGCGCCTCCACGATCTCCGGGGTGGTGTCCGTCAGGTCGTGGAACGGCTTGTAGTTGCCGTTCGGATAGCGCAGGCGCACCAGGGCGAGGATCGGCATCCCCAGGCGTTCCGGGTCCACCACGGCGGAGTACCCGCTGATCACTCCCGCCTCCTCGAGACGGCGGACCCGCTCCGTCACCGCGCTCGGGGACATCGCCACCGCGCGGGCCAGTTCGGCGAAGGAGGCACGTCCGTCCCGCTGCAGGACGTCGAGGAGGTGCCAGTCCGTGGCGTCCGGGGAATACTCGGTCATGGCGACCAGACAACAGTGATATCCCCTTGGATACAAGGCATTTGCCGGGGAACCTCACTTCCGGTGGCGGGTTGCCGACCATAGATTTCTGGTCATGAACACACAGGCGATCGCCACCGGTAACCCCGTCCTCCGTGTCCCGCCCGCTTCCCCGGCTGCCGCTGCCGCGTACTTCAGCGCCTCGCTCGCCTTCCACGCGGACGTGTCCGACGTGGCGGCGGCGCTCGGATCCGGGGCGGAGCCCGGGTTCGTCGTGCTGGACTCCCGCTCCACCGCCTCCTGGGACCAGGGCCACGTCCCCGGCGCGATACACCTGCCGACCGCCCTCGTCGCGGACCGGGCGGCCGGGCTCCTCGATCCGGAGGTTCCCGTGATCACCTACTGCTGGGGGCCGGGCTGCAACGGCGCGACCCGTGCCGCGCTGGCCCTCGCCGAACTCGGCTACCAGGTCAAGGAGATGCTCGGCGGATTCGAGTACTGGGTGCGGGAGGGCTTCGCCTACGAGACCCGGGAGGGGCCGGAGCGGCGCGTCGCCGACCCGCTCACCGCACCTGCCGGCGATGCGGACTGCGGCTGCTGACCCGCCCGGACGGCGAGCAGGGCGGCGAAGAGGTTCCCGCCGTCGTCGTCCGCGGGCAGCCCGCTGACCTGGCCGTCCCCCACCTCCACCACCCGCCACACCCCGTCCTCGCGGAGGGCCATGTCGGTGGTGACCCACCGGCAGCCGAGCTCCCGCACGGCCTCACGGACCGGGCCGAGGGCGGGCTCCGGCACGCGGCCGGGTGTGTCGGGATGAGCCGTCACCAGCACGGGCTCGCCGTCCACCCACCAGACACGCGCCTCACCTTCCGGCACGAACGGCTCGAAGGCGCGCAGCACCACACCGCCGGCCAGGAACTCGCCCTGCAGGGCGAGGAACCGGTCCACCACGGCGGTGAGCCGCGCCGGGTCCCCGAGCTCCGGCACGAAACAGGCTTCGTGCCAGTCGTGCTTGCGGGACTTCACGAAGTCCTTCACGATCCCCGGCCCCGGGCCGAGCGACCGGGCGAGGGCGGACCACGGCGCGGGATCGGCCGGGATCTCGCCGGTGTGCCGGGGCTGCCAGACGCTGCGCGGGGTGAGATCAGCGAACACGCCGTACCAGCCTGGGAGTTCGTGTGCCTTCCGATAGCCGGCCGCGCCGGTCAGCAGGCGGCAGCCACGGGCGACGAGAGCCTGCTCCAGGTCCACGTATCGCACCGACGGGATCATCCAGCCCCGGTACCAGTACGGACCCGAATCGCGCGGCACCCGGCTCACCGCGCTCCCCGCGTCGCCGGCGAGCAGCGCGTCGTGGTCGATCGTGACGACCTGGGCACCGGCCCGACGAGCCGCGGCGGCCTCCCCGGCGAACGCGCCGTCCGGCCGGCCGGGCAGCAGGGGGTCGCGGCAGAACAGGAATCCGGGCGGAGTCATGCACCACTCATTCTCGGGCGGCATCGCCCCATCGAGGGCGGCAGCGAGGAAACGGCGGGGTCGGGGGCCGTACCCCCGGACCCCGCCGACGACGCGATCAGAGCCTGGACAGCTCGTCCACCAGGTCGTCGAGGCCGAGCGACCCCTGCGACAGCGCGGCCATGTGCCACGCCTTGAGGTCGAACGCGTCCCCGTGCGCCTTGCGCGCGTTCTCCCGGCCCAGCAGCCAGGCACGCTCGCCCAGCTTGTAGCCGATCGCCTGCCCCGGCATCGACAGGTAGCGGGTCAGCTCGCTCTCCACGAAGTCCGCCGGCCGGCCGCTGTGGGCGCCGAAGAACTCCTGCGCCAGGTCCGGCGTCCACCGCTCGCCCGGGTGGAACGGCGAGTCCGCGGGGATCTCGAGTTCCAGGTGCATGCCGATGTCGACGATCACGCGGCACGCGCGCATCATCTGCGCGTCCAGATAGCCGAGGCGGCGCTCCGCGTCGGGCAGGAAGCCCAGCTCGTCCATGAGCCGCTCGGCGTACAGCGCCCAGCCCTCGGCGTTGGCACTGACATGACCGATCGACGCCTGGTAGCGCGAGAGGCTCTCGGCCACGTGCGTCCACTGCGCGATCTGCAGGTGGTGCCCTGGCACGCCCTCGTGGTACCAGGTGGACACCAGGTCGTACACGGGGAAGCGGGTCTCACCCATCGTCGGCAGCCAGGTGCGGCCGGGACGCGAGAAGTCCTCCGAGGGGCCCGTGTAGTACGGGGCGGCCGGGCCGCCCGCCGGGGCGATGCGGGATTCCACCTTCCGCACCCGCTCGGCCAGTTCGAAGTGCGTGCCGTCCAGGGCTTCGATGGCCTCGTCCATCAGGCCCTGCAGCCACTCCCGCACCTCCTCCTCACCCTCGATGTGCTTCCCGTGCACATCGAGGTGGGCGAGAGCCTCCCACGGGCCCGCGCCCGGAAGGATCTTGTGTGCCTCGGTCCGCATTTCGGCGAGCAGCCGGTGGTACTCGGACCAGCCGTAGGCGTACGCCTCGTCCAGATCGAGGTCCGTGCCGTTGAACTGGCGGGCCCAGCGGGCGTAGCGCTCGCGGCCCACGGTGTCCGGGGCACCCTCGATCGCGGGGGCGTACACCTCGCTCAGCCAGTCGCGCAGCGCGATGAGTGCCGCGGTCGCCTGTGCGGCCGCTCCGTCCAGCTCCGTGCGCAGGGAGCCGGGTCCCTCGGCCACGAAGCCCTCGAAGAACGCCGGGCCGTCGTCGCCCGTCCAGGCCCCCAGCTGACCGATGAACGTGGCGGTCGGCCGGGGCCCCCCGTACAGCTTGCGCTCCAGACCGAGCGCGAGCGAGGAGCGGTACCCCTCGATCGCGGCCGGAACCGCGCGCAGACGGTCCACGACGGCGGACCAGTCCTCGTCGGTGTCCGTCGGCGTCGCCGAGAAGACGTCCCGCAGGCTGTGGACCGGAGAGTGGATGTTGGAGACCGCCCGCAGCCCCTCCTCCGCCTCGTGGACGGCGAGTTCGGCCGTCAGGCGCTCGCGCAGCAGCCGCGCACAGCGCTTCTCCTCCGCCGCCTCGGCGCCCGGCACCTGCTCCGCCGCGTCGAGTTCCACCAGCGTGCGCCGGGCGAGACCGGCCATTGCCTCCTGGCCCTCGGGCGAGAGATCGGGCAGCCTGCGGGAGCTTTCCGCGACACCGAGATAGGTGCCTGTGATCGGGTCGAGTTCGATGTACGCGTCGACGTAGGCGTCGGCGACCTGACGGGGCAGCGCGCTGCTCGATGTGTCTGGCATGTGGACATCCTCGTACGGCTGAGGCCCTCGCGTCACGGGTAATACGACTTCGGCCGGGAGAGATCCATTACGGGGCCGGAGGATCCTGATGCTGTTCCCTGACACCGGGGCCGGACGGTGGCGGCATCAGCGGGCCGCACTCCCACTGCTGGAAGATCAGCCGCGTCTCCACCCGGGCGACCTCCCGGCGTGAGGTGAACTCGTCCAGTACCAGCCGCTGCAGGTCCGCCGGGTCGGCGACGGCCACATGCACCAGGTAGTCGTCCGGGCCGGTCAGGTGGAAGAACGCCCGTGACTCCGGCAGAACCCGGATCCGCTCGACGAACGGGCCGATCAGCTCCCGGCGGTGCGGCCTGACCTGGATGAGCAGAAGCGCCTCCAGACCGCGGCCGATCCGCGCCGGATCGATGCGCAGCCGGTGTCCGACGATCACCCCCGAGCGGCGCAGCCGCGCGACCCGGTCGAGACACGTGGACGGCGCCACACCCACCTCCGCGGCGAGTTCCCGGTACGTCGTCCGGGCATCGTTCTGCAGCAGTCGCAGAATATGCAGGTCTACCGGATCGAGAGCGACGGATTCAGGCATCCGGCGAACGTAGCACGGCCTACCGGCACTATCGCCCGTTGCTTGTTCAGGCTGGCACCATGGACACCGAAGCCTCCTCCCTGACATCCCAGGCCCCCTTCCGGTCCAGGGCGCTCGCCACCGAAGCCGTGCACGCCGGACGCGATGATCTCGCCTCTCTCGGTCTGCACGCCGCGCCGATCGATCTCTCCACCACCTACCCGTCGTACGACTCCCGGGGTGAGGCCGAGCGCATCGACGCCTTCGCCACGACGGGGGCCAGGCCCGACGGCCCGCCCGTCTACGCCCGGCTCGACAACCCCACGACGGCCCGCTTCGAGACCGCGCTCGCACGGCTGGAGAGCGCCGAGAGCGCGGTGGCCTTCGCCAGCGGAATGGCGGCGCTCACCGCCGTCCTGCTGGCCCGCGCGAGCCTGGGGCTCCGCCACGTGGTGGCGGTCCGTCCCCTCTACGGGTGCAGCGACCACCTGCTGAACGCCGGTCTGCTGGGCACCGAGGTGACCTGGACGGACCCGGCGGGCATCGCGGAGGCGATCCGCCCCGACACCGGCCTGGTGATGGTCGAGACACCCGCCAACCCGACCCTGGCCGAGATCGACATCAGAGCGGTCGCGCACTCCTGCGGGTCCGTACCGCTGCTGGTCGACAGCACCTTCGCCACACCGGTCCTGCAGCGGCCGGTCGAGCAGGGGGCCCGGATCGTCCTGCACAGCGCCACCAAGTACCTCGGCGGACACGGTGACGTGATGGGCGGAGTGGTCGCCTGCGACGAGGAGTTCGCCTCCACCCTGCGGCAGGTCCGGTTCGCGACCGGGGGCGTGCTGCACCCGATGGCCGGATATCTGCTGCTGCGCGGGCTTTCCACACTGCCGGTACGCGTCAGGGCCGCGTCGGCGTCCGCCGCGGAACTCGCCCGCAGGCTCTCGGCCGACCCCCGTATCGCCCGTGTCCACTACCCGGAGGTGGGCGGGGCGATGGTGTCCTTCGAGGTGTACGGGGATCCGCACAGGATCATCGCCGGGGTGCGCCTGATCACGCCCGCGGTGAGCCTGGGCAGCGTGGACACGCTGATCCAGCATCCGGCCTCCATCAGCCACCGCATCGTGGGTGAGGGAGACCGGCGGGCCGCGGGCGTCGGCGACCGGCTGCTGCGTATGTCGGTCGGCCTGGAGGACGTCGAGGACCTGTGGGCCGATCTGTGCCAGGCGCTCAGTGACGGAACGGCTGTCCCGCCCGCCCGGACCGGGGGAGCGGCCGCGGCGCCTGTCCCGCAGGCCCGGTAGCGGGCCGGTCCGCCGGCTCCGCGTCCGGCCGGGCGGGAGACGGGGCCAGGCGCGCGGTGATGACCAGGGTGCCCTCCTCGATCTGGTAGTCGAGGGGCAGCGACAGCGCGCGCATGGCGGCGACCATCCCCGTGTTGTGGGCCTGCGTCACGGCGTAGACGCTCTCGCATCCCGCTTCGACCGCCAGGCCCACGAGGCGGTCGAGGAGCTGCGAACCGATGCCGCGGCGCTGCCAGTCGTCCTCGACGACGAGAGCGACCTCGGTCTCGTCCCCGTCCCAGAGCAGGTGCCCGAGCGCCACCAGCCGGCCGGAGGCCGTCTGCACGGCGAGGGTGCGGCCGAAACGCGGGCTCAGGAGGTGGTCGAGATACCGGTCGGCGTCGCGGACCGGACCGTGGTAGCGCAGGCCCAGGGTGCGCTCGGAGCAGCGGCCGTGCATGGCGACCGCTGCCTCCAGGTCGCCTTGATCGGCCCGGCGGACCGTGATCTCGTTGCCCTCCGGCAGCGTGAGGACGTCCTCGCTGCGAGGCACCCGAGGTCCGAGCCGGGCATCGAGCTCGACCAGGGCCCGCGCGCGGGCGAACTCCGTGGGAGTGAAGGGCAGGTAGGGGCGTTCGACGCTGATGACACCGCCGGACGGATCGCGCAGCCTCATCACGGTGTCCTCCAGGACACCTTCCACGGGCGCACTCTCCCCGGTGGGCCGCCCGGTGACCGACAGGGCGGGCAGCGAGTGGATGGTGCAGCGGCCGAGCAGCTGACGCAGGGCCAGGGGGAGTTCGGCCGCGTCCATGGCCGTGCGCGTAGCGAGGCCGAGGACCCTGGTCGGGGTGTCGACCAGGTCGTGTGCGTCCGCGCGCTCGATCCAGGTGGAGGTCCCGCCGGCGGAGGCGATCTCCCGGGTGAGCCGCCGCGCCGGCAGCGCGCCGGGCGCCCGCAGCAGGAACTCGTCGACGGTGCCCTCCGCCAGAGGGTGCGTCTGCAGGGTGAGGATGTCGATCCGGTGACGGGCGAGTGCGATGCAGAGGGCGGCCAGGGCACCCGGGGTGTCCTGCACGGTCGTCCGCATCCGCCACAGCACCGTCTCCAGCTCATCCTCCGCGCCGGCCGAGGCGAGCTCCGCCCGTGTACCGGCATCCGTTTCGGCATGGATATCGGTATCCGTATCGGAATCCGGAGGCGGTGCGTGGCTGTGGCGTCGTGCCCACCATGTGTGGAACGCGGCCGTGGCCGCGAGGGCCACGGCCGAGGCGACGAGCAGGTAGGGGCCGTCGGGCTGGTGCCCGATCAGGTTGGCGACTGCGTCGGCCACCGCGACCGCGGTGAAGAGCGCGGCCAGCTCGATCAGATCCCGCCGCCAGTGGTGCGGGTGGCGGGCGCTCTTCGCAGATGTCACATCAGTCATGCAGCCACTGTGACCGAACGGTGTTGCCTGACCACGAACGCATTGTGACTGATGGGTTACGTGTGGATCCGGCCGTTCTGATCGCCTTCGGCACCTTTCTGCGGGCGTGGGCGTGGGGGTGAGCGTGGGGCATCAGGAATGAGCGTGGGGGATCAGGCGTGAGCTTGGGGGCTCAGGGGGGCCGGACATGACGGGCTAGGGACGTGGCGGGCGGAGTCGCTCACCGGCCGATGCGCCCCGGCTGCAGTGTCCTGCTGAGGAGGACTGAGGCACCATCTGCCCGCGGTCGAACCGTCAGCTCCCCGCTGCCTCCGTCCTTGCGAGGCCGTCGCGCGGCCCGGTCCCGGGCGGCACGACGAGAAGGGATCAGCAGCCGGCGTCGAGGATGACCCGTGCCACAGCGTCAGGGTCGTCGTTCATGGGGACGTGGCCGCATCGCGGCAGGCGGACGAGCCGGGCACCAGGGATGACCCTCTTCACCCTGACGCCCTGCCGACGGGGAGCAGCAGGTCCCGGGCGCCCCAGGCGGCGGTGACGGGGATGCCGGGCAGATCGTCGGTGAAGGCGGGAACCGCCCGGCCGCCAGGGTGCCGGCAGCGCTGCGCGATAGACGGGTGATCAAGGGCAAGGGCAACGGCATTGCGAGCGCCGCTCCGCGCATCGCGCGGAGTACCCCGAAGGCGTACCTGCGCTCGCTCTCGGGTCCAGAACCCGGCGGGGGAGAAGGCGGAGGCCGATCGGACGCTTCTCTCCTGGCCCAGCTCCAGGGCCAGGAGACCGCCCAGGGAGTTGCCCGCGACGTGCGGGCGTACGAGGCCGACTGCCTCGAAGAACGACGCGAGCACCGGCACCACTGTTCGCACACCGCACGAGAGCCCGTCCGGCAGCGATGGCGAGGAGCCGAATCCAGGGAGGTCGACGGCTATGACATCCCGCTCCGCCGCCAGGATGCGCAGCGCGGGATCCCAGGCCTGTCGGTGGTTACCGACGCCGTGCAGCAGCACCAACGGCTCGCCCTCACCTGTTCGTTCGTACGCCGGACGGACCGTGTCCAGCCTGCGGGGGAGTCGGCGGCGAACAAGAGCGCGTCGGCCGTACCGCTCCTCGGGATCATCGGGCGTGGGGACGGAGTGAATGAGACTCCACGTCAACAAGAATTGCCGTCCGGTAGCTCGTAGTTCAAGAGGTCACCCCGATTCCCGCTGGACACCCTCCGGTGCGTCGGCTGGGATGGGGAAGTGACTGCCGACACCGCGACTGATCTCTTCGAAGAGCACCGGCCCGTCCTGACCGGGGTCGCGTACCGCATGCTCGGCCGCATCGCCGACGCCGAGGACGTGGTGCAGGAGGCATGGCTGCGCTGGTCGTCGGCCGATCGGGACGATGTGCGGGAACCGCGGGCCTATCTCGTGCGTATCACCACTCGGCTCGCCATCGACAGGCTCCGCCACCTGCAGTCCCGGCGTGAGGCGTATGTGGGGCCCTGGCTGCCCGAACCCGTGATCACCGGATTCGGGCAAGCGGTTCCCGACTCCGCCGAACAGGCGGTCCTCGCGGACTCCGTCTCCCTGGCGGTCCTCATCGTCCTGGAGACGCTCTCCCCGCTGGAGCGCGCGGTCTTCGTCCTGCGCGAGGCGTTCGGCTTTCCGTACGCGGAGATCGGCGTCACCCTCGACCGGTCGGAGGCGGCGGTACGCCAGCTCGCCGGTCGCGCGAAGCGGCATGTCGAGGAGGGCCGGCCTCGCTACGACGTGGACCCGGCCGAGCGGCGCGATCTTACGGAGCGCTTCCTTGCCGCCGCCTCGGGCGGCGGACTCGACCAGTTGCTCGCCCTGCTGGCGCCCGACGTGCGGCTCGTCAGTGACAGCGGTGGCAAGGCAAAGGCACCCCGACGGATCATCGAGACCGCGGACAAGGTGGGACGCTTCCTGTTCGCGGTGGCCCACGACTGGCCTTCGCGGATGGAGGCCCGGATCCTGGAACTCAACGGTGGACCCGCCCTGGTGTTCAGTGTGGACGGGCAGGTGGACACCGTTTTCCAGGCCGAGGTCACCGACGGCGTCATCCGGTGTGTCTACGTGATTCGCAACCCCGACAAGCTGACGGGGCTGCGCGTCAGGTAGCGCAGGAACCTCGCCGTGCGGGGGCCGTCCTGCGACTGCCGGGGTGGCGCGAGACGCGAGGTGTGAGGCCGGGTCGGACTTCCGGGCGCTTCTGGGGCCTGCGGGCCTGCGGGGGTGGGCCTCAGGGCGGTTCGGAGGCCCGGCATTCGCATGTGCCCGGATCCTGCACGGGGACCGGGCCGCTCGCTCGTGATGTTCTCTGAGGACGCCCTTGACTCCGGTGACCCGGGTTCCGGTGCCTTCGGCTCTGCTTGTTGACGAGGTGCCGGTAGGCGAGGTGTCAGGTCGGCGAAGTGTCAGGACCGCCCGGGCACGTGCGTGCCGCCCGCAGCGCCTGACTGGTCCGCCGGAGCTCTCCCGCAGTCGCGCCGATCACGCTTCCGCGCGTTCCGTGCTTTCGCCTCTCTCATGCTTCGTGGGCCCAACGGATCCGGGCAGCACGGATCAGGGCAGTCGCGAGGTGGCGCATTGCCTACGCCCACGGCCGCACGAACGTCCCGTGAACGCTCTGCGGCAGGAAGCAGTTTCTCTCCGTTACCGCGCGAGGATTGGTCTTGACCAAGGTGGTGAGCCGCCCTAAGGTCTGAACGTTAAGGCAGGAACCTTTAATAAATAACGTCGCGGAAAAGCTGTCGAGCGATTGCGGAGGACAGGGTGGGGACCACGCAGCTGGAATCGGTGCAGGAGCCGAAGTACTGGCACCTCAAGACCGTGCTCAGTGAGGCACTCGACTCGGACTTCGCGGTGGGAGAGGTACTGCCCAACGAGCGGGATCTCGCAGCGCGCTTCGGCGTCGCACGCGCGACGCTCCGGCAGGCACTCGAGCAGCTCGAACTCGAAGGGCGGCTGCAGCGCCGACGCGGCGTGGGCACGACCGTCGCACCGCCGCGTGTCGGAGTGGCCGTCGCGACTGCGCAGCACGGATGGTCCGGCGACGGGGACGAGGCGTGGCAACCCGTCGAGTGCACCATGGCCGTCGCGCCCGCAGTGGTCGCTGCCGCGCTCGACGTCGAAGCCGGTGAGACGGTGCATGTGGTGCGTCGCATCCGGATGACCCATGGGCAGGCCGTAGCCGCTGAGCTCCTCTACGTCCCGGCGTCCTCCGTACCCGAACTCTCCGCTATCGAGGCGGCGTCCGGGCCGGCCAGGGCCCGCAGCGTCCTGAGGGAGCTGCACCGTCTCGACCTCGACGGCCAGGACCGTTCGGTCGAGCTGGGGTCAGCCCGTGCGGATGACGCCAAGGAGCTCGATCGGCTGCCAGGAGCCCCCGTGCTCGTCGTCACTACGCGTTACCTCGTGGCACGGGCCACAGCGGCCGTCTCCGTCGCCACCTACCGGGCTGATACCTGCAGGCTCACCTTCGGCGATTCGGGAGCCCTCGAAATCAGTCACGCTGAGCAGGAACGCAAGGCCTCCTGACACCGTTCGCGGGTGCCTCGGTGCCTCGGTGCCTCGGTGCCTCGGTGCCTCGGTGCCTCGGTGCCTCGGTGCCTCGGGTATGTCATGTGCGGGTCGACGTCTGCGTGATGACGCCTCGGAGCGAGTCCGGTGTGGGCCAGCTCATTCGAACGGCCCGCCGCTGTCAGCGGCGGGCCGTCATCGTTCCCTCGACGGCGAAGAGCTGCTCTTCCACATGGTCCAGGGCCAGCCGCAGCGCGCCTGTGGCGACGGCGGCCTCGCCGAGGAGCGAGAGAGTGACACGTGGCGGCCGCAGGCAGTAGCGGGCCAGCTCGTCGCGAAGTGGGTCCAGCACTCCGTCCAGGCCGGCGGCCCACCCACCGATCACCACGAGCTCGGGATCGAGCGCGAGTACCAGAGCGGCGACATCGTGGACCAGCCTTTGATTGAACCGTGCGACTGCTGCCTGGGCACCCGAGTCCCCGTCCCTGGCCTTGGCGAAGACCGCAGCGACCGCTTGCTCGTCCAGAGGATCTAGCGGGGTGTCCGTCGTGGAGAGAAGGTGTTCCGGTGTGACGTCCCTGCCCAGCAGATGAAGCGCGCCGATCTCGCCGGCCGCTCCACCGAACCCGCGGTGCAGTCGTCCCCCGATCAGCGAACCGGCGCCCGGGCTCAAGCCCGCCAGGACGAAGACGATGTCGTCGGACTCGGTCGCCGCACCTTTCCAGTGCTCGGCCACCGCGGCGGCATTGGCGTCATTCTCCACCAGGACCGGGCAACGGAAGGAACGCCGCAGCCTCTCGCCGAGCGCGAGCCCCGTCCAGTCGGGCAGCGCCGTACCCAGTCTTACGGTGCCGTCAGCCTCCACGATGCCCGGGCTACCGACCCCCACCGCGCGCAAACTGCTCCTCGCCACCCCGGTACGCCGCAACAGATCCACGATCATGGCCCTGACCTGTTCGAGCCTGTCATCCGCACACGCCGTTTCCGAGACATCGCGTGACCCGGCCCCGACCACCCTGCCGTCCAGCCCCGAGAGAAGGGCGGACACCCGATGGGGGCCGATCTCGATGCCCAGCAGATACCCCGCCTCGGCTCGGAACCTGAACCGCCGGGCAGGCCGCCCCTGGCGGCGGGCTCCGCTGTCGTCGGGCAGCGCCTCGACGACCAGACCCTCACCGAAGAGGCCCTCGACGACCCCCTCGACCGTGGGACGGGACAGACCGGTGATTCGCGTCAGATCCGTGAGTGTGGGCGAATCCGCGCCTCGAAGGGCATGCAGCACCACTGCGGAATTGATCCGCCGGAGCAGAGACGGATCCCCACCGGTCAGCCTGCCCACCGTGTGTCCTCCCAGGTCGTGCGTGTCTGCCGGATGGTACTCGCTGCCTCGAACCACGGCGACCACCAGCCGACGGGAGTTACTGGTCACCGCATAGGGTGCACCGAGCGGGCGGAGGCTTGTCCCGGTCAGCTCGGAGCCACGAAGCCCGACTCGTAGGCCGCGATGACCGCCTGGGTCCGATCCCTGGCTCCCAACTTCGCGAGAATCGCGCTGACATGTGTCTTCACGGTCTCGACTCCGACGACGAGCTCGGCTGCGATCTCAGCGTTGGACTGCCCCCGCGCCATGAGCCGGAGCACCGCAGCCTCCCGGTCGGTGAGCGCGGCTCTGTGCATGCGTTCTCGCGCCTTGCTGCTGCCGTACTCGGCGGCGAGCTGCCGGACCGCTGCTGGAAACAGCAGCGACTCGCCCTCCGCCACCAGGCGTACGGCATGCACGATTTCCGAGGGTCGGGCGCGCTTGAGGAGGAACCCGTCAGCCCCGGCCCGCAGTGCCTCGTACACGTACTCGTCGTTCTCGAATGTCGTCACCACGAGAATCTTTGGCGGATCGGGAACGGTCCGCAGGACCAGGCGGGTCGCCTCGATGCCGTCCATCAACGGCATGCGTACGTCCATCGCGACGACATCGGGCCGAAGCCGGCTCACCAGCGGAATCACTGCCGCGCCATCTCCGGCCTCGCCCACCACCTCGATATCGGGCTGGGCCTCCAGGACCGCGCGCAACCCCGCACGCACCAAGGGTTCGTCGTCGACCAGAAGTACGGTAACCGGCATCAGGTCAGCGTATGCGGTCCAGCGGGAGGCTCGCGTGCACGATCCATTCCCCCTTGTGCGGTCCCGTCCTCGCTTTTCCGCCGAGCAGCGCGGCCCGCTCCCTCATGCCCCGCAGACCGCTTCCGCCGCCGCGGCCGCGCGACGACCCCACAAGAGGATTGGCCACCTCCAGATCCAGACGCGTCTCCTCCACGGCGATCCTCACCCGTACGGGAACAGCGCCTGCGTGACGGAGCACGTTCGTCAGCGACTCCTGCAGGATCCGGTACCCCTCGCGCGACACCGGGCCCGGAAGCAGATCCAGTGATCCCGTCATGTCGACGTCTATGGTCACCCCGGAGTCGCGGGCCGAATCCAGGAGCCTGTCGGCTTCGATTAGCGTCGGGCGTCCGCCGACGGGAAGGTCCGGCTCGCGCAGAACCCGCAGGACCCGCTCCAGATCCTCCAGCGCAGCGCGTCCCGTCTCCTCGATGGCTGCGAGGGCGCGTGCGGTGAACTCCGGGCTGTCCGCGGTCCTGGCCGCTCCTGCCTGCACCACCGCGATCGTCAGTGCGTGTCCGATGGAGTCGTGGAGCTCCCGGGCTATCCGATTGCGCTCCAGCAACAGCTGGGTGCGTTCCTCCAGGGCGGTCATGCGCTCGGCCGGGGAGGGGCCCAGCAGCCCGCGTGCGGCTGCTGTAGCCACTTCACCGCAGATGACGACCACTCCGAGCAGCAACAGCAAGGGCACCGGCGCGAGCAGCGCGCAGACCCAGCGCCCCGGGAGCACCTCCGCCAGCCAGTCCGTGGTCGGTTGGGCGCCGATCGCGGCGCCCACGAGGTCGAACGCTATCGCCGGCAACCAGACAGTGGCGAAGCCCGCTGCTGCCGCGAGCAGCAGCCTGACCTCGAGCCAGGCCACGGTCCGCCACCGCTCGGCCCATGTGGCTGCGGGAGCCGCTGAGATCGAGGCACCGGGCTTGCCGCGTTCTGCGGGTGTGAGGAGCAACTGCGCCTGCAAGCCCTCCGCGAGGCGAAACCCGGGCAGCAGACCGACCGGTACCGCGAAGAGACAGGGCATCCACGGTGTGTCCATGGAAATGAACAGCCACACGCTGACGACTGCGGATGGAATGAGCAAATGCAGCCAGCGGCTGTACGTGACGGGTCGGGCCAGCGGTCCGAGGAAACGGTGCATGCCGCAATCGTGTCAGCGTCGCGCTTGCCGGCGGCTCCCCCGAGCGAGGGATATCGACCCCTCCAGCGGGGGAGGCGGCGAGGGTAAGAGGCAGGCCAGCCTTGAGCCATGACCAGCATCGAAGTTCACGAACTCACCAAGGATTACGGGCCTGTCCGCGCTGTGGACCACCTCACGTTCAGTGTGCGGCCGGGGCGCGTCACGGGCTTTCTCGGACCCAATGGCGCCGGGAAGTCCACCACCATGCGACTCGCACTGGGGTTGGCCCGTCCTTCGGCCGGCTCGGCCACCATCGGCGGACGGCCCTACTCCGCCCTGGACAACCCGCTGCGCCGAGTCGGAGCCCTGCTCGACGTCCAAGCGGCGCACGGTTCACGGACCGCTCGCCATCACCTGCGTTTCCTCGCCGCGAGCAACGGCATAGCCGACAGCAGGGTCGAGGAAGCGCTCGAGGAGGCCGGCCTCTCAGAGGTCGCAGGGCGGCGAATCAAGACCTTTTCGCTGGGCATGCGGCAACGACTCGGTATTGCCGCGGCGCTGCTCGGCGAGCCCGAGGTGGTGATGCTGGACGAACCCTCCAACGGGTTGGACCCGGAGGGCATCGTCTGGATCCGCGAGCTGCTGCGCCGCATGGCGCGCGAGGGCCGGACCGTCCTGGTCTCCAGCCACCTGATGAACGAGACCTCGTCATTCGCCGACCACCTGATCGTTCTGGGCAGAGGTCGGCTCCTGGCCGATGTGCCGATGCGGCAGTTCCTCAGTTCTCGCACACGACCAGGTGTCTGGTTGCGGACCACCGAGGCCTCTCGTCTTCGGGGCGCCCTCACGCGCGAGGGGCACGTGCCCGTCGGGGACGACGGCGGGGACTGGACGATCGCAGGAGCAGAGGTGGAGGAGATCGGTGCGATAGCGGCCAGGGAGGGCATCCCTCTCATCGAGCTGACGCAGATGCGGGCGACCTTGGAAGAGGCGTACCTCGACCTCACCGCGAGCGAGACCCAGTTTTCCGCATCCGCGCCCCTGCGTGACGAGCCTGTCGGCCGGAAGGAGATCTGAGCGCCGTGACAATGCCTGGAAAAGCGGTCCTGCGATCCGAGTGGATCAAGACCATATCCGTCCGTTCGGTGTCCGGTTCGTTGATGTCGGTCTTCGGCGCGACCCTGTGCATCACCGTGCTCGTCTTCGCCTCCGTAGGGCAGGCCGAGGCGAATGACGCGGCCTACGATGCGGTCTTCTCCGCCTTCTACGCGCTGAACTTCGGTCAGCTCGCCGCCATAAGCTTCGGGGCGACCGCCGTGTCGTCGGAGTTCCTGAACGGCGCCTTGCGTATATCGCTTGCCGCAGTCCCCCGACGTGGCCTTCTCTACGGCTGCAAGATGTCGGTGGTCGGAGGGCTCGCTCTCGGCGTGGGCCTGATCACCAGCTTCACCACCTTTCTCGTGGGGCAGCTGTTCATGGGCGACTACGCGATCGGCCTGGGACATCCAGGTGCGCTACGAGCGGCTTTCGGTGGGGGTCTCTATCTCGCGCTGATGACGCTGTTCGCGGCGGGACTGACAGCACTCCTGCGCAGCGCGGTCGCCGTGCTGAGCCTGCTGATTCCCTTCATTCTGATCGTGTCCTTCGTCATTGGAGACATAGCCGGAGACGCTGCTCAATTTCTCCCTGACCAAGCCGGGCAGTTGGTACTGCACACACATCACGAGGCAGGGCTGGGCGCCTGGACGGGGCTTGCCGTTACCGCAGGGTGGGCCGGCCTCGCGCTCCTCGCCGGGTGGTGGTCCATGAGCCGACGCGATGCCTAGAGGCGGGGTGGACCTGTGGACCGGACGGGATGGGCCACGTATGCGCGAAGTGCATAGCGGGACACGGGACGTGCATCGCGGGACACGGGAAGTACATCGAGGGACGCGGTTCGCGGCGCGAGAGCTGTGAGTACATGACTCACGCCGCCCTCTGGCCAGAGAACTGACCCGCCGGACGTTTCCCTGGTTGGGTGCGGCGGCAGCACCGCGCCAATCCCGACAGCCGCCGGGCGAGTGGTGGCCGGGGTTCAAGGTCTGCCTGGGAACGGAGGCTTTTACCGGGTCGGTGCGTGTTTCGCGCGAGAGCGGTCAGTGCTCCCGGGGAGCGGAGCGACAGCCACGGCCCGGGCTGGTCGCCCCGAACGCCGGGCAGGCTGAACCAACGTCAGCGTCCCGTTGGTGGAGTCCAGGCCCGGGATGTGTCCCAGTGCAAGGCCATGTGTCAGTGGGGAGGGGTTTACTGACGATATGACGACCGCACATCACCTCGGCCTCATCGATGGAATGCGCACCCAGGACTTCCCTTCGGAGCGCCTCCACTCGGGCACAGGCGTCAGCGGACCCGGCTACCACACAGCGCTACTTGTCAGAGAAGACCTCGACGGAGAAGACGACACCCCAGACCCTGCGCAGCGGCGCGCGCAGTGCCTGGCGGAACATGACGCACTGCTCACACTGCTCACGCTTCGCTGGGGCGAACCGCAGGCCGTCAGTTTGTGGAGCGCGCAGGAACGCATGATGGCGGGCGAGAGGATAGCCGAGCCCTGGGCCGACCCCGTCTCAGGTTGCGAATACCTGCAGTTGTGGCGGGTCGAGGGGCGTTGGATAGCCATGATGTTGTATCTCCACGAGGCCGGACTGGGGTGCGAGCTGGCTGTTGTCGTGACGGTTGTCGATCCGCCGTGAGCACTTTGGCGGTCGATGCGACAACAGTTACCTGACAGCTTGATCAGCGCCTTGATGAGCTGCTTGATCAGCGCCTGGCCGGCACTTGTTGCGAGATGCGAGCCCGTGGACACAGGCATGGCGCCACTGCCCGGGCCACCGTGCTCCTTTCCCGAGTTGACGCACCATTGGTGGGCCGGGGCCGGGGCCGGCCCCGGGGCGGCAGTCCCACGGGCTCCTCACCCGAGCCCTGTACACGATGGATGGGGGCACACGGCTGCAGATGCGCCTGGGGTGGGGACTCGACTGCTGTGCGGACATCAGAAGGGTGAGGCCGCCCACAGCACACATGGGTCTGATGCACGATCGGGTGACATCTGAACTGGCTTGCCTTGTAGGGCAGGTGGGAAGGATGTCGCTGTGCCCAAGCCTTACCCCCAGGAGTT
>NZ_JBIATW010000023.1:0-88618 GCF_042892135.1 Streptomyces sp. NPDC001822
AGCTTCCTCGGCCCCTGCGGCTTCCGGCTCCCTCGGATCTCGAAATCCATCGCACCCCTTGAACTGGGGTGTTGCGACGATCCCTAGAACCCAAGCGCATCCGGCCGGGCCCTTCTCGTTTCCCCGCCACCGCACGCTCCCGGCCGCCCCCGGCCGCGGGGAGGGGCGGGCAGGGAGACGGGCCCCGCGCGCCCGAGGGCCGCACGGCAAAGGGCCGGGCCCCGGGGAAACCCCGGGGCCCGGCCCTTTGCCTGCCGACGGCTACGCGCTCAGCGAGCGCGTACCGATCAGTTGTCGTCCTCGTCGATGAGGAACCCGCGCATCGGCGACGGGGCCTGCTGCATCGGCTGCGGCGCCTGCGGCCGCACCGGTGCCATCGGCTGCGTCATCGCGGGCGACATCTGCTGCTGACCGCCGCCGTACGACGGGCCACCGCCCATCGACTGCTGGCCGCCACCCATCTGCTGGCCGCCGTGGCCACCGTGGGTGCCGCCCATGGTGTGCCCCATCGCACCCGCACCGGCCGGAGCCAGCGAGGGCGACGGCGGCAGTGAAGCGGCGGCGGGCGTCCGCGGCGGAGCCAGCGAGTCGTCGGCCTGGGTCTCCAGCTGACGCAGCTGGCTCTCCAGGTAGGACTTCAGACGGGTCCGGTACTCGCGCTCGAAGCCGCGCAGGTCCTCGACCTTGCGCTCCAGCGTCGCGCGGGCGGACTCCAGCGAGCCCATCGCCACGCGGTGCTTCTCCTGCGCGTCCCGCTCCAGGGCGTCCGCCTTGGCACGGGCGTCACGCTCGAGGCCCTCGGCACGGCTGCGCGCCTCGCCGACGATCTTGTTGGCCTCGGAACGGGCCTCCGCGATCGCCTGGTCGGCGGTCTGCTGGGCGAGGGAGAGGACTCGGGCGGCGCTGTCGCCGCCGGGGCCCTGACCGGGCTGCTGCATCTGCTGCGGCTGCATCTGCTGCTGCTGCATCTGCTGCATCTGCTGACCGCCCATGGGACCGCCCATCGGGCCGCCCATGGGACCGCCCTGCATCGGGCCGGGGCCGTGCGGGCCCTGCGGACCGGGGCCGTGGCCGCCCTGCGGACCGTGGCCACTGGGACCGGCAGGCAGCTGCGGTGCTCCACCGGGCAGCTGGGGGGGACCCATCTGCGGGGGCTGCTGCTGCTGTACCGGCGGACCAGATATGGCAGCGGGCACAGGCGCACCGGGCCGGTCCTGCTGCTCCGGCGGCTTGCGCATTCCCTGCTGCTGCTGGTTCTGCTGGTTCTGTGCGGCCGCACGCGTGGCGGCGGCCAGCTTGGCGCGCAGGTCCTCGTTCTCACGAAGCAGACGTGTCAGCTCCGATTCGACCTCGTCGAGGAAGGCATCGACCTCGTCCTCGTCATAGCCTTCTCGGAGGCGGACGGTCGTGAACTGCTTGTTCCGCACGTCCTCGGGGGTCAGCGGCATCTCTTCTTCACCTCTACGTAGTCGTCGGCAGTCGGCAAGACCGTATCGTTCACACGCTGCTCGCAAGCTTGCCCACGATGCTGAGCAGAATGTAGACGATGATCATCAGAACGAAGAAGGACAGGTCAAGTGCCACGCCCCCGAGACGCAACGGCGGTATGAACCGCCGCAGAAGCTTCAGCGGTGGATCGGTGACAGTGTAAGTGCCCTCGAGAACGACCACCATCGGCTTGCCTGGCTGCCATGACCGTGCGAACTGGAAGACGTAGTCCATGACCAGCCGGAAGATCAGCACGATGAGGAAACACATCAGCGCGATATAGACCACATCCAGTGCGACGCCCATGTCCCGCGGTTCCCTCTCCCCTGGCTCTCGTAGCCCCGGCCACCCGGCCGGTGTTTGTTCCCTGTGTTCTCAGCTCTGGTTGAAGAACCCGCCCTCTGCGATGCGGGCCTTGTCCTCCGCCGTGACATCGACGTTAGCAGGCGACAACAGGAACACCTTCTGCGTCACTCGTTCAATGCTCCCATGGAGACCGAAGACGAGTCCCGCGGCAAAGTCGACAAGTCGCTTCGCGTCCGTGTCGTCCATCTCCGTGAGATTCATGATCACCGGAGTGCCCTCACGGAAGTGTTCCCCGATGGTACGGGCCTCGTTATAGGTCCTGGGGTGCAGCGTGGTGATCCGGTAGGGCTCACGCTCGGACACGACCTTGGGCATGATCACCGGTGCGTTCTTCTCCATGTTCGGGCGTTCAGGTGTGATGGATGCCACGGGTGCGATTCGGGCGGGTCGTCCGCTTTCCGCCGGGAGCTGAACCGGCTCCCGAGGTGCGGGCGGCTGCACCGCTCGTACCGGTTCGTCCCGTTCCCGCTCCACCTGATGCGCGGGCTGGTGCCGCCGCCGGTCCCGCTCGGGCTCCGGCTCGGGTTCGAATTCGTCGTCGGGGTCGAACCCCGGACCGTCGTACCCATCGTCCTCCACGAGGCCGAGGTAGACCGCCATCTTGCGCATCGCGCCGGCCATGCTCCGAGTCCTCCGCTCTGTGGTGGATCGGCATTCGTGTCACCAAGTGCCCGAGATCCACTCCGGCCTGCCCGCCAAGGGCGGGAATGACCATATTTTCTGCTGTGGTCCGACTTGCTTCGCGACGTTACCCGAGCCGGGGTCGGACTCCGAGCACCGCCGTACCGACGCGTACATGTGTCGCTCCGGCCGCGACGGCGTCCTCGAGGTCCGCACTCATACCGGCGGACACCATGTTCGCAGCCGGATGGTTCGCGCGCAGCCTTGATGAGAATTCCATCAGCCGGTCGAACGCGGCCCGTTGCCGGCCCGCATAGGCCCCGGCGAGCGGGGCCACGGTCATCAGGCCGTCGAGCCTGAGACCCTGCGCGGCCCCGACCGCGGCCGCCAACTCCTCGACCCCGTCCGGCGCGACCCCGCCCCGGTCACCGCGTGCGCCGCTCTCGGCGTCCAGGGCGACCTGGATCAGGCAGCCGAGCTCGCGCCCGTCCGTCCCGGCGGCCGCCGAGAGCGCGTTGACGAGCTTCACCCGGTCCACGGACTGCACGACGTCCGCGTAACCGGCCACGGAACGGACCTTGTTGGTCTGGAGCTGCCCGACGAAATGCCAGGTGAGATCCAGATCCGCACACGCGGCCGCCTTCGGTGCCGCGTCCTGGTCGCGGTTCTCGGCGACGTGACGCACGCCGAGCCCGTGGAGGATGCGCACATCGCTCGCGGGGTACGTCTTGGTGACCACGATGAGGGTCACCTCTTCCCTGTCCCGGCCGGCCGAGGCACAGGCGGAGGCAATGCGTTCCTCCACCCGCGCCAGGTTCGCCGCGAGTTGGGCCCTGCGATCGGTGATGTCCATCAGTCCAACCAGACATATCCGGCGAGCCGACCCGTGGTGCGGTCGCGGCGGTACGAGAAGTGGTCGGCGGACTCCAGGGTGCAGAACGGCGAGACCTTCCGGTCACCGACACCGAGCTCGTCGAGCTGGGCATGGACTCCGGCCGTCACGTCGACCGCGGGTGTTCCCCAGCTGGTCGTGGACCACGCCGCCGGGACGGCCCCGGCGACATCGGCACGCATCTGCTCCGGCACCTCGTAGCACCGTCCGCAGACGGCGGGCCCGGTGTGCGCCACGATGCGGGACGGTTCCGCCCCGAGCGCGGTCATGGCCTCGATCACGGCCGGGACGACCCCGGCCACCAGGCCGGGCCGTCCCGCGTGGGCGGCCGCGACCACACCCGCCGTGGCATCGGCGAGCAGGACGGGCGTGCAGTCGGCGGTGAGCACCGCGAGCGCGAGTCCGCGCCGCGCCGTCACCACCGCGTCCACGGCGGGGATCTCCGAGGCGTCGCCCCAGGGGCCGTCGACGACGGCCACGTCCCGCCCGTGCACCTGGTTCATCCAGACGACACCGGCCGGGTCGAGCCCCAGGGCACGGGCCGCGCGTTCACGATTCGTGCGGACGGCGGCGGGGTCGTCGCCGACCGCACCGCCGAGGTTGAGCTCCGCGTACGGAGCGGCGCTCACTCCGCCCCACCTGTCGGTGAAGGCGAAATGGGCGCCGCCCGTCGAGGACTCCGCGGTCTTCACCGCGTCGTGCGGACCTATCACTTCAAGAAGTCCGGTACGTCCAGCTCTTCGGCCTGGCTGTCCTGGTAGGGACGGGCCGTGGGCACGTGCGGCGGGGAGACCGGCGGGAGCGAACTCTCGTTCGCCACCGGTACCGGCTCGGCCGGCGCCTTGGGCTCCTCGCGCGGGGGCACGGAACCCAGGCCGCTCGCCGGACGGGCCGGTTCGGCGGTCCGGGCCGGCGGGGCCGGCTCCTCGCGCTTGCCCGCGCCCGCCCCGAGGACGGTCTCCCGGCGGGCCGGCGGCTGGCCGCCGTCGAAGCCCGCGGCGATGACGGTGACCCGCACCTCGTCGCCCAGCGCGTCGTCGATGACCGCGCCGAAGATGATGTTCGCCTCCGGGTGGGCCGCCTCGCTCACCAGCTGGGCGGCCTCGTTGATCTCGAAGAGACCGAGGTCGCTGCCGCCGGAGATGGAGAGCAGGACACCGCGGGCGCCGTCGATGGACGCCTCCAGGAGCGGCGAGGAGATCGCCATCTCCGCCGCGGCGACCGCGCGGTCGTCGCCGCGGGCCGAGCCGATGCCCATGAGTGCCGATCCGGCCTCGGACATGACCGACTTGACGTCGGCGAAGTCGAGGTTGATCAGACCCGGGGTCGTGATGAGGTCGGTGATGCCCTGGACACCCGAGAGCAGCACCTGGTCGGCCGACTTGAAGGCGTCGAGCACGCTGACCTGGCGGTCCGAGATGGACAGCAGCCGGTCGTTGGGAATGACGATGAGGGTGTCGACCTCTTCGCGGAGTTCGGCGATGCCGTCCTCCGCCTGGTTCGCGCGCCGCCGGCCCTCGAAGGTGAACGGGCGGGTGACCACGCCGATCGTCAGGGCGCCCAGCGAGCGGGCGATGTTGGCGACGACGGGCGCGCCGCCGGTGCCGGTGCCGCCGCCTTCTCCGGCGGTGACGAAGACCATGTCGGCCCCCTTGAGGACCTCCTCGATCTCCTCACGGTGGTCCTCTGCCGCCTTACGACCGACGGCCGGGTTCGCCCCGGCGCCGAGGCCGCGGGTGAGTTCACGGCCGACGTCGAGCTTGACGTCGGCGTCGCTCATCAACAGTGCTTGCGCATCGGTGTTGATCGCGATGAACTCGACGCCCTTGAGACCGACCTCGATCATTCGGTTGATGGCATTGACACCACCGCCGCCGACACCGATGACCTTGATGACTGCGAGGTAGTTCTGCGGTGCTGCCACGTCGAAGGCCTCTCGCCTCGAGTTACGTGTCGTCGCTTCGCGGTAGTCCCGCCGCGACGACGGATGCCGATTGGGTCGGTCCGAACGCCGACCCAAACCCTAACGCTGAAGTTTAGGGTTACCAGTGTGTCTGCTTCTTGGACTCTTCCGAACAGGACACTAAGTCGACAAGTGGCGCACGTTCAACGAACACGCCGAACCTCCCGTTTTTCTTTTCACCCTATGTGATCACCCGTAGCGCTGACCAACCAGGGGGCTGGCCAGGCCAAACGTGCGTCAACTCTTGGACGCGGCAGGCGCGGTGGGAGCGCTCACGTCGAAGTGTCCCGCTTTGGGGGACGCTTTCATGAGAGCGGTGAGCACCCGCGCCTTGGCGGGCCCCTCCTCACTGCTGCCCCACATCACGGTGCGTTCACGGGTCAGCTTCAGGACGGTCGAGTCGTACGAGGTGATCCGCACGGATTCGGTCTCCCCTGCCACTTTTTCCGGGAGGTCCCCCGCGACGCGGACCGCCTCCCGCACCAGCCGGTCCGCGCCGAACCGGCGCAGGCCCGCCGAGCGTTCGGGCTCCAGCTCCAGCAGCGGCACGTGTCCGGGCGCTTCGTCCACCGTCGCGAACCGCACGCCTCCCGCGTCCACTTCGATGAACTTGCCGCCCTTTTCGACCAGCAGGACCGGCTTCCGTTCGGTCACTTTAAGGGCAATTCCGTGCGGCCATGACCGTACGACATCCACGGAGTCGATACGAGGCAGCTTCTGGCGCAACCGGTCCGCGATGGCACCCGTGTCGACGGAGACCAGGGGATCCCCGACCGGGGCCCCCGCGGCGGCCTCCACCTCGGCCCGGGTGAGGACCTCGGTCCCTGTGGTCGTCACCCGCTCCAGGCGCAGCCAGGACGACCCGTAGAGGACCCAGAGGATGCCGGCCGCGGTCAGCAGCACGCCGGCCGCGGCCAGGATCAGTCGCGTACGGCCTGTCAGCCGAGGCCCCTCCGGGCTGATGTGGGGCGGGCGGGCCGGGGTGTCGGCCCGCTCGGCCTCGCCGCGCTGGGCGGTCGTCGGTCCGGCCACGCTCGCTCCTTCGCCGGACCCGGGGCGCACGCCCCGGGCCCGCACCGCCTCACGCCTGACGGCGTGAGGCAATCGCCTCGTACACCATGCCGACGAGGAGGTCGTCGGCGTCCCGTCGCCCGAATTCCGCGGCCGCACGGGACATCTCGTACAGCCGGTGCGGATCCGAGAGCACCGGCAGGACGTTGCCCTGCACCCACTCGGGGCTCAGCGCCGCGTCGTCGACCAGCAGGCCGCCGCCCGCGTTGACCACCGGCTGGGCGTTGAGCCGCTGTTCGCCGTTGCCGATCGGCAACGGGACGTAGGCGGCGGGCAGCCCGACGGCGGTGAGCTCGGCGACGGTCATCGCGCCCGCACGGCAGAGCATCATGTCGGCAGCGGCGTACGCGAGATCCATCCGGTCCACGTACGGTACCGGGATGTAGGGCGGCATACCGGGCATGTTGTCGACGCGCGGCAGTTCGTTCTTCGGGCCGACCACGTGCAGGATCTGGATGCCCGAGCGCTGGAGCAGCGGCGCGATGCGCTGGACGACCTCGTTGAGGTGGCGCGCGCCCTGGGAGCCTCCGGAGACCAGCAGGGTCGGCAGGTTGGGGTCGAGGCCGAAGGCCGCCCGCGCTTCGGGGCGGACCCGGGCCCGGTCCAGGGTGGCGATCGTGCGCCGCAGCGGGATGCCGATGTAACGGGCACCCCGCAGCTTGCTGTCAGGGGTGGAGACGGCGACCCCCTGGGCGTAGCGGGAACCGATCTTGTTGGCCAGACCCGGCCTGGCGTTGGCCTCGTGCACGACGATCGGCACGCCCGCGCGCTTGGCCGCGAGGTAGCCGGGCAGGGCCACGTAGCCGCCGAAGCCGACGACGCAGTCCGCCTTGGTGCGCTCCAGGATCTGCTCGGCCGCCTTGATGGTGCCGCGCAGCCGCCCCGGGACGGTGATCAGTTCGGGCGTCGGCTTGCGCGGCAGCGGCACTGCGGGGATCAGTGCCAGGTCGTACCCCCGCTCGGGTACGAGCCTGGTCTCGAGTCCGCGTTCCGTGCCGAGGGCAGTGATTCCCACGGTCGGGTCCTGCCTCCGCAGGGCGTCTGCGAGGGCAAGCGCGGGCTCGATGTGCCCGGCGGTCCCCCCGCCGGCGAGTACGACATGCACCGAAATTCACCGCTCTCCGGACGGACGCTTCGTGACGCGCCGTCTCATCGTCTTCCATCTGACCCCGGGCCTCCGCATGGCCAGGGCCGCTCTCGCCGAGGGATCCTCCCGCGCGAAGGCGATCATGAGCCCTACCGCGAACATGGTCGGCAGCAGGGCCGAGCCCCCGTAGGAGAACAGGGGGAGCGGGACACCGGCGATCGGCAACAGACCGAGCACCGCACCGATGTTGATCACGGCCTGCGCCGTGATCCAGGTGGTCACGCCTCCCGCTGCGTACCTCACGAAGGGGTCCTCCGTGCGTCCGGCCACGCGGATACCCGCATAGCCTAGAGCCGCGAAGAGGGCCAGCACCGACAGCGTCCCCGCCAGGCCCAGTTCCTCCCCGGTGATGGCGAAGATGAAGTCGGTGTGAGGTTCGGGAAGTTGCCCCCATTTTTCCACACTCGCGCCGAGCCCGGAACCGAACCATCCGCCGGACGCGAGCGCGTAGATCCCGTGCACCGCCTGCCAGCAGGAGTCCCCGGGGCCGGGCTCGGAGGCGCCGATGCAGCCGAGCCGGGACATCCGGTTCGGGCTGGTCTTGATCAGCACGAAGCCGATGAGCACGGCGAAGGCCAGCACGCCGGCGAAGAGCCTGGTGGGGGCGCCCGCCAGCCAGAGCAGGCCGAAGAGGATCGCGGTGAGGATGATCGCCGTGCCCATGTCCCCGCCGAGCATGATCAGCCCGAGGAGCATGAAGGCGACGGGGACGAGCGGCACCAGCATGTGCTTCCACTGCGCCAGCAGCCGCTTGTCCTGTTTCCGGGCGAGCAGGTCGGCCCCCCACAGGATGAGGGCGAGCTTGCCGAACTCACTGGGCTGGAGCTGGAAGGGCCCGCCGAGGTAGATCCAGTTCTGGTTGCCGTTGACCGACATCCCTATCCCCGGCACCTGGACCAGGACCATCAGGAAGACCGTGCCCATGAGCAGCGGGTAGGCCAGCGCGCGGTGGAGTTTGACGGGCACCCTGGAGGCCAGCAGCAGCAGCCCCGACCCGATCACGGCGGCGATGAACTGCTTGCGGAAGAAGTACGTGCTGGGCCTGGACAGCTCCAGCGCCTTGATGCTCGACGCGGAGTAGACCATCACGAGGCCGAGGACGGTGATGAGCATCCCGGCACCGAGGATGAGGTAGTAGGCCGTCAGAGGGCGGTCCCAGGCCCTCCGTGCCCGCTCGAACGTCCGGCGCACGCCGAGGTCGCCGCGCGGCCGCGGCGGTGTGCTGCCGCCACGCGCCCCGCCACGGGGCGCCGGGGCCCTCCGGGGGCCGGCGGCGGGCCGGCTCCGCAGAGCGAGCCCTGGGGGCAGTCCCGGGCCCGTCGGCAGCGGTCCGGCGGACACCGGTGGAGTGTGCCCCCGGCCGGTCGCCGCGTTCCTGCATGAGCGGTCCGCACCGCGCGCGGCTGGGCTCTCGTCGGCCGGCATAGTCGCTGTCCCCTCCACTGCTCGTGCCCGGGGCCGCGGCCGGAGCGCCCGTGCCCACCGCCGGTGCCGCGTACCCCGGGTTCTCCGGGAGGGTACGGCGCGGCGGCCGGGCCCGTCAGGCGCTCTCGTCGGCGAGTTGGCGGACCGCGTCCGCGAACGCCTCGCCCCGCTTGTTGTAGTTGGCGAACATGTCCATCGAGGCGCAGGCCGGGGCCAGCAGCACGGTGTCACCCGGCACCGCCAGCCGTGCCGCTTCACGGACCGCCGCGGACATCGCCCCAGTGTCGGTCCGGTCGAGGTCGACCACCGGTACCTCGGGGGCGTGTCGCGCCAGGGCTTCACGGATCAGCGCACGGTCGGCGCCCATCAGCACGACGCCCCTCAGCCGCTTCGCCGCCCCGGTGACCAGTTCGTCGAAGGTGGCTCCCTTGGCCAGACCGCCGGCGATCCAGACGATCGGTTCGTAGGCGGCGAGGGACGCCTCGGCGGCGTGGGTGTTGGTGGCCTTGGAGTCGTCGATGTACGTGACGCCGGCCACGTCGGCGACGTGTTCGATGCGGTGGGCGTCCGGACGGAAGGCCCGCAGCCCGTCCCGTACGGCGGCGGGTTCCACGCCGAAGGCGCGGGCGAGCGCGGCGGCCGCCAGGGCGTTGGCGATGTTGTGCGGGGCCGGCGGGTTCACGTCGCCGACCTCGGCGAGCTCCTGGGCCTGCTTCTGCCGGTTCGCGACGAAGGCGCGGTCGACGAGGATGCCGTCGACCACACCGAGCTGGGAGGGCCCCGGTGTGCCGAGGGTGAAGCCGATCGCCCGGCAGCCCTCCTCGACGTCCGCCTCGCGCACGAGGTCCTCCGTCGCCCCGTCCTGCGCGTTGTAGACGCAGGCGACGGTGTTGCCCTCGTAGACCCGGCCCTTGTCGGCGGCGTAGCCCTCCATGGAGCCGTGCCAGTCCAGGTGGTCCGGGGCGAGGTTGAGCACGGCCGCCGAGTGGGCGCGCAGGGAGGGCGCCCAGTGCAGCTGGTAGCTGGAGAGCTCGACGGCGAGTACGTCGTACTCCTCGTCGCCGAGCACCGCGTCCAGCAGGGAGACGCCGATGTTGCCGACCGCCGCGGTGCGCAGGCCGGCCGCCTCCAGGATCGAGGCGAGCATCCGCACGGTCGTCGTCTTGCCGTTGGTGCCGGTGACCGCCAGCCACGGCGCGGCACCGGGGCCGCGCAGCCGCCAGGCGAGTTCGACGTCGCCCCAGACCGGGACACCCGCCTCGGCGGCCGCCAGGAAGAGCGGCTTGCCCGGCTTCCAGCCGGGGGCCGTGACCACGAGCTCGGTGGACTCGGGCAGGGTGTCGCCGTCCCCGAGGCGCACGGTGATTCCGAGCGCCTCCAGTTCGGCGGCCTGGGCGCGGGAGCGCTCGTCGTCGCCGTCGTTCACGACGGTGACGAGGGCGCCCCGCTCGTGCAGGGCGCGGGCGGCGGGGAGACCGCTGACCCCGAGCCCGGCGACCGTGACGCGCTTGCCCTGCCAGTCCACATCGCTCACTTCTTTGCTGCCCATCCCGCGTAGAAGAGGCCGAGTCCGACGATCACGCACATGCCCTGGATGATCCAGAAGCGGACCACCACAAGGACTTCGGACCACCCCTTGAGTTCGAAGTGGTGCTGGAGCGGCGCCATCCGGAAGACCCGCTTGCCGGTCATCTTGAACGAGCCGACCTGGATGACCACGGACATCGTGATCATCACGAAGAGGCCGCCGAGGAGGGCCAGCAGGAACTCCGTGCGGGAGCAGATGGCCAGACCGGCCAGCGCGCCGCCGAGGGCGAGGGAGCCCGTGTCACCCATGAAGATCTTCGCGGGCGAGGTGTTCCACCACAGGAAGCCGAAGCAGGCGCCCATCAGGGCCGAGGCGACGACCGCGAGGTCGAGTGGGTCTCTGACCTCGAAACAGGCCTGGGGGTTGGTCAGGGTGGTCGCGTTGGCGCAGGACTCCTGGAACTGCCACAGGCCGATGAAGGTGTACGCGCCGAAGACCATCACGGAGGCACCGGTGGCGAGACCGTCCAGACCGTCCGTCAGGTTCACGCCGTTCGACATGGCGAGAATCATGAACAGGGCCCAGACGCAGAAGAGGACCGGGCCGATCGACCAGCCGAAGTCCTCCACGAACGAGAGCCGGGTCGACGCGGGGGTGTTGCCCCGGGCGTCCGCGAACTGGAGCGAGAGCACCGCGAAGGCGATGCCGACGATCAGCTGGCCGGCCATCTTGGCCTTGGCCCGCAGACCCAGCGAGCGCTGCTTCACGATCTTGATGTAGTCGTCGAGGAAGCCGACGAGGCCCATCCCGGCCATCAGGAACAGCACGAGCACACCGGAGAAGCGCATCGGCTCGCCGGTGATCACCTTCGCCAGGACGTACGCGATGATCGTCGCCAGGATGAAGGCGATACCACCCATGGTGGGTGTGCCCTTTTTGCTGCCGTGGGTACGCGGGCCGTCGTCCCGGATGAACTGCCCGTAGCCCTTGCGGGCCAGAAGTTTGATCAGCAGCGGTGTGCCGACCAGCGTCAGGAAGAGCCCTATGGCCCCTGCGAAGAGGATCTGTCTCATCGGACGGCGACCTCGCCCTCGGTCGTCTCGAGCAGAGCCATGGCGACCTTCTCCAGGCCGACCGACCGGGACGCCTTCACCAGCACGACGTCTCCCGGGCGCAGTTCACTGCGCAACAGGTCGACGGCCGCCTGTGCGTCGGACACGTGCACCGACTCCTCACCCCACGAACCCTCGTTATATGCGCCCAGTTGCAGCCAGGAGGCTTCTGTCCCCCCGACAGCGACGAGCTTGCTGACGTTGAGCCGGACGGCGAGCCGTCCGACCGCGTCGTGCTCGGCGAGCGACGCGTCACCGAGCTCGGCCATCTGACCGAGCACCGCCCACGTACGCCCCCCTCCCGCCCGTCGGGCCTTGCCCATGGCGGCCAGCGCACGGAGTGCGGCTTTCATGGATTCGGGGTTCGCGTTGTAGGCGTCATTGACGACCGTCACACCGTCCGGACGCTCGGTGACCTCCATGCGCCAGCGGGAGAGGGTGCCCGCTCCGGAGAGCGCATCGGCGATCTCAGTCACGGACATGCCCAACTCATGGGCGACGGCGGCCGCGGCGAGCGCGTTCGACACGTGGTGCTCACCGTACAGGCGCAAGGTCACGTCGCTGCACCCGGTGGGTGTGTGGAGCGCGAAAGCGGGGCGGCCGTCGTCCGTGAGCCGCACGTTCTCTCCCCGTACGTCCGCTTCCGGGGCCTCTCCGAAGAGGATCACCCGGGCTTTTGTGCGGGAGGCCATGGCCCGTACCAGGGGGTCGTCGGCGTTGAGGACGGCGACTCCGTCCTCCGGGAGGACCTCGACGAGCTCGCCCTTGGCCTGCGCGATCGCCTCGCGGCTGCCGAACTCCCCGATGTGGGCGCTGCCCACGTTGAGCACCAGGCCGATCCGTGGTGGCGTCAGAGCGGCGAGGTACTGGATGTGGCCGATGCCCCGCGCGCCCATCTCGAGCACGAGGTGGCGCGTCTCGGCGGTCGCGCGCAGCGCGGTGAGCGGCAGGCCGATCTCGTTGTTGAGGGACCCCGGGGTCCACACGGTGGGCGCCTTGCGCTCCAGCAGCTGGGCGATGAGGTCCTTCGTGGACGTCTTGCCCGCCGAACCCGTGAGGCCGACGACGGTGGTGCCGAGGCGCTCCACGACGGCACGCGCGAGCGCGCCGAGTGCCGCCACGACGTCGTCGACGACGATCGCCGGGACTCCGACGGGGCGGGCGGCCAGCACGGCTGCCGCGCCCGCTTCGACGGCCCGTTGCGCGTAGTCGTGGCCGTCGACGCGCTCGCCGGCGAACGCGGCGAAGAGGGAGCCCTGCCGCACCTCCCGGGAGTCGATGACGACGGGGCCGGTGACGGTGACGGACGGGTCCGGGACGTCGTGCGGCTGCCCGCCGACGATTCCGGCGATCTCGGCGAGGGAAAGGGCGATCACTTGGTCATCCCTGACTGTTGTTCTCGTGGGTGTGTGCGCGGGCTTCGGGGGCGGGCGTGCGCCCCAGGGAACGCTCGATGGCCTCGCGCAGGATCTTGCGGTCGTCGAAGGGGCGGACCACTCCGTGGATGTCCTGGCCCTGCTCGTGGCCCTTCCCGGCCACCAGCACGGTGTCACCGGGCTCGGCGCGGGCGACCGCCGCCGCGATGGCCGCGGCCCGGTCGGCGTCGACGAGCACGTCCCCGCGCTCGTGGACGGGCACCTCGGCGGCTCCGGAGAGCATCGCGGCGAGGATGGCGAGCGGGTCCTCGGAGCGGGGGTTGTCGGAGGTCAGCACGGCGGTGTCGGCGAGCCGTGCCGCCGCCGCGCCCATCGGGCCCCGCTTGGTCGTGTCGCGGTCGCCGCCGCAGCCGAGCACGATGTGCACCCGGCCCTCGGTGACCTTCCGCAGGGAGCGCAGGACGGACTCGACGGCGTCGGTCTTGTGCGCGTAGTCCACGACCGCGAGGTAGGGCTGGCCGGCGTCGACGCGTTCCAGCCTTCCGGGTACGCCGGGGACGGCGGCGACGCCGTCGGCGGCGATCTGCGGGTCCACACCGGCGGCGGCCAGGGTCACGATCGCGGCGAGGGTGTTGGCCACGTTGAACGGCCCGGGGAGCGGCGCCCTGGCCGTGATGCGCTCACCCTTGGGGCCGATCACGGTCAAGGTGCTGTCCTGGGGCCCGACTTCGACGTCTTCGGCCCGCCAGTCGGCGTCCGGGTGGCCCTCGGCGGAGAAGGTGACGACCGGGATGGACGCCTCGTCGACGAGCCTGCGGCCGTACTCGTCGTCGAAGTTGACCACGCCGAGCCTGCTGCGCTGCGGGGTGAACAGCTGCGCCTTGGCCTGGAAGTAGTCCTCCATGCCGGAGTGGAACTCCATGTGCTCCGGGCTGAGGTTGTTGAACACGGCGACGTCGAAGACGCAGCCGTCGACCCGGCCGAGGACCAGGGCGTGGCTGGAGACCTCCATGGCGACCGCCTCGACGCCCCGTTCGCGCATGACGGCGAAGAGGGCCTGGAGGTCGGTGGCCTCGGGGGTGGTGCGCTCGGACTTGATGCGTTCGTCGCCGATCCGCATCTCCACGGTGCCGATCAGTCCGGTGCTGCGTCCGGCGCCGCGCAGCCCGCCCTCGACGAGATAGGCCGTGGTGGTCTTGCCGGACGTGCCGGTGATGCCGATCTGGAGCAGTCCGGCGCCCGGCCGCCCGTAGATCTCCGCGGCGAGGTCGCCCATCCGGCCGCGCGGGTTCTCGGTCACGAGGACCGGGAGGCCGGTGGCGGCGGCGCGCTCGGCGCCCGACGGGTCGGTGAGGATCGCGGCCGCTCCGAGGCCCGCGGCCTGGGCCGCGAAGTCGGCGCCGTGGAGGCGGGCACCGGGCAGGGCCGCGTACACGTCCCCCGGACGGACCGCCCGGGAGTCGTGGGTGATGCCGGTGACCTCTCCGGCGTCCTGCGGTCCGGCACCGAGCCGGGCTGCCAGCTCTCCGAGGGACGTCGGCCGCAGCCGGTCCGGTCGGGGCGCTCCCGGGTAGTTCACAGGCGCGTCCTTCTGAGTGGTTTGGAACTGATCAGCGTGGGGCACGGCGGTGAGCGTACCGGGCGGACCCGGCCTCTCGCGAAGTGAGGGGCCGGGGTTGCGGAACTTCTCGTTCCGGTTCCCGGGATCGGGGGTGATGGTCGTCACTGGGGCTCCCCGAGTCACTCGCCGGGTTCGAAGGAGACCGGAAGCCGTGCGGGATCGCTGCCGGACGGCGCGGTCTGGAGGGTCTTGAGGGCGAACTCCATGACCTTCTTGTAGATCGGTCCGCAGATCTGGCCGCCGAAGTAGCTGCCCCGGGTGGGGTTCTGGATGGCGCAGTAGACGGCGATCTGCGGGTCGTCGGCGGGGGCGAAGCCGGCGAAGGAGGCGGTGTAGCCCTTGTAGACGCCGCGTACGGGATCCACACGGTTGGCCGTGCCCGTCTTGCCCGCGACCCGGTAGCCCTGGATGTGCGCCTTGACGCCGGTGCCCTCCCGGTCGTCCACCACGGACTCCAGCATCTTCGCCAGGGTCCTGGCGGTCTTCTCGCTGACCACCCGGGTGCGCTTCGGCGCCTCGGACGCCGTGTAGCGGCCTTCGCCGTCCTTGCTCCCGCGCACCAGGGTCGGCTCGATCCGGACCCCGCCGTTGGCGATGGTCTGGTAGACGGACGCGGCCTGCATGGCGTTGAGCGAGAGCCCCTGGCCGAAGGGGATCGTGAACTGCTGGGAGGTCGACCAGTCCTGCGGCTTGGCGAGGATGCCCGGGGACTCGCCCGGGTAGTCGAGGCCCGTGACGCTGCCGATGCCGAATTTGCGCAGGTAGGAGTGCAGGACCTTGTTGGCCTCGCCCTGGGTCTTCCCGAGCTGGCCGGTGGCCAGGATGGTGCCGATGTTGCTCGACTTCGCGAGTACGCCGTTGAGCGTGAGATACCAGGTGGGGTGGTCGATGTCGTCCCTGAAGAGCCGGTCGCCGCGGTGCAGCCGGTTGGGCACGGTCACGTGCGTACCGGGTGTGGCGACCCCTTCCTCCAGCACCGCGGCCATGGACATGACCTTGCTCGTGGAGCCGGGCTCGTAGACGTCCTGGAGCGCCGCGTTGCCGAGGGCGGTGGAGTCGCTGCGCGTGAGGTCGTTCGGGTCGTAACCGGGGGCGTTCGCCATGGCCAGGACCTCGCCGGTCTTCGTGTTCTGCACGATCACGTAGCCGCGGTCCGCCTTCGACTTCTCGACCTGGTCCGCCATGGCCCGCTGGGCGGCCCACTGGATGTCGCGGTCGATCGTCAGCTCGACGTCGGTGCCGGCGACCGCCGGGATCTCCTTGGATCCCGCGGTCGGCACGCGGCGCCCGTTGGCCTGGGCGTACCGGATCTTGCCGTCCTCGCCCTGGAGCCGCTTGTTCAGCTGTGCCTCCAGGCCGCCGCCGCCCTTGCCCTCGGCGTTGACGAAGCCCAGTATCCCGGCGGCCAGATCCCCGTTCGGGTAGACCCGCTTGGTCGTCGGCTCCTGGAGGACCCCGGCCAGTACGTTCGCACCGGGACCGCCCTTCGCCCTGTCCTCGGCGGCCTTCTCCGCGAAGACCGTCTTGAGGTCCTTGATCTGCTTCCAGACCTGGGGGGTCTGCCGCCGTGCCAGGACGGTGTAGCGGCTCCTGGGGGCGGAGAGCTTCTTCGCGAGCTCGGCGGCGTCCTCGTCGAGGATGGGCGCGAGGAGGGCCGCCGCCTGCTGCGGCGCGTCCGGGGCCTTGCTCTCCTCGGGGGTGAAGAGCTTCGGGTCGGCGGTGATGTCGTGGGCGTCCACGCTGGTGGCCAGGGCGATGCCGCTGCGGTCGGTGATCTCGCCGCGCTCGGCGGCGATCGTGTACTCGAGGTAGCGGTTCTTCTGGGCCATGGCCGAGTAGGCGCCGGCGTCCACGGCCTGGACCTGGAGCAGCCGCACGACGAAGGCCAGCATGACGAGGGTGAGGCACAGGCTGATCAGGCGCAGCCGGGGACGCGGGCTGCCGAGGCGGATGGACTGCTGGGAGCCGCCCCGCCGCTTCGTGACGGCCGGACGCCGGGTGCGCCGCGCCTCGGGGCGTACGGCCGGGCGCGGACGGCCGGATCCGGACGCGTTACGGGAGCGCGCGGGGCCGGGCACACGTCGGCGCGGCGGTTCCTTGGACGGCACTGCGTCACCTGCCGGGGCTGATCGGGGGCGAAGTCGTCGGTGTCTGCGTCGCCGGGGCCGCCGAGTCCGGGGCCGGCGGCGGGGGCGAGGAGCCGGCCGGGGTAGGGAGGGCCGTCGGGCCGGGCTCGCTCTTCGTCGGTGCCGGGACCGGGACGGTGACGGGCGAGGGATCGGCCGTGGCCCGTTCGCGCACTCCGCGCACGCTGCCGTCGGGGTTCAGGAAGGCGGGGCTGCCGCCCGGGACCATGCCGAGCTCCCTGGCCCTGCGTTCCAGGGCGTCGGGCTCGGAGTAGCTGTCGACGCCGCGCTGCAGGGCCTGCTGCTCGTCGGTGAGCTCGGTGGTCTCCCGCTTCAGCTTGCTCAGCCTGAACGATCCCTCGTTGAGCGCCGAGTTGAGCAGCAGCAGCGAGATCAGGCCACCGGCGAGCAGGAGCACGACCAGGAGGACGAAAGGGGTCCGGGCGGCGGTGCTCGGCCCCGACGGCATGAGCCGGGCGAGCCGGCCCGCTCGCCCCTTCGCCTGCTCGGCCGTCCTGGTCACCGCTGCGCCACCGGTCCTCCCGGCGTGCGGCGGGTCGTACGGGAACCGCTCATCGCTCCTCCTCCCGGATCCGCTGGGCGCCTCGTAGCCGGGCGGGGGCGGCGCGCCTGTTCTCGGCCACCTCCTCCTCGGTGGGCAGTTCGGCTCCGCGGGTCAGCAGCTTCAGACGGGGCTGGTAACGCTCGGGGACCACGGGCAGTCCGGGCGGCGCCGTGTTCGCGGCACCGGCCGCGAACACCTGCTTGACCAGCCGGTCCTCCAGGGAGTGGTAGGACAGGACGGCGATCCGGCCGCCGACGGCGAGACTGCCGACCGCCGCCGGAACGGCCCGCTCCAGCACGGTGAGTTCGCCGTTGACCTCGATCCGCAGCGCCTGGAAGGTGCGCTTGGCCGGGTTGCCGCCGGTGCGCTTGGCGGCCTGCGGCAGGGAGTCCCTGATCAGCTCCACGAGGCGGGCGCTGTTGCTGAAGGGCTCCTTCTCGCGTTCGCGCACGACGGCCGAGACGATTCTCTTGGCCTGCTTCTCCTCGCCGTACGCACGCAGGATCCTGACCAGTTCGCCCGGCGGGTAGGTGTTGAGCACCTCGGCCGCGCCGATTCCGGTCGTCTGGTCCATGCGCATGTCGAGCGGAGCGTCCTGCGCGTAGGCGAACCCGCGGTCGGCCTCGTCCAGCTGCATCGAGGAGACGCCCAGGTCGAAGAGGACGCCCTGGACCTTCGGGATCCCCAGCCGGTCGAGCACGTCGGGGAGTTCGTCGTAGACGGCGTGCACCAGGGTGGCGCGGTCGCCGTAGGGGGCGAGGCGTTCGCCGGAGAGCCGCAGCGCCTCCTTGTCGCGGTCCAGGGCGATCAGCCGGACGTCCGGAAAGGCGGCGAGCAGCGCCTCGCTGTGCCCGCCGAGCCCGAGGGTGCAGTCCACGACGACCGGGGGCGCTCCCCCCGGGCCCGTCGCCTCCAGAGCCGGGGCCAACAGGTCCAGGCATCGCTGGAGCATCACCGGGACGTGGCGGGTCTGGCTCAAAGCGCCCTCTCAGGCTCTGTCCCGTGACGGCCGCACGTGCGGTCTGGTCCCCGCCCGCTCGGAAGGGGAGGTCTGCCGGCGCCGGGGAAGGAGGCGTCGGCCGACCGCGAGCGGGCAAGGGCCGGGCCGCATGTACGCCGCACATCACGGGAACGCGAAAACATGTAGAAATATGCAGAATGTGCAGGCGTGTCGGTAACTTCGCGTCACTTTAGTCCACCCTGCCATCCGATCCATTCCGGATCAACGAACCGGTGCAGCGCGTGGCGGCACCGCGACGTCACCCGGCCGGGTCCGTGCGTATGAGTCTTGTGGGTTACCTCACAACACGACTCGTTGACGCTCTTTGTCCCGCCCCGCAGCACGCCACGAACGAATGTGGCCGCTAACGTCATCACCATGTCGACTTCTGCGCAGTCTCCCGCCGAGACCGATTCCTCCGTCGCACGGTCCGGAGGGACCGTCACCGACCGGCTCGTCGAACTGAACGGCCGTTACGCCGAGGCGTTCACCGACCCGGGCATGGACGCGCGGCCGGTGCTGCACGTGGCCGTGGTCGCGTGCATGGACGCCCGCCTCGATCTCCACGCCGCCCTCGGCCTCGAACTCGGCGACTGCCACACCATCCGCAACGCGGGCGGTGTGGTGACCGACGACGTCATCCGGTCGCTGACCATCAGCCAGCGGGCGCTCGGCACCCGCAGCGTCGTCCTCATCCACCACACGAACTGCGGCCTCGAGTCGCTGACCGAGGGTTTCCGGCAGGAGCTGGAGCTCGAGGTCGGCCAGCGCCCGGTCTGGGCGGTGGAGGCCTACTCCGACGCCGACCAGGACGTGCGGCAGTCGATGCAGCGCGTGCGCACCTCGCCGTTCCTCCTGCACACGGACGACATCCGCGGCTTCGTCTTCGACGTGAAGACGGGCAGGCTGCGCGAGATCCTCCCCGCGTCCTGAGCTCCTCCCGCCCCGACATACGGACCACATCCGGCATACCGCCCTCAGTTGTCCACAGGCGAGTGACACGAAGCGGTAACGGCAACAAGAATGCGGGTGTGACATCTCTCCGGGTCCTCCGGAGGGTGTCCGTATCTCGGGGCGGGCCGGGCAGTCCTGTGCCGCCGTCCGTGCACAAGGGCCGAGGAGGGCCGGGTGACGACCTATGACGATCGAGCGAGCCTCACAGATCTGACGACCACCGTGGAGCGGGTGCGCAGGTCGGTCGAAGGTGTGATCGAGGGCAAGCCTGAGGTCGTGCGGCTTTCTCTGACCGTGCTGCTGGCCGAGGGGCACCTCCTGATCGAGGACGTGCCCGGGGTCGGCAAGACGATGCTGGCCAAGGCGCTGGCACGTTCCATCGACTGCTCGGTGCGCCGTATCCAGTTCACTCCCGACCTGCTGCCCTCGGACATCACCGGGGTGTCGATCTTCGATCAGCAGCGGCGGGACTTCGAGTTCAAACCGGGGGCGATCTTCGCCCAGATCGTGATCGGCGACGAGATCAACCGCGCCTCGCCGAAGACGCAGTCGGCGCTCCTGGAGTCGATGGAGGAGCGCCAGGTCACCATCGACGGCCACACCTACGAACTGCCCGACCCCTTCATGGTCGTGGCCACCCAGAACCCGGTGGAGATGGAGGGCACCTACCCGCTGCCCGAGGCCCAGCGCGACCGGTTCATGGCACGGGTGTCGATCGGCTACCCCAGCGCGGAGGCCGAGCTCCAGATGCTCGACGTCCACGGCGGGGCCTCACCGCTGGACGACCTGCAGCCGGTGGCGCACGCGCACGACATCGTGAAGCTGATCGAAGCGGTGCGCACGGTCCACGTCGCCGAGTCCGTCCGGCGGTACGCCGTGCAGCTGGTGGCGGCGACCCGGCAGCACGCGGACCTCAGACTCGGGGCGTCCCCGCGGGCCACGCTGCACCTGCTGCGGGCGGCCAAGGCCTCGGCCGCCCTGGCCGGGCGGGACTACGCCCTCCCGGACGACGTCCAGGCGCTCGCCGTCGCGGTGCTCGCCCACCGTCTCCTGCCCACGGCGCAGGCCCAGCTCAACCGCCGTACCGCCGAGCAGGTCGTGCTGGACATCCTGCAGCGCACTCCGGTGCCGACGTCGGGCGGCGTGGCCGCGCCGGCACAGCCGCAGCACCGGCCCGGCAGCCCGGTGTTCGGCGGGCAGCCCGGCGCGCGGCGGCTGTGATGGCGGCCGGGATCCCCGGTCCGGTGGAGAACGGCGACGACAAGGGCGGCCTGCGAGCGGCTCTGGGCGGACTCACGACCCGGGGCCGGTCCTTCCTGGCGGCCGGTGTCGCGGCGGCCGCCTGCGCCTACGTGCTGGGCCAGGGTGACCTCCTGCGGGTCGGCCTGCTGCTGGCCGTGCTGCCCCTGATCTGCGTCACCGTGCTCCACCGCACCCGCTACCAGGTGTCGGGCAGTCGGCGGCTGTCGCCCTCCCGGGTGCCGGTCGGCTCGGAGGCACGGGTCCATCTGCGGATGGACAACGTGTCCCGGCTGCCCACCGGTCTGCTGATGCTCCAGGACAGCGTTCCGTACGTACTGGGCCCCCGGCCCCGCTTCGTGCTGGACCGCGTGGAGGCGGGCGGTGTGCGGGAGGTGTCCTACCGCGTCCGGTCCGACCTGCGCGGGCGCTACCCGCTGGGTCCGCTGCAGCTGCGGCTCAGCGACCCGTTCGGGATGTGCGAGCTGACCCGTTCCTTCGGCGCCTACGACACCCTCGTGGTCATCCCCCGCACCGTGCCCCTCTCCCCGCTGCGGCTGACCGGGGAGGCCTCGGGCTACGGCGACGGGAGACAGAGGTCGTCGGCGCTGGCGGGCGAGGACGACCTCATCCCGCGCGGCTACCGGCACGGGGACGACATGCGCCGGGTGCACTGGCGGTCCACCGCGCGCTACGGCGAGCTGATGGTGCGTCGTGAGGAACAGCCGCAGCGGGCCAGGTGCACGGTCCTGCTGGACACCCGGCGGATCGCCTACCAGGACGCCGGACCGGACTCCGCCTTCGAGTGGGCGGTGTCCGGGGCCGCCTCCGTGCTGGTGCACATGCTGGAGCGCGGCTTCGCCGTGCGTCTGCTGACCGACGACGGACACGCGGTGCCGGACGGGAGCGGCGACGGCTTCGCCGGATCGACGCAGGACTCCGCCGACTCCGCGGGCCTGATGATGGACACCCTCGCGGTCGTCGACCACTCCGACGGGGGCGGGCTCTCCCGCGCGCACGACGTGCTGCGCGGCACGAACGAGGGACTTCTGGTGGCGTTCTTCGGTGATCTCGACGAGGAACAGGCGGCAATGGCGGCCCGGATGCGACAGCGCAGCCGCGGGGCCGTCGCCTTCGTGCTGGACGGCGACGACTGGGCGCACGGCCGGGCGGCGGTCTCCCACGCACCGGACTCCGGCCGCCTGCGGCTGCTGCGCGAGGCGGGGTGGACGGTGGTGCCCGTGCCGCCCGGGGCCGGACTCCCGCAGCTGTGGCAGCAGGCCGGCCGGCAGCGCTACGACGCGCACGCCGCGGCCGGCCCGTCGGCGGGATTCCCGGAGGACCGGTCATGAGCGGACGTACCCGGCTGGCGCTGTGCGCCTTCGCGGCCACGATGATGGCGGCGGGCGCCCTGCTGCCCCTGGTCGAGCCCTCGAAATGGGTCCTGCAGGCCGCCTTCCTGGTGGCGCTCCAGACCGGCGTGGGCACGCTCGCCCGCCGGATGTCGCTCGCCCGGATCCTGACGGTCTCGCTCCAGGTGCTCGCCACCCTGGTGTCGCTCACCGTGGCCTTCGCGCGGGACCAGGCCCTGTTCGGTGTGCTGCCCGGCCCCGAGGCGGTCCGGCGGCTCGCCGAACTGCTCACCGAGGGCGGGGACGACGTCAGCCGGTACGCGATTCCCGCACCGGCGACGGACGGCATCCGGCTGATGCTGATCGGCGGTGTGCTGCTGATCGGGCTGGCGGTGGACGTCCTCGCGGTGACCTTCCGTGCCGCCGCCCCGGCCGGGCTGCCGCTCCTCGCGCTCTACTCGGTCGCCGCGGGGCTGTCGGACGGCGGGGCGGGGTGGCTCTGGTTCCTGCTCGCGGCGTGCGGCTATCTGCTGCTCCTGCTCGCCGAGGGCCGGGACCGGCTGTCCCGGTGGGGGCGCGTGTTCGGCGGTGTGTCCCGTACGTCGGGGGGCCTGGCGGCAGGTCTGGAGGGACCGGGGAGAGCCATGGCCCCGGTCCGGACGGGCCGGCGCATCGGCGCGGTGGCCCTCGGGGTGGCGCTGGCCGTTCCCGCGGCGCTGCCGGCGCTGGACGGCGGGCTCCTGGGCGGCACGGGCGGTGCGTCGGGGCGGGGCAGCGGCGGAGGCACGATCTCCGCGGTCAACCCGCTGGTGTCCCTGCAGAACAACCTGAACCAGCCGGAGAACCGGGAGGTGATCTCCTATCGGTCCAATGCCGCCGATCCGCAGGACTTCTACCTCCGCATCCTGGCCCTGGACCAGTTCAGCGGGGGTGAGTGGCGCCCGTCCACCCGCAAGCTGACGGACGTCCCGGACAGGCTGCCGCAGCCGGCAGGGCTGGGCCAGGACGTCACGGTCACCGAGGTCAGGACCAACTTCTCCGCGTCGCGTTCCTACGCGCAGACGTATCTGCCGCTCCCCTACCCGGCGAGCGAGGTGGACGTCCGGGGCCGCTGGAGGTTCGAACCGGAGGGGCGCACCCTCGTCGGTGACGACGGCCAGACGACGCGCGGTGCCCGGTACGAGGTGAGCAGCCTGGTCGTCGAGCCGACGGCCGCGCAGCTCGCCGACGCCCTGGCGCCGCCGTCGGACCTGCTGGGCGAGTACACCCGGGTCCCCCGTTCGCTGCCGGACGTCGTCGCCAGGACGGCGAAGCGGGTGACCGAGGGTGCCTCGGGAGACTACGAAGCGGCCGTGAAGCTGCAGGACTGGTTCGCCTCCGGGGGCGGTTTCCGCTACGACACGACGGTGACGTCGGGTACCGGCACCGCGGCCATCGAGCGGTTCCTGAAGGACAAGGAGGGCTTCTGCGTCCACTTCTCCTCCACGATGGCCGCGATGGCGAGGACTCTCGGCATCCCGGCCCGGGTCGCGGTGGGTTTCACCCCCGGCACCGTCCAGGCGGACGGCTCCGTGTCGGTGGGCCTTCGGGACGCGCACGCCTGGCCCGAGCTGTACTTCCAGGGGGTGGGCTGGACCCGCTTCGAGCCGACTCCCTCGCGGGGCAGCACCCCGTCCTACACCCGGCCCGACGCTCCCACACAGGACCCGAGCGATCCGACGGCTCCGACGGAGAGCTCGTCCGTGGCACCGACGGCCGCCCCCACGGCCTCGGAATCCTGCCCGGTTCAGTTGCGCCGCGAGGGTGAGTGCGGTGCTTCCGCTGCTGCCGGGGCGTTGGATTCCGGCGGCTCGGGTGCCGGGGGCGCAGGGGCGGCTCTGTGGGGGCTCGGCGTTCTGCTGGTGCTCACGGTCCCGTTCCTGCCGATGTTCTGGCGGCTGCGGCTCCGCACCCGGCGGCTCGGCCACTCGGAGGGACGTACTCCGGCGGACGCCACCGCCCGGGTCATGGCCGTGTGGCGCGAGATGACCGACACGGCCTGGGATCACGGCATCGCGCCGGATGATTCGCAGACCCCCCGGAAGGCCGCGGCACGCCTCGTGCGGCTGGGCGGCATCGACCCCGCGGCTGCCGCGGCAGCCCATCGGGTGGCCGGGGCCGTGGAACAGGTGCTGTACGCACCCGAGCCCCGGCCCGCGGACGGATCCGCCGAGGACGTCCGGGCGGTACGGGCAGGGCTGTGGGCGGCGGCAGGGCGATGGGGCAGGCTGCGGGCGACGCTGGCGCCGCGTTCCGCCGTTCGGGTGATATGGGCCGTGTCCGAACGCAGGGCGGAAATCGGCCGGCTCTGGTCCGACCGGGTGGGGCGCGCCGGCTGGGCCGCCAGGCTGCGCCGTCCGTCACGCCAGGAGGGCTGACCCGAGGGCTGACCCGGAAGGCCGGCCCCCTGCCGGGGGCCCCTTGCCCGGGGGTCCGGGGTCCGAAGAGGGGCTCTCCCCTCTTCGGACCCCGGGTGCGGCGCGGCCGTGCTCGGACTCCCAGGAGGCCGCCGGAATCCGCCGTGTGGCTCTGGCCACTCTCTTCTGCCGCCCGCGTACCCGTGGGGAAACGCGTGAGGGGCGGCCGCAGTCTGCGGCCGCCCCTCACTGTGAGGTCCAGCGTCAAGTTCTCGTCGTGTGCGGTCCGCGTCCGGGCACAGCGGCTAGAGCCACCGGCCGGAGAGCGGAGAGCTCACTGGCCCTGTTCGTCGCGGCGGCGCTGCCACCGCTGTTCGATCCGGTTCATCATGGACCGGCGCTGCCTGGGGTGTCGGCTTTCGCCTCCGCCCCCGCTCGCGTTCCCGGCCGGCTGCTGCTCACCGGGCTTGGGCGCTTTACGCCACCCGGTGACCGCCAGCACGGCGCAGCCCAGCATGACGAGGAATCCCGCCACGCTGACCCAGGTCTGCTGGAAGACCATTCCGGCCATGAGGAGCGCGATACCCACCAGAAAACCGGCCACCGCCTGGTAGACCCGTCGCCGGGTGTACCTGCGCAGCCCGCTTCCCTCAAGCGCTGTAGCGAACTTGGGATCTTCGGCGTACAGCGCTCGCTCCATCTGCTCGAGCATTCGCTGCTCGTGCTCCGAGAGCGGCACGGGATCCTCCTCGTCGTCGGCCGCGGGGGCGACCGGTATGCGGCCCTTCCAGGATAGGCAGGGATTCGCCCCCGTGAAACCCGCCCTCTAGCCATAGCCAGTCCGGACCGCCATGTCGGCTCGGCTGCTGAGGCGTAGATTCCCCGACCTCCGATCCGTCATGCCGGATGGTGTCACCCGATCATACGGGGCCCGCGGCCCGATGGGAGGTTCTGAGCCGTACTCCGTCTGCAGCTGCGTTGCTGATCAGCCGTGCTCCGGTCGCTCCACGGCCCGGTCCGGGCGGGGTCCCCGTCCGGCTCAGGCGCGCTTCTCCCCCAGAACGTGCAGCTGGGTCGCCACCGAGTGGAACGCCGGCAGCTCCGCGACGGCCGCCTCCAGCCTGAGCAGCTCCTCCATCGCGCCCGGCTCGGTGTCCACGAGCACGCCCGGGACGAGGTCGGAGAAGACGCGCACGCCGTGGACGGAGCCGACCTCCATGCCGGCGTCCGCGACGAGTCCGGCGAGCTGGTCGGCGGTGAACCTGCGGGGCACGGGGTCACCGTCGCCCCAGCGGCCGGCGGGGTCCGTCAGCGCCGTGCGGGCCTCGGCGAAGTGTCCGGCGAGCGCCCTGGCCAGGACGGCTCCGCCGAGGCCGGCGGCGAGGAGGCTGAGCGCTCCGGACGGGCGCAGTGCCTCCACCGCGTTCCGCACGCCCTCGGCGGGGTCGTCGACGTACTCCAGGACGCCGTGGCACAGCACCGCGTCGTAGCCCGCGCGGTCGACGACCTCGAACAGGCCGAGGACGTCGCCCTGGACACCGCGGACCCTGTCGGCGACCCCCGCCTCGTCCGCGCGGCGCTCCAGGGCGAACAGCGCGTTGGGGCTGGGGTCGACGACCGTCACCCGGTGGCCGAGCCGGGCGACGGGCACCGCGAAGTTGCCGGTGCCTCCGCCGGTGTCCAGCACGTCCAGGGCTCCCCTGCCGGTCGCCTTGACCCGGCGCTCCAGGGCGTCCCTGAGGACGTCCCAGACCACGGCGGTACGGAGTGAGGCGCGGGGGCGCAGCTGGTCCGACACGGCAGTTGACTCCTCGGCACGGTGCCGCCACGGACGGCGGACCGTGAACGGTGCAGGTGGTACGGGCCCTCCACCCTATTGCCTCGTGCCACCCGCCCGGTCACCGCTCGTCGCGCCCCGCCCCGGCGGCTGTCGGGGCAGGTCCTTCCGGGGCTGGGGAAGGACCGGCTGGAGGACGAGGAGCCGCTCGACGAGGCGCAGGAACATCGCCGCGTCACGCAGCAGGTCGTCGGCGTCGCGGCCGGTGGCCGCGCCGGGTATGCCGGCCTCCGCGCGCGCCCTGCGCCGGGCTCCGGAGGCGAACAGGGCGCTCCACTCGGCGAGTTCGGGCGCGATCTCCGGGAGCACCTCCCAGGCGCTGCGGATCCGCTCCCGGCGGCGCCTGCTCGTCTCGGGCCTGCCCCGGGCGGCGAGGACCGCGGCCGCGGTGCGCAGCGCGGCGAGGTGTGCGGTGGCGTACCGCTCGTTCGGGACGTCGAGGACGGCGGCCTCCTCCAGGCCGGTGTGGGCCTGGAGGAGCAGATCGAGAGCGGCGGGCGGGGCCGTGGTGCGGCGCAGCACGGGGTGGACGTCGGTTGCCGGACCGGTCAGTGAGGGGGCAGGGCTGCCTGTGCGGCGCCGCGGTGCGGCTGCTGCGGACGAGCTGGCCATGACGAACCTCCTGTCGTCGTGTGACGGCTCCGTAGCCGTATGTACCCACTCTGACGACACCCACTGACAATCCGTCAGGATCCGCCTCTGACCAGCGACTTTGCTTCGAGCGCGAGTTCGGGTTAACTTTTTTGCACTGACCAGTCAGTCTAAATGTTGGGGGTGGGGTCGTGGACGGCCCGCAGGGAGCGGCGCTGAGCGCCGAGGGCTTCGGACTGGAGGGGCCGCGCGGCTGGGCGTTCCACGGAGTGGAGTTCAGCGCCGGGCCCGGGTCCCTGGTCGCGATCGCCGGCCCGTCCGGATCGGGCCGGACCTGCCTGCTGCTCGCGCTGACCGGCCGGATGCGTTCCACGGCGGGCCACGCGGAGGTGGGCGGCGAGCGGCTGCCCGGGCGGCTCGCCGCCGTGCGCGGGTTCAGCGCGCTCGGTCCGGTCACCGGCGTCAGCGAGTTGGACCCCGCGCTGACGGTCGCCGAGCACCTGAGGGAACGCGCCCTGCTGCGGCGCCGCTTCGACGGGTCCCCCCGTGCGCTGCTGCGGCCCCGCGCCGAGCGGGCCGCCGCGTCCCGCGCGGTGGTCGAGGAGGCGCTCGACGCGGCGGGGCTGGACCTCTCGGACCTGCCCAAGGCCGAACGGACCTCCGTACGGGACCTGGAGCGCCTGGAGGCGCTCCGCCTGTCCGTCACACTCGCGCTGATGGGCCGCCCGAGGCTCCTCGCCGTCGACGACACCGACCTGAAGCTGTCCGCGCCGGACCGGGCTCTCGCGTGGCAGCTGCTGCGCCGCCTCGCGGACGGCGGGACGACGGTGCTGGCGGTGTGCAGCGAGGCCCCGGACGACGCACTCGTCGTGCACGCCCGCCCGGCGGAGGACGAGCCGGCGGGCGGCGGGGCGGCCGGGGCCCGCACACCGGAGGGTCCCCCGTCCGCACCGGATCCCGGGGCCGCCCGCCCCGGGCCGGAGGAGACGGCGGCCGCGGCCGCCGACGACACGACGAACCGGAAGGACACGGCAGATGCGATCGCCGAGACTGGCCGCGCTTGAACTGCGGAGGTTCGGCAGGGGCCGGATGCCGCGCGCCGCGCTGGTGGCCCTCCTCCTGCTGCCCCTGCTGTACGGGGCCCTCTATCTCTGGTCCTTCTGGGACCCGTACGGACGCCTCGACCGCATCCCCGTCGCGCTCGTCAACGACGACAAGGGTGCGAGCACCGGCGGCGAACACCTGTCCGCCGGTGACGAGATCACGGGCAAGCTGCTCGACAGCAAGGTCTTCGACTGGCACGAGGTCGGCTCCGCCGAGGCCGCACGGGGCGTCGAGGACGGGACCTACTACCTCTCGCTGACCATGCCGTCGGACTTCAGCGAGCGCATCGCGTCGAGCGCCGGGGACTCCCCCGGGACCGGCGCCCTCCAGGTGCGGACGAACGACGCGAACAACTACATCGTCGGGCAGATCTCCAGGACGGTCTTCGCCGAAGTCCGCAGCGCCGCTTCGGCCAAGGCGTCACGCGGATTCCTGGACAAGATCTTCATCAACTTCTCGGGGCTGCACGACGCGACCGCGAAGGCGGCCAAGGGGGCCGACGACCTCGAAAGCGGCCTGACGAAGGCGAAGAAGGGCTCGAAGGACCTCGCGGACGGCCTCAGGACCGCCAAGTCGGGCAGCGGAACGCTCTCTTCCGGCCTCGTGAGGCTCAACAAGGGAGCGGGCGACCTCGAAACGGGCTCCCGGCAGGTCGCCGACGGGACCCAGTCGCTCGCCGACAAGGTCAACAAGGCCGCCGCGGACGTGCGGCCGTTCCTCAAGGACAACGGAAAGGCCATCGGGGCCACGGCCCGGCTGGTGTCCGACTCCTCGAAGGCCGTGCGGGACAACCTCGACCTGCTGGTGGAGGCGGCGCCCACCGCCTCGGCCGCCGCGCACGAGGCCTCCGCCGACCTGGCCGAGGTCCACCGCCTGCGCTGCGAGGAACAGCCGCTGCCCGATCCGGGGGTCTGCCCGCAGCTGAAGCGCGCCAGGACCGCCGCGGCCGACGTCGCCCGGGTCTCCGACGACGTGAACGCCCTCGTCACCAACCAGAAGGGCGACCTGACGAAGCTGCGCGGCCAACTGACCACACTGCAGAAGCAGGCCGACGCCCTGGCGAAGCGCTCGCCGGACCTCGACTCCGACCTGGAGTCCGCGGTGGCCCGCATCAACGCGCTCAACACCGGGGCGCACAAGGTCGCCAAGGGTGCGGACACCCTCCACACCGGGCTCGGCACCGCCAGGGCGGGTGCCGGGAACCTCGACAAGGGGGTCAGGAAGCTCGGCACGGGCGCCAGGAGTCTGGACAGCGGTCTCCACCGGCTCGGTGACGGCTCCGCGACACTCGCCCGGGGACTGAACGACGGCGTCGGAAAAATCCCGGACTACGACGAGGCGGACCGCAACACCCGCACCGGTGTCATGGCCGACCCCGTGAAGCTCGCCTCCTCCTCGCTGCATGCCGCCCCCAATTACGGGACGGGTTTCGCCCCGTACTTCATCCCGCTCTCGCTGTGGGTGGGCGCGATGGTGGCGTACATGCTCATCCAGCCGCTCAACCGACGGGCGCTGTCGGCCGGCGCACCGGCCTGGCGCATCGCCTTCGCGGGCTGGCTGCCGGTGGCGGCGATCGGCCTGCTCCAGGTCGCCGCCCTGATGTCCGTCCTGCACTGGCGGCTCGGGCTGCAGATGACCCACGCCACCGGGACGATCGGCTTCCTGGCACTGGTGACGTGCTGCTTCGCCGCGATCGTGCAGTGGCTGAACGCACGGTTCGGCGCGGCGGGCCGGATCCTCGTGCTCGCGGCGCTGATGCTCCAGCTGACGTCGGCCGGGGGCACCTATCCCGTCCAGACCAGCCCCGGCTTCTTCGGCGCGATCCACCCGTATCTGCCAATGACCTACGTGGTGGACGGGCTACGCCGGCTGATCACGGGCGGCGGGCTCGGCCCGGTCTGGCAGGGCTGCGCCGTGCTCCTGGCCTTCACCGCGGGGGCGCTGGCGCTGACCGCGCTCTCGGCCCGCCGCAAGCAGGTGTGGACCCTGGACCGGCTGCACCCGGAGCTGAGTCTGTGACTGCTCAAGGACCTGTGACAATCGTGCCCATGGACAGCAGTAGCACGACGCGCCGCCAGGCCACCCGGCAGAAGCTCTACGAAGCGGCGGTCACACTCATCGCGGAGAAAGGCTTCTCCGCGACCACGGTGGACGAGATCGCGGAGCGGGCCGGGGTGGCCAAGGGCACCGTCTACTACAACTTCAAGAGCAAGACCGAACTCTTCGAGGAGTTGCTGCGCCACGGAGTGGGGCTGCTGACGCAGTCGCTGCGATCCGCCGCGGACTCCACCGACGCCCGCGGCGGCACCCGGGTGGAGGCCCTGGACGCGATGATCCGGGCCGGCCTGGTCTTCATCGACCGCTACCCGGCCTTCACCCAGCTGTACGTCGCCGAGCTCTGGCGGACCAACCGTGCCTGGCAGTCGACGCTCCTGGTGCTGCGCCAGGAGGCCGTGGCGGTCGTCGAGGGGGTGATCGGGGAGGGCGTCGCCGCCGGCGAACTCAGCGAGGAGATCGACGTCCAGCTCACGGCCGCGGCGCTGGTCGGGATGGTGCTCGTCGCGGCACTGGACTGGCAGGCGTTCCAGCCGGAGCGGACGATCGACGACGTGCACTCCGCGCTGTCGCTGCTTCTGCACGGCCGCGTCAGCGGGCGCTGAGCGCCCGGCGGACCCCGGACGCAGAGCGCCGGTCCGGTGGAATTCGATCCCCCCGAATTCCACCGGACCGGCGTCCGTGCAGCCGCGAAGCCCTCCCCCGTGACCCTGGTTCCCCCGTGGTCCCGGGGCTCCGCGCCGTGCGCCCCCGTTGTGTCCGGGGCACGTCGCCCGTTCCGCCGCCCCGTGCCGGCGGTTCCGGAGCCGCGCCCCTTCCGTGGTCCCCACTCTTCCCTCCCGGCGGGTGGGATCCCATCCGCGCCCCTACTCATCTCCCGCACTGAGTAGGGATACTCAGGCCTGCGCGGAAGCCCCTCCGCACGGCACGCCCACTGGTTACGATCGCGTCCGTGTCCGTACTCCCCCTGGTGTTCACGAGCGGCTGGGCGAGCGGGATCAACGCCTACGCGGTGGTCCTCCTCCTGGGCGTCTTCGGCGCGACCGGACTCACCGACGAGGTGCCCGCCTCCCTCCAGCGCACGGACGTGCTCGTGGCCGCCGGTGTGCTGTTCCTGTGCGAGGCGGTGGCCGACAAGATCCCCTATGTGGACTCCGCCTGGGACTCCGTGCACACGGTGGTCCGGCCCGTGGCCGGGGCGGTGGTGGCCGCGCTGCTGGCCGGCGAGAGCGGGTCGCTGCCGGAGCTCGCCGCCGGTGCGGTGGGCGGCTCGACCGCGCTGCTCAGCCACCTGGTCAAGGCCGGCACCAGGATGGCGGTCAACACCTCCCCCGAACCCTTCAGCAACATCGGGGTCAGCGTCGCGGAGGATCTGGGCGTCGCCGGGATCATCACCTTCGCGATGTTCAACCCGGTGGCCGCCGCCGTGACCGCCGGGACGCTGCTGCTCCTCGGGCTGGCGATACTGGTCTTCCTCGCCTCCCGCATCCGCCGCTTCCTGCGCCGCAGGGCGCAGCGGCGCGAGGAGAGGCGCATCGCCGCGGCGGGCGGCGACCGGCCTCGCGAGTGAGCTGTCGGCGGCACCCTCTAAAGTCACTGACATGGCACGAATTGCGGTGATCGGCGCCGGGACGGGCGCGATGGCGGCGGCCGCCCGGCTCGCCGTGGCAGGCCACCGGGTGACGGTGTACGAGCGCTCCGGGACGTACGGCGGCTCGGTCGGCCGCCGTGCCCGCGACGGCTTCGTCTTCGACACCGGTCCCGGGCTCCTCCACCTGCCCGCCGTCTACCGCGACCTCTTCGTGAAGACGGGCAGGGAACCCCTGGAGCAGTGCGTCACCCTCCGTCAGGTCGACCCGGCGAGCCGTCACATCTTCGCGGACGGCACGTCGGTGTCGCTCCCCAACGCCTCCAGGGCCGGCGTCGTCGGCGCGCTCGACCGGGCGCTCGGTGAGGGGGCCGGCGCGCGCTGGGGCGAGTTCCTGGACCGGGCGGGCACGGCCTGGAACCGTTCGCGCAGGCCCCTGCTGGAGGAGCCGCTGCCCGAGGACCCCCGGGTGCTGGAGCGCGATCCCTATCCCTCGGTGCGCCGGCGCAGGCTGCTCCGCCCGGCCCAGGAAGCGGCCACGGTCTCGGAGGTCGGTGAGTGGGAGCTGGGCGACCCCCGGCTCGCGGCCCTGCTCGACGGCTACGCCCTGTCGTACGGCCTCGACCCGCGCCGCGCCCCGGCCGCGGCGGCCCTCCTGCCGTACATGGAGGAGACGTTCGGCAGCTGGTACGTCGACGGGGGCATGCGGGCGCTGGCCGAGGCGGTGTACGAGCGGTGCCTGGCGCGGAAGGTGGAGTTCGTCTTCGGTGCCGAGGCGGTCCGGGTGACCGAGAAGGACGGCCGGGCCTCGGGAATCGAGCTGGCGGACGGCACGGCCGTGGAGGCCGATCACGTCGTCCTGGGTGCGTGGCCGGGACCCGGTCTGCTCCCGGCGGGCGCCGAACGGGCCGGGGCACGGGAGTCGGTGGTACCGGGCCGCTTCGTCGTGCTGCTGTCGCTGCGCGGCGCGCGCGAGGCGGATGCCGTGCACCGGACCGTGGTGCACGGCGGGGACCCCGCGGCGGAGCGGGACGCGGTGTTCGGCGGGCGGACGGCCGACCGGCCCACGGTGATGGTGTTGCGTCCCGACGACCCGGCCACCCGCCCGGACGAGGAACACGAGGCGGTGACGCTGGTGGTGACGGTGGCCCCGCAGGGCCCCGTCGACTGGACGGACACGGTGCTGCGCGAGCGCTTCGCGCAGACGGTGACCGACCGGGCGGCCGCGGCCGTCCCGGGCCTGCGCGAGCGGATACTCCACACCGAGGTGCGCACCCCCGCCGACACGGCCGCCGACACCGGCGCCGAGGGCGGTTCGGTGCCGGCCCCGGCCCTGGCGGGGGCGGAGGGGGCGTACCTGCACGCAGGGAACCGCACCCGGCTGCCGGGCCTGTATCTGGCGGGCGGCTGGTCGCACCCCGGCGGGGGGCTGGCCCACGCCGGGATGTCGGGCGCCCTGGTCGCCGGACTCGTGGTGGAGGGCGACGACTTCCGCGGCTCCCGGTGAGGCGCGGCGGCCGTCGTCCCCGACGCGCGGCCGGACGCACGGCCCGTGCCGGCGTCCGCGGTCCGGCGTCCGGTCAGTAGCGGTACTGCTCGTTCTGGCCCGTGTCGTAGCCGTTGCCGTACGGCCCGGGCTGGACGGGCTCCTCGGGCGGCAGCGGCGGGTACTGGTCGCTCTCGCGCTGCTGCGGGACCCACACCCCTCCGGGCGGGGTGTCGGTGGAGTACTGGCCCGCGTACGGATCGGCGGGCTGCTGCGGGCCCGCGCCCTGGGACGGGTCGTATCCGTGACTCCGGTCGGCGTACGCGGAGTTGTCGTAGCCGTTGTCGTACGCGGCGTACTGCCCGGTCCCGTCGGTGGCGCCCGCCGCGGCGTACGGGTCGGAGTAGGCGGGGTACCCCGCCGGGTCCTGTCCGTAGTCGTAGTGCCCCGTGAAGGTGCCCTGCGCCTGGAAGGTCTCCTGCGGCTGGTAGCCGTCCTGCTGCTGGTAGGTGTCCTGGCCGGGGTAGGCGCCCTGGTCCTGGTAGGCGTCCTGACCCCGGTGGCCGCCGCTGCCGTCGCCGTAGGGGTCCTGGGGGGCCTGCTGCCCGTAGCCGTTGTAGGGGTCGTACGCGGCGTACTGCGGCTGCTGTTCGCCGCCGGCCGGGACGGGGTCGGTATAGATGCCGTACTGCCCGGTGTCGTCCGGCATCGGCTGCGGTTCGTAGACCGCCGCGGGCTGCTCCGGGGGCAGGGACGGGGAGGTTTCCTCGTATTCCAGGTCGGAGACCTCGAGCACGGGCTGCTGGGGGGCGGAGGCTCCGGCACCGCGCCGGCGGCGGCTCTCGCCCGGGCTGCCGCCGAGGGCCCAGCCGGTGGAGAAGCCGCGCCTGAAGGAGAGCGTCACATAGGTCTGCCCCGTCGCGAAGGCGATCGCTCCGAGGGCGATCACCAGCACGGAGGGGATCAGCACGCCGAGGACCACGCCGAGGAAGCCGCAGAAGGCCAGCAGCCGCCAGCGGAGCCGCGCCTTGTACTGCAGCAGCACCTCGCCCAGCAGCCACAGCGCCACTATGCCGAATGCGATGTAGAGGACCGTCCAGCCCACGCCCGCCCCCTCCTGCGGCCACCGCCCCGGTCGGTGGCGGGTACGGCCGGTCAGGACTGCTTGTGCAGTCCGAGATTCTCGTAGATCTCAAGTGTCGCCGTCGAGTTGTTGAGCGTGATGAAGTGCAGCCCCGGGACACCCTCGGAGAGCAGTTTCGCGCAGAACTCCGTGGCGAACTCGATGCCAATGGAGCGTACAGCGGCCGGGTCGTCCTTAGCGGCGAGGATCCGCTCTTTCAGCGGTCCCGGCAGGGACGCGTTGCTGAGCTGGGCGAATCGTTCGAGTTGCTTGACGCTGGTGAGGGGCATCACCTCGGGGATGACCGGGGTGTCGCAACCCGCGGCGACGACCCGGTCACGCATCTGGAGATAACTCTCCGGGTGGAAGAACATCTGGGTGATCGCGTAATCGGCCCCGGCGCGGCACTTGTCCACGAAATGACCGATGTCGGAGTCCCAGTCGGCCGACCGCGGATGCATCTCGGGAAACGCGGCGACGCCTACGCAGAAATCGCCGGCTTCCTTGATGAGCCGGACCAGATCGGCGGCGTACCGCACGCCCTGCGGGTGTTCGACCCACTCGCCCATGGGGTCGCCGGGCGGGTCCCCGCGCACGGCGAGGATGTTCCGGATGCCCGCGTCGGCGTACTGGCCGACCATGTTGCGGAGTTCGGCGACGGAGTGGTCGACGGCGGTGAGGTGCGCGACCGGGGTGAGGGTGGAGTCCGCGGCGATCTGCTGGGTGGCCCGCACCGTCCCGGCACGCGTCGACCCTCCGGCCCCGTAGGTCACGGAGACGAAGCTCGGCCCCACGGCCTCGACGCGCCGCAGCGCGTTCCAGAGGTTCCGCTCGCCCTTCTCGGTCTTGGGCGCCCAGAACTCGAACGAGTACGAAGTCTCACCGGACGCGAGCAGCTCACGCACGGTGCGCGCGTGATCCGTCCTGGTGGAAGGTGTGCCAAGGGCCATACTGGGAGGTTAACCAGGGCCGGGCGCTCCCCCAACCAGAGTGAGCGAATTGACCGGAATGAGGTGGCTGTTGTCCACCACTCGGACACCGCCGCCGGAGACCTCCCGCACGGACCGGGAACCGGCGTACGGAGCCGCGGGGAGCGCGGCGGCCGCTCAGAGGGCGCGCGCCCGGACGCGCCGGGCCAGGGCCTCGGCGGCCGCGGCGGGGTCCTCGGCCTCGGTGATCGCGCGTACGACGACGACACGGCGTGCGCCGGCGTCCAGGACCTCGTCGAGGTTGCCCGCGTCGATCCCGCCGATGGCGAACCACGGCCGGTCCGTGCCGAGCGAGGCGGCGTGACGCACCAGGCCGAGACCCGGGGCGTGGCGGCCGGGCTTGGTGGGGGTGGGCCAGCACGGTCCGGTGCAGAAGTAGTCGACGCCGGCCTCGGCGACGGCGGCGTCGACCTCGGACTCGGCGTGGGTGGAGCGGCCGATCAGGACGTCGTCGCCGATCACGGCGCGGGCCGCGGGCACCGGGAGGTCGCCCTGCCCGAGGTGCAGCACGTCGGTGCCGATGGCGTGGGCGACGTCGGCGCGGTCGTTCACCGCGAGGAGCGCGCCGTGGCGTGCGCAGGCGTCGGCGAACACCGCGAGGTGCTCCAGCTCCTCGGCCGCCTCCATGCCCTTGTCGCGCAGCTGGACGACGTCCACGCCGCCCGCGAGCACGGCGTCGAGGAACTCGGGCAGGTCACCCTGCCGCTTGCGGGCGTCCGTGCACAGGTAGAGCCGGGCGTCGGAGAGCCTGTCGCGGAGCGTGGGCATGATGAGTTCCCCCCGGGTGGTGCGTCGATGGATCGCTGGTGAGCCGGTGGATGACCGCCGCGCCGGAAGGCCGGGAGCGGCGGGGTGCGGGCCGTGTGTGCCAGGGCCCGCACCCCACTCACGGCATTCCGGTCAGACGGCGAGCGCCTGGGCCCGGCGCTTCACCTCCGTACCGCGATTCTCGCTCAGGGCCTGCGCGGGTGTTCCGGGCAGGGTCGGGTCGGGGGTGAAGAGCCAGTCCAGCATCTCTTCGTCGGTGTAGCCGTCGTCCCTCAGGAGCGTCAGGGTCCCCGCGAGGCCCTTGACCACCTTGTCGCCGTCGATGAAGGCGGCAGGCACCTGGAGCGTCCGGTTCTCACCACGTCGTACGGCGATGAGCTGGCCCTCCTTGACCAGCTGCCGTACACGCGTCACCTGGACATCGAGCATTTCCGCGATGTCAGGAAGGTGGAGCCAGGCGGGGACGAGAGCATCGATCTTTGCGTCAATCTCGGTCACAAGGACAAGCGTGCCATCCCGGACCGACAGTCGGTACCCGGGCCGACCGTACGGGGCTGTCAGCGCTCCGGGAGGACCGTGGATTTCAGCGGTACGGAGGAGTCGGCCGCGCGGGCCGGATCGATCCGCGCCCCCGCTTCGACCAGCTTGCGGCCCTGGGCCAGGTCGCGCGGCCTGTTGACCGCCAGCACGGCGACCAGGATCCCCTCCTTCAGCCAGCAGACCGTCCAGGAGGGCTCCGCGGGGTCACCGCGCCATAGCAGGGTATCGGCGCGGGCGTGGTGGCCGGCGTACTGCACGAAGCGCCCGAACTGCTCGGACCAGAAGTAGGGCACGGGGTCGTAGGCCGCGCTCTCCCCGCCCGCGAGGGCGGCGGCGACGGTCCGGGGGCCCTGGAGGGCGTTGTCCCAGTGGTGGACCAGCAGGCGTTCGCCGTAGCGGGCGGAGGGGAACGACGCGCAGTCGCCCACCGCGTACACGTCGGGCAAGGAGGTGCGCAGGGAACCGTCGGTGGTGACCGACCCGTCCGGGCCGAGCTCGATGCCCGAGCCTGCGAGCCACGCGGTGGCGGGGCGGGCGCCGATGCCGACGACCACCGCTCCGGCGGGGACCGCCCGCCCGTCCGCGAGGTGCACGGTGCCCGGTTCGACGTGGGCGACCCCGGCCCCCGTGAGGAGCCGGGCTCCGCTCTCGGCGTACCAGGCGGCCATGGGGGCCGCGACCTCGGCGGGCATCGTGCCGGCGAGGGGCCGGTCGGCGGCCTCGACGACGGTGACCTCGCATCCGGCGGCGCGGGCGGCGGTGGTGAACTCGGCACCGATCCAGCCCGCTCCGACGACGACCACGTCGTGCTGCCGCTCGAGCACGGGCCGCAGCCGTGCGGCGTCGTCGAGGGTGCGCAGCAGGTGGACGCCGGGAACGCCCTCGGTGCCGGGCAGCACGACGGGTTCCGCACCGGTGGCGACGACCAGCACGTCGTAGGCGACGGGGCCCTCCGCGGTGTCCAGTTCGTGGGCCCGTGCGCGCAGGCCGGTCACGTCGAGCCCGAGGCGCAGGGTGATGTCCAGCTCCTCGAAATCGACGTCGAAGGCGGAGTCCTCGGCCTTGCCGAGCAGGACCGCCTTGGACAGCGGCGGCCGGTCGTACGGCTGGTGCGGTTCGGCCCCGACGAGGGTGACGGGGCCCGCGTAGCCCTGTTCACGCAGGGCCACGGCCGTCTGCACACCCGCCATTCCGGCGCCCACGACCACGGCCCCGTGCGGCCGGGGTCCTCCTGCCGGGTCCTGCGTCAGATCACTCACACGTCCACCCTAATCACCTGACATGACGTCAGCTCAGGGCCTCCCGGAAGCCTGGCCGGCGACGGGCGCGGGGACGGGTCCGCCGGGCGAACGGGCCACGGGCACCGCTCCCTTACTGCGCGGAGGCGGCGGGGTCTAGGCTGGCCACCGTAAGGCACTCGCGGGAGCCCGGGCGTACCGGGCTGAGAGGGAGGCTGACCGGCCTCCGACCGTACGAACCTGATCCGGGTCATGCCGGCGAAGGGAGGGGCTGGACGCCCATGCGCATCTCCGCAGACAGTTCCGACGTCCTGGTCGTCGGAGGCGGCATCATCGGTCTCGTGACCGCCTGGCGGGCGGCCCAGCGCGGTCTGGACGTCACGCTCGCGGACCCCGAACCTGGTGGCGGAGCCGCCCGGGTCGCGGCCGGGATGCTGGCCGCCGTCACCGAACTGCACTACGGCGAGCAGATGCTGCTCGGCCTCAACCTCGCCTCCGCACAACGGTATCCGGACTTCGTGGCCGAGCTGGAGGAGGCGAGCGGACGGGCGACGGGTTTCCGCGCCTGCGGCACCCTGTCCGTCGCACTGGACGCCGACGACCGGGCCCATCTGCGGGAACTGCACGCGCTCCAGCAGCGCTCGGGCCTGGAGTCCGAGTGGCTCAGCGGCCGCGAGTGCCGGCGGCTCGAACCGATGCTCGCCCCGGGTGTGCGGGGCGGGCTGCGGGTCGACGGCGACCATCAGGTCGACCCGAGGCGTCTCGCGTCCGCCCTGGTCACGGCCTGCGAGCGGGCCGGGGTGCGCTTCCGGCGCGCCTGGGCCGAGCGCCTCCGCGTCACGCACGGCCGCGCCACGGGGGCCGTCCTGCGGGACGGTACGGAGCTGACGGCCGGCCAGGTGGTCCTGGCCGGGGGAAGCCTCAGCGGCCGCCTCGCGGGGATACCCGAGGCGGTCCTGCCGCCCGTCCGCCCGGTCAAGGGACAGGTGGTGCGGCTGACCGTCCCGGCCTCGTACGCCCCCTTCCTCAGCAGGACCGTCCGTGCCGTCGTGCGCGGGAGCCACGTCTATCTCGTCCCGCGCGCCGACGGTGAGCTGGTGGTCGGCGCGACCACCGAGGAACAGGGCTGGGACACCACGGTCACCGCCGGCGGGGTCTACGAACTGCTGCGGGACGCGCACGAGCTGGTGCCCGGCATCACCGAGCTCCCGCTGACGGAGACGCGTGCGGGCCTGCGGCCGGCCACGCCGGACAACGCCCCGCTGCTGGGCCCGACGGCCCTGCCCGGCCTGCTTCTCGCGACCGGGCACCACCGCAACGGGGTGCTGCTGACCCCCGTCACGGGCGAGGTGATGGCCCACGCCCTGACGACCGGCGAGCTGCCCGAGGTGGCCCGCCCCTTCGCACCGTCCCGCTTCGCCCCCGCTCCCCGGCCCCTCTCCCCGAGGGGTGCGGAAGCCTCCACCCGTCCGGAAACCACCCCCGTGCAGCAGGAGCAGTCCGTATGACACAGCCCGTGCCCGCCGGCGTCCCCGTTCCCGTTCCCGAATCCGCGCCCGTATCCGAGTCCGTGTCCGTGTCCGTGAACGGGGAATCCCGTGCCCTGACCGCCGGAACCGCGCTGGACACCCTCGTCGCCGCGCTGACCGCGGCTCCCTCCGGTGTGGCCGCCGCCGTCAACGAGGCCGTCGTGCCGCGCGGTCAGTGGTCCGCCACCGTGCTCGCCGAAGGCGACCGCGTCGAGATCCTGACCGCCGTCCAGGGAGGCTGACCATGTCCGACGACCTCTTCACCCTCGGCTCCGCCTCCTTCACCTCGCGGCTGATCATGGGGACGGGCGGGGCGCCCAGCCTCGACGTGCTGGAGCGCTCACTGACGGCCTCCGGCACCGAGCTCACCACCGTGGCGATGCGCCGGCTCGACCCGACCGTGCGGGGTTCGGTGCTCTCGGTCCTGGAGCGCCTGTCGGTGCGGGTCCTGCCGAACACCGCCGGCTGCTTCACCGCCGGCGAGGCCGTACTGACCGCGCGGCTGGCCCGGGAGGCGCTCGGCACCGACTGGATCAAGCTGGAGGTCGTGGCGGACGAGCGGACCCTGCTGCCCGACCCGGTCGAGCTGCTGGACGCCGCGGAGACCCTGGTCGACGACGGCTTCACGGTCCTGCCCTACACGAACGACGATCCGGTGCTGGCCCGGAAGCTGGAGGACGTGGGGTGCGCGGCGGTCATGCCGCTCGGCTCCCCCATCGGCTCGGGCCTCGGCATCCGCAACCCGCACAACTTCCAGCTGATCGCCGAGCAGGCCGGGGTCCCTGTGATCCTGGACGCCGGGGCCGGGACCGCCTCGGACGCGGCGCTGGCGATGGAGCTGGGGTGCGCCGCTGTGATGCTCGCCTCGGCGGTGACCCGGGCCCAGGAGCCGGAGCTGATGGCGGCGGCGATGCGGCACGCGGTGGAGGGCGGTCGCCTGGCGTACCGGGCGGGACGCATCCCCCGCCGCCATTTCGCCGAGGCCTCGTCGCCCGCGGAGGGCAGGGCGGTGCTGGATCCGGAGCGCCCGGCGTTCTGACCGCGGGCACCGCCGGCGGCGTCCCGGTCACGGCACGTGCATACGCCTGTCACGGCTCGGCACCGGAACGGCCCCGGGGGTCCTCGGGCCCGCCCGTCGTGTCCGTCGCAGCTCGTAGACTCGCCCCGTGGACACGACCCTCCAGGACCCCCTCGTCGGGCAGCTGCTCGACGGCCGGTACCGCATCGACGCGCGTATCGCCGTCGGCGGCATGGCCACGGTCTACCGGGCCGTGGACACCCGGCTCGACCGCGTGCTCGCCCTCAAGGTGATGCACCCGGCGCTGGCGGCCGACGCCGCATTCGTCGAGCGCTTCATCCGCGAGGCGAAGTCCGTCGCCCTGCTCGCGCACCCCAACGTGGTGGCCGTCTTCGACCAGGGCGCCCAGGGCGCGTACGTCTACCTGGCCATGGAGTACGTCGCCGGGTGCACCCTGCGCGACGTGCTCCGCGAGCGGGGCGCCCTGCAGCCCCGGGCCGCACTGGACATCCTGGAGCCGGTCCTGGCCGCGCTGGGCGCCGCGCACCGCGCGGGCTTCGTGCACCGGGACATGAAGCCGGAGAACGTCCTGATAGGCGACGACGGCCGGGTCAAGGTGGCGGACTTCGGGCTCGTGCGCGCGGTCGGCACCGCCACGGACACCACCGGCTCCCTGCTGGGCACGGTCTCCTACCTCGCCCCCGAGCAGATCGAGCAGGGCACAGCCGACACCCGGTCCGACGTGTACGCCTGCGGTGTGGTGCTCTACGAGATGCTGACCGGCGGCAAGCCCCACTCCGGGGACACCGCGGCCCAGGTCATCTACCAGCACCTCAGCGAGGACGTCCCGGCTCCGTCCGCGGTCGTCCCCGGCCTCGCCCCCGGGCTGGACCGGCTGGTGGCGGCCGCCACCGCGCGCAGCCCCGAGCTGCGCCCGCACGACGCCGTGGCGATGCTCGCGGAGTCCCGCGCGGAGCGGAGCGCGCTCACCGAGGAGCAGCTGGACGCGGTCCCCCCGCAGGCCATCGCGGAGGCGCGCGACGGCGCCGACGACCGTACGAGCGTGATCCCGCGGGTGATCCCCGCGGACCAGGGCACCGCACACCACACCAGCCGGCTGGAGATGCCGCCGCCGCTGCCCCCGGAGCGGACGGGCCGGCGTGTCCGCCTCGCCGGGGGCGGCCGGCGCGGCGCGGTCGCCGCGCTCGTCGCCGTGCTGCTGGTCCTGGGTGCCGGCGCCGGTGTCTGGTACATCAACTCGGGGCAGTTCACCCGGGTCCCCTCCCTCCTCGGGCAGACCCAGAGCGCGGCGGAGCGGCGGCTCTCGGACGAGGGCCTGGACGTGAGGGGAGTCGAGCGCGCCTACAGCGACACGGTGGAGCGCGGCACGGTGATCAGCAGCGATCCCGCGTCGGGTGAGCGGATCCGGGGCAACGACGCGGTGGGGCTGGTGATCTCGCGCGGCCCGGAGATCGTGGAGGTTCCCGACGTCGAGGGCCTCGCGCTCGCCGACGCGCGGCGTGAGCTGAAGAAGGCGGGGCTCGCGCCCGGCATGGTGACCCGTGAGTTCAGTGAGGACATCGGCCGGGGCGAGGTGATCCGCACGGACCCGGAGACCGGTGCCGGGCGCCACCCCGACTCCGCGGTCGCCCTGGTCGTCAGCAAGGGGAGCCCGGTCGACGTACCCGATCTGACGGGGCTCGGTGTCGACGAGGCGAAGGCCGTGCTGGCAGAGGCGGGGCTGAAGGCCGAGGTGCTGCCCCGGAGGGTCGACTCCCCCGAGGAACAGGGCGGGATCGCCCGGCAGTCGCCCGGGAGCGGCACCGAGGCCGCGGAGGGCGACACCGTCGAGCTCACCGTCTCCAAGGGTCCGCGGATGATCGACGTCCCCGACGTCACGGGCAAGGACGTCGACGAGGCCAGGAGCACACTGGAGGAGGCGGGCTTCGAGGTCGAGGTCGACCGCCCGTTCCTCTCGTTCAGCGACACCGTCGCCCGTCAGTCGACCGAGGGCGGGGAGCAGGCCCCCGAGGGCTCCACCATCACCATCAGGACCAAGGGCCTGTAGAACCGCGAAGGACCGGCAGCACATGCGCAACCCGATAGGCGGCCACGTCCCCGTGGCCGGCGGACTGTCCAAGGTGGGCCTCGCCTACGCCCGCGAGCTGGCGGCCGAGACCGTACAGGTCTTCGTCGCCAATCCGCGCGGCTGGGCGACTCCGCCCGGCAGTCCCGCGCAGGACGACCTGTTCCGCGCGCAGTGCGAAGCGGAGTCGGTCCCCGCCTACGTCCACGCCCCGTATCTGATCAACTTCGGTTCGCACACCGAGGCCACCGTCGAGCGGTCCGTCGTGTCCCTGCGGCACTCGCTGCGGCGGGCCAGGGAGATCGGCGCACGGGGCGTGGTGGTGCACACCGGGTCGGCGACCGGCGGACGCCCCCGCGCCGACGCCCTCGCCCAGGTCCGTACGCACATGCTTCCGCTGCTGGACGAACTGACCCACGACGACGACCCGTTCCTGCTGCTGGAGTCGACCGCCGGGCAGGGCTTCTCGCTGTGCTCGCGCACCTGGGACTTCGGTCCGTACTTCGAGGCCCTGGACTCCCACCCGAAGCTCGGCGTCTGCCTGGACACGTGCCACATCTACGCGGCGGGGCACGACCTGACCGGGCCGTCCGGCATGCGGCAGACCCTGGACCTGCTGGTGGACACGGTCGGCGCGGGGCGGCTGAAGCTGATCCACGCCAACGACTCCAAGGACGTGGTGGGCGCCCACAAGGACCGCCACGAGAACATCGGATCCGGGCACATCGGCGCCGAGCCGTTCCGTGAGCTGTTCTCCCACCCGGCGACCGAGGGCGTACCGCTGATCATCGAGACGCCGGGCGGCAGGGAGGGGCACGCCGCGGACGTCGCGCGGCTGAAGGAACTCCGGAGTCCGGCGGGCGCGCGGGTCTGCGGGGAGGCTCAGAGTTCGGGGCCGTCCCCGGGCTCCTCCTGGTAGGAGTAGCGCTGCTCGCTCCAGGGGTCGCCGATGTTGTGGTAACCGCGCTCCTCCCAGAATCCCCGGCGGTCGGCCGTCATGTACTCGATGCCCCGGACCCATTTGGGGCCCTTCCAGGCGTACAGGTGCGGCACCACCAGCCGCAGCGGGAAACCGTGTTCGGCGGTGAGCAGGTCGCCGTCCTTATGCGTGGCGAAGAGCGTCCGGTCCGACGTGAAGTCCGCCAGCCGCAGATTCGAGCTGAATCCGTATTCGGCCCAGACCATCACATGCGAGACATGGGGGGCGGGCGGTGCGAGTCGCACGATCTCGCGCGCGAGGATTCCGCCCCATTCGGCTCCGAGCATGCTGAATTTCGTCACGCAGTGGAGGTCCGCCTCGACCGACGAGAATGGCAGCGCCGAGAATTCCCGGTGATTCCAGCAGTGCTTGTCGCCGTCGGCGGTCGCCCCGAAGACCCGGAACTCCCAACGGTCGGGCTTGAACTTCGGCACGGGCCCGTAATGGGTGACCGGCCAGCCGCGCTGCAGCCTCTGCCCCGGTGGAAGCCCGGCCTGCTCTGCTGTGCCGCGTTCCCGGCTTTCCGGCTGACCCATGCCTCCATGGTGACAGACAGGCAGGGGTGGTCATGACCAGGGGAGAGTTGATCAGGGGCAACTCGCACTAAGCGTGCACTTACTGGACGGTCGCAGGGCGCGGTGCGAGGATGCGCCCAAAGATGCCTGGTTCACCGGTTGGAAGGAGCCTCTGCGATGCAGGGCGACCCCGAGGTCCTCGAGTTCCTGAACGAACAGCTGACCGCCGAATTGACGGCCATCAATCAGTACTTCCTGCACGCCAAGATGCAGGAGAACTTCGGGTGGACGAAGCTCGCGAAGTACACGCGGTCGGAATCGTTCGACGAGATGAAGCACGCCGAGATCCTCACCGACCGGATCCTCTTCCTCGACGGCCTGCCCAACTATCAGCGGCTCTTCCACGTGCGGGTCGGCCAGACGGTCACCGAGATGTTCCAGGCCGACCGCCAGGTCGAGGTGGAGGCGATCGACCGTCTCAGGCGCGGTATCGAGATCATGCGGGCCAAGGGCGACATCACCTCGGCGAACATCTTCGAGTCCATCCTCGAGGACGAGGAGCACCACATCGACTACCTGGACACCCAGCTCGAACTGGTCGAGAAGCTCGGCGAGCCGCTCTACATCGCCCAGCTGATCGAGCAGCCGGAGAGCTGACCGGCCGCGGCCAGGGGGTACCGCTTCACGGGGTCCGGTTCAGGCGGCGTCGGAGAGTGTGACGTCGGCCGTGGTGCCGAAGACGACGGGTTCACCGGCCGTGGCGCCCGCGGGAGCCGTGCGCCCTTCGGCGAGGTCACGGCGGGGGCAGTCACCCCGGCCCAGCAGGGCCTGGATCCTGCGGACGCAACCGCCGCAGTCCGTGCCGGCCTTGCAGGCGGAGGCGATCTGGCGGGGGGTGCAGGCTCCGCCCTCCGCATGCTTCCTGACCTGCTCCTCGGTGATGCCGAAGCACGAGCAGACGTACATGCGGTTCACCTCCCGAGGGGTCGTCGATCACTGCGCCGCCCCGATTCCCGGTGAGGCTAACCTAACCTTACCCGCCACCCCTCGGACGCAAAAGCCCGGGTACGACCGTGGGGCACGGATCACATCGATCCGTGCCCCACCGACGTCACCGGGAGTGATTCCTACTGGTCGCGGTACATCTCGGCGACGAGGAAGGCCAGGTCCAGGGACTGGCTGCGGTTGAGGCGCGGGTCGCAGGCCGTCTCGTAGCGCTGGTGCAGGTCGTCCACGAAGATCTCGTGGCCGCCGCCGACGCACTCGGTGACGTCGTCACCGGTGAGCTCGACGTGGATGCCGCCGGGGTGCGTCCCGAGCTGCTTGTGCACCTCGAAGAAGCCCTTGACCTCGTCCAGGACGTCGTCGAAGCGGCGCGTCTTGTGGCCGGACGCGGCCTCGAAGGTGTTGCCGTGCATCGGGTCGGTCACCCAGGCCACGATGGCGCCCGAGGCGGTGACCTTCTCGACCAGCTCGGGCAGCTTGTCGCGGACCTTGCCGGCGCCCATGCGGACGATGAAGGTCAGCCTGCCGGGCTCACGCTCGGGGTCCAGGCGGTCGACGTAGGCGAGCGCCTCGTCGACCGTGGTCGTCGGGCCCAGCTTGATCCCGATGGGGTTGCGGACCTTCGAGGCGAACTCGATGTGCGCGCCGTCCATCTGGCGGGTGCGCTCACCGATCCAGACCATGTGGCCGGAGGTGTCGTACAGGTGACCGGTCCGCGAGTCGGTGCGGGTCAGCGACGACTCGTAGTCCAGCAGCAGGGCCTCGTGCGAGGCGTAGAACTCGACGGCCTTGAACTCGGCCGGGTCGGTGCCGCACGCCTTCATGAAGTTCAGCGCGTTGTCGATCTCGCGGGCCAGGGCCTCGTAACGCTGGCCGGACGGCGAGGACTTGACGAAGTCCTGGTTCCAGGCGTGCACCTGGCGCAGGTCGGCGTACCCACCGGTCGTGAAGGCGCGGACCAGGTTCAGGGTGGAAGCGGACGCGTGGTACATCTGCTTCAGCCGCTGGGGGTCCGGGATGCGGGCGGCCTCGGTGAAGTCGAAGCCGTTGACCGAGTCGCCGCGGTAGGTCGGCAGCGTCACGCCGTCGCGGGTCTCGGTCGGCTTGGAGCGCGGCTTGGAGTACTGGCCGGCGATCCGGCCGATCTTCACGACCGGCACGGAGGCCGCGTAGGTCAGGACCGCGCTCATCTGGAGCAGGGTCTTCAGCTTCGCCCTGATGTCCTCGGCGGACACGCCGTCGAAGGCCTCGGCGCAGTCACCGCCCTGCAGCAGGAACGCCTCGCCCTTGGCGACGGCTCCCAGGCGGGCACGCAGCTGGTCGCACTCGCCGGCGAAGACGAGCGGCGGATACGACTCGAGGTCCGCGATCACTTCGCGCAGAGCCTCGGCATCGGGGTACTCGGGCTGCTGCGCCGCGGGAAGGTCTCGCCAGGTGTGGCCACCGGCGACGGAGGTATTGGCGTTCACGGTCACCTCCACAACACTACGGGGTCCGGGAGCCGGTCCAGCCGACCCGCTCACCAAATGAGACGTGCGCTCGTTTGTCCACCTCATCCGATATGGTTCGTGGCATGTTCGCGCAGACGACCCAGAACTGGTGGTGGACCGCTCCTCCGGCGGCCCGCTGATCATCGCGCGTACTGACTTCGCGAAGGCCGCCCCGAGGGGCGGCCTTCTGTGCTCTCCGGAGCCGTGAGCCGTTCCTCCTCCGGAAGGAACGCCCATGCCCCACCGCTCCCCCGCCCTCCGTGACCTCCTGCGGGACGACTCCCCGCCGTTCGCGCTGCTGCGCAGGCGCACGCCCGGGCGGGACCACGACACCGTGGAGATCCTGACCGGCGCGGTGCACGAGGTGGACCGCCTCGCCGACCTTCCGGTGGGTGAGCTGCCCTCGCTCGCCCTGGTCCCCTTCCGGCAGATCGCCGAGCGCGGATTCGACGTCCGCGACGACGGCACCCCGCTGGCCGTGCTGGTCGCCGACGCGGTGTACGAGCTGCCGCTGGACGAGGTCCTCGCGCAGCTGCCCGGCCACGGCGTACGCGTCGAGGGCGGTGGCTTCGACGTCCCCGACGACGCGTACGAGGACATCGTCCGGCGGGTCGTCGAGGACGAGATCGGGCAGGGCGAGGGCGCGAACTTCGTCGTCCGGCGGACCTTCGGCGGTGAGATCCCCGGCTTCGGGCGGGCGGACGCGCTGGCGTTGTTCCGGCGGCTGCTGGAGGGCGAGCGCGGGGCGTACTGGACGTTCGTCGTGCACACGGGGAACGAGGGGCGGCCGGGGCTGCGCTGCCGGACGCTGGTCGGCGCCAGCCCGGAGGTGCACGTGCGGATGTCCGGCGGCACGGTGGTGATGAACCCGATCAGCGGAACCTACCGCTACCCGGACGGGGGACCGACCCCCGAGAGCCTGCTCGCCTTCCTCGGCGACCGCAAGGAGACCGAGGAGCTCTCGATGGTGGTCGACGAGGAGCTCAAGATGATGTGCACCGTCGGCGACATGGGCGGGGTGGTGGTCGGGCCGCGGCTCAAGGAGATGGCCCACCTCGCCCACACCGAGTACGAGCTGCGCGGGCGCTCCTCCCTGGACGTCCGGGAGGTCCTGCGGGAGACCATGTTCGCGGCGACGGTCACGGGCTCGCCCGTCCAGAACGCCTGCCGGGTCATCGAGCGGTACGAACCAGGGGGCCGCGGGTACTACGCGGGCGCCCTGGCCCTGCTGGGACGGGAGCCGGGGGGCGCGCAGACCCTCGACTCGCCGATCCTGATCCGCACGGCGGACATCTCGGAGACCGGCCGGCTGAGCGTGCCGGTGGGCGCGACGCTCGTCCGCCACTCGGATCCGGCGGCGGAGGTCGCCGAGACCCGCGCGAAGGCGGCGGGGGTGCTCGCGGCCCTGGGAGCCGGACCCGCCCGGCCCGAGGCGGAGGCGGACCGCCCCCGGCTGGCCTCCGACCCCCGGGTCCGGGCCGCGCTGGACGGGCGGCGCGGCGGGCTCGCCCCGTTCTGGCTCCGGATGCAGGAGCGGACGGCCGAGCTGTCCGGCCACGCCCTGGTGGTGGACGGCGAGGACACCTTCACGGCGATGCTCGCGCACCTGCTGCGCTCATCGGGACTCACCGTGTCGGTGCGCCGCTTCGACGAGCCCGGGCTGCGCGCGGCCGTGCGGGCGCACGAGGGGCCGGTCGTGCTGGGGCCCGGCCCCGGCGACCCCGGGGACACGGCCGACCCCAGAATGCGGCTGCTCAGGGAGCTGGCCGCCGGCCTCGTGCGGGACCACCGGCACGGGCTGCTGGGCGTCTGCCTCGGGCACGAGCTGATCGCGGCGGAGTTCGGCCTGGAGATCGTGCGCAAGCGCGTGCCCCACCAGGGCGCTCAGACCAGGATCGAACTGTTCGGCAGGCCCGAGACCGTCGGCTTCTACAACAGCTTCACCGCGCGCTGCGACGGGGCCGCCGAGGCGGAGCTGGGCGCCCACGGCATCGAGGTGAGCCGGGACGCGGCCACCGGTGAACTGCACGCGCTGCGGGGCAGGGGCTTCGCGTCGGTGCAGTTCCACCCGGAGTCGGTGCTCACCCTGCGCGGCTCGTCGATCGTGACCGAGCTGCTGGCGGCGCTGCCGGTGCCCGGCTGAGGGATCGGGCCGCGCCCGGACCGGGCGTCCGGGCACGGCCTACCTCGCGGGCACCAGGAAGTTCTCGCTGCCGCGGCCCGCGAGGTAGTCGGCGACGTTGCGCACGGTGGCCTCGATGATCTGGCCCACGGCGTCGCTCGTGTAGTAGGCCTGGTGCGAGGTCACGATGACGTTCGGGAAGGTGACGAGCCGGGCGAGGGTGTCGTCGTCGATCCCCTCCAGGGACTTGTCGACGTAGAAGAGCCCCGCCTCGGCCTCGTACACGTCGAGCCCCACGCCGGTGAAGCGGCCCGCCCGGAGCTCGGTGACGAGCGCGCGGGTGTCGACCAGTCCTCCGCGGCTGGAGTTGACCAGGATCGCGTCGTCCTTCATGGCCGCCAGGGCCGGGGCGCCGATGAGGTGGTGCGTGGCGGGGAGCAGCGGCACGTGGAGGCTGATCAGGTCGGCCTCGGCGAGCAGCCGCTCCTTGTCGACGTAGGTCATGCCGAGCGCGGTGCAGGCGGGGTTCTCCTCGACGTCCCAGCCCAGCAGGTTCATGCCGAACCCGTGGGCGATCCGGGTGAACGCCTCCCCGATCTTCCCGGTCCCGACCACGCCGGCGGTGCGTCCGTGCATGTCCCGGCCGAGGAGTCCGTCGAGCCTGAAGTCGAAGTCCCGGGTGCGGCCGACCGCGCGGACGATGCGGCGGTTGACTGCCATGGCGAGCGCCCACGCGAACTCGGCGACCGAGTGGGGGGAATAGTGCGAGACGCGGGCCACCCGCAGGGAGAGCCGCTCGGCGACCTCCAGATCGATGTTGTTGAAGCCGGTGGACCGCTGGGCGATCATGCGTGTGCCTCCGGCGGCGAGCGTCCGCAGGACGGCGCCGCTGAGGTCGGCGTTGACGCTCGTGGAGACGACCTCGTGGCCGGCCGCGATCGGGGCGGTGTCCTCGGTGAGGAAGACGTCGAGGCAGCGGACGTCGTGCTGCCCGGCGAAGGCCGCCTCGATGAGCGGCTTCTCGTCGGACTGGACACCGAAGGCCAGGATCTCCACGACGTCTCCCGGGTGGGCTGGGGCCAGGTCCCCGCGAATATACGGCGCCCGGCCCCGGCTCGCCGCCGGAGCGGAGGGCCGGGCGCGGGCGGCTCGCCCCTCAGCCGAAGAAGACGCCCGCCTCCGCGTAGAGGGCCGGGTCGACCGTCTTGAGACGGGCCGTGGCGTCCGCGATCGGCACCCGCACGATGTCCGTGCCCCGCAGGGCGACCATGACGCCGAAGGCGCCGTCGTGCACCGCGTCGACGGCGTGGAGCCCGAAGCGCGTGGCGAGCCAGCGGTCGAAGGAGCTCGGGGTGCCGCCGCGCTGGACGTGGCCGAGGACGGTGGTCCTGGCCTCCTTGCCGGTGCGGCGCTCGATCTCCTTGGCGAGCCACTCGCCGACGCCGGAGAGCCGTACGTGCCCGAAGGAGTCGTGGGTGTCGTCCTTGAGGACCATCCGTCCGTGTGCGGGCGCCGCCCCCTCGGCGACCACCACGATCGGCGCGTAGCTGGCCCTGAAGCGCGAGTCGACCCATGCGCAGACCTGGTCGATGTCGAAGCGCTGCTCGGGGATGAGGATGACGTTGGCGCCGCCCGCCAGCCCGGAGTGGAGGGCGATCCAGCCGGCGTGCCGGCCCATGACCTCGACGACGAGGACGCGCATGTGGGATTCGGCGGTGGTGTGGAGGCGGTCGATGGCCTCGGTGGCGATGCCGACGGCCGTGTCGAAACCGAAGGTGTAGTCGGTGGCCGAGAGGTCGTTGTCGATGGTCTTGGGTACGCCGACGCACTTGACGCCGTACTCGCCGGAGAGCCTCGCCGCGACGCCCAGGGTGTCCTCGCCGCCGATGGTGATCAGGGCGTCGACCTCGTGCTTGTCGAGGTTCTCCCTGATCCGGCGCACACCCTGCCCGGCGTGCTCGGCGTCGAACGGGTTCGTCCGCGAGGAGCCGATGATGGTGCCGCCGCGCGGGAGGATGCCCCGCACCGCGGGCACGGACAGCGGGACGGTCCTGCCTTCCAGCGGTCCGCGCCAGCCGTCCCGGAAGCCGATGAAGTCGTAGTCGTACTCCTGCACGCCCTTGCGGACGATGGCGCGGATGACCGCGTTGAGGCCGGGGCAGTCGCCGCCCCCGGTCAGTACTCCGACCCGCATGGAAGCATCCCTTCGCCGAAGTGAGCCCATTACGGACCACGCTAAGGGTGACCCAGGTCACTTCGGGATGGGTGGGACGGTCAATTCCTCGGCATCACGGGGTTGTTGTCGTACTCACACGTCGTCGAGGCCGGACTCGATCGCGTAGCGCACGAGTTCCACCCGGTTGTGCAGCTGGAGTTTGCCCAGGGTGTTCTGGACGTGGTTCTGCACCGTGCGGTGGGAGATGACCAGGCGTTCGGCGATCTGCTTGTACGAGAGCCCTTTGGCGACCAGCCGCAGGACCTCGGTCTCGCGGTCGGTGAGCTGGGGGATCTTCGGGGCGTCGGCCGCGGCGGGAGCGGGGTCGGAGGCGAGCCTGCGGTATTCGCCGAGGACCAGTCCGGCGAGGCCCGGCGTGAACACCGGGTCTCCCGCTGCGGTGGCCCGCACGGCGTCGGTCAGCTCCTGGGTGCTGGCCGACTTGAGCAGGTAGCCGGTGGCCCCGGACTTCACCGCCTCCAGCACGTCGGCGTGCTCGCCGCTGGCGGACAGCACCAGGACGCGCAGCCCCGGGCGGGAGCCCACGAGCTCCTTGCAGACCTGGGCGCCGGGCATCCCCGGCAGGTTCAGGTCGAGCACCAGGACGTCGGGGTTCGCGGCCCCGGCCCGGCGCACGGCGCTCGGCCCGTCGCCGGCGGTCGCGACCACGTCGAAACCGGACTCGGTCAGATCGCGGGCGACGGCGTCGCGCCACATCGGATGGTCGTCGACGACCATCACCTTGATGGGCCGCTCGCCGGACGCCTTCGTGTCGGTCGTGCTCATCGGGCCGATCCTGCCTTCCCCCGAGAGATCTTCGGAACCTTCAACTCGACCTCGGTGCCCTGGCCGGGTACCGAGATCAGCTCTGCTGTGCCGCCCAGGTCGCGCAGCCGCCCGCGGATGGAGAGGGCGACACCGAGCCGCCCCTCCCCCTCGGCCTGGTCGAGCCGGCCCTCCGGGATGCCGGGGCCGTCGTCCCGCACCGTGACGATCACCTCGTCCGGCTCGTCCTCGACCAGGATCCAGGCCCGGGCGCCGGGGCCCGCGTGGACCCTGACGTTGTCCAGCGCGGCGCTCACGGCGGCGGCGAGTTCGCGGGCCGCCACGACCGGGAGCAGCACCGGGGCGCCGGGCTCCGCGAAGGTGACCCGGGAACCCGCGTGCGCGGCGAGGAGCGCGCGCAGGTCGCCGTCGGCCGCCTCCGGCTCCGCGTCGTGGTCCGCGTCCACCCGCCGGACCACCGCGCCCTCGGCGCTGTCCTCGGAGACCCGGGTCGTGGGCACCAGCCCGCTGGAGACGAGCGTCCGCAGGGCGACCTCCTGCTCCCCCGCCATCCGGCCGAGCTCCGCAGCCTCTCCGCCCAGAGCCGTACCTCGGCGCTGGACCATGGCCAGGACCTGGAGGACGCTGTCGTGGATGTCGCGGGCGAGGCGCTCCCGCTCCCGGGTCGCGGCCTCGATCTCCAGGGCGCGGGCGAGGGTCCGCTCGCTGGCGCGGGCGACCTCGACGACGTATCCGATGGCGATCGAGGCGACCCACACCAGCAGCACGTTGTGGAACGTGTCCTCGCTGGGCTCGCCGCGTTCGACGATGTTGGCGGCGGCGACGAGGGTGGACGCGAAGGCCGCCCACCGCCAGCCGCCCTTGAGGGCGAAGGCGAGGACCGAGCCGGCGGTCCAGATCGAGGGAAGCGTCGGGCCGTCCATGTGCTGGGCGTCGGCGTCGGCCAGCGGGGTCAGGAGGATGCCGGTCAGCGCGACGACCAGGTCCAGGCCGAGGAAGCGCTTGGTGCAGCTCGCCGCGTTGGCCACCCTGGGGAGGGTGACGGCGGTCCAGAGGGCGAGGAACGCCAGGAAGGCGACGGCGACCCAGGGGCGCTCGTACTTCTCCCGGCCGAAGCCCGCGAGGAGCGCGGCGTAGACCAGCGTCAGCACGCGGTACGCGGTCAGCGCCCGCCACAGCGGCTGCTCGACCGACATCCGTACGACCCGTTCACGCCCCGCCATGTCCCCCGTGCCCCCTCACCCGGTTCCCCGCCCCGTCATGCTCCCCGCTCCGGCCGGCCGGCGGGCGCCCGCCGGCCGGACCGTCATCCGTTCTTCTTCTTCGACTCCTCGGCCGTCAGCCGCTTCTCCTCGGCGATCTGCCGCTTCGCCGCGGTCGCGTAGATGTCGACGTACTCCTGGCCCGACAGCCTCATGATCTCGTACATGACCTCGTCGGTCACCGACCGGAGGATGAAGCGGTCGCCGTCCATGCCCTGGTAGCGGGTGAAGTCGAGGGGTTCGCCGATCCTGATGCCGGGGCGCATGAGCCTGGGCACGACCTGGCCGGGCGGCTGGATCTTCTCCGTGTCGATCATCGCGACGGGGATGACGGGCGCACCAGTGGCGAGCGCCACCCTGGCGAGACCGCCCGGCTTGCCGCGGTAGAGGCGTCCGTCGGGCGACCGGGTGCCCTCCGGGTAGATACCGAAGAGGCCGCCGCTCTCGATGACCTGGATGCCCGCCCTGATCGCGGCCTCGCCGGCGCCGCGTCCGCCCGAGCGGTCCACGGGGAGCTGTCCCACGCCCTTGAAGAAGGCGGCGGTGAGCTTGCCCTTCACCCCGGGCGCGGTGAAGTACTCGGCCTTCGCGATGAAGGTCACCTTGCGGTCGAGCACGGCGGGCAGGAAGAAGGAGTCGGAGAACGACAGGTGGTTGCTCGCGAGGATCGCCGGCCCGTGCGCGGGGATGTTCTCGAGGCCCTCCACCCACGGCCTGAAACCGAGTTTCAGAGATCCGCCGATGGCGAACTTCATTGCTCCGTAGATCAACTCGTGTGCCTCCTGTGTGCCGTCGGGAGACCTTAACCCGTGGGGCCGCCGCGGCCCCCGCCCGGAAGGAGCGGCGCACCTCACAGCCGCCCCCGGGATCTTTCGTCCGGATCGGGCACGCGGGCGCGGCATGATCCGGACGAGAGGCCCCGGGCGGCCCGGTGCCCGGGACGGTCGCTCGCCCGGTGACGGCCCTGGTCGGTGTCGGTCCGGTCGCGTACGGTGAAGTAATCCTTTCGCACACCCCACCCCCCGCACCCCGCCCCGCTTCACGAACAGGAGACCCCGGTGCCGGTCCTCCCTGGAGCCGAGCCGTTCCGCCACGAGGGCGGAGAGGTCGGCGTCCTCCTCTGTCACGGATTCACGGGCTCGCCGCAGTCACTCCGCCCCTGGGCGGACCATCTGGCCGAGCGCGGACTGACCGTGTCGCTCCCCCTGCTGCCGGGCCACGGCACGCGCTGGGAGGACATGGCGGTCACGGGCTGGCAGGACTGGTATGCCGAGGTCGACCGGGAGCTGCGGGCCCTGCGGGAGCGGTGCGAGCACGTCTTCGTCTTCGGCCTGTCCATGGGCGGCGCCCTGGCGCTGCGCCTCGCGGCGAAGCACGGCGACGGCATCGCCGGCCTGGTGCTGGTGAACCCGGCGAACAAGGTGCACGGCCTGTCGGCGTACGCCCTGCCGGTCGCCCGGCACCTGGTGCGCACGACGAGGGGGCTGGCCGGCGACATCGCCCTGGAGGGCGCCGAGGAGGTCGGCTACGACCGGGTGCCGCTGCACGCCGCCCACTCGGTGCGGGCGTTCTTCCGGCTGGTCGACGCCGATCTGCCCCAGGTCACCCAGCCGCTGGTGCTGCTGCACAGTCCGCAGGACCACGTCGTGCCGCCCGCGGACTCCGCCCGGATCCTGAGCAGGGTGTCGTCGAGGGACGTCGAGGAGATCCTGCTGGAACAGAGCTACCACGTGGCGACGTTGGACCACGATGCGGAGCGGATCTTCGACGAGAGCTACCGGTTCATCGGCCGCCTCGCATCCGTCGCAGGCGAGAAGGGAAGCACGTCCGGTGGCTGAGCACGACGCGGAGCGCGCGGGAAGTGACGAGGAGCGCGAACCGCGCCCCTCGGAGGGGACCGCCGTCCCCGAGGGCACGGAGGAGGTCCGGCCCCTCGACGAGGCCGCGGCCTGGGAGGCGATCGTCGCGGGTTACGGCGAGGAGCCGCCGGACCCGCCGGGGGCCAAGCCCTTCAAGTCGGTCGAGGACCTGGCCCTGCTGGACGGGGACCAGCTGAACGTCCTGGACGGCGGGTCCGAGACGGGCGACGACGCCGACAAGGGTTCCGGCGGGAAGGCCGCGGCAGGTCCCTCGGAGAAGAAGCCGCTCGGCGGGTCGATCGTCTTCGCCCCGGGTGTCGCGGGACCGCGTGACTACGAGGTGGCGGAGCCGCCGGAGGGTGACGCCGACGACGGGGAGGGGCACTTCGTCCCTCCGGAGCCGCCGCCCCTGCCCGAGGCGGACGTGACGGCGAAGTTCGCCTGGCTCGCGGTCGTCGGCGGCCCGGTCCTGCTGCTGCTCGCGGTGCTGATGCAGTGGGAGATGACGTGGTGGCTGACCACGCTCTGCATCGGCGGGTTCCTGGGCGGCTTCGCCACCCTGGTGGCGCGCATGCCGCACGACGACGAGGAGGACGACGACCCGGGACGCGGCGCGGTGGTCTGACGCGCCGCCGGCGCACCCGGCGGCTGGACCGGGTGCCTCTTCCCGGCTCCGGGCTCAGCCGCCCGCGGGCACTCTGAGGGCGGCCAGCACGGGCAGGTGGTCCGTGGCCGCCCGCAGGTCCGCGGCGGTGACACCGGGGAGGTCCGCGGGGACACCGCAGCCCAGCACCTCGATGCCGCCGGTCGCGAACACCGCGTCGATCCGCTTGCGCGGGGCGTCGGGCGGAAAGGTGAGCTCGTCGCCCCACGGCCGTACGGCCCGGCAGTCCTGGAGCCGCCCGGCCAGCCGACGGAACGCCTTCCCCTCCGGTACGTCGTTGAGGTCACCCGCCACGATCGCGTGCGGGACCCCCATCGCGTCGATCCGGTCCAGCACCATGCCCGCCTGGGCGTGCCTCTCGTCGCTCCGCAGGCTCAGATGACAGCTCACGACACCGAGCCTGGCTCCGGCGACGCGCACCACCGCGGTGGCCAGCCCGCGCCGGTGCTGCCCGGGCGTGAGCGGCAGCAGGACGTCCTCGGTGCGCTCCACGGTGGCGCGCAGGGAACAGAACAGCATCGGTCCGGCCGCGGTGGCCCCGCCGCCGAGGATCACCAGGTCCGTCATGGCCGCGAGCCGGGCGGCGGCCTTGCGCCAGCGGAAGAAGCGCGGCGCCTCCTGGACGCACACCAGGTCCGGAGCGCAGGCGCGGATGACGCGGGCCAGGGCCTCGGTGTCGTCGCGCAGGGAGCGGACGTTGTAGCTGAGCACCCGGACGACGGCCGAACCGTCCGGCTCGGTACGGGAGTCGGGCAGGGACGTGGGCATCGTGACCATGGGAGGCACCCTACGACGGACGCCCGCCGCTCCCCGGGGGGCGCGACGGGCGTCGGACGTGCCGTGGCGGGCGGTCAGCCCTGGCGTGCCAGGTCGGCCGCGCCCACCAGGCCTGCCTTGCCGCCCAGTTGGGCCGCGAGGACCTGCGCGTGCGGGCGCCATTCGCCGCCGATCAGCCAGCGCCGGAACGACTTGCGGATCGGGTCGAGGACGAGCTCGCCCTCGTCCGAGACGCCCCCGCCGACGATGAACGCCGACGGGTCGAACAGCGAGGCGAGGTCCGCCAGTCCGGCTCCGGCCCAGCGTGCCAGCTCACGGAACGAGTCGACGGCCACCGGACAGCCCTGCCGGGCGGCCTCGCTGATGTGCTTGCCCTCGATGCCCTCGACGGAACCGTCGCCGAGACCCAGCAGGATCTGGGCGTTCTCCGGGGTCGCGTTGGCGCGCTGCTTCGCGTAGCGCACGAGGGCCCGCCCGGAGGCGTACTGCTCCCAGCAGCCCTGGCTGCCGCAGCCGCAGAGCAGTCCGTCCGGGACGACCCGGATGTGACCGAATTCCGCCGCCACGCCGAAGCGTCCCCGGCGCAGCTTGTTGCCGATGATGATGCCGCCGCCCAGGCCGGTGCCGAGCGTGATGCAGATGACGTCGTCGTGCCCCTGGCCGGCGCCGAAGCGGTATTCGCCCCAGGCCGCCGCGTTGGCGTCGTTCTCGACGACGACGGGCAGGCCGACGCGCTGCTCGACCTTGTCCTTGAGCGGCTCGTGGCGCCAGTTGATGTTCGGAGCGAACAGCACGGTGGCGCGCTTGTCGTCGACGTATCCGGCCGCGCCGATGCCGACGGCCTCGACGTCGTGCCCCTCGCTCGCCCCGGACACCGCTGCGCTGATCGCGTCCACGATGCCCTCGGCCGTCGGGGGGGTCGATACCTTGAACGTCGAGAGGATCCGGCCCTCTTCGTCGACCACTCCAGCCGCGATCTTCGTGCCGCCGATATCGACGCCGATGGTGAGTCCCATGAATCCCTCAGTTTCGGTCGAGCCCCGCTACGGCCAACCGTACCCGAGCCGGGGACGGGTATTTCCTGTTCAGGGTCAGACCGACCGGCACATGGGGGGTGGAAGAAGGAGCGGGGGTGGGTGCGTGCAGCTGCAAGGCGGAGGATTGAGGCATGGCGGAGCCCTGGTGATTGACGACAACGCCGCAGATGTGCATGCCCACCCCCGCGACGCCGCCCCCCATGTGCCGGTCGGTCTCAGTCGAGGTCGATCTGTTCGCTGCCGCCGGTGCCCTCGTCGCGCGGGTCGGACGGGTCCTCGGACGCCTTCTTCGCCGGACCGGGGGTGTTCCCCGTGCCGCCCCGCGTCCCGCCGGCGCCTTCGGTGCCCTTGGTCCAGCGGGCCTCCTGGCCCTCGACGGCGGAGCGGTAGGCGGCCATGAGTTCGCTCCCGGCCGCGGCGAGGTGGTCGAAGAGCTCCGGGTTGCGCTCGATGACCGGCTCGACGGCGGACTTGGCCTGCCGGATCACCTGCTGGACGGTGCCCTGGGCGGCCATTCCGAGCAGCGGCGACTGGAGCGAGGAGACCTTGTCGGCCACCGCGTCCATCAGCTTGCGGAGCTCCTCGGCGGCGGAACCGGGCTGCTGTCCGTACTGTGCCCGGCGACGGGCCTTCTCCGCTTCGAAGTCCTCGGCGCAGGCCTCCGCCCACGCGTCGTCGTCGACGGGACGATCGGTGGCTTCACTCATGGCGGACTCCTGCGACGCGGTTGCTTCGTGACCGTGGGGCCACGTACTACCGACGGTACCCGAACGGTGGTATTCCGTTCATCGTGTACGCGGCCAGAGCGCGGGGTCGGGTGTGAACCGGACACGCAGGACGCCGTCGGTCAGGGCCGCCCCCGAGACGGTGCAGCGGCGCAGCGCGGACTCCAGACCGACGATCCGGTGGAACGGGCCCGCGGTGAGGAGGAGTTCGTCGCCGCGGCGGACGAGCCGGAGGTCCTGCTTGACGGCTCCGGGCAGCGGCAGGCACCAGGAGATGACCCCGTCGTCGCCGCGCTCCGTCCACCAGGGGTCCCCGGCGTGTCCCGGTGTCCGCTCGTCCGGCGCGCAGGTCCCGGCGAGGACGGCCAGGTCGTCGGCGGTGCGCGGCTCGTGACCGAGGTGGGCGGTCTCCCGCACGGGCGTCGCGGGCGCCCACTCCTGCTGCCAGTGGTCCAGGCACTTCTCCTGGAGCGCGGCGAGATCGGCGAACCAGGGGTCGCTGGAGTGGCGGGGCAGGACCCGCGTGGCCACGAGCGCGTCGACGCGCAGGCCGTGCAGCGCGAGCCCGGTACGGGCGGTGCGCAGGGCCTCCGCGGCGGCCGGCCCGGGCTCGGCGACCAGGCGCACCGTGGTCGCCCGGTCCTCGAACAGGGCCTGCACGGAGGCCAGTTCGGCGTCCTTGCGGGCGGCGGCCTCGTACAGCCACTGGGCGGGCATGGGCACCCCGGCGAGCTGGGCCAGCACCGGGCGCAGGGCGCGGGCGGCCTGGCGTTCGCGGGGCAGCAGACGCCGCAGGTAGCGGCGGAGCTCCCCGGGCAGGGCGAGCAGGGCGAGGGCCTCGGTCAGCGGGGGCAGGTCGACGACGAGTACGTCGTAGCCGCGCCCTGCCCAGTCGCCCTCGGTGACGCGGCGCAGGGTGTGCAGGAGGGCGAGCTGCGCGCTGCCCGGCAGCTCGGTGAGCTCCTCGCCGTCGAGCCGGTTGGCGCCCAGCAGGTCGAGGACGCCCGACGCGCGCTCCTGGATGTCGAGGAGCTCGGCGCGGAAGTGCGCGGCCGAGTCGACGCGGACGCAGTCGAGCCCGTCGGCGGCCTCGGTGGGCCCGGCGCCCGCGGGCAGGGCGGGCACGGCGTCGGCGGACACGAGGAGCGTGCGACGGCCGTCGCGGGCCGAGGCCAGCGCCGTCGCCGCGGCGACGGTGGTACGGCCTGCGCCGCCGGGGCCGGTGACGAGGACCGTACGCACCCGGTCAGGCCTTGGAGACGGACTCGACGCGCTTCTTGAGCCCGGCGAGGGCGCGGTCGATGATGACCTTCTCGGCCTTGCGCTTGATCATGCCGAGGAGCGGGATCTTGACGTCGACGGCGAGCCGGTAGGTGACCTCGGTGCGGTCGCCGTCGCCGAGGGGCGCCAGCGCGTAGCTGCCGTCGAGCGCGCGCAGCATCTGGGACTTGACCAGGGTCCAGCCGACCTCGTACTCGCTGTTCCAGGTGTAGGCGAGGACGTGGTCGTCCTTGATCGCTCCGGCGTCGAGGACGAGCCGGACCTGTTCGGCGCGGCCCTGGTCGTCTGCGGCCAGGATCTCGGCCTCCTTGACCTCTCCGGTCCATTCCGGATAGCGGTCGAAGTCGGCGATCACTCCCATGACGTCGGCCGGTGCCGCCTCGATCGTGATGCTCGAGCTGGTGTGTTCAGCCATCGCCGTGGCCCTCCAGTGCGGTGTACCGGTCGCGTTCGGCAGAGGCCTGCCGTGTGCAGGCTATCGCGTGCGCACGGGCGCTCCGTCCGCGCCCCGGTCCGTGGCCGGTGCCCGTGTCGCTCACCATTCCAGGACCCAGGGGCGACCGGTCGAGGCGAAGTGGCCGACGTTCACGCACTCGGTGGCGCCGATCCGCATCCGCCGCACGAGCGGCTGGTGGACGTGTCCGAAGAGGGCGTAGCGGGGACGGGTCCGGTGGATGGCGTCCAGGAGGGCGGTACTGCCGCGCTCGAAGCGCCGGGCCACGGTGTCGTACGTCAGCTCGGGGACCTCCGGCGGGATGTGCGAGCACAGGACGTCCACCGGTCCGAGCGCCTCGACCTTGGCGGCGTACTCCTCGTCGCCGATCTCGTACGGGGTGTTCATCGGGGTCTTCAGCCCGCCGCCGACGAAGCCGAAGACCAGGCCGCCGATCTCGGCACGTTCACCGTCCAGCACAGTGGTACCGGCTCCGGCGTATTCGGGCCAGAGCGTCGGGACGTCGACGTTGCCGTAGGTGGCGTAGGTCGGGGTGGGCAGGACGGCGAACATCTCGGCGTACTGCTTGCGTACGGCGGACAGGATCGCCGTGTTGCGGTCGCGGCCCGCCCACAGCTCGCGCCCGAAGGCGCGTGCCTCGTCGAAGCGCCGCGCGGTGCGCAGCTCGACGATGCGGTCCGCGTTCTCCCTGCCGAAGAGGTCGGGGAAGATGCCGCGTGAGTGGTCGGCGTAGTCGAGGAAGAGGACCAGGTCGCCGAGGCAGATCAGGGCGTCCGCGCCGTCCCCGGCGCGCGCCAGTGCCTCGGTGTGGCCGTGGACGTCGCTGACGACGTGCACACGTGTCCGTCGGGTGGTGGTCGTGTGTCGATTTCGCGGTGCGCCGGCTCGCATGGACTTCAGCCTAGGTCTCCGCCCGCCGCTGTGGGTAGAACCCGCCGGACCTGCGGTTACTTCCGGATCAGGACACGGGTGGACTAATGTGCGCCGAAGGACCCCCGATATGTGTGATGCATAAGACATCTGGCCGGAACCCCCTTTCCGGAAGCGCGTACCGGTGGGTAACGTCCGGCCAGTCCAGTCGTGCTCACCCCACTGAGCATCTGCCAGTCTTGGACCGCATCCGGTAAGTCGCACAGAGCCGTGGAACCGGAGCCCTATGAGGAGCAGCAGTCTTGCGCGAGTTCAGCCTTCCGGCCCTGTACGAGGTCCCCGCGGACGGCAACCTGACGGATCTCATCCGCCGCAACGCCGCTCAGCATCCGGATGTCGCGGTGATGAGCCGCAAGGTGGCGGGCGTCTGGACGGACGTCACGGCCACGCGGTTCCTCGCTGAGGTCAGGGACACCGCCAAGGGCCTGATCGCGTCGGGCATCCGGCCGGGCGACCGGGTCGCGCTCATGTCCCGCACCCGCTTCGAGTGGGTCCTGCTCGACTTCGCCATCTGGAGCGCGGGCGCGGTCACCGTGCCGGTCTACGAGACGAGCTCCGCCGAACAGGTCCAGTGGATACTCGGCGACTCGGGCGCGGTCGCCGTCCTCGTGGAGAGCGACGCGCACGCGCGGTCCGTGGCCTCCGTGCGCGACCGGCTCCCGGCTCTGGAGCACGTCTGGGAGATCGAGCGGGGCGCGGTCGCCGATCTGGCGGCGTCGGGCGCGTCGGTCAGCGAGGAGACCCTGGACCTGCGCATGGTCAGCGCCAAGGCCGACGACCCGGCGACGATCGTCTACACCTCGGGCACCACGGGCCGCCCGAAGGGCTGTGTGCTGACGCACCGCAGCTTCTTCGCGGAGTGCGGCAACATCGTGGAGCGGCTGAAGCCCCTCTTCCGTACCGGCGAGTGCTCCGTCCTGCTCTTCCTCCCCACCGCCCACGTCTTCGGCCGGCTGGTCGAGGTCGCCTCGGTGATGGCGCCGATCAAGCTCGGCTGCGTGCCGGACATCAAGAACCTCACCGATGAACTGGCCTCGTTCCGGCCGACGCTGATCCTCGGTGTACCGCGCGTGTTCGAGAAGGTCTACAACTCGGCGCGGGCCAAGGCCCAGGCCGACGGCAAGGGGCGGATCTTCGACCGCGCCGCCGGCACGGCGATCGCCTACAGCCGTGCGCTGGGCACCCGGGAGGGCCCTTCGACGGGCCTGAGGATCAAGCACAAGGTCTTCGACAAGCTGGTGTTCAGCAAGCTGCGCGCGGTGCTGGGCGGCCGCGGCGAGTACGCCATCTCGGGCGGCGCTCCGCTGGGCGAGCGGCTCGGCCACTTCTTCCGCGGCATCGGCTTCACGGTGCTGGAGGGCTACGGCCTGACCGAGACCTGTGCCGCGACGGCCTTCAACCCGTGGGACCGGCAGAAGATCGGCACGGTCGGCCAGCCCCTGCCCGGGTCCGTCGTGCGGATCGCCGACGACGGCGAGGTCCTGCTGCACGGCGAGCACCTGTTCACCGGGTACTGGAAGAACGACGCGGCCTCGGCCGAGGCACTGGCCGACGGCTGGTTCCACACGGGCGACATCGGGACGCTCGACGAGGACGGCTACCTCGCGATCACCGGCCGCAAGAAGGAGATCATCGTGACGGCGGGCGGCAAGAACGTCGCCCCCGCGGTGATCGAGGACCGCATCCGCGCACACGCGCTGGTCGCCGAGTGCATGGTGGTCGGCGACGGACGGCCGTTCGTGGGCGCGCTGCTCACCCTCGACGAGGAGTTCCTCTCGCGCTGGGCCGAGGAGAACGGCAAGCCGGCCGGGTCGACGGCCGTGTCGCTGCGCGAGGACCCCGATCTGCTGGCCGAGGTGCAGCGGGCCGTGGACGACGGGAACGCCGCGGTCTCCAAGGCCGAGTCCGTGCGCAAGTTCCGTGTGCTGGCCGCGCAGTTCACCGAAGAGGCGGGCCACATCACACCCTCGCTGAAGCTGAAGCGCAACGTCGTCGCGAAGGACTTCGCGGACGAGGTCGAGTCGATCTACCGCGCCTGAGCCTCACCCGTACGAGGAGGAGGGCCCCGCACCGCTGACCGCCGGTGCGGGGCCCTTCTCGTACGACCGCCGGTACGGGCCCTTCTCGTACGGGCTCAGAGCAGGGTCTTCAGCTTCTCGGCGAGCAGGTCCCAGCGCCACTTCTCCTCGACCCAGGCCCGGCCCCGCTCCCCCATGCGCCGGCGCAGCTCCGCGTCACCGAGCAGCGTGACGATCCGGTCCGCGGAGTCCTCCGCCGAGCCGCCCCGCACCACCCAGCCGGTCTCCCCGTCGAGCACGGCGTCCGGAGCACCGCCCGAGTCGCCCGCCACCACGGGCAGCCCCGTCGCGGACGCCTCCAGGTACACGATGCCGAGTCCCTCGACGTCGAGCCCGCCCCGCCGTGTGCGGCAGGGCATCGCGAAGACGTCACCGGCGCCGTAGTGCGCGGGCAGCTCCTCCCAGGGCACGGGGCCGGTGAAGCGCACGGAGTCCTCGACGCCCGTCTCGGCCGCCAGCTTCCGGAGCTGCCCGGCGTACGGGCCGCCGCCTACGACGAGCAGGACGGCGTCCGGCACCTTCGCCAGGATCGCGGGCATGGCGAGGATGAGGGTGTCCTGGCCCTTGCGCGGCACGAGCCGCGACACGCACACGACGACGGGCCGGTCGGTGAGCCCGAGCCGGGCCCTGACCCGGTCGCCGCCCGAGGCCGGATGGAAGGTCTTCTCATCGACCCCCGGCGGGAGCTGCACCATGCGGCCCGCGGCCTCCGGGGTGAGCGCGGCGGCGATCCTGGAGCGGGTGTACTCGCCGAGGTAGGTGATCGTGTCGGTGCCCTCGCCGATACGGCGCAGCAGCTGCCGGGAGGCCGGCAGCTGGGCCCAGCCCGCCTCGTGGCCGTGCGTGGTGGCCACCAGGCGGCGCGCTCCGGCCCGGCGCAGCGCCGGAGCCATCAGTCCGAGGGGCGCGGCCGCGCCGAACCAGACCGACGTGCACGCGTGCTCGCGCAGCAGCCGGCCGGCCCTGCGGGTCACCCTCGGGGTGGGCAGCAGCATCGTGGTGCGGTCGCGCACGACGGTGAAGGGCTGCTCGGCGTCGAAGGCCGCGGTCGCCGCGGCCCCCTCCTCACCGCGCTTCCACGTGGAGGCGTAGACGACGAGACGGTCCGGATCCATGCGCAGCGCCATGTTGTGCAGGAATGCCTGGATGCCGCCGGGGCGGGGCGGGAAGTCGTTCGTCACGATCAAGGTCTTGTCCATCGACGCCGACAGTACCGGGCGGCCCGACGGCCCTGCCTGACGGCTCCCGCCCGGCCCGGGCCTGCATCATGGCGTGCATGACGGTCAGGACAGGTTCGAGTGACCGGGTGGGCCGGGGTCTGTCCCTCGCCGTGTGGGGCGTCACCCGGGCGGTGCTGCTGCTCTGCGTGTTCAAGGTGTTCACGGTGCCCGGCCCGGACGTGACGAGCGACGTCTCGGCGATCTACCGGGGCTGGTACGAGGTGTTCCGCGCCGGTTCGTATCCGCTCGACGACGTCACCTGGCAGTATCCGCCCGCCGCCGCGCTCGCCGTGCTCTCCCCGGACCTGCTGCCCTTCCTCGACTACGCCTCCGCGTTCTTCGTGCTCGTGCTGCTCTGTGACGCCCTGGTCGTGGGGCTGCTGCTGCGAGCCGCGGGCCGTCCCGGCGGCGGGAGCGCCGGGGTGTGGCTGTGGGTGCTGGGGGTGCCGCTGCTGGGACCGACCGTCTACGCGCGCTACGACCTGATGGTGACGGCGGTCGCGGTGGCGGCGCTGCTGGCGGGCGTACGTCACCCGAGGGCGCTGGGCGCCCTGGCCGCCTTCGGGACGCTGCTGAAGGTGTGGCCGGTGCTTCTGCTGGCGGGCACGGCCCCGGGGCGGGCGACACGGCGGTCCTGGTCCGCCGCGGCGGCGACGGCCGGCGCGCTGCTCCTCGTGGCGGCCGCGGCCCTGCCCGGGGCGTTCTCCTTCCTGGCGTTCCAGCGGGACCGGGGCCTGGAGATCGAGTCGCTCGGGGCGCTGTTCTTCCACGTCGCCCGGCAGTTCGGCTGGAGCGGCCGGGTGGAGCTGCGCTACGGCTCGATGGAGTTCGCCGGTCCGCACGTCGCCCTGGTGAGCACCCTGGCCCTGGCGCTGAGCGCGTTCGCCTTCGGCTGGCTGCTGGTGTGGCGGCTGCGCGCCCGTACGTTCGCGGCGCACACCCCGGCGGACGCGGCCTTCACGGCGGTGCTGCTGTTCACGGTGACCAGCCGTGTGATCAGCCCGCAGTACATGGTCTGGCCGCTCGGGATCGCCGCCGTGTGCCTGGTGTTCCGGGGCAGCCGGATGGGTCTGCCGGCCTGGCTCGTCCTGGTCGCCACGGGTGTCACGCTGCTGGAGTTCCCGCTCGGTTTCGCCCATGTGGTCGCCAGTGACGCGGAGGGCGTGGCCCTCATGGCCGTCCGCAACGGCCTGCTCGTCGTGGCGGCGGTCGGCGCCGGGCGCAGACTGTGGCGCGGGACCGTGCCGGGCGAGCGCCCGCGTGCCGGGACGGAACGGGTCAGCCCAGCCGGGCGCGAAGATAGTCCCGCCAGCGCGCCGTGAAGTCCTCGGGCGTCGTGCCGAGGACCGACTGCATGGCGTGCTCGACCGCCCCGTCCCGGCCGGAACGGCTGCCCACGGCCTTGTAGAAGGCGATCAGCTTGTCCTCACCCCAGTCCCGCGCGATGAGTTCGCAGGCCAGCCAGCCGCCCTCGTAGGCCCGCGAGAGCTTCGCGGCGTCCTCGTCGAAGCCGAAGTCCTCGTCCGCCGGGAGCCGCGCCGGCAGGTCGCCGCTCCGCACCGCCTCGGTGAGTTCGGGGGCGAGCTCCTGGGCCGTGCGGGTCTCGCGGCGGTAGGCGGTCCGGTCGGCGAATCCCTCGGACAGCCAGACGGGGGTGGCGGCGGACGTGTGGGCGCGGGTGGCGACGTGGGCGGTCTCGTGCGTGAGGACGACCCGCTGCCCGAAGTCGCCGAGCATGCCGTAGGCCTGCGGGTTGACGACCACCCGGTCCGCCGGTGCCCTGCCGTTGCCGCCGACCTCGCCGGTGGTGACCGCCGCTATGCCCCGGTAGCTCGCCACGGGTGAGCCCAGGAGTCCCGCCATGTCCTCGACGGTCCTCGGGACGAGTATCACCACCCGCTCCGCCCAGGGCTCCGGCCACGCCTCGGCGACCGACGGGACGGCCGTGTCCGCGGTGGCCGCGATGCGCCGCAGCTCGGCCTCACGGCGCCCGACCCCCAGGACGAGGCTGCGCGTGCCCCGTACGACCTGGACGTCACCCTGCTGCCAGAGCTGCCCGGGGCTGCCCTCCGAAGCCCGGTCGGCGGCTATGTACCAGGTGCGGCCGCCGTCCCGGCGGACCAGCTCCACCGTGCGGGAGGAGGACATGGGCGCCTTGTCGTAGCCCTTGATCCGGTAGCGCAGCTCGACCTCGGCGGTGACCCGGTCCCCGCCTTCGCCGGAGATGCCCTTCACCTCGTAGGCCCACGACTCCAGGGGGACGTCGGCGAGGTTGCGCAGTTCCGCGCGCTGGGACGACCGGAAGGACGGGGCGCGCGGGTCCAGCCCGGCCAGATAGGCGCCGGTGTCGTGGTCCAGGACCGCCTCGGCACGCCGGTCCAGGGCGGCGGCGACCTGCCGGGCGGTGGGGCCGGTGGCTTCGTCCCCGGGGGCGGCGCAGCCGGGCGCGAGCAGCAGGACGGTGAGCACGGCCCCTGCCGTGCCCCGTCCGCGGATACGTGTCCGCCGCGCGTCCTCGGTCCGAACAGCCATCCTGCCGATCGTACGGTCAGACGCGGGTGACCGAGGAGACGGGCATCATGCCGACGGGGTCGTAGCGCACCGGGGCGCCGGGATACGGGGCGTGGATGACCTGGCCGCCGCCCGCGTACATGCCGATGTGACTGGCGTCCGCGCGGTAGGCGACCAGGTCGCCGGGCCGGGCCTGGGAGAGCGGCACCATGCGGCCCGCGTACCGCTGCGCCTGCGAGGTCCTGGGCAGTCCCACCCCGGCCCGGGCGTAGGCCCACTGCATGAGGCCGGAGCAGTCGAACCCGGCGGGACCGTTGGCACCCCACACGTACGGGCGCCCCAGCGCCTGCCGTGCCGCCATGAGGGCGGCGGCGCCGCGGGCCGAGGCCGCGACGTCGGAGAGGCCGCCGTGGGGCCCGGAGCGCGAGGCGCGGCCCAGCTCGTCACGGTCCGCGGCGGGCAGCGCGCTCAGCAGCTGCCGGGCGCGGGCCAGCTTGCCCTCCACCGTGCGCTTGTGGCGGGCCACGGCCGCCCGGTCGCGTTCCATGGCGGCCAGGGCTCCGGCGGCCTCCGCCCGGCTCTGTTCGATCCTGCGCTGGGCGTGGCGGAGTTTGCGCAGGGTCACGGCACCGCGCTCGCCGGCCCGGTGGAGGGCGGCGGCCCGGTCCAGGAAGGTGCCGGGGTCCGAGGAGAGCAGCAGCGCGACCGAGGGGTCGATGCCGCCGGTCCGGTACTGCGCGCCGGCCATGGAGCCCAGGGAGGCCCGCAGCCGGTTGATCTCCTCCTGCGTGCGGGCGGCGGAGTCCTGGGCGGTGTCGATCCGGCCGCGCAGCCGGCCGAGGCTCTCACGGGCCGCGTTGAACTGTTCGGTGGCCCGCTCGGCGTCTTCGTACAGACGGTCCACGGTGGCCTTCGCCGTCTCGTGGGAGTCCTCCGGCTCCGCGCTCGCCGGGGCGGCGCCCAGGGTGGCGGCGGCGGTGGCCGCGGCGGCGGACAGGACGGTGGCCCGGACGCCACGGTTGAGACCGGGCCGGGTGGGGCGGCGATGCGACACCACAGGAAGCCGCACTCCCTTCCGCTGTACGCAGACGTGCGCAGCCCCTGCCGCCCGGACGGGCGGACCGACGCACGGGAGCTGCACGGCAGCGCAGACAGTAACCGGACGACTACGCCCTGACCAACGGCCACGCCGGGGATGCGGGAGTGCGGGAACGACGGCGCCCCACCGGTGACCTGTGGTCTCCGGTGGGGCGGGGTGCCGTGCGGGGGAACCGCGATTCGCCCGTTCGGGCGTCAGACGCGGACGCCGAACTGGAAGGTGCCCATGTAGGCCATCGACTCGTAGCGGACCGAGGCCCCCGGGTGCGGGGCGTGCAGGATCTGGTTGTTGCCGGCGTAGAGGCCGACGTGCGAGGTGTTGTTGAAGAAGACCAGGTCGCCCGGCTTGAGGGCGCTGCGTCCGATCCGGACACCGTCGTTGATCTGCGTGTACGTGGTGCGGGTGATCTGGACGCCGGCCTGGGCGTAGGCCCACTGGGTCAGTCCCGAGCAGTCGAACGAGTTCGGTCCGGTGCCGCCGGAGACGTACGGCTTGCCCTGCTGCGTGGCGGCCGCGCTGAGCGCGGCGGCACCGCGGGCGGACGCGGGGACCTCGTTGCCGAGGTCGACCCGGTCACCGGCCGCGCGGCTGGCACGCTGGTCGTCGGCGGCCATCTTGGCGCGCTCGGCGGCGGTGAGGGTGTTGAGCAGCTTCTGGGCGTCGGCGAGCTTGCCCTGGTACTTCTTCTTGTTCGCGTTCAGCGAGGTGCGGACCTCGTCGAGGTCGGCGAGCTTGGCCTGCGCTTCCTTGCGCTCCTGCGCGAGGGTGCGCTGCTTCGCCTGGATCTTCTGCAGGGCCTCGGCCTGCTTGGCCGTCAGCTGGTCGAGCGCGGAGGCCTGGTCGAGGAAGCTGTCCGGGTCCGAGGAGAGCAGCAGCTGGACCGACGGGTCGAGACCGCCGGAGCGGTACTGGGCCGTGGCCAGCGAACCGAGTTCGCCGCGCATGGCGTTGAGCTCGTCCTGGCCGCGGGCGACCTTGTCCTGGAGGGCGTCGGCCTGCTTCTTGAGCTTGTCCTGCTGCTCCTTGGCGCCGTTGGCCTTCTCCGTGGCCTCCTCGGCCTCGTGGTAGAGCTTGTCGACCTTCGCCTTGACTTCCTTCGTGGTCGGCTTGGGGTCGGCGTGCGCCGCCTGGGAGGACAGGGCCACGGCGGCTGCGGCGGTCGCGGTGAGCACGGTCACGCGGGTGCGGCTCGGCTGCTTGGGACGACGGTGGGACGCCACGAAGGCGAGCTCCTTCTTCCTCGAGCCGCCTACCGGGCTGTGGGGACGGAATCCCCGGCTCCGTGCACGTCACGGAATCGGCGGTTCCTTCGCCGTCACCCCGGGTGGGCGATCAACCGTGCGAAGGTTCGAGGCCTGACCCTAGTGACCATCTTGTGATCAGTTCAAATCCTCACCAGCAAAATCTCGCCACACCAGGCACTTCTTTACTTTCATCACACTGCGTGTAGCGATGACTTGACGGTACGTTCCCTAAATTCCGGCAAGTCACCCAAGCCACTCAAGACGCTCTAGACGCGCGAAAGGCGCTTCAGGAGCAAGGCGGACGCCACCGGTCTCGCACCGGCCTTCGCGACACCGTCGGCCACTTCGCGGTCGGTGGAGACCACGACGACGGGCCTGCCCGGCGGTTCGGCGCGGGCCAGCTGCCTGATCAGCTCGTCCGCGGTCACCCCCGCCTTGCTGAACAGCACCCGCACTCCGCGTGGCGGCGCCAGCAGGACCGGGACGGCCAGCTCGGCGCCGTCGAAGACACAGGTCATCTCGGCGCCGGTCTGCGCCGCCAGGACGGAGAGCCCGCCGAGCAGACGCAACCGCTGTTTCTCCAGGGGCATCTGCGGATAGCCGGTCTTCGTGACGTTGTAGCCGTCGACGATGAGATGGGCCTGGGGAAGGGCCAGCAGCTGGTCGAGCAGGGCCGGGTCCGTCTCCGAAAGCGCCCTGGCCGCGATGTCCTTGGGCGACATACGCCCCGGCTCCACCGCCTCCACGCCGTCGGCGGGACGGATCGAGGACGGGGGCAGGGCGAGTTCGCGGCGAAGCCCCTGGGCGGATTCCAGCACGGTGTCCAGGAGCAGCCGCAGCCGCATGTCCTCGACCGACCGGCCCTCCCTGGCGGCCCTGCGGCCCGCCTCGACCGAGGCCTCCGCCTCGGCGAGCCGCGCCTTGAGCCGCCGGGTCTCGCTCTCCGCAGCGGACACCTGGGCGGCGGTCTCGGCGCGCACGGTCTCCGTCTCCGCGCCGAGCTTGCGCAGGGCGGCCTCCCCGCGCTTCACCTCGCTGAGCGCGCTGCGGAGCTTGCGCTGGAGGGAGTCGTTCTCCTTGCGGGCCGCGTCCAGCTCCGCGCGCAGCCGCTCGGTGTCGGCCCGGGTCTGGCCGCGCGCGCGGTCGAGCTCCTCGCGCAGCCGCTCCAGCTCGCGCCGGGTCTCCTCGTCGGCCCGCTCGGCGTGTACCCGCTGGACCTCCTCGCCGGCGGCCGCGACGAGCTTGACCCAGCCGGCCGGCCGCAGCACGTAGGCGGCGGCGGCCACGTCGACCGGGTCCGCCGCGGCGGGCGGCGCGCCGGACTTCAGCGCGTCGGCGAGCTCCGGCTGGGTCTGGCCGAGCCGCTCACCGATGCGCCGGCGGAACGCCGGGTCGCTCTCCAGGGCGGCCGCCATCGCGTTGCCCGCGAACTTGGCGCGCCTGCTCGGCGTGAAACGGGCGTACTGCCGCAGCTGGGCGGGGAGTTCGCCGACCGTCAGACCGCCGAAGGCGTCCGAGACCAGCGCCACCACCCTGCGGCGCACGCCCTCGGGCAGCGGACGGTCGAGCGACTCCGCGGCGCCGTCGGCCGCGTCGGCCGGTCCGGCGCCGCCTGTCGGCTGCTCCACCATCCATCACCCCAATATGTAGGTCCGCACGACCCCGTCAGGAGTCGGCGCCCGGCCTGTCGACCAGTTCGATCTGGTCCACCGCGTTGCACCAGCGGCAGCGCACGGACTCGATGGTCTCACTGACCACCTCCCGCTCCTCGACACTCGACTCCCCGGCCAGGTCGAGATGGACGTACTCCACGACCTTCGAGGAGCGCGTCACGTCGAACCGGGTGAGATTGCCGCAGAGCGTGCAGCGCCAGCGGGTCGCGTCCGTCGGCTGGGGAACCGTCGTCATCGTTGAGTCCTCTTTCGTCGAGTCTCTCGTGCGTGCCCAGGTCTTCGATCTCGCGGTGCGCCGTCGAACTGCGATGTGCTGCGGCAACCCTACGGCCTCGCGCATACCCGCCGGCACGGCGAGGCGGTCTGTCCCGTTCTCGCCGTGTGCGTCATGCTCTGTACGTGATCGATCTGCGGGAAGGCGACTGGCGGAAGCGGGCCCGGGAACTCGGGGCGGCGGCCGGCGCGGGCGGCGCCCCGGTCACGTACGGACTGATGGCGCTGTGCTGCGCGGTGTTCCTGATCAGCCCGCTGTCCGGGTTCAACCCCTCGAACGGCCGGGGCGACGCGCTCCTCGCCGCGCAGGCCGGATACTTCGAACGGTGGGGTGTGATCCCCAGCGAACTGATGGACGGCTCCGCCCACGCGGCGCTGACCCCGCTGACCGCGCTCTTCGTCCACGGCAGCTGGCTGCACCTGCTCGGCAACATGCTCTTCCTCTACGTGTTCGGCGCCATGGCCGAGGAACGCATGGGACGCACCGAGTTCGTCTTCTTCTACGTCGCGTGCGGCTACTTCGCCCTGGTGGCCTACGCGGTCGTGCACGCAGGTTCGGACCAGACGCTGGTCGGGGCGTCGGGCGCGATCTCGGCGGTGCTCGGCGCCTTCCTCTACCTCTTCCCCCGGGCGCGCGTCACCAGCCTCTTCCCGTTCCTCTTCTTCCTGCCGCTGCGCTTTCCCGCGTGGATCGTGCTCGTGTTCTGGTTCGTGCTCCAGTGGCTCGCGGCCCAGGGCGCGGGAAGCGGTCCGGGAGTGGCCTACCTCGCCCATGTGGCGGGCTTCGCCGCCGGGTTCCTCTACGCCTGGGGGCGTTATCGGGGTGGTACTAGAGTGAAGCAACCAGCCACGGCCACTGAGGGAGAAAGCCAGCCGTGATCACCGCGATCGTTCTCATCAAAACCAGCGTGGACCGGATCCCCGAGATCGCCGAGGCCATCGCCTCGCTGGACAGCGTCAGCGAGGTCTTCTCGGTCACCGGCACGTACGACCTGATCGCCATGGTCCGGGTCGCCAGGCACGACGACCTCGCCGACGTCATCCCGGGCCGGATCAGCAAGATCCCGGGGGTCGAGGCGACCGACACCCACGTGGCCTTCCGCACCTACTCGCAGCACGACCTCGAGGCGGCGTTCGCCATCGGCCTCGACGCCTGAGACGCGGCGCACGGCTCCGGCCGGGACGAGGAGACACTCCCGTCCCGGCCGGAGCCGTCCGCGGGGCGGGTCAGACCTGCGAGGGGGCACCCCGGTCCGGGACGCAGCGGCCGTCCTCGGTGCGGTAGGCCCAGCGGGCACCCGAGCTCACGAGCTCGCGGACCGCGCCCAGGAACCGCTCGATGTGCTCGTCCGGCGTCCCGGCACCGAAGCTCACCCGGATGGCGTTGAGCGACCGCTCCCCCGGCGCGGCCTCGGGGGCACCGCACTCGCCCGGATCCTGGGGCTCGCTGCCCAGCAGGGTCCGCACCAGCGGGTGGGCGCAGAACAGTCCGTCGCGCACCCCGATGCCGTACTCCGCGGACAGTGCGGCGGCGAAGTGCGAGCTGTTCCAGCCCTCGACCACGAAGGAGATGACGCCGACCCTCGGGGCGTCGTCGCCGAACAGCGAGAGCACCTTCACCTCGGGGACCGCGGCCAGCCCCTCCCGCACCCGGGTGACGAGCCGCTGCTCCCGCTCGACCAGCCGGTCGAAGCCAGCCTCGGTCAGGGCCTTGCAGGCGGCGGCGATGGAGTAGACGCCGATGACGTTGGGCGATCCGGCCTCGTGGCGGGCCGCGGTGGTGTGCCACTCGACGTCCACTCCCCCGTCGGTGCGCCGGGTCACCTTGCGGGAGGCGCCGCCCCCGGCGAGGTAGGGCTCGGCGTCCCGCAGCCAGTCGGCCCGGCCGGCGAGCACGCCCGAGCCGAAGGGGGCGTACAGCTTGTGGCCGGAGAAGGCGGCCCAGTCGACGTCCAGCTCCGCGATGTCCACCGGGTGGTGGGGCGCCAGCTGCGCGGCGTCGAGGACGATCCGGGCGCCGTGCGCGTGGGCGGCCGCCGCCAGTTCCTTCACCGGCCACAGCTCGCCGGTGACGTTGGAGGCGCCGGTGACGCAGACCAGGGCCGGGCCGTGGGGGTCGCGGCCGGCCAGGGCGCGTTCGAGGGTGGCGACGGCCTGGTCCGGGGTGCGCGGGGCGTCGAGGTAGGTCACCCGGGCGTCCCTCCAGGGCAGCAGCGAGGCGTGGTGTTCGGTCTCGAACACGAACACCTCGCAGCCGGCGGGCAGCGCGGCGGCCAGCAGGTTGAGCGAGTCGGTCGTCGAGCGGGTGAAGACCACCTGGTCGTCGGCGCGGCACCCCAGGAAGTCCGCGACGGTGGTCCGGCTCGTCTCGAACAGGTCGGTGGAGAGCTGCGAGAGGTATCCGGCCCCGCGGTGGACGCTTCCGTAGTACGGGGCGTAGGCGGCCACGTCGTCCCACACCCGCTGGAGGGCGGGGGCACTGGCGGCGTAGTCGAGGGCGGCGTACGTGACGTCTCCACCGGTGACGAGCGGAACGGTGACATCAGCACCCAGAACGGGCAGCGGGGCACAAATGGTCTGATCGGCGGCAGCGGTGGGGACAGACATGGCGAACTCCCGTAACAGGCAGGCGAAATCCTCGCGCCGGCGGTACGCGGCAGCGCGGAGAGGAAGGGGAAAAGGGTGTGCGGAGGAGGGCTTCGCGCCCTATCGCATTCGCTTGCTCACAGAAGGCTCCCTGGGACCAGGACCCCAAGGGGTGGCATCCAGCGATGCCGAGGGGTCCGCGCTTGCCGCAGACCTCGCTGACTGCGGCCTGGTCTTCACCCGGGGCACCCCGCCACGGACGGAGGGTTGCCGGACAGCGGGCCGGGGCCGTAGTCGCTGTCACTCATGACCTGCGCAGCATCTTGCCATACCCCTGGCGACGCGCAAGGGCGCAGTCCGCGATCCGGACTGCGCCCCTCTCGCATCCGCGCCCCTCAGGCGTTGCTGGCGGACACCCAGCGCTCCAGCGCGCGCTTGGCCGCGCCCGAGTCGATGGACTCCGCCGCCCGCGCGATCCCGGCCGCCAGCTGCTCGTCGAGCGTCCCCTCACCCGGGTCGAGCGCGACCAGCGCCGCCGCGGAGTTGAGGAGCACGGCCTCCCGCACGGGCCCGGTCTCCCCGTCGAGGAGCCGGCGGGCGACATCGGCGTTGTACGAGGCGTCGGCGCCGCGCAGCGCCTCGACGGGGACCAGTCCGAGACCCACGTCGCGCGGGTCGAAGGACTCCTCGCGGACCGTGCCGTCGCGCACGATCCAGACCCGGGAGGTGGCCGTGGTCGTCAGCTCGTCGAGTCCGTCGTCACCCCGGAAGACGAGGGCGGAGTTCCCCCGGTCCGCCAGCACACCCGCCACGATGGGCGCCATCTTCGGGTCGGCGACCCCGATGGCCTGGGAGCGCACCCGGGCCGGGTTGGTGAGCGGCCCCAGGATGTTGAAGGTGGTCTGGGTCCCCAGCTCCTTGCGGGCCCTGGCCGCGTACCGCAGCGCGGGGTGGAACTTCACGGCGAAGCAGAAGGTGATGCCGGCCTCCTCCGCTACGGACACGACCCGCTGCGGAGTGAGGTCGAGGTTGACGCCCAGCTTCTCCAGCACGTCGGAGGCGCCGCTCGCCGACGAGGAGGCCCGGTTGCCGTGCTTGACGACCTTGGCTCCCGTCCCCGCGACGACGATCGCGGACATGGTGGAGATGTTGACCGTCTTGGCCATGTCTCCGCCGGTCCCCACGATGTCGACCGTGCGGCCCGGCACCTCGATGGTGTGGGCGTGTGCGTACATGGCACGGACCAGCCCGGTCACCTCGTCGACGGTCTCGCCCTTGGCCCGCAGCGCGACCGCGAAACCGGCGATCTGCACGTCCGTGGCCTCACCGCTCATGATGCGGTTCATGGCCCACGCCGTGTCGTCGGCGCCGAGGTCCTCGCCCCGCAGAAGAGGGGTCAGCACGCCGGGCCAGGTGCGGGCCGCCATGCTGTCGCCGCCGTCCTGGGTCGCCACGTTCATGGTCCGCTCCTGGGAGTCCACAGCCGGTACAAGGATGTCTCCCACCCTATCCAGCCGGGAGGCAGCGAAGAGCCCCGTCCACCGGATGGACGGGGCTCTCGCTGTGGCGTTCAGCTGAGGGGATCAGTGGTGGCCGTGGCCGCTCGTGATCTCCCGGTACTCCTCGGCGGTGGGCTTGGCGATCTGACTGTCCTCGCCGAAGTAGCTCTTGCTGAGGCTCGCCCGCATCCTCTGCAGTGCGGAGGGCTTGCGCTCGACACCGTTCTCGTCGACCGTCGGGCCGATCTCGACCGGCTTGTACTGCTCGTGCGCGGTGAGCGTGTGCAGCTGCCCCGGGCTGAGCGGCTCGTGGATCTCGACGAACTCACCGTGCGGCAGGCGCTTGATGGTGCCGGACTCGCGCCCGTGCAGCACCTTCTCCTTGTCGCGGCGCTGGAGGCCGAGGCAGATCCGCTTCGTGACGACGAACGCCACGACCGGGCCGACGAAGAACGCGATCCGGACGAACCAGCTGATCGCGTTGAGCGACAGGTGGAAGTGCGTCGCCCAGATGTCGTTGCCGCCGCCGATCAGCATGACGAAGTAGATCGTCACCCAGGCGACACCGAGCGCGGTGCGAACGGGGGCGTTGCGCGGCTTGTCCAGGATGTGGTGCTCGCGCTTGTCCCCGGTGATCCACGATTCGATGAACGGGTACATCGCCAGCGCCCCGAGGACCAGACCGAAGAGGACCAGCGGGATGAGCACGCCCAGGACCAGCGTGTGGCCCCAGAGGTTGATCTCCCAGCCCGGCATCACACGGACGAAGCCCTCGGCGAAGCCCATGTACCAGTCCGGCTGGGCGCCCGTGGACACCTGGTCGGGACGGTACGGGCCGAGTGCCCAGATCGGGTTGATCGAGGCGATGGCCGCGAGGATCGCGATGAAGCCGAAGACCAGGAAGAAGAAGCCTCCGGCCTTGGCCATGTACACCGGCAGCAGGGGCATGCCGACGACGTTCTTGTTCGTGCGGCCGGGCCCCGCGAACTGGGTGTGCTTGTGGAAGAACACCAGGATGAGGTGGCCGACCACGAGCCCGAGCATGATGCCGGGCAGCAGCAGGATGTGGATCGAGTAGAACCTCGCGATGATGTCCGTGCCGGGGAACTCCCCGCCGAACAGGAACATCGAGATGTACGTACCGACGATCGGCATCGACAGGATCGCGCCCTGCGTGAAGCGCACACCCGTACCGGAGAGCAGGTCGTCCGGGAGCGAGTAGCCGGTGAACCCGGTGAACATGCCGAGGACGAACAGCAGGAAGCCGAACAGCCAGTTGATCTCACGCGGCTTGCGGTACGCGCCGGTGAAGAACACCCGGAACATGTGCACGAACATGCCGGCGAGGAAGATCACCGCTGCCCAGTGGTGGATCTGCCGGACCAGCAGACCGCCGCGGACGTCGAAGCTGATGTCCAGCGTCGAGGCGTAGGCCTCGGACATCCGGATGCCCTGCATCGGCTCGTACGAGCCGTGGTACACGACCTCGTTCATGCTCGGGTGGAAGAACAGCGTCAGGTACACACCCGTGAGGATGATGATGATGAAGCTGTAGAGGCAGATCTCACCGAGCATGAAGGACCAGTGGTCCGGGAAGATCTTGCGCATGTTGGCCTTGGCGAGGCCGTAGATGCCGAGCCGGCCGTCCGCCCAGTCGGCCACCCGCTCACCGGCGGGCGCCTTGCGCTGTGTTTCCGTCGCAGTACTCATCCGCGCTCCCAGAAGGCAGGACCGACGGGCTCTTCGAAGTCACCGAGCGCCTCGAGGTTGCCCTCGCTGTTCACGCCGATCCGCAGCTGCGGAAGGGCGTGACCGGCCGGACCGAAGATGACGCGGGCGCCGTCGGAGAGGTCGAAGGTGGACTGGTGGCACGGGCAGAGCACGTGATGCGTCTGCTGCTCGTACAGGCTGATCGGGCAGCCGACGTGGGTGCAGATCTTGGAGAAGGCCACGATTCCCTCGTGGGCCCACTCGCGCTCCCGCTTGTCCTTGATGTTGTCCGGCTCGATGCGGATGATCATCAGGGCGGACTTGGCGATCTGGTCCTGGAAGTCGTGCGCGTCCTCCTCCAGGCCCTCGGGCATGGCGAAGGTGAGCGAACCGACGACGACGTCCTCGGGACGCAGCGGCTCCATCGTGTTCATGTTGACGAGCAGCTTGCCCTTGGCCCACAGCGTGTGGCGGAGCTTCTCCTCCGGCAGCGGACCGAGGTCGCGCAGCAGCACCACACCGGAGAGCGGCACCAGGGCCAGCGCGCCGAACATGGTGTTGCGGATCAGCTTGCGCCGTCCGAGCGCTGACTCCTCGGCGCCGGCCGCGAAGTCGGCCATGACCTTGGCCTTGACCTCGGGCGTGGCCTCGATGGCGTGCCGGTCGTCGGCCACCTCGACATCGGACATCAGGGTGCGCGCCCAGTGGACGGCACCCGCGCCGATGAGGAACAGCGCCAGACCGAGCGTCAGCCCCAGGGAGAAGTTGAGCGCGCTCACGTGGCCGAAGGGCCAGATGAACACGATCTTGTCGACCGGGAAGATGACGTAGCTGGCGATGAAGCCGACCGTCGCCAGCATGGACAGCGTGAACATGAGCGCGACCGTGCGCTCGGAGCGCTTCGCGGCACGTTCGTCGATGTCCTGGATGCGCGGCTTGTGTGCCGGCAGCCCGGGGTCGGCGAACGGATCGTCCGCGACCGCTACCGCGCCGTGCGCGGTGTCCTGCTCTGCGGGCAGGCCCTCTTCTGAAATCTCTTGGCTACTCATGACTTCTTGGCCTTAGCGGTGTGGGCCGCGACCCAGACGGCGATGGCGACCAGTCCGCCCAGTCCGAAGATCCAGCCGAAGAGACCCTCGCTGACGGGACCGAGGCCACCGAGCGAGAGCCCGCCGGGGCTCGCGGAGTTGTCACCGTTCACGGTCTTGATGTACGCGATGATGTCTTTCTTCTCCTGCTCCGGCATGGTGGTGTCCGGGAAGGAGGGCATGCTCTGCGGGCCGGTCTGCATGGCCTCGTAGATGTGCTTCGGGCTCACGCCTTCCAGGCTGGGGGCGTACTTGCCGTGTGTCAGCGCGCCGCCCTCGCCGGTGAAGTTGTGGCACTGCGCGCAGTTGGTGCGGAACAGGTCGCCGCCCTTGGCCACGTCGGCGCCCGAGGGGTCGACCTGGCTCTTGGTGGGCGTGATCGGACCGGCGCCCAGCGACGAGATGTACGCCGCGAGCTGGTCGATCTCGGCCTGGTTGTAGATGACCTTCTTCTTCGGCACCTGGGCGCCCGGCTGCTGGGCCGGCATACGTCCGGTGGCGACCTGGAAGTCGACGGCGGCTGAGCCGACGCCCACGAGGGACGGTCCGTCGGTGGTGCCCTGACCGCCGGCCCCGTGGCAGCTGGCACAGCCAACGGAGTAGAGCTTCTTGCCCTCGTCGATGGCGAGGGACTGGGCGGTTTCGTCGGCCTGCGCCTTACCCGCAGGCGCGAACGCGGCGTACAGCCCCCCGGTGGCCGCCAGCGCGAGGAGTAGTACGACGACCGCCGCCAGCGGATGGCGTCGTCGTGCGGAGAGCTTTTTCACGGATTACCCCGGTGTCAGGATCTTCTGCGTCGATGGTGGGTGGGCGCGAGCCCGGTTACTTGATCATGTAGATCGTGGCGAACAGACCGATCCAGACGACGTCGACGAAGTGCCAGTAGTACGACACGACGATGGCGGCGGTGGCCTGTTCGTGGGTGAATCTCGAGGCCGCGTATGTCCTGCCCAGGACGAGCAGGAAGGCGATGAGGCCGCCTGTCACATGCAGACCGTGGAAGCCGGTCGTCAGGTAGAACACCGAACCGTACGGGTCGGAGGACAGGGAGAGCCCGTCCTTCTTGACCAGTTCGGTGTACTCGAAGACCTGTCCTCCGATGAAGATCGCGCCCATCACGAACGTGATCATGAACCAGGTGCGGAGCTTCTTCACATCGCCCCGCTCCGCGGCGAAGACGCCGAGCTGGCAGGTGAGAGAGGAAAGCACCAGGATCGTGGTGTTCGTCGCCGAGAACGGGAAGTTCAGATGGTCGGCCATCTCCTTCCAGTGATCGGGTCCCAGCACCGATCGCAGGGTGAAGTACATCGCGAAGAGGGCCGCGAAGAACATCAGCTCGGAACTCAACCAGATGATGGTTCCGACGCTGGTGAGGTTCGGCCGATTGACCGACGGGTGCGCGTGCCCGGTTTCTACTGTCGTTGCTGTCGCCACGACCGACATTATGTCGGTCGCTTATCCCGCCCTCACTCCGGGGGGTGCCGTTCGGTGTGTCAGCGGCGTGTGTCCGCACCGAACGGCCCATCGAATCGCTGTCTTTACCGGTGCTGACAGGCTGTCCGCCGGAGTACGATCCGCCCATCGGTTCATGCCCCGAGAGCCCCGAAGACACAGACGTCACGGAGGAACAATGCAGCCGACCGCCACGGTCCTGGTCTACAGCGACGACGCCAACACGCGTGAGCAGGTGAGGCTGGCAGCCGGGCGCAGGCCCGCGGCGGACGTGCCGCCGGTGGAGTTCCTGGAGTGCGCCACCCTGCCCGCCGTGCTGAGCGCGCTGGACAAGGGCGGCATCGACGCCTGCGTGCTGGACGGCGAGACCGCGCCCGCGGGCGGCATGGGCGTCTGCAGGCAGATCAAGGACGAGATCTTCGACTGCCCGCCGGTGCTCCTGCTGATCGGGCGTCCGCAGGACGCCTGGCTGGCCACCTGGAGCCGTGCCGACGCCGCTGTGACGCTTCCGGTGGACCCGGTCGGCTTCGCGGACGCCCTCGCGTCCGTGCTGCGGCACAGGCTGTCCGTGGGGGCCTGAGGGACACGGCGCGGCGGAGGGGCCCCGATCCCCTCCGCGGTGTGCTCCCGGGGCGCGAAGGCGCACTCCGGGCCCGGTCAGACCTGGGGGCGCAGGCGCGCCGTGCGGACGTCGGTGCCGGCGTCCGGCGTGCCGCTGCGCAGGGCGCTGCCCTTCTGCCAGGCCTCCCAGTCCAGGTTCCAGTCGCCGAAGCCGTTGTCGAACGGCGTCATGGTCTCGCCCTCGCTGCCGACGACCTTGACCACGTCGCCCTCGCGCACGGTCTCGAAGAACCACTCGGCGTTGGCCGTGCTCATGCCGGTGCAGCCGTGGCTGACGTTGGCGCTGCCCTGCGAACCCGTCGACCAGGGCGCGGCGTGGACGTACTCGCCGCTCCAGGTCACGCGTGTGGCCCAGTAGACCGGCAGGTCGTAGGACTCCGAGGAGCCGGCGGCGATGCCGATGCTCTCACCGCGCATGCGTACGAACTGCTCCTTGGCCAGCACGACCTTGACGCCGTTGCGCGTGTCGAAGCCGGGCTTGCCCGTGGTGACCGGGATGGTGTTGATCACTTCACCGTTGCGCAGGACCGTCATCGAGTGGTCCGACGCGTCGGTGATGGCTTCTATCCGGTCGCCGGTCTTGAGTTTGAGGGCCTTGGCGTCACCCCCGTACAGGGCGTTGCCCACCTTTATGCCCTTGAGGTTGCTGCGCAGGTCGATGGTGGCGTTGGCCGGCCAGTACTCCTGGGGGCGGTAGTGCAGGGTCTTGTCGTCGACCCAGTACCAGGAGCCGGTGACGGCGGGTGAGGACCGGACCTGCAGCCCTCGTTCGACGGTTGCCCTGGCCGCCCGGTCGGCGACCGGAGCGCTGAGTTCCGCTGTGAGGGGCTGTCCGACCCCGTAGGTGCCCGCCTGCGGGCCGAAGGTGACCTTCAGGAACTTCTTGGCCGAGGTCGTGCCGAACGTGTACGTACGGCTGCCGGGGGCGCCGTCGTCGTTCTCGGTGGAGACCTTGACGGTGTATCGGGTCCCGGCGGCGAGCGAGGTGGTGGAGTGCCACCGCTTGCCGTCGGCGTCGAGCTCACCCGCCAGATGGCGGCCCTCGGTGTCGACGGCCGTCACGTCCGTGATGGTCACGTCGTCGTCCTTGACGGTGAATTCGAGGGGCTTGTCGGGGTCGGCCTTCTTGTTGCCGGAGGGGCCGTTGAAGGAGACGTGGTCGGCTGCGTCGTAGGGCCTCAGGGACAGTTGATGCCCGTCGGGCTCTCCACAGGCGGTCGCACCCGCTACCAGGGCGACGACCAGCAGGGTGCAGCTCACTACGGTGCGGATGCGCGGCGTGTGGTTCATGAACCCACGCTAAGAAGATTCATCCGATCCAGCGCGTTCAGTGACTGCAAACGGGGGCCCGGTCCGCTCATTGCTGAGCGGACCGGGCCCCCGTACGGGTGCTGCGGGTCCTTCGACGGCGTGTCCTACTGGGTGCGGTTCTCGCCCCGGTAGTACTCGAACACCCAGCCGAACAGGCCGATCAGGAGCAGCGGCGCCGCGAAGTAGGCGAGCCACCAGCCGAAGACGACGCCCATGAAGAGGAAGGCGCCTCCGATGGCCAGCGAGAGCGGCTGCCAGCTGTGCGGCGAGAAGAAGCCCACCTCACCCGCCTCGTCCGCGACGTCGGCCTCCTTGTTGTCCTGGGCCATCGCGTCGACCCGGCTGGCCGTGAAGGCCAGGTAGAAGCCGATCATGAGGGTCAGCCCGAAGGACAGGACCAGCGCGGTGGTGCCGACCGGCTCCTTCGACCACACGCCGTACGTGACGGCCATGGCCAGCATGAAGAGGCTCAGCCAGAGGAAGAGCTTGCCCTGGATCTTCACTTGCCGTCCTCCTTGCCGCCGGCGAGAACCTTGTCACCCTCGGACAGGTGATCCAGCTGCTCCAGCGCCGCGATCTCCGGGTGGTGCAGGTCGAACGCCGGGGATTCGGAACGGATCCGCGGCAGGCTGACGAAGTTGTGACGCGGGGGCGGGCAGGACGTCGCCCATTCGAGCGAACGGCCGTAACCCCAGGGGTCGTCGACCTCGACCTTCTTGCCGTACTTGGCGGTCTTCCAGATGTTGTAGAAGAACGGAAGCATGGACAGGCCGAGCACGAACGAGGAGATCGTCGAGACCGTGTTCAGCGCGGTGAAGCCGTCGGCCGCGAGGTAGTCCGCGTACCGGCGCGGCATGCCCTCCGCACCGAGCCAGTGCTGCACCAGGAAGGTGCCGTGGAAGCCGGTGAACAGCGTCCAGAAGGTCATCTTGCCGAGCCGCTCGTCCAGCATCTTGCCGGTGAACTTCGGCCACCAGAAGTGGAAGCCGGCGAACATCGCGAAGACCACGGTGCCGAAGACGACGTAGTGGAAGTGCGCCACCACGAAGTACGTGTCGGAGATGTGGAAGTCCAGCGGGGGGGACGCCAGGATCACGCCGGTCAGACCACCGAAGGCGAAGGTGATCAGGAAGCCGACGGACCAGAGCATCGGTGTCTCGAAGGACAACGACCCCTTCCACATCGTGCCGATCCAGTTGAAGAACTTCACACCGGTCGGTACCGCGATGAGGAATGTCATGAAGGAGAAGAACGGCAACAGCACACCGCCCGTGACGTACATGTGGTGGGCCCACACCGTCACGGAAAGACCGGCGATGGCGATCGTCGCGCTGATCAGACCGACATAACCGAACATCGGCTTGCGGCTGAATACCGGGATGATCTCCGAAATGATTCCGAAGAACGGCAGAGCGATGATGTACACCTCTGGATGGCCGAAGAACCAGAAGAGGTGTTGCCACAGCAATGCGCCACCGTTCGACGCATCGAAGATATGTGCGCCGAATTTACGGTCGACCTCCAGCGCGAAGAGCGCGGCGGCCAGGACCGGGAAGGCCAGCAGGACCAGGACACCGGTCAGCAGGACGTTCCACACGAAGATCGGCATACGGAACATCGTCATGCCGGGGGCGCGCATGCAGATGATCGTGGTGATGAAGTTGACCGAACCGAGGATCGTGCCGAACCCGGAGAAGGCCAGACCCATGATCCACATGTCGGCGCCGACGCCCGGCGAGCGGACCGCGTCCGACAGCGGGGAGTAGGCGAACCAGCCGAAGTCGGCGGCACCCTGCGGGGTGAGGAAGCCGGCCACCGCGATGAGCGAGCCGAAGAGGTACAGCCAGTACGCGAACATGTTCAGCCGCGGGAACGCCACGTCGGGCGCGCCGATCTGGAGCGGCATGATCCAGTTCGCGAACCCGGCGAACAGCGGCGTCGCGAACATCAGCAGCATGATCGTGCCGTGCATCGTGAACGCCTGGTTGAACTGCTCGTTCGACATGATCTGCGTACCGGGGCGGGCCAGCTCGGCGCGCATGAAGAGCGCCAGAAGGCCACCGATGACGAAGAACGCGAACGATGTGACCAGGTACATCGTGCCGATCGTCTTGTGGTCAGTGGTGGTCATCCACTTGACGACGACACTCCCCGGCTGCTTGCGCCGCACCGGCAGCTCGTCCTCGAACGAGTCGTCTGCTGCCGCGGCACCCTGGGATTCATTGAGGATGCTCACAGTTTGTTCGTCTCCGCATTCCTGGCCGGGTCCGTCTGCTCGATGCCTGCCGGCACGTAGCCCGTCTGACCCTTCTCCGCCAGCTCCTTGAGGTGCTGCTGGTAACGCTCGGGAGAGACGATCTTGACGTTGAAGAGCATCCGGGAGTGGTCGACGCCGCACAGCTCGGCGCACTTACCCATGTAGGTGCCCTCCTTGCTCGGCGTGACCTCGAAGGAGTTGGTGTGGCCCGGAATGACGTCCTGCTTGATGAGGAACGGCACCACCCAGAAGGAGTGGATGACGTCACGCGAAGTCAGAACGAAGCGGACCTTCTCGCCCTTCGGCAGCCACAGGGTCGGACCCGGGTTGCCGTTCTGCGGGTTCCTCGTGCCGGGGACGCCCACGTCGTAGACGCCGCCGGCGCCCTTCGGGAAGTCCTCACGGAACCTGTCGGGGATGGCGTCGAGTTCCTTCGGGACCTCGTTGCCGGCGGAGGGCTGGCCCTCCACCTTCTCGATGTAGTTGAAGCCCCAGCTCCACTGATAGCCGACCACGTTGATCGTGTGGGCCGGCTTCGGGCTGAGTTCGAGGAGCTTCGATTCATCGCGCGCGGTGAAGTAGAAGAGCACCGAGACGATGATGAGCGGGACCACTGTGTACAGCGCCTCGATAGGCATGTTGTACCTGGTCTGGTGAGGTACCTCCACCTTGGTCCTGCTACGCCGGTGGAAGATGACGCTCCACAGGATCAGCCCCCAGACGAGGACACCCGTGGCGAGCGCTGCCGCCCACGAGCCCTGCCAGAGGGAGAGGACCCGTGGTGCCTCTTCCGTTACCGGGGTGGGCATTCCGAGGCGGGGGAAATCCTCCCAGTTGTATGAACAACCGGAGGCCGTCGCCAGGACCAGGCCCGCAGTCAACGCCTGCGGCAGCTTCCGCCGCATCGGGCGCCGCGACGAGCGGTCGGAGCCGTTGGGACTCACGTAGCGCCTTCCCGAGAGTCTCGCCCGCACGGTCGGCGCGCCCGTCTCACTTGGTCGGTCGCCGGCCCTGACGCGGGCAGGGGTTTGGATGTTTATGCGGACCAAACCCTACTGGACGCTATTTGGGGTCGCGCGGGGAGGGTGCCCAACGCGCCGCCCGACACCCCGAAGGGGTGGAATCCGCGCGTCCGGCCACCATCTGACGCCCCCTCTTCCGCCGGACGGGCGGCCCGTCACCTGGGGAAGCCCTCCCGCGGACTAGCGTGACGGCGTGCCCTACTTCGACGCGGCTTCCTCCGCTCCCCTGCATCCCGTCGCCCGCCAGGCCCTGCTTGCCTCCCTGGACGAGGGCTGGGCGGATCCCGCACGGCTCTACCGCGAGGGACGGCGTGCCGCGCTGCTGCTGGACGCGGCCCGGGAGACGGCCGCGGAGGCGGTCGGCTGCCGGCCGGACGAGCTGGTGTTCACCTCTTCGGGGACCCGGGCGGTGCATTCGGGGACGGCCGGAGCCCTTTCCGGCCGTCGGCGTGTCGGCCGCCATATGGTCCTCTCCGCCGTCGAACACTCGTCGGTGCTGCACGCGGCGGCGGCGCTGGAGGCGGCCGGCGGTTCGTTCACCGAGGTGGCGGTGGACCGGACCGGCGCGGTGGACCCGGCGGCGTACGGCCGGGCGCTGCGCGCGGACACCGCGCTGGCCTGTCTGCAGTCCGCCAATCACGAGGTGGGGACGGAACAGCCGGTGGCGGAGACCGCCGAGATCTGCGCGGAGGCCGGTGTGCCGCTGCTGGTGGACGCCGCCCAGTCCCTGGGCTGGGGGCCGGTGGCCGGCCGCTGGTCGATGCTGACGGCGAGTGCCCACAAGTGGGGCGGGCCGGCCGGTGTCGGGCTGCTCGCCGTGCGCAAGGGTGTCCGCTTCGCGCCCCAAGGCCCCTCCGACGAGCGGGAGTCGGGGCGGGCCGCCGGCTTCGAGAACATCCCCGCGATCGTGGCGGCCGCGGCCTCTCTGAGGGCGGTGCGCGCGGAGGCGGCGGCCGAGGCGGTCCGGCTGCGCGCCCTGGTGGAGCGCGTCCGGGCGGCGGTGCCCGGCCTGGTGCCCGACGTGGAGGTGGTCGGCGATCCGGAACGACGGCTGCCGCACCTGGTCACCTTCTCCTGTCTCTATGTCGACGGAGAGACACTGCTCCACGAGCTGGATCGCTCGGGATTCTCCGTTTCATCCGGTTCGTCCTGCACGAGCAGCACCCTGACACCCAGCCATGTCCTCAAGGCGATGGGGGTGCTCACGGAAGGGAACGTGCGCGTGTCGCTGCCCGCCGGGACCACCGGGGAGGAGGTCGACCGCTTCCTCGGCGTACTGCCGGGAGTGGTGGCCGGGGTCCGTGAGCGGCTCGGCGCACCCGTGCCGGTCACCCCCTCCCCCGCGTCCACGGCCTCGCTCGTGGTCGACGCGCTGGGCCGGCGCTGCCCGATCCCGGTCATCGAACTCGCAAAAGTGATCGGAGAGGTACCCGTCGGCGGGACGGTGACGGTGCTCGCCGACGACGAGGCGGCCCGGCTCGACATCCCGGCCTGGTGCGAGATGCGCGAACAGGAGTACGTGGGCGAGGAGCCCGCGGACCGCGGCTCGGCCTATGTGGTCCGCCGGCTCCTCTGACACCCGGGTCCCGCCGGCGTCAGGAGAGGTGCTTGCGGACCTCGGAGGCGGCCTCGTCGCCGTACGCCTTGGTGAAGCGGTCCATGAAGTGGGTGCGGCGCAGGGTGTACTCCTGGGTGCCGACCGTCTCGATGACCAGGGTCGCGAGCATGCAGCCGACCTGGGCGGCGCGCTCCAGGCTGACGCCCCAGGCGAGGCCCGAGAGGAAGCCGGCGCGGAACGCGTCGCCGACGCCGGTCGGGTCCACCTTGCGCTCCTCCTCGGCGCAGCCGACCTCGATGGGGTCGTGGCCGGCCCGCTCGATCCGGACGCCGCGGGCGCCGAGGGTGGTGACGCGGTGGCCGACCCGGGCGAGGATCTCCTCGCCGGTCCAGCCGGTCTTGGACTCGATGAGGCCCTTCTCGTACTCGTTGGAGAAGAGGAAGGTCGCTCCGTCGACGAGGATCCGGATCTCCTCGCCGTCCATCCGGGCGATCTGCTGCGAGAAGTCGGCGGCGAACGGGATTCCCCGCGAGCGGCACTCCTCCGTGTGGCGCAGCATCGCCTCGGGGTCGTTGGCCCCGATGGAGACGAGGTCGAGGCCGCCGACGCGGTCGGCGACGCTCTTGAGCTCGATCAGCCGGGCCTCGCTCATCGCTCCCGTGTAGAAGGAGCCGATCTGGTTGTGGTCCGAGTCCGTCGTGCAGACGAAGCGCGCCGTGTGCAGGACCTCGGAGATGCGGATCGAATCGGTGTCGACGCCGTGCCGGTCGAGCCAGGCGCGGTACTCCTCGAAGTCCGCTCCGGCGGAGCCGACCAGGATCGGCTGCGTGCCGAGCACACCCATGCCGAACGCGATGTTGGCGCCGACACCCCCGCGGCGCACGTCGAGGTTGTCGACCAGGAAGGAGAGCGAGACCGTGTGCAGCTGATCGGCGACCAGCTGGTCCGCGAATCGGCCGGGGAAGGTCATGAGGTGGTCTGTGGCGATGGAGCCGGTGACTGCGATGCGCACGGGGAGGCTGCTCCTGCGGAAGGCGGGGGGAACGCGTGAGCGCACCCTCCGGGACGGCGTGACAGTTCACGCTACCCGGTGACGCCATGGTGCCTGAAGGGTCAAAACTACCCGATAGTAGGTCTTTCTACCTGGGGCCCCCTCTGCGTACGGTGCGTTTATGTCGAACACGATCGTTTCGCGCGAGTCCGAGATGAGCCTGGCCGAGCTGCGCGGTGACTGCGCGCGCATGGCACCGCACTGGGTCGTTCCGGAGAGGACCGCCGTGAAGCCGGTGGAACCGTCCCGCATCCACGGGGTCACGGTGCCGCCGTCCTCCGCCCGGCTGATCGACGGCATGTCCGACTACGGGGACTGATCCCGGCCCCGTACGGTCGCTCCGCACGGCCGTGCGCGGCCCTCGGCGCGGTTCCGCGGTGCACGCGGTGGAACCGCGCGCCTCCCTGCCCCGTCCCATCGGTGTCCTCCGGCCCCGGAGGGCGTACGACGTGCCAGTGACGGCCAGGCAGCCGAAGGAGCGATCCGGTGAACGACGGGCGACCCGAGAATGACGTGACCGGTACCCGGCGAGGGCGTTCGCCGCTCGTCGTGACCACGGTGGCGGCGGCTGTGCTGCTGGCCGGAGGCGGGGCGGCGTACTGGGCCTCGAACGCCTCGGGCGGGGGCACCGCGGACACCGGCCCGGCGGCCGCAGGGGACGCCGCTGCCCCGCTGCTGGCGCTGGACCGGGCGGACGGCCCGACCGGACCGCCTCCGGGGATCGCGCCCGGCGAGCCGGACCCGAACGGCGGCGTCGTCTACCGCGCCTCGGGCGAACTGCCCGAGGGCCCCGCATCGGCGGCGGTCCGGCGCGCCGGGGGAACCGTCACCGCGGCCGAGGTGGCGCGGCTGGCCGAGGCCCTCGGAGTGCCGGGGGCGCCGCGCTCGGACGGCACCGCGTGGAAGGTGGGCAGCGACGGGGACGGGTCGGGCCCGGTGCTGCGCGTCATCGAGCAGGCGCCCGGCACCTGGACCTTCGACCGCTACGCCACGGGCGGGTCAGACGCCTGCGAGTCCGCGCGGACCTGCGCGAAGCAGGCCCCCGCGCCGCAGTCCGGCTCCCCGGTCGACGAGAAGACCGCGAAGGCCGCGGCCGCCCCCATGCTGAAGGCCGCGGGTCAGGACGACGCCTCGCTCGACGCCCGCCAGCTGATGGGCTCCGTACGGGTCGTGAACGCCGATCCGGTGGTGGACGGACTGCCGACCTACGGCTGGTCGACCGGGATCCAGGTGGGCGCCGACGGCGAGGTCGTCGGCGGCAGCGGGAACCTCAAGGGGCTGGAGAAGAGCGACAGCTATCCGGTGATCGGCGCGGACGAGGCCCTGGCGCAGCTGAACGCGGAGAGCCGGCGGTCCGCCAAGGGCGGCCCGGGCGACTGCGCGACACCCGTGCCGCTGGAGGACGGTTCCACGCCGACGGCCGGGTGCGGTGCTCCGGGCACCCAGGAGCCCGTCACGGTGGAGGTCGACGACGCCGAGTTCGGGCTCTCCGCGCAGTACGCCGGCGGGGAGCAGATCCTCGTGCCCTCGTGGCTCTTCTCCGTACGGCCGGACGACGGCGGTCCCACGCACACCGTCGTCCGCGTCGCGGTCCACCCGGACCACCTGACCCCGCGGAGCACCCCGCCCGCTCCGGAACCCACGAAGGACCCTGGAGCCGGGAGCACGGGAATCACCTCGTACAGCGCGGAGGGCCGGACGCTGGAGGTCACCTTCTGGGGTGGCGTGTGCAGCACCTACACGGCACGTGCCACGGAGAGCGGCTCGGCGGTCCGGGTCACGGTCACCGAATCGGAGCGGGAGCCGGGGAAGGCCTGCGTCATGATCGCCAAGGAGCTGACCCGGAAGGTGACGCTGGACACACCCCTGGGCGAGCGCACCGTGGTCGACGCCGGATCGGGGGCGCGGGTGCCTCACGCCTGACACCGGGCACGCAGGCGCGGGGGGGGGGGGGGGGCCGGGGCGGGGGGGGGGGGCGGGGGGGGGGGGGGGGTTTTTTCTGGTGGTGGTGCGGGGGCTTAGGGCTCAGCTGGATGAGGGGCCCCCCGGGCCGGGGCCCCGAGCGCTGGG
>NZ_JBIATW010000024.1:0-51191 GCF_042892135.1 Streptomyces sp. NPDC001822
CAGCAGACCAGCACACATCCACAGCGCATAACCAGGCAATCAACAACCGAACACCGCTGACGCACAACCCCTGCCACTAACACGCCCACTCACAGCCCCATAGCGCGGCTGCCGCCGTCCTGGAAATACACTTCTTTGAAGCCTTCGGCGATGATTGTGCGCATCTGCTGGTCGCTGGCGCCGGTGTTGCGGGCGTCGAAGAGACGTTGTGCGTAGGCGGGTGGAAGGTGCACGGTGAGTCGCCGGAAGCGTCCGTCGTCCGTCGTGCCGACCGCAGCTGAGTAGCCGAACCGGGCCCTCGTCTCCACGGTGATGCCGCCCGAGGCGGCGGCCTGCTTCTGCCGGCGCTTGCGCACCAGGGGCTGCCACCGCTGCCGTACCGCGTCGTCGATTTTCGCGGCGACATCAGCACGGGCGTGCTTGCGGGCGCCGCGCCGGTAGCGGTTCACACTGTCGGCGGTAACCCCGAGCTCCTGCGCCACCGCCTTCGCGCTGCCGAACTGCTTGAGCAAAAACCCGATCTGGCCCTTGAGGGTCTTGGGCGGGTCCTTGGTGAACGCCTCGCGGTCGGCCCGCTCGATCGCGTCGTCGATCTCCCCCATGGCGCTACTCCCCTTCGTCCAGGACGGCGTCGCCGCCCTTGATGTGGCGGGCCGGGTTCAGGCCCTTCTCCATCAGGTCGACCGCCCACAGCATCGACTGCACGCCCTCCAGCTTCGCCAGGCCCGGGGTCGGACCGAGGCGGAACCCGCCCGGCTGCGGCTTCCCGGAGGTGGCGTAGGGAAGGAAGTCCAGAGGCGATTCACCCGGGCTGGGGTAGACGACGCAGTCCGAGAGCACGGCCAGCGGGTACAGGCCGGTCAGCTTGACCATGTTGTTCAGCTTGCGGTGCATGTTGACCCGGGCCTTGGAGATGACCGCGGCCCGGATGTCCGGACGCCATGTCGGCCGCGCCAGGGCCGGCCACGTCTCACCCTGCTTGTAGGACTTGCCCTGGGGGCGCTCACGGAGCTTGCCGACCCCGCCCTTCACGGTCGCCTTGATCGCCGCCAGGACGGCAGCCAGCGCCGGATCGGCCTGCTTGTGCTGCTCCATCGCGGCGAGGAACTCGGCGTCCGACAGGTCCTTGGTGACACCGAGGTCGGCGAGGGTGTCGACGTACGCGGTGCGCAGCCGGTCGTGCCAGGGGTCCAGGTACGCGCCGGTCTCCCGGCGCAGGTACGCCTCGATCGGGTGCACGTCGTGCCCGAGCTCCTGGGCGTAGGCGAGGGTGTGCGTCTGGTACCAGGCGGGTTCTGTGGGGGGTGTGCCGTCGGGGGTGAACGGGGAGGGCAGGCGGGGGTCCAGGTCGATGTGGGAGAGGTCGACGAGCCAGGATCCGGGGATCTTCGGGTTGAACGTCGGGTGGTGGAAGTGGTCGGGGGCGGACAGGCCGACGACCAGGCGGGCCGCGGCCGCGAGGAACGCGGTGTTCAGGTCCAGGCCGACCGCGAAGGGCAGCGTGCACTCCTCATCCGAGAGCGTGTCCACCGACCGCACCCACTGGTAGGCCTCCTCGTTGAGGAAACCGCCGGTCCAGCCGGAGTTCACGACGACGGGGTGCTCGGCGGTGGCCTCCGGCGGCGCCGGGTCCACCGGCTGTGTGCCCAGAGAGCCTGGGTTGTGGCCGGACACCCAGTTCCCGGTCTGCGGGTCCTGCACGGCACGGGTCGGCGGGCGCAGCGCGGTCATCAGCTCGAGGCCGGAGACGGCGGTGGAGCCGCGCGGGGTGGTGACCCGCTGGGCGTACACCCCGAGGACGCGGGCGATGTCGGCCGGCTCCATCTCCGCGACACCGGGCCAGGACCGCACATCGAGGGCCTCCCAGGACAGGATCGCGAGCTGCACGCACTGCCGGTCGCGGCCCTGCGCTTTGCGGTAGATCCGAGCCCATGGGCCGAAGCCGCGCTGGGTGAGCTGCCACTTCGCCTTGACCACCTGCTTGACCACCGGGTGGTCCTCGGGCAGGCGCAGGGAGCGGCGCTGCTCATGTCCCTCCAGGCGCTCCGGCAGCCCGAGCCTCACTGCGGCCGACGCGGTGAGCACGACCAGCGGGTCGGAGTCCTTGCCGTACCGGTTGAGCTTGCCGGCGCCGAGACCGGACTCCTTGAGTGTCCACTCCACCAGTTGCGGCACGGTGGTGGCCGGGCAGTCCAGCACGATCCCGTCCGTGCCGTAGGCGGAGCCATCGCCGTCCAAGATGGCGAGCGGTCCGTGCGGGAACCGCGGGTCGGTCACGGGCTTTGCAGCCTTCTTCACGGCCGGACGGCGCGCTGCCGTCGCCGGACGCGCGACCGGAGCGACAGGTGCCGCCGCGACGAGCGCGGCCGGAGCGGTCGGAGCGTCCACGGGTGCGGCGCTCTCCGTCCGCGGTTCGGGGGCGGCCGGGCCGGTGAACGTCTGCGAGACCGGCGGCTGCGGCACACCCGCCGGGGCCGGGGCGGCGGGAGCCCCGTGGGCGGGGTACTTCGCCGCCCACCCGTTCAGCAGCCGCTGGTACGCCTCCAGGCGCGGCGACTTCGGCTCGGAGCGGCCGTTCTCGTAGTTCTTCACCGTCTGCGTCGTCGACTTCAACGCCTGCGCGAGGCGGGCCTGGGTGATACCGGCGGCCTCACGCAGCCGGGCCCGCTCCGCCGGCGGCGGGAGCTGCGGCTCCTCCTCCAGCAGGGCGTCGATGTTCGCGAACAGCTCTTCCTCGGATGCCATCACTACCTCCTTCCTGAACACTAGCAGAATTTATCCTCCGAGTTAGCCCATTTTTTAACTCAATCAAACTATGGGTGGGAATGGGCGCGCAGCATCTGCGGAACTGCTGCGACCGAGATTTTTACTTGGCGGACGAGCGCAGTAGTTGGCGGATCTTGCTTCGGTAACGCCGCGTCGTTGAGACTTGGCGCTCTCGCTGGCTCTTGAGCGTTGCAGCTAGCCTGTGCCTACCTGTGACTGAGCTCGGCAGGTGGCCCTTGAGCATTCCGGCTGGCCCCTGTGCATGATGGGTGGCCCCGTACGAGCCGCTGGATCACCGCCGAGAGGCTTCCGGTGGGCCGCCGGGCCAGCCATGATCAAGTTCCGGGGATTCGACGGTTGGGGTGTGACGTGGACTGGCGGACCGACCCGACGTTCGAGATGTGTCGGAAAGTGACGGACGGGGCGGACCTGGCCTCGTTCTCGGGGGGTCCGTTCGACGTGCGGGCGGCGGTGGCCAGCATCCTGCCCGAGCCTCGACAGGCCTTGGACTTGGTCCCGTGGGGTAACTTCCCCCATGGGTACGACGTCCGGGAGGCGGTTTCCCTCCTGCGCGCTGGCGGCGAACCGGTCGTGGACGCGACGGGTGTGCTGTGGGGCCTGTGCGCCGACGACAGCCGGGCCGCCGCTGCCCTTGCCGTGCCGTTCCTCATTCCCCTCGCCATCAACGCCCACCACCCACACCGCACCGCCGCCCTCGCAGTCCTCTCCGGCCCCGCCCGTGCCAGACACCACGGGGCTGGTCGGTGGCCGCCGCCCGAGCCGCGATCACCACCGCGCTCCTGCCCCTTCTTGGAGACTCCGACCCCACCGTCCGCGTCGACGCCGCCTACGTCCTGGCGACCGCCGCCGACCCCGCCCACACCATCCGGACTGCCTTGGCCAACGGATTCGCCACCGAAGGCGACGCCATGGTCCGCGCCGCCCTGCTCCTGGCCGCCGCCGAGATCACCCGGGCCCACCCGCACCCGCCGACTGTCGCGTGGCTGCGCGAACGGTGGCACGACCGAGCGGAGGCCCCCGAAGCCCGTCTGTCGGCGGCGGTCGGCTGGCTCTGCCTCACCGACCAATCCGCACCGGAGGATCTCCGCCGGGCCGTCGACACCCTCGCCGACAACGAACGCGCACACGCCATGGAGGCCCTGCCGTGGATGAGCGCCGCCTCGGGCACTAACGAACCAGGACTCCTGCGCTGCAGACGCTGCATGCTCCACCCAGAAGAACATGACCCGGAAGAGGTCCTCTGGGACTCCTTGCTCTGAGCAACCGATCTGTGGTCGTGCATCGGAATTGTCCAGTGAGGCCTACTACCGTGCTCGGACGACTACCCGACTCGGGCGCCCACCGCCCCCGGCTCGGGACACGCCAGACAGGTGATCGCCACCATCAGTCACGCATCGTGACCAAGACGGATTCCAGCCCGCCAACTATCGCCCTCAAGATCCGCCAACCAGTTCCCTCCACCTGCCGACGACCTGCACCGAAGAGAGCATCACCCGCCAACTACGATCCTCGGTCACAACTGCGACTGTCCTCTGCCACTGAACATGGATCGATTGCCAGGGAAGTTGGACAGCCACTACGGTCCTGGCACTGATGCCACCTGAGACTCAGAGCTGTTGTGGCTGTCACCAACCCGCACCCGGGAACAACGCCGCACGCGAAGCGAGATCAGCCAGGGGGACATGCTCCCCCGAGCAAGACGGCCGTACAGCGCCGGAAGGATCGTGCAGGCGATGCGGACGACCGGTCGACGAACAGATCACGGGCCTCGGGTCGGTACGGGGCTGGTCAGTGCTCGGTCCTCCCGGCCGTGAACGGGCCGGTCGCGGGGGCCACGCACTTGTCCAGGACGGGCTCCTCGCCACCCACCGAACCCTCCAGGCAGAGCCGTCCGCCGTTCTCGCGCAGGTCGAGGAAGAACTGCGTGGTCGCACCGGACTGCTTGAGGTCGTGGACGCGCTCGTCGGGGTAGCCGAGGCCTTTCAGGGCCGCCCTGACCTTGGCCGGGGTGGGGTCCGTCAGCTCTTGGAGGGCCACGTAGATGCGCTCCTCGTGAAGGTTGCTCGCGCACCAGTCGCGCGCGTTCAGCTCCACTTCCGGACCCGCCGTGGGCATCACCGGCTCGACCATGCCGGCCGGAGCCTCCTCATCGGTAGGAGCCGGCTGCGGGTTCGGCGGCCTCTCCTGGGGGGTTCCCGGGGCCGGGCAGGTCTGTGCGATGTACTCCTGTATCTCGGCGAGGGCCGGAGAGGACAGGCTTCCCATGGGCTTCGCGGGCGCGGCAGCCGTGGCCACCGCGGTCAAGGCCGACTCGCCGCCGCCGGTGGCCTTCGCTGTGCCGCAGGCGCCGAGTGCCAGCACCGCAAGGACCGTCAGGGCCAGGGTGAGTCGCGGTTGGCGCGAGGAGCGAACGAACGTATCGATGGAGCAGTGGGTTCGGGTCATGCGCCCAGTCTCCGATCACGCCGAGCCCGGCGCGTGAGCACACATACTCACCTGGCCAGGGGGCGATCGCTCAAGCCCGGTCCGCCTCCGTATCCCCGCGTCCGTCGGCAAAGGACGGTGAGCGTGAAACCGGTTGTCACACCCCTCCCCCCTTGTAACCGCGGGGCCCGAACCTCATACCGTCGGCCGCATGGCTGACGAGTGCTTTGGACATCCACGGCTCGCTGCAATCCATGACGCGCTCAACCCCGACCGCCGCGACCTCGAGGCATACCTCGGGGTGGCACGCAGGGCCCCGGGGAGAGTCCTGTTCGCCCGGCTTGATCACGTGTGGTCCGGCCCGGTTCAGGATCAGAGTTCAGTCGGCGGCAGGCCGAGGTGGTCGTGCCACGCCTCGCGTCCTGCGGGTGTCACGAGGAGGGCGCGGGTGGTGCCGATGCGCGTCATCCATCCGGTGGCGAGTGCGTGGGCGCACAAGGCGGCGCCCACGGCGCCGGCCAGGTGGGGACGGCGCTCGGTCCAGTCGAGGCATGCGCGTACCGGTGTTCGGCGTGAGCCGGTGGGCACCGTGATGCCGGTCTCGGCAAGCCAGAGGGCACCCTTGCTGGTCAGGCCCGGCTCGGGTCCCCACCTCAGCAGTCCGCGCTCGACCATAGCGTCGGTGATGGCCAGCGCGACGGTTCCGGCCAGGTGGTCGTAGCACAGCCGGGCGCGGGCCAGTGCCTGTTGTCGGCCGGAGGCCGACAGTGAACGTGGCCGGGCGTTGTGCTGTGGGGCCAGTGCGGCGAGGCTCTCGATGAGTTCGACCACTCTGCGGTCGGTCACCCGTACGTAGCGGTGGCGTCCGTGTCGCTCCTCGACGAGGAGTCCGCTGTTCACGAGCAGGTTCAGGTGTGAGGTCGCGGTGGACGGTGCGATGCCGGCGTAACGCGCGAGCTCGTTCGCCGTCCACGCCCGGCCGTCGAGCAGCGCCAGGCAGAAGGCGGCACGGGTGCCGTCGGCCAGCAGTTTCGCCACCCCTGCCAGGTCCACCCCCACGTCCTGGCCTGCGCGCTGAATGTCCACGGTGTCCATTGTCGCCGACGTCTCTTCGACGGCTGTCGAAGCATCCACGTCCTAGCGTCGGCACGTGCGCCGGGCTCACCGTCTCCGCACCCGCACCCGCCCCCGCCTGCGGGGCCGAACCGCCTCCGCTCACGCACTGGAGTAACCATGACTTCGTCCGACACTGCCGTCACCGGCTCCCACCAGCTTGAACCCTGGACGGGCTTCGTGCTCACCGACGCCCCCACCCCGCAGGACGTCGCGGCAATCTCCGACGCGCTGGACCGCCTCAACATCGAACAGACGGGAATCGCCGACCGCAGACCTCTGGCCGTCCTGGTCCGTGATCCCGCAACGCGCCAAGCGGTGGGCGGGCTGACGGGGCGTACCTCGCTCGGGCTGTTTTTCCTCGACCTCTTCTACCTGCCGCCCCGGCTGCGTGGCAGCGGGCTGGGAACACAGATCCTCCGACAGGCCGAGGACGAGGCCCGTGCCCGCGGCTGCCGCACAGCCGTGCTCTACACGATCACCTTCCAGGCCCCCGGCTTTTACCAGAAGCACGGGTGGAAGCATCTGGGAGAGGTGCCCTGCGACCCGCCGGGCACCAGCCGCGTCTTCATGACCAAAGAACTCACCGCACCGAGCGGCGCATCAGTTCGGTCCCGGTAAGGTCGCCGTGCTCGTTGCGCCATCGCCTGTTCCGTGCGCTCCGCTCCTGCCACAGGCCGCGTCTGCGGTGTCACGGCCCGAGGTCATGGTGCCGCCCGGGCTGCTCGACGCGCTGGCCCGGGTGCCCGATCCGCGTAATCCGCACGGCGTGCGGTTCCGGCTGGCGACGTTGCTCGCGGTCGGAGTGTGTGCTCTCACCAGTGCCGGCCACAACTCCCTGACCGCCATCGCGGAGTGGGTACGCCGCTGCGACCAGGATGTCCTGGCCCGGCTGGGCTGCCCCTTCGATCCCTTCACCGGACGCTTCAAGGCGCCCGGCGAGCGCACGCTGCGTGACGTGTTCGCCCGCCTCGACGCCGCGCTACTCACCGCCGCCGGTTTCACCAGGCTCACCTCACTCCAGCCCCCGCCCGGTCAGCTCGACAGCCCCGGACGGGACCGTCGAGCGCGAGCAGCGCGCCGCGCCCACCGCACCGCCCGACGCGAGACGGATCGGCCGCGACCGCGTCGCTCAGTCTTCGCCGTGGACGGCAAATGCCTGCGCGGAGCAGTCCGCGCGGACGGCAGCCGCGTTTTCGTCCTGACCGCAGTGCGCCACCACGATGCGTTGACTGCCGCTCTGCGCGAGATCGGCGCGAAGACCAACGAGATACCCGAGTTCGCTCCGCTGCTGGACACCCTCGATGATCAGGACCTGACCGGCTCCGTAGTCACCGTCGACGCCCTGCACGCCCAGACGAGCCACGCCCGTTACCTCGTCGAGGACCGAAGGGCGCACTACCTGCTGTCGGTGAAGAACAACCAGCCCACCCTGGCTCACCAGTTGACGAATCTGCCCTGGAAACAGGCACCGATCCTCAACCGCTCCCGCAACCGCGGACAAGGCCGGGACGAGGTCCGCGAGGTGAAGGTCGTGAGCGTGGACGGCCTGCTGTTCCCCATGCCCGCCAGGTTGTTCGCATCCACCGAAAACGCCGTCGAACCGGCACATCGAAGTGGCAGACCGAGACTGTCTACGCCGTCACCGATCTCGCGGCACACCAAGCGTCTCCCGCTGAGATCGCCGCCTGGGCACGCGGCCACTGGATCATCGAGAACACCGTCCACTGGACCAAAGACGTGACCTTCGCCGAAGACGCCAGCCAGTTCCGCCGCCACCACACCCCCGCGGTCATGAGCGCCCTGCGCGATCTCGCCCGCGCCACCCTCCACCGCTCCGGATGGGCCAACATCGCCAGCGGCCGACGAGCCCACACCCACCCCGCAACCACCCTCACCCTCCACGGAATTCCATGATCAAACCGGGCGAACGCGACTCTCCCCGGGGCCCTGCCGCTAACCGTGCACGAGCTCGTAAGACCTGTCCCGTAAATGATCTCTGATTGGTGTGGGCGTGGACGGTGACGAGTCCGACCGCTTGTCTATCCGGCGAGGTTGAGGTTGCGCAGGCGGGCGATTCCGAGCATGGCGTGGTGGACACCGTCGCCCCGGAGGCGGCAGTCGCGGAGGATCTTCCAGGTCTTCATGCGGGCGAAAACGTGCTCGACACGGGCGCGGACCTGTTTGTGGGACTTGTTGTGGCTCTGCTTCCAGTCGGGCAGGTCTTCGCCTTTGCGCCGACGGTAGGGCATCACGAGCCCGCTGCCCGGGTAGCCGCCGTCGGCGATCGTCATGGTCTTGCCGACGGCGGCCTTCGCGCCGGACTCCTCCCACGCCTTGCAGTCGTTGCGGTTGCCGGGCAGGGGCCGGCCGACCGCCACGACGAGCCGGGTGTCGGCGTCGATGACGACCTGGTGGTTCGTGGAGTACCGGTAGTTCTTGGACTGCTCAGCAATGGTGTGGTCATGGGTGGGCACCAGAGTGCCGTCCACGATGAGCACCGTGTCCTTGCGGAACCGCTTGCGGGGCCGCAGCGCGAGCGCCGGGCCGAGGTGGTCGATGATGCGGTCGGCCGCGGACTTCGAGATACTGAAGAGCGGAGCGAGCTGGCGCAACGTCAGGTTCGTGCGCCAGTACGCCGCCACCAGCAGTACCCGGTCCTCCAGCGGAAGAGACCACGGGCGGCCCTTACACGAACCGGATCCGCACCCTCGCGGCGCAGCGCCGTCACCAACTTGCCGAAGATACGCGGGCTCAGCCCCGTGAACGGGGCTATCCAGGAAGGCTCCGACGCCGTGATCACACCAGCCACAGCAAGATCATCGCATTGGAAACCGGCGACTGTGGAGTTCAACCGGGTTTCAAAGCTCCCACCAGAGGTCGATGCTCGGGTCGACTCGCTTACGCAGACAGTTTGAGTGCGAGTAGGCCTTCTGTCGCACATGACCGCCTCGCTCCGGGTCAACGGCCCCAAAGATAAGCGCGGTTGCAGCCCTGTCCTGATCCAGATCGATGATCAGAAGGCAGAGGCAGCAGGTGGGGTTCGGGTCCAACGATGCCCTCCTGTACGTCGTAGTACTCCAGCCGGACTTCGGCGTATGTCCTGGTCAACGGCTTGAGCGTGGGGATTTAGCTGGATGGTGCCGGGTGAGGGGCGGGTTCGCCCGGCCTGTCCCGCGAAGGAGTGACCACGCCGTGTGTAGTGACAGCGGCGGGCCCGGGCCTGGTGTCGGCGGCGCCATCTCGACCAGTTCATTGCATGGTTGCCCTGTCGAGCAGGACGTCGGCGGGTAGTTGCCAGTAGACGGCGGATCTCGGCCGGGGTGAGGTCCACGAGGTCGGGTGTGTCGTGACCGGCTCCCCCTTTTGGCGCTCTTGGGCGGCGGTGACGGCGAGAAACGCGTGGGCGAGCATGGCGAGGGTGATGTGCCGGTGCCAACCGACGTAGCGGCGGACTTCGTACTGGTCCAGGCCGCATTCGTTCTTCGCGCTCTGGAAGCACTCCTCGATTTTCCAGCGGCACCCGGCGACCTGAACGAGATCGCCCTTTGGCGCCGTCGCCGCAGGAAAGCCGCTGCCATGCCTGGTCGGGTGCCTGGCCGATGAGGTGGTCGATGCGGGGGCCGTGGACCTGCTGGGATTTGGGCACGGCCATGACGTAGGACAGGCCGGCGTCTTCCAGGAAGCGTCGGAAGCGGGAGTCCTGTCCGTAGGCGGCATCGGCCGCTACCCAGGTGACGGGCAGGGGGCCGGCCTGCGCGCGCAGGACCATGGTGCGGGCAAGCTCGTTCTTGGTCGCGAATGGGCGGTTTTCAGGGATGCGGGCTGTGCGGCAGCGTTCGGGGTCGTCGGTCCAGGACTTGGGGAGGTAGAGCTCGCGATCGACGAGAGCGTGGCCGCGGGTGGTGGCGTAGGCGGCGAAGACGCCGATCTGGCAGTTCTCGGTGCGGCCGGCGGTGCCGGAGTACTGCCGTTGCACCCCGGCTGAGGTGATGCCCTTCTTGACGAATCCGGTGTCATCGATGATCAGGATGCCGTCGTCGGTGCCGAGGTGTTCGGCGACGTATCCGTGCAGGTCGTCGCGTATCTCGTCGGCTTCCCAGCGGCTCTTCGCCAGGAGGTGCTGCAGCCCGTCAGGGGTAGGGTGCCCGGCGAACTCGGCCAGTTGCCAGGAGTTCTTGCGCCCCACGGGCCCGAGCAGTCCTCGCACGTAGTCCCGCATCCGTCGTCTGGGCTCGACGCGCGGGAAGCGGTGTCCGATCCGCAAGAAGAGTTCTTCCAGCTCTTGTTCCCACACGGAGGCGGGTACGTCATCGATCACATGCGATGGCTGTCCCCACTGCCGTCACTACACACGGCGTGGTCACTCCTTCGCGGGACAGGCCGGACGAACCCGCCCCTCACCCGGCACCATCCAGCTAAAATCCCCACGCTCAAGCCGTTGACCAGGACATACGCCGAAGTCCGGCTGGAGTACTAGAGCGCGGTCAGCCACGGTTTCAGATTCTGGCCCGTTCTCAAGGTGGGCGCGCTGATGGGGTGGCGCCGCAATCTGTCACCGCGCCCCGCACTGTCCCTCACGGGCACCTGCATCAACGCTCTTCTGGAGAGAGGGTTACCTACCCGAGTGCAAGCCTCTGCCTGTCACTCCTCGCCGGAGAAGCGCTCCCACGCGGACTGACGAGTGATGCCGAACGTTTCGCCGATGCGCGTCCAGGTCACTCCGCGGCGCCGTAGTTCCTGAACCCACATGCGCAGCTCAGCCTCGGCTCGGTCGATGTCCGTGGCAAGGCGAGGGAGATGGTGCAACATCTCTACGTCCGTCATGGATGTCCAGGCGTGGATGCCCTGCGTGAGGGGCTGCCCGAGCGCATCGGCAACGATCCGCTCCGCCAGCGTCACGCACTCGTCGCAGATGTAGACGCCGGGCCCCGAGACCAACTTGCCGACCTCGGAACTCGGCTTGCCGCAGAAGGAACAGTGCGTGGGTTCCTCGGATTGTGCAGTGACTGCCATGACGACCTTCCTAAGCTGTCAGGGTTCCCCTGACAGGGTATGTCACGTCAGGGGAACCCTGACGGACAGTCTCCCTACTCATGGCTCCCACCCACCCCGCCGTGACCCATGCAGCCAGCCCTAGTTCCGCACGGCAGGCGCTGCCCGCCCTGCCCCCGTGGGGTGAGACGCCATACGAACGCCGCGCTCGCTCCCGAGTCGCGGCGCGTTCGTCGTCGCTATGGCCTCCGGACCGACGGGCTGCACCCCCACAGGCCAGCCCGGCTCGGCCGGACGTTGCCCCGGCCGGGCCGGGCTCGTTGACCGGAGCATGTACCGCTCCCTCCGCGCCCTGGCCGTCGCCGTCGCGGGCCTCGCCCTGGCCGTCTCCCTGGACGCTCCCGCACATGCGGCGGCATCCGGGCGCACCCACCACTTCTCCGGCCAACAGATCTGCATCTCCACCACCGGGGACCCCGGCAGCACCAACCCCGGGACCGTCCGCGCGACCTGGACCAACCCGCCCCGCCACCGCACCACAGCCACCGTGCACATCACGCACCCCTCGGGCCTGGCCTACACGCTCACCGCCAGGCGACGCGGCGGCCGACTCGTCGCGACGTTCACACCCGGCATCCAGAAAGACGGCAAAACCTGCGCCCGCTTCCAGGGCTCGCGCCGCACCGCCTGCGTCCAGATCACCGACCGCCACTGAGGAACGGCCAAATCCGGCGTGCCGCACCGGGCCGGCTGACAGCCTGAGTGGATGAGCGAGCACACGCGCCCGAGGATCTCTCCTGGGGTGGCCACCTCGGTGATCGTTTCCCCCAGGACGGACGTGCGGTCTCTGACGTCCTCCAGCGCGGCAGCCACCTCTTCCGGGCGATCACAAATCGGACTCCTTCGCCGGCCAACTGTGTCCGCTTCCAGGGGGCACAGCGCACGGCTTGCGTGGAGGTCATCGACCGGACCTAACCGATCGCGAAGGGTGCGATCCGCGACGACGTGAGGCATTCAACATCCACAACACCCAAAATTAAGATGATCATCATCATCTAGATGGTAATTTGATGACACAAATACATCTGTGTGTGGCGTCACCGACAGCCTCACCAGCACCAAGGAGTCACGCAATGCCCCTCAGCTCACAGCTCGCGAGACTCGGTCAACGAAAGCCCGTAAGACTCGTGTCGCTCTTCGCCGCGCTTCTCATCGCCGCGGTTTCCCTCATCTCCGGGATCGGACCGGCAAAGGCTGACACGCGGGGCAACGTCGGACACGTCTGGTTTGACGCCGTAGCTAACCCCGACCAGTCGGCTCAGGCGCGGTACAGGTCCTTCATCGAGAGCCTGAGGGCTGCGGCAGGCCACACGTACCGCGGGAGCACCAGCATCACGCAGACCGACGGTGGCGACACTGTCCCCGCGCTGATTCGTGTCGACGTCAATCTGCCCCCGGCCAACGGGCAGGCCGCCCACCTTCGCCTCTGGCTCTCCCCGGGCAACCTGTACCTGCGCGGATTCACCACGCAGAACAACGTCACGTGGTCGTTCAACGACTTCAATCTCCAGGCCACCATGAACTCCCTGAGGAACACCTCGGGCGGAGGCCTGCTCCCCCCGGCGAACGCCCAGTACGGCACACTGCGTCACAACAGCAACTACGCCCAGATTGAGAACTTCGCCCAGACCAACCGGGACGCCCTGACGTTCAACTACCAGGGCCTCTGGAACTCCTTCTTCCAGCTGGCCTACGTCGACGGCCCGAACAACGGGACCAACCCGGCGGCCACAGCTCGATCGCTCCTCTTCATGACCCAGTTCGTCTCCGAAGCCGCTCGCTTCCACGATGTCTTCGGCGTTATGAACGACATCGCATCGAGCCGATCCGCCACCTACCACGGCATCGGCGACCTGCAGCACTCGCTGGAAAACAACTGGGGCCCCCTCTCCCGGTTCGGCGTCAGCATCACCAACGGCACCTCCGCCGCCCCCGTCCAGGTGAACGCCACCACGCGCGTGACCACTTGGCAGGATGAGACTCGCTACGTCGCCATGTTGCTCGCCCCGGGCAACTCTGGCTGAGCGAAGTCATCACCGACCGCCACAAAACCCCGGCCTAGTGCCTCCACCCAGCCGGAGGCACTAGCACCCCCTGATCGCCCCGCACAGCGCGTACGGGCAGGGCGGGCGCGCCTCGTACGGGCCCACCTTCAGCCGACCCAACGGCCCACGGGGCTGGGAGGGCGACGTGCCCTGACCGCGCTCGCGCCTGTGGTCCACCCCCGAAAATGGGGGGACTTCCCCAATTGGGGAAGTCCCCCCATTTTCGGGGGCTGCTTCCTGCTTCAGTCTTCGACGAGTTCAGCGTCGACCACCGCCGGGTCGAGGGCATCGTCGTCCGCTTCAACCTTGATCTTGCCGAGGATGCGCCGGATCGCATCTTGCTGGCGCTGAGCATCGGAGCCGCTGCGCACCCTGCGGGCGGTCTTGTCCTCGGTGGCGGTCTCGATCGCTTCGCGGGCCGCGTGCAGCAGTCGCAGAGCGGCGTCCACGGGGTCTGTTCCTGGAGCGGAGCCCGCAGACTTCTGCGGAGTCTCGGTCCGCTGCAAGGTCTCCTCCATCGCAGAGGTGACAGCCATCAGGTGCTCCGCCCGCTCCGGATCGGTGGCCGCTTGTTGCCCCGCCTCGAAGCTCAGTTCAGCTACGGCCTGCTGGAGTGCGGCCTGCAGGTCCGCGATGGGCTCGACAGTCACGATCGTCTCCCTCGTCGGTAGGAGCGTATCGAGCCGATGGCCGCCGGAGGTTCAGAAACAGGCACTGAGCTTGTCATTTAAGGCCCATCGTCGAACGCGGCTCGAACTTGGTCGGTGTTTTCGCAGTTCAGTAGACGTGAGAGCGGCCCCCGCCTGATCCTTTGCTCCGTCACAGAGGCAGAGGAACAGTACGAAGGCCGTGGTCATGAGTCTGGAGTGCCTGGTCCTGCGGGACCCGTTCGCGGAACTGTCATGCTTCCGGACGGAGTTGTACGCGTGTCTGATTGCCCGGGGCGACGCGCTGTTCGAGTTATGCGACGCGTTGTTGTGCACGGACGGGCCGGTGCGGACGCTCGTCGATCTGGCGCTCGCCCCGGAACACCGCCGCGGGCACGGGGCCCTCTACGGTGGCCTCAATCAGGGGTGGATCGACGTCGCCCGGCTGCGTCGGGCCCTGGTGTCGACGCCGCTGCCGAGGGCTGCGGACGGTCGGATCGTGCTGGCCGCAGACGTCTCGCCGTGGCTGCGGCCGGATGCCAACACCTGCCCTGACCGGGCCTTTTGTCACACGTTCGGCCGGGGTGAGGGCAAACATCAGATGGTGCCCGGCTGGCCGTACTCGATCGTGGCCGCGCTGGAGACTGGCCGCACGTCATGGACGGCGGTGCTGGACGCGGTCCGCCTGGAGCCCGGCGCCGATGTCGCCGCGGTGACCGCCGTCCAGATCCGCAAGGTCGTCGAGCAGCTCGTCGAGGCAGGCCAGTGGAAGCCAGGCGACCCACACGTCCTGGTCGTGCTGGACGCCGGCTACGACGCGCCCCGCATCGCCCACCTTCTGGCTGGCCTGCCCGTCGAGATCCTCGGTCGGCTCCGCTCGGACCGGGTGATGCGGCGTCCGGCCCCCTCCCGCAGGGAGTTCGCCCTGGCCCACCCCCTTGGCGGCCGGCCGCCCAAGCACGGTGGCGAGTTCGTCTTCGGCGACCCCTCCACTTGGGGCATCGAGCAGGCCGTGACGGTCACCGACACCCGCCTCTACGGCAAGGCGACCGCGCGGGCATGGGACCGGCTGCACCCCAGGCTTACCCGGCGGGCGGCCTGGATCGAGCACGACGGACCACTGCCCCTCATCGAAGGCACCGTCATCCGCCTAGTCGTGGAGAAACTGCCGTCCGGCGGGGTGAATAAGCCGCTCTGGCTGTGGTGGTCGGGCACCGGGGCCAGCACGGCGGACGTCGACCGCTGCTGGCAGTCCTTCCTCCGGCGTTTTGACCTTGAGCACACGTTCCGCTTGCTCAAGCAGACCCTCGGCTGGACCAAGCCTCGGCTTCGCAGTTCGCAGGCGGCCGACCGGTGGACCTGGCTCGTGATCGCCGCCTACGCCCAGCTCCGGCTCGCTCGACCGCTGGCCACCGACCTCCGCAGGCCCTGGGAGAAGCCGGCCGAGCCGAACAGACTCACCCCCGCCCGCGTCCGGCGCGGGTTCAGGAACCTGCGCGCGAAGACCGGCTCTCCGGCCGGTGCACCTAAACCCTCCCGGCCCGGGCCAGGGCGACCACCGGGCTCAAAGAACATCCGCCCGGCCATCCGCCATGACGTGGGCCGCGTCCTGGCGACCGGCGAGGCATACAGCCGCCCCGCTCACCATAAGAAGGGCACCAAGCCCCGTCGTTCAAGCGGCACTGACAGTGCAGACAGAGCCCCGTAGGCTGCTCTGACGCAGAACGGCGTGATCTTCAGCGGGGGACTATGACAGGCGGCAACAAGCCCAGCACGGATATCAGTGACGGCCATATCGGACTGGCCCTGACGATCATTGCCTTGATCGTCATCGCTATTGTCGCGGGCCCTCGCTGGACTTTGATCGTCGCGGGATGCTTCACAGCCTGGTTCGTCCTGGCGTTGATCGTCATCCATGTCAGGGGCGGTCGAGGCGGAGCGGCACTTGGACAGGCCTACGTCGCGACCTTCTGGTGGGGCGACTACGTCAGTCCCTGACGGAGTTAAACGACAAGCTGAGAGGGCGTTTGATGTAGGCGGATTGCCCTTTATCTCCTAGTAGGTTCCTCGCCAGGTGGGTGTGGTCTCGTCCGTTATGCGCTTGGTGAGGTTGTCGATCGAGGCGACGTGGATCATGGCTTTGGAGCTGGCGGGCAGGGTCTCGTAGTCGCGAGCGAGTCGGCGGTGCGTCATGAGCCAACCGATACTGCGTTCCACGACCCAGCGCCTTTTGACCACGTGGAATCCGCGAACTACTGGTTTTCTGTTGACGACTTCGACGTCGATTCCGAGGTTGGCTCCGTGCTCGACGACGGCGTTTTTGAAGCCGGTGTCGACCCAGCTCTTGGAGATGGTCGGGTAGGTCTTCTTGGCGTGGTCGAGGAGGCGGATTCCGACGGCGTTCTCGGAGAGGCTCGCGGCGGTGACGGTCACGGCGAGGAGGAGTCCGATCGTGTCGGTGAGGATGCCCCGCTTCCGGCCGACGATCTTCTTCGCGGCATCGGTTCCCTGGCTGGTCAGGGGCACATTGGTGGAGGTCTTCACGCTCTGGGTGTCGATTACGGATCCGGTGGGCTCGGGCTTGCGCCCTTCCTTGACGCGGGCCAGGCCGACGAGGTCGTAGTTGAGCTGGGCGAATATTCCCTCGTCGCGCCAGGCGGCGTAGTAGGCGTAGACGGTTCCGTGGCTCGGGAAGTCGTGCGGGAGGTACTTCCAGGGGATTCCCGTGCGGTTCACGTAGAGGAGCGCGTTGAACACATCGCGCAGTTCGACTTTGGCCGGCTTTCCGGTGGGCCTGCGGTCGAGCCGGGCTTTTCGCCATGCCGCCAATGTCGGCTCGATCAAGGCCCATCGGGCGTCGGACAGATCGCTGGGATACGGCTTGCGCTGGCTCACGCCCCAGATGGATCATGAGCACGCCGGAAGGCTTGCTTCCGCTCGATACTGGGCGGGTCTGTGTCATTTTCAAACCAGACGGACTTCCAGGAGCAGAAGCTGCCGAGACGGGCGCAGGTCCTCCCGGTGAAGCCGGACACACATGCCGCCTACGCCTTGAAAGCCCTCAAAGTGGGGCAGGGATGAAAATCGCATTACGGAACAAGGCTGGGTAAACGCCCTCTGAAAGAGCGTTTTGTCCCGACAGGGGTGCTTCATTGCAGTTCAGGTAGCGGACCGCTTCGGGCCGGCTGAGGCGGTAGACGCTTGTTGTGGCAGATGGGGCGGGTGACGGCCTTCGAGGGTCCGTTTCGGTCCCTTCGCTCCTGTCAGATCCCAACACGCCCCCGGTCGCGCCTGTTTGCGCCCTGTTGTCGGGACGGCTGCCATCGGTACTACGGAAACATGCCTCGCCGACAACGGCCGTACCCCAGTGACCTGTCCGATGCCCGTTGGGAACTGCTCGAACCAACCCTGACAGCCTGGCGAGTGGAACGCAGAGGGAAGGGCCTGGACATCGGGCGGCCGCCCGAACACGACCTGCGCCGGATCATGGACGCCATTCTCTACGTCGACCGGACCGGGATCCCGTGGCGGTATCTGCCACGCGACTTCGCCCCGTGGGAAACCGTCTACGGATACTTCGCCGCCTGGCAGAAGGACGGCGTCTTCGACCAGCTCAACGGACTCCTGCGACGGCTGGTCCGGAAGGCCGAGGGCCGAGACGCCGAGCCCAGCGCCTGCATCCTCGACGCCCAGAGCATCAAGACCTCGGCCAACGTGCCCGCGGCCGGCCAGGGCATCGACGCGGGCAAGAAGATCGCGGGCCGCAAACGGCACATCGGCGTCGACACCGTCGGCCTCCTCCTGGCCGTGCTGGCCACCGCCGCCAGTGTCTCCGACAACGTCGGCGGAATCCGCCTGCTCTCGAACATTGCCGAAGGCCACCCTCGCGTCACGAAGGCGTGGGCCGACAGCGGCTACCGCACCAAGGCCATCGACCACGGCGCCCGCCTGGGCATCGACGTCGAAGTCATCCGCCGCGACCCCGCCCAGAAGGGTTTCAAGGTGATTCCGCGGCGCTGGGTCGTCGAGCGGACCTTCGGCTGGCTCATGCACCACCGCCGCCTCGCCCGGGACTACAAAACCAACCCACACCGCTCCGAAGCCATGATCAACATAGCGATGATCGACCTCATGAGCCGCAGACTCACCCGCGAATCAACCCGCAACTGGCGCGACAGCTGAACGGCGGCAGCGTCGGGCTCCTGTGAATCACAGCAGGTAGGGCCACAGGCTCACGCTGTTCCGCTCCACACTGATCTCGACCCACGTTCCATCGACAGCAGCCGATGGCGGCGGGTCGGCGAGGTCGAACAGGATATGGGTTCCAGCTACTTCCAGCGTGGCTCCGCCATCGCCCGTCAGGCCCAGCCGCCCCCGAAAGACGATCCGACCGCCTTCCTCCTCATCCACCCCGGGGGAAAATGAAGTGGCCGGTCGAGTGTTGCCGCCCCAGGCCACGTCCTCTTCAACGGTCCACTCCACATGATGTTCGCGGCCCACTCCCGTGGAATCGCCGCACCAGAACGCCGCAGCGGCACCCACCTCCGAGGGCACCCGAACCGTCGCGCGCCCGTCGGCGACCTGCCCAACCGCTTCCACGTGAACCAACACCCCACAATCATCCACGGCAGCACTGCGTTACCAACACTCCTGCCAGGACAAAACGCTCTTTGAGAACGAAACCGGGTCTGGCGGCGGTCCCGGCGGACCGTTTCCGATCTTGCTCGGGCAAAGGACCGTTTGTGACAACGTGCTCAGGTATGCAGGGCCGCCGGGGTGGGGGTCACGGTGGGGCTCTCGCGGTCGACTGTGCGGGTTCGGCGGCGGCGCCGAATCTTGCTGCCGCCCAGGACGGTCCCAGTGATCACTGCGGCGGTGGCGGCGAGGGCGGGGCCGCCGTAGGTGATGACGTGCTGGAGGGAGGTGGCCGCGGCGTAACCGGTGGCCGCTTCGGCGCCGGCCCACAGGGGCGCGGCGAGCAGGCTGTAGGGGGCGATGCGCCGGTAGGGCAGGCGGGTCGCCCCGGCCAGGTGGGGGGTCAGGGTGCGTACGACGGGGACGAAGCGGCACAGGAAGACGGCCTGGCCGCCGCGTCGGGCCATGAGTGCTTCGGCGCGCTGCCAGGCGGTGGTGGGGATGCGGCGACCGAGGCGTCCGGTGCGCAGGCGGCTGCCGAGCAGGTGTCCGGTGCGGTGGCCCAGGGCGTCCCCGGCCACGACGGCGCCCGAGGCGGTGGCGATGACCAGGAGGAGATTCAGGGCGCCGGCGCGAGCCAGAGCCCCGGATGCCAGCAGAAGAGTCAGGGTCGGGACGAACGCGCCGACCACCAGCACGGACTCGGCGAGCACTGCGGCGGCCAGGATCGCGTAGGCGGCCGGGGCGGGAACGTGGCCGATCAGTCCGGTCAGCGTGTTCACCGGTGTGCCCCGGCCATGAGGTCCAGCGCTGCCGGGACCGTCGCGCAGGCGGGGCGGCGCAGCTGCCAGACGTTGGCCGGGGGCAGGTTGCCCCACACGGTCCAGCAGCCGGTGGCATACCTGTGCTGGTAGTGGGCGAGGACCTCTTCGACGGCGCGGTGACGGCGGCCCTCGGCGCGGGAGGCGGTCAGAGCGCGTGCGTAGCGGGTGCCGCGGTAGGCGAAGTAGGTGAGGGTGCCGCCGGGGTGAAGCAGCTCCATGTACCGGTTCATGATCGTGTCGACCTGGGCGGGGGTGAAGTTGGTGAAGGGCAGGCCGGAGACGATCACGTCGTAGGGGCGCCCGGTGTCGAGCTGTTCGACGAGGGCGTGGTGAACCCGGACCCGTTCGCTCTCGATGGCCAGCCGCGGGTGGGTGCGGACGAGGTGGCGCAGCTGGGAGGCGAAGCGCGCGTTGGCTTCGACGATGTCCAGGTGGCTGCCCGGGGAGAGGCGGGGGATCAGGGTGCGGGTTACGGAGCCTGTGCCCGCGCCCGCCTCCAGGACGTTCAGGGGCTGCGTTGAGTGTTCCTGGAGCGGGTCGGTGAGCAGGCGGGCAAGCGCTTTGCTGCTGGGAGCGATGGCTCCGGTGGTGCGCAGGTCGCGGGCTGCTTCGATGAGGAACATCCAGCCCTCGGCGTTGCGCTGCGCGAGGACACGGTCGTGTGAGGTGGTCCAGTCGTCCATGGCTTCGACGCTAGGGACGGTCGCTCTCCTGCGGATCGTCCCTTGTGCGACCACCCTCCCCTACGAAAGTAGGGGGTCGGGGTGGCAGAACGTCGGGTGTGAGGCAGGCGGCCGCCTGTCTACGCTGCACAGGTGAAACGGGAACAGAGCCACAGGTGGGCCGTGTACGGGCGCTACGGCCTGGTGGTGTTGCTGACGCTGGCCGCGGTACAGAACACGGCATCGAGCACCGGCGGCCACTACGACGGCGTCCGCATCGCGGTGGCGCTCGCGTGCGGGCTGGCACTGCTGCTGCGCCGCGGCCCCTGGTGGCTCGCCCCGGCTCTCACCACGGCGGCGGCGGGCGTGTGGGGATGGCCCCTGCTCGCGCTGCTCCTGCTGGCCCTGTTCGACCTCGCCGCTCGCCGCCGCACCTTGGCAGCCGTGGTCTGCTCGGCCGTGGCGCTCACCGGCAATGCCGTCCTGCACCCGGTGGTGTCCCTGTGGACCCCGCAGCCCTACGGCTCGGCGCTCTTTGTAGTGCTGGCCGTGGTCGCAGGACTGTGGATGGGGAACCGGCGCCGCCTGGTCAAGGCGCTGAACGCCCAGGTGGAGCATCTGTGGATCGAGAGGGAACTGCGTGAGCAGGCCGCACGCATGGCCGAGCGGTCCGCGATCGCTGCGGAGATGCACGACGTGCTCGCCCACCGGCTCAGCCTGATCGCCCTGCACACAGGAGTCCTGGCCACCAAGAAGAACACTCTGCCCGCCCCCGTCATCGAACGTCTCAGCCTGCTGCGCACCGCCTCCACCGACGCCCTGACCGACCTGCGCGACGTGCTCGGCGCCCTGCGCACCGAAACCTCGCCCTCCACCGACCGTCCCACACCGGTGCTGCGGGACATCGAAGAGATGATCGGGCAGGCACGGGCGGCCGGGCAGGTCATCGACACGAACATCGAAGGCAGTCCGGAGCAGGCTCCCGCGGCGCACCGGCTCGCCGTCTACCGGTTGGTCCAGGAAGCGCTGACCAACGCCCGCAAACACGCCGCCGACGAGCCCGTCCGTGTCCGCATCGACTACGGACCGCCCGCCACCTTGATCGAGGTCACCAACCCGCCCGGCACCAACCTCCATGGCGCCCAGGCAGTTGCTTCAGGATTCGGCCTCATCGGCCTGCGCGAGCGGGTCGAAGCACTCGGCGGGCACCTGAACGCCGGGCCCGGCGGCGCAGGGACCTGGAGACTGGCCGCCCGCATCCCCCACCCCGTCACCGAACAGATCGGTCCCCTCACGTGATCCGCGCCATGGTCGTCGACGACGACGCCCTCGTCCGCCTCGGCCTGACCGACCTCCTCGACAGCGACGACGCCATCGAGGTCGTCGCCCAGGCCACCGACGGTCTCCACGCCGTCGAGCAGGCCACCGCCCACCGCATCGACGTCGCCCTGGTCGACGTCCGCATGCCCCGCATGGACGGCATCGCCGCCACCAAGCGCCTGCGCGCCCTGCCCCACCCGCCGAAGGTCATCACCCTGACCACCTTCGACCTCGACGAGTACGTCTACGACGCGCTGGCCGCCGGCGCCGACGGCTTCCTCCTCAAGGACACCGACCCCGCCGAGATCCTGCGCGCCGTCCACCTCGTCGCCGCAGGCTCCGCCATGCTCCACCCCACCGCCGCCCGCCGCCTCATCGACCGCTACCACCATGCCAACCGCCCGCAGGCCACCCGGGCCCAGAACCGCATCGTCCCCCTCACCCCACGCGAAAAGGACGTCCTTGCCCTGCTCGCCCAGGGAGAGACCAACGCCGACATCGCGAAAACACTCGGCATGCAGGAAAGCACCGTCAAATCCCACGTCAGCCGCATCTTGACCACCCTCGGCGTCACCAACCGCGTCCAGGCCGCGCTCCTGGCCCGCGACGCCGGCCTCACACCCTGAGATCCATCCCAGCCTCGCCACCGCAGCGTCCTGACCTCGATCAGGTCCTCCGGCTCCCAGTCCTGCCGCACCCCGCGCTCCCTCCGGTCGTTGTGACCGGACCAACCTCGCGCGCAGTCGGCGGCGTCGCGGGATCCTGCGTCAGGCGGCTTCGGCTTCGTGCGGCCGTGCGTCGGCGAGCAGCTCCAAACGGTGGACCGGCTCTGGCCCCGGGGGAGGGAGGGCCGTTGGTTGCCTCCTCGACCGGGCGTTTCGCCTCCTCCCGGGCTGGTTCCAGCAGTAGGAGCGTTCGTCCTCGCGCTGGCCCCACTGGTCAGCTGCGGTCGATGATTTGCAGGCAGGCCGTGCGGAGAGAGCACTGGTAGCGGACGCCTTCTGGATGCCGGGTACGAACGATGGCTTCAGCGGCCAGACCGGACGTCATCACGCATCCGACTTGCGGCCACCACCCTGGCGAGCCGGTGCAGTTGCTGCGGTAGCCGCCCGGCACGTTCCGGCCGGGCACCGTGCCGACGCCATCGCAGGCCGACGACCTCAGGCGAGCTCATGGCCGGATTGCTCGCCCAGAGCCTCGGTGTGAACGTACAGGTCGCCGGGGCAAGTCCTACCGGCCCCAGACCGGCACCGACGACGCTCATTGTCCTATGAAGCGGGTCGTACACAGGATCTGTCAGACGACCCGCCTTCGGCGGCGTTCCTTGCCCCTGCCCTCCTCGGCGCCTGCGAGCCGTCGCCCGTTCCCGTCCTGCCCGCTACGGTCTTGGCTGCTGATCGTTGAAAGCCCTGACGCTGAGCTGCTGGTTGTACGACACGTCGCCTCCAGTGGGGCGGATGGAGGTCTCGGACGTGAGGGTGGTGCCGGACGGGTTGGAACGGGCGACCGGGCGTCTCGTCCACGGAGCGGACGACGGTGTGCTGCTGCTCGGGCGGGAGGTGGCAGCTGACTGGACTCTGGTGGTCGAGATCGAAGGCACGACCGGGTGGGTGGGCATGCGTGCCACGGTGCTGGCGTCCCTGTCCGCGGGTGGGCGGACCGCGGTCTCCGTGTGTGCGGACCGAACCAGCTGACCGTCCACATCGCCGTGGACGGGGCGGTCGCGGGCTGGGTCGACGCCGGTACTGGCAGACGCCACGGGAAGAACCTCGGACCGGTAGGGCGTGCCCTGAGCGCGGTCGGCTTCCCCACGACCGGAGCAGACGAACCATCAGGTGAGGCCGCGGCACTGACACCTGACGAGCGCGTGGCCCTGGCCCTGCGGGAGGCGACCGGCATCCAGCTGGAAGACGACTACTTCGAGGGGACCTGGCTCGGCAGCGTCAGCACCACCGCCGCTTGAACCAGGCCGCTCTGGCATACGAGGCAGCAGATCCGGCGGGAGGACTGCAGTCGACGCCTCTCGCGCCAGGCGTACTGTTCGCCGAGCGGGGCGTCGTCCTTCGGTTTTCTCGGCGGAGCGGAGATCTGGCCGGGTGATGGTGGACCGCTCCAGGCCGTACAACTCCGCGAGAGCGGCATGCGGGAGCTGATGACGCAGGTAGATCAGGAGGGTGACCAGGATCCTGTCGGTGAAGACGAGGTCGTGCTTCGACCCTGCGCCCGGCTGTTGCCTGCGTTTCCCTCCTCGTCGCTGGTGCAGCGCGGACTCACACCGCGCGGCCCACGGAAGGGCCAACTCCTCGATCAAACAGCCGAGATGTGCGCGGGAGATGCCCGTGCAGGCGGGATGGGACAAGGCCGCACGGGCCCATTCCTTCGTCATCACACACAAGGAACCTGTACGGTCCTTTCTACGTCACGCTCTGGCCTCGCGCGCGGCCTGTTGGCCCTGGTCTCGGTCTGCGAGTGCCGCCGCGGTGGCGCGCGCGAAGGCTTCCGGGTTGTCCAGCATGATGTTGTGTCCGCAGTCCGGGATCCTGACGACGGACACCCCTGCCGCAGTGAGTGCGGCAGTGCCCGTGAGCGGGCCGTCGGCCTCGGGCAGCAGGTAGGCGCGGGGAATCCTCAGGTCCAGCAGAAGCTCACGCATGGTGGGGACGGTGCCGCGGGTGAGGTGGACCGCGCTGCGATGCAGGGCCTCACGGCCGGCCAGACGCATCGTGGACCACCAGTGGGGGCCGACCCGGTCGCGGACCTCTCCCCACCCGTCTGCCAGAAACTCCTGCTCGGAGTAGGCGGCGATCCCGCTGCTGCCCGACGAGGCAGGTGTGCGCGCGATCGGGTCGAGGTTGGCGTCCACCAGGACCAGACGGGAGACCAAGTGCGGGTGCCGGGTGGCCAGGACGATGGCCACCGAGCCACCCATGCTGTGTGCGATCAGCTCGGCGCCGGCGACACGCGCGCAGGTCAGGGCTGCGGCGAGCGCATCCGCGTGTGATTCCAGGGTGTAGTTGAAGCCCGTCGGCCGGTCGCTGATGCCGTGACCCAGCATGTCGATCAGCAGCGAACGGCGGCCCGCAAGCAGGGGATGGACCGCGACCTCCGTGAAGTAGGCGGGTGAACTGGCACCCAGACCATGCACGTAGACGCGTGGCGGCTCCTGCCCCGGCAATTCAACCCAGCGGATCTGGTCGCCCTCGGGCGTCGCGGTGGCATGGCGCACAGTCTGCTCCCCTGTAGTCAAGATCAATGGAGAGACGAGAGTAACCACCGAGCCTCGGTGTATCACCACCGGTCCAACGCGCCAGGCCCTCACACCCCGAAGCTCGACCTCTCCACACGTGCACCGGGTCCTGGCCAGATAGCTGGCTTGAAAGACACTTCTAGCCAGTCCGGAGAATCCGGCAACATCCTCTTCGAATGCGGGGACGGGCCTCCCTTGCCCGGATACACACCGACCGTGGATCGGTCAGGAAACCACGGGCCGGACACCTTACCGACTTCTGATTGGGGACAGATGAAGAGCGCTCGTTTGATGATCACCAGACTTGCAGCCGTGTTCGCAGGCGCCAGCCTTTTCCTCATCGCTTCCACCCTCCCGGTTCAGGCGGCGAGCTACTGGCGAATGTCCATTTTTGCGAATTACGTCGGCGTCGGGGCAGACCGACACTGGGTCGAGGTCTGCGACAAGGAGGCGGACGGGGTCGGGGTATCCGGCACCTTCTACTTCAGTAGCGGATCTCCGGTCAAGGTCGGTGACGGAAACGGATCAGCTGCCGGGTGTGGAAACCGGACCTTCTCCGGCACCGTCATCGGCGTTGAAGCGTGCTGGAACGGGGCGGATATCGTTTGTGACTACAGGTCGGTGCCCTCCTAGCATCGATCGAGCCTACGAGGGGACTGCTGCACGCACCGGGACCGTGCCCCCGCTGCAGCCCCAAGCAGCGGCTCTACGAACTCCTCGCCGATGGCACCGGCTCCATAAACCCGAAGCTACAGCTCCTTCACGACGCCCTGGCCGACACCGAACGGGCCGGCACCGCGATGCGGTGGCTCTCCAAGGGCATCGTCTCCACCGTCCTGTCCGATCTCGGCACCGGCCGCCAGCCTCTCACTCACAAGGCCCTGGACGAGTTCCCCGAAGGCAAGGTCGTCGAGCACATCCGCAGCGTCCTCGTCGCCACCGGAGTCCTGCCCCAGCGAGATGAGCAGATGGTCCGTCTCGAACGGCACGTGAAGGACCTCGTCACCTCCCACGCAACGGACGAGGGCCGGAAAATCCTTCACCGGTACGCGACGTGGCATCTCCTGCGCCGGCTCCGCCGACGCAGCCGCGGCAAGGACATCACGCACTACCAGCTCACGGTCGCCCGCCAGCATCTGCGGGCGGCAGTCCACCTCCTGGACTGGCTCGAAGAACATAACCTCACCCTGGCCACCTGCCGCCAGGCCGACCTTGAACGCTGGATGACCAGCGACGACACCCGCCACCGCCGGGAGGCAGGCCACTTCGGGCGCTGGGCCCTGGCCCAGAAGATCGCCCGCGATCTCAGCTTCCCGGCCGAGCGATGGAACAGCCCCTCCCAGGCGATGGACGACGAAGCCCGCTGGGACACCACCCGCCGCCTGCTGCACGACGACACCCTCAAACCCGAAGACCGCTTCGCAGGGTTGCTGTTGCTCCTCTATGCCCAGTGGCCCGCGGCAATCTCCCGGCTCACAATCGACCACATCGAGGAGACGGACGGAGCCGTTCGCATCCGCTCGGCGCCGTCCCAGTCGAGCTTCCCGCACCCGTCGCTGACCTGGCCCTGCAACAGGTCGCGGTTCGCCGCAGCCATGCCGTCCTCGCCCTGACAGACTCACCCTGGCTCTTCCCTGGTGGTCAGCCCGGCCGTCCGATCAGTGCCTGGGCCATGGGCGAACGACTCCGCAAACTCGGCATCCGGCTCGCGGAAGCCCTCTCGACCGCGCTGTTCCAGCTCGCCACCGAGCTGCCCGCCGCCGTCCTCGCCCGCACCCTCGGCATCGACATCACCGTCGCTGTCAAGTGGCAGCGAGCCGCCGCCGGAGACTGGGCCGCCTATGCAGTCGAGATCAGCCGCCGGACGACTGCGGAGCAAGCGCAGGGCGAGGAGCCCAGCCTCCGTCGGTCTGAAGCCGCACGCGTCGAAGTAGAAAGGACGCAGATGCTCTTCAAAGTCAACATGGAGCCATTCGCAGTCCGCTGCACAGGCGCCCTGGGCCGCGGCCGTCACGAGTTCGGTCCCGACACCGGTCTTGCGCACGTCCTGGGCGACCATCGTGTCGAGAACGAACGCATGGACGCCACCGTCCCAGGCGACGTTGACAAACCCCATGAGTCTGCCGTCCTTTCGGGCACAGACCCAGCCGAGGCTGTGACGCTGCACTCGTGTCTGCCAATCGATGTTCCCCTGAACGTGACCGAACGCCTCCGCGTGGAGCGCGTTGACGGCAGCGTTGTCGAAGTCGCCGCGCCACTCAAACGTGATCGTCATGGGCCGCATCGTAGGTCGAGAGACGTCCGGCTCAGCCCTCTTTTTCGGGGCCCATGCCCCTTCAGTCAGAGGCATTCCGGCAGTTCCAATACCCGACTCCACCATTATGCGTCTCCTCGGACTTCCGCACCCGCTCCCTGCGCCGGCACCTGGACACCACCATCGCAGCCGCCCTCCAATCCCAGAACGGGAGGCAGGCATCAAGCGCACGGTCGGCTACACCTGGCGGCTGCGCGAGGTGATGGCCTCGCACCACGTCTTCACCGCCATCGAACTGGTGCCACTGCTGCGCGAGCGGGGCATCGACCTGTCCGCCTCCCAGGTCCACCGCCTGGTCTCCGGCACCCCCGAGCGGCTATCGCTGCAGGTCCTGTCCGCGCTCTGCGCCATCCTCTCCTGCACCCCGGCCGACCTGGTGGCCATGTCACGAACTTCGGCCCCGCGCGGCGCGCATCCTGCCCGACGCATGAGCCGCCCATAACGCCACCGACGAGCAGTACGAACGCTGGTACATGGCCGGACGGCCGCCGCCGGCACCTATTCACTGTGACTCGACACCCGTAACAACCCGCTCACCGTCATCGCGGCCAAGGACGGCTACGCGCCGGCCGTGGCCACGGTGAAGCTCGTGAAGGGCGGCACCGTGATCAACAACTACACCCTCAAGAAGCAGTAGCACGGCGGTACATCGGAAAGCGGCGGGCCACCCCATCCGGGGCGGCCCGCCGTTCCGTTCCTGTGTCTCTCACCCGCCGGACCGCGTGCGGACCGGCCGCCGGGAGGCCGAGCGGTACTGCGGACGGGTGCTGCACCCGCTGACCGTGGTTACCGCCCTGGAATCAGAACTCCTCGACGTAGTAAGGCTGCACAGTCATCGAGCCGTTCCCCCGGGCCCCGTAACGGGTGCCGTTGTCGTTCTGTGCCAGGGTGTACCAGGAGTCGACGTAGTCGGGGTCGTCGGTCCACCAGTCATCGGGAATGGCGTTCAGCACAGCGTCGACCAGCGGGATGTACACACCCTGGTCGGTGACGGTGAGCAGTACCGAGGCGATGGCTTTGGCGAGGTCGCGGTAGTTGGTGCTGCCGTCCTCCTCCATCATGACCGCGTCCGCGAGGTTGTACTTGTAGTTGGACCAGTTGACGAGAATCTGGTTCGGCCGGTACGTGGTGCCGTCGTTGTCCAGATAGGGCATGTCGACCGGGTCGACCCGGACCTTGCCGTCGTGGCCGAACCCTGTGACCAGTGTGTAGATCTCCGCGTCCCCCTTCACCCAGGGCTCCTCGTCGTCGGAGAGCCGGATCTCGGAGATGCGGGTGGTCCAGAACCCTGCCGCCGCGGCCGAGGGGGACGACGACCGGGCAGGGGACGTCAGACCCTGACGCCCGAGCTGGTCCTCGAGCACCCTGAGCCCCGCTGCCAGGGCCTTGGATCCGTCGATGTCGAGGACGTATACCGGGTGGCTGGGGGCCGTACGGGCATCCACCGTGTGGCCGCGGCCGAGGCTGTCGTAGGCGGTGACCGTGGGGGCGTCGTCGTCGTAGGCGCTCGCGGCCACCCATGGTGTGACCCCGCCGGCCAGCGAATCGCGCATGGATTCGGCCCCGAGCCGCAGTTGCAGCAGGGATCCGATCCCTTCGTCCAGGCCCTTGGCGGCCGCGATTTGCCGGTCAGCTTCCGCGAGGGCGGTGCGGAGCCGGCCGGGGGCACTGTCCGCGAGGGCGGTCACGGCCACCTCGTCGGAACTGAGCGCGGCGTCGCGCACCCTGTTCCGCCAGCCGGAGTCGGACAGTGATGCCGCGATGGCACGGGCGGCCTGGTCCTCCGCCTCCGTGACGGTGGATGACGGTGCCCGGTTGTGCGTCACCGCTGCGGCGGGCAGTATCTGAGATGTTGTCAGTAAAATGAAGCAGGCAACGGCGGAGAGGACTGCCCCGCGGTGACGCGGGTGACGATGTCTCACGAGTATTCCTCCTGCGGGCATGCATGACGTGACGTCGGGCCATGGCAGAGCGCGAACCGGAATCTATGCGGGTAGATCCCCGATCCGGGAGTAAGCATGGCTGTGCGCCGACCGCCGGACAAGAGTGCCTGCATGCCGGACGGCGGACGGCACGGTTCGGGTGCGCCGGCCACGGGCCTGCGGCTCGTTCGTCCCGTGCCGACAGCCCTCAGGTTGCGCGGGCGTCCGTCCCCGTGACTGCGGGAGTACGGCGAGGCGCTCTTCGCCCGATGGCGGAATGCTCGCTGACCGGGGCTACCGTGAAGCTCGTGTTCACAGATATCGAAAGCTTCCAAGAGACGCTCACGACAAGCGGGTTGGCTCCATTGCTCAGTGGACGCCACGACGGTGGGGCGTTCCGGGCCGACATCAGTGCACGCAGCCTCGGGTTCCTATGGCTGATCGAGCTGACAACACCCGAGGGCGAGTGTTTCCGGGACGCCCGCTGCGCCCGCGCCGATGATGAGGAGCTGTGGCAGATCGACGTGATGACGCGAGGGCGGGCGCACGTCGAGCAGGACCGCAGCTCCGCCGATCTCCGCCCGGCCGACCTCGTCCTCATCGACCCGGCGCGGCCCGCGCGGTTCGCCAGCACCGCCAGCACGCATGTGACCGTGCTGGTGCCCCGGCGGGAGCTGCGAATCCGCGCCGGGGACGCCGCCCGCCTGGTCGGTGTACGCATCAGGGGTGACGGCGGCCCCGGGGCCCTGGTGTCGTCGCTCGCGCGGGACATGGCCGGGTCTCTGACGGGTTTCCGTGCGAATGAGGCGAACCGGTCCGCGGCCGCGGTGACCGAGCTGATCTCGGTGGCGCTGGAGGCCCAGCTGGGTGACGTACGCCCGTGCCCCGACGATGCACTGCGCGACCGTATCCACGGCTACATCGAGGCGCGACTGTCCGACTGGGACCTCACTCCGGCCGGAATCGCCGCCGCACACCACATCGCCGTACGCCGGCTCCACAAACTCTTCGAGGACCAGCCACTGACCGTGGCCGCCCTCGTCCGCCGGCGACGCCTGGAGCGCTGCCGTGCGGACCTCGCACGCGGCGACCGGACGGTCGCTGCCGTCGCCGCCCGCTGGGGCTTCGCGGATCCGGCCCATTTCAGCAGACTCTTCAAGGCGACGTACGGCTACAACGCGGGCGCGCTGACGTCCAGTAACCGTGCACGGACAGTCAAGGCGCGGGCCGCCCTCCCTGGCGAGGATGGTGGTGCATACAACTGAGAAGGGTGATCAGATGGACCAGTCAGTCGAGGCGATGAGCGCTGTTCCGGGCCGGATGTACGAGGCCTGGAACCGGGGGGACGTCGCAGGTTTCTTCGCCGACTTCGCCGAGGACGCCCTTTTCGCGGATCTCGAGGGAACCATCTACCGCAGCCGCGCGGAGATGATCTCAAGGCATGAGGAACTCATCGCAACCGTGGTCAAAGGTTCTCGGCTGGTGAAGGGTGATGTGCCGTTCGCCCGCATCATCAGCCCTGGTGTCGGCGTGGTGCACGGCCGCGTCGGCATGCTCCTGCCGGGCGAGGAGCATCCGCCGCCGACGCGCTTCTCCATGCAGCTCTTCGTCATGGTGTGGCGGGACGGCCGCTGGGTGGTCGTGGCCCTGGAGAACGCGCGTCTGCTTTCGATGGAAAGCATGGCCGCCCTGGAATCCCTGTCCACCGGTCATGACGAATTCACACAGGTGTCAGGTGACGGCGACTTCGAGAATGCACCCCGCCGGTAGGAGCAGCTCACTGTCACGGGCCTGAATGTCTTCGGTGTGCCCGGGACACCATTGCGTTCCGGGTAACGCCACCGGCCGGCACCGGCCCCCGGGGCGAGCCGCAGGTTCCTGAGGGGTGCCGGACGCGGGGCACGACCGCAGGCCGGGCTCCTGGCGGTCCCGGGCGGTCAAGGTACGTCGCGGCTCCATGGCGTTGCACGTGCTTCACCTGTCCTCCAGGGCGTTCACGACCGTGCGCGCGAGGCATCCGCTCAGTCCGCCTCCTTCAGGAACTCGGCGGTGTGCTGCCCGAGGAGCGGGGCTGCCGAGACAGGCTGGAGGATCCGTCCCGCCATCTCGAGGAGCAGGCCCGCGTACTCGTGCGTACCTGCCTCGGGGTGGGTCAGGCGGGCGAACCACCCTCGGTGTCGCAGCTGCGGGCCCTCGAAGAGTTCCTTGCCATTCTGTACCGGGGCGGCCCGAACTCCCGCTCGCTGAAGCCGCTGCGCCAGGTCCGCCTTGTCGTGGTCCCTGGTCACGCCCGACAGGCGCCGCAGGATTTCGTCCGCCCTGGTCCGCCGCCCGGTCACGTCGCGCAGCCCTGGATCGTCCGCCCAGTCCGTCCAGCCCAGTTCCCCGCACAGCGCGGCCCAATGGGCACTGTGCTCCACCGCGATGGCGATCCACTGGTCCTCTCCCCTGCAGGGATACGCGTCGTGGGGGGAACGCGTCGGGCCGCGCGTTGCCCTGGGGGGCAGGGTCCGTGCCCGTGTCGACCGATTCCAGGATGATCTCCCCGATCCACGTCATGGCCGCCTCCCGCTGGGCGACTTCGACGCACTGCGGCCGGCCGCTGCGGTCACGGTGCAGCAGCGCGGTGAGCGCCGTGGACGCCCCGGCCAGACCGCCCATCGGGTCGAGGTAGGGCGAACCCGAACCGACCGGGCCGGACTCGGCGTCGTACCCGATGAGTGAGGTGATTCCGGCCATGGCCTCCATAGTCTGCCCCTAGTGACCTGAGTCAGAGATTCGCTGGCAGTAGCTGGCGACCTTGTCGAGGATCTCGTCATCGGTCTTGGTCCAGATGAAGGGGCGTGGGTGTTCGTTCCAGTCCGCGACCCAGGCCCGGATGTCGCGTTCGAGTGCTTGGACGGAACGGTGGACGCCGCGCTTGAGCTTCTTCTGCGTGAGCTCGGCGAACCATCCTTCCACCAGGTTCAGCCAGGAGGAGCTGGTGGGTGTGAAGTGCAGGTGGAATCGAGGGTGTGCCAGCAGCCACTTCTTGACCGCCGGTGTCTTGTGGGTCGCGTAGTTGTCGAGGATCAGGTGCACCTCGAGACCGGTCGGCACTTCCTTGTCGACCTTGGCCAGGAACTTCTTGAACTCGGCTGCCCGATGACGCCGGTGCAGTGAGCCGATCACCTTGCCGGTCCCCACTTCCAGAGCCGCGAACAAGGTGGTGGTGCCGGCACGGATGTAGTCGTGGCTTCAGTGTTCGGGGACGCCCGGCATCATCGGCAGCACGGGCCGGGACCGGTCCAGGGCCTGGATCTGCGACGTCTCGTCCACGCAGAGGACCAGCGCTCTTTCCGGTGGATCCAGGTAGAGGCCCACGACGTCGCGGACCTTGTCGATGAAGAACGGGTCCGTGGACAGCTTGAACGTCTCGGACCGGTGCGGCGCGAGGGCGAACGCCCGCCAGATCCGGGAGATCGCCGACTGCGACATGCCCGTGGCGGCAGCCATCGACCGGGTCGACCAGTGGGTGGCGTTGTTCGGCCTCTCCTCGAGGGTCTTGATGATGACCCGCTCGACGTCAGCGTCATTGATCTCCCTGGGGGCACCCGACCGCGGTTCGTCGGACAGACCATCCAGGCCACGTTCGATGAACCGCCGCCGCCAAGTGCGGACCGTGTCCGCGGCAACATTCAGCCGACGCGACACCTCCAGAATCGAGTGTCCCTCCGCGCACTCCAGCACGATCCTTGAGCGCTGAGCCAGAGCCTGGGCCGTCGTGCGACGACGCACCCAGCCCTCCAGCACAGCCCGCTGTGCATCGGTCACCGACAACGGAGGAATCTTCGGACCCGGACGACTCATAAACAACCAACGACGAACCTGCGACTCAGATCACTAGCCCAGCTCGGCCGCAGGTCCGCTCGCGAGCCGTCGTTCACCACAGAAAGTAGTCGTGAAGAAGTTGGGTGGACGGGTTCCGTCGGGCGTGTCGTGGACGACGTCCGCGCGCGCATTGCGGTCCTACTGGGAGAACGCGTAGGTCCGGACGGGGTCGAGATGCAGTTCGAAGGGCCCGAAACAGTCGGCCGCGAGGGTCGCGACCGGAGCGCCGCAGGGGCAGGCTCGGTTGAGTCCCTCGTCGCCTGTCGGTCCGCAGCACCCACTGCTGTTCTTCCAGTTGGGCAGTGGCTGAAGACCAGCGGCGTCATCAGGGTGCACCAGCACTGTGTGTCGGCTGCCAGCCGAGATGACGATGCCTTCTTCGCGGCAGACCACAGGTCCGCGCGACTGAGCTGGCCTCGGGTCCTCCTGATCGTCCTGCACAACGTAGGGAGGTCCCCAGGGCTCGGGATCGATCGCGTAGTGGCCCTGCGGAATGGTGGAAGGCGCCCGGCGCGTCTCCATGTCCCGGTCGCGCTCGTCGTCTGAGACGCCAGGAACGGCGGCAAGCTCGGTGAGCTCCGGCGTGATCGCGGTGCCGCACTTGGAACAGAGGAAGACGGTCATCCCCTCGTTGTAGTGCTCAGGGCTGCTACTTCGCATCTTCGTTTCGCTGCTCGGAGTCGATGCGCGCGACGATGCCACGGAGATCGGGCATGCTCAGGTGGACGGTGGTGTGCCGGGCCGCGAGGTCGCGCATGGCGGCGCGCTTCTGCTCGGCGGCGGCAAGGCTTGCCTCGATCGCGGCGACCTCGCCGATCCATCCCTGTTCCTTGGCCTCCTGGAGCCGGTCGAGCAGGTTCGCGTGGATCTCCTCCGGCGGGGCATCTGCTCGGGATCGGGCCGCTGGACAAGGCAGCGGACGCAGGCGTGTTCATGGACGCAGGGGGTGCCGGAGTCGCGTGCGCAGACGCCGAGTGTGACCTTCCGCAGCTAAGGGTGGGCGAGGAAGTCCTGCCACTCCTGGGCGGTGGGCTCGCGGTACTCCTCCCCGGGTCGCAGCGCCCGGCGACGGGCGATGAAGAACCGGTGGTGGTTGATGACGTCTTCGGGATAGATCGCGGCACAGCCTAGCTAGAAGGGAACCTTGGCGTATGGGAGTGGGTCTGCCCCCTGCGGCCGCCCCGGCCAGCCGATGCGTCGAGGCACGCGAGCACCATGGAACGGGTCATCGGATACGCCGTTCATAGAACACTTCCATTTAGTGCCGCCTGGACGCAGTGTTGCAGGGTGTCAGCGATTACCCAACTCGAGCCGCCATCAAGACGTTTCCAACTGCTGATGGGCTGACACGTGAGGACGGCCCGGGCCTTGCCATCGGTGATCGTGATGTCTATGGACACGCGGATCTCGGGTCCGTACGGCGTCTTGCAGATCAGCGAAACGCTTCCGTGGCTAAGATCGAGCACCTCGGAGATCGCTGGTGTCTGCGCCTTCTTGATGGCATGCAGGGCGCTGTCGGCCAGCTGGAATGCGGTGGCGCCTTGCGCGTCGGCGGCTACGGTGCGGATGCCGGGCAGCCTTGCCGCCGCCGGCTTCAAGGACAGCCCGTAGTGGGCGGCCGTTCGGACAGCGGTGACTGTGTCAGCTGTGGTCACGATCAGTGCGAAAAGAACTCCGCAGGTCAGCCCGACAAGCGTGCTCTGTATGAGCGCGGATGCCCAGGGTGCGCCGTCACCCACGAGTAGCGCTGTGAGCGTCGCAGCGCCGACCATCAGGGCGGTTAGTCCGGCAACGGGTGCGACTTGGCGGACCACCGCCGACCAGTACTTGATCACCGACTGCACCTTTCAACTTCCGTTCATTCGGGGTTTTCATGTGGTTCAGGTCACGACTGGGGCCGGAACGGCTGGCTTCCGGAAGGTTTCTCCGGAAGTCGGCCGGCCTACTGGGCTAGGTTGTGCTGCTCGAGCCTATGGTCACTAAGTCCGTATAAGACCAGCTCGGCGCGCTCGGCCTGGTCCTCAACGTCATCGTGCTCTGGACGACGAAGTACATCGACGCCGCCGTCACCCAGCTTCGCGCCGAGGGCCACGAGATCCGCGATGACGACATGGCCCGGCTCTCGCCGTCCAGGCACCGCAACCTGAACCTTCTCGGCCGCTACAGCTCCACCGCAAGCGTCCCGGTTGCCGGAGCCCTACGCCCGCGGCGCGACCCGGACGGCCCGGAGCTGGAATAGGACGACGAGGAGGAAGGCTTCTGACACCTACTCGCTGGTTATCCAGTCACATCTGCCTCAACGCCTGGCTGCGGCCGGGTCCGTGTGCCCCAGCGGGCAAGAGATGGGCCGACAGCGCCCAGTGCCGCGAAGAACACCGCCAGCAACGAGCCAGCCCGTCGTGCCGAGGCCGAGCACCACCCTGGTGAGGATCGCGGGAGCGAGAGCCTGGCCCGCGCTGAAGCCGAGACCGAGGACACCTTGGCGCTCCGTGCCTGGGGGACCATCCCCGCGAGCCCGGGGAGCAGCTTCGCGGGGAACAGGGGTGCGTCTGCCCTGAGGGACCATCCCCGCGTGCCCGGGGAGCAGGCTCCCTGAACTGCGGGTTTATCGGCGGAGGAACGCGTTTTGCACACTTTCACCGATACCGGCATTACAGACATATCGCACCCCTCTCCCCAAACTGAACCACAGTCAACAGAGCCGACACTCTCTCGATTGCCACCATTCGGTCAGCACCGTTCCTAGCTTCTCATCATCGATGGGCCCGGAACCCAAGCCCCCTATGAACTCGCAGCATCCCGGAGACGCGCCAAGCATCCGGCAGCGATGGGGCACAGCGGCAGAGGCATGTCTCCATCAAATGCAATGAAAACTACAGCGGCTCCGGGTCGTCGAGCGGACCTTCGGCTGGCTCACGAATCACCGCCACCTCACCCGCGACTACGAAACCCACCCCCACCGCTCCGAAGCCATGATCCGCCGCCCGGTGATCGGCCTCATGAGCCGCAGAGTCAACCGCGAATCAGCCCCGCAACCGGCGACAGCTGAACGGCAGCAGAGTCAGGCTTCCGTGAGTCATAGCAGGTAGGGCCACAGGCTGACACTGTTCCGCTCCACACTGATCTCGACCCACGTCCCGTCGACAGCCTTCGATGGCGGCGGGTCGGCAAGGTCGAGGAAGATGTGGGCTTCAGCTACTTCCAGTAGGGCTCCGCCGTCGCCCGTCAGACCCAACCGCCCCCGAAAAACGATCCGATCGCCTTCCTCCTCATCCACCCCGGGTGAGAATGAAGTGGCCGGTCCCATGTTGTTGCCCCAAGCCACGTCCTCGTCAACAGTCCACTCAACATGGTGCTCGCGGCCCACTCCCGCCGGATCACCGCACCAGAGCGCCGCAGCGGCACCTACCTCCGAGCGCACTCGAACCGTCACGCGACCGTCTACGCCCTGCCCCACCGCATCCACTTGGACCAACACCCCGCAATCATCCACGGCAGCACTGCGTTACCAACACTCCCGCCCATGACAAAACGCTATTTCAGCGGGACCGTGCGCAGTGCGGGCGCGAGCGGAGGAGTCTCTCCGGGTTGGGCGAGAGAGCCGTCGAGGTCTTCAGCGAAGGCCAGCCATCCGGACGCATGTCTCATGCTCCCTCGTACTGCCGGCGCAGACCCGCAGTCTTCCGTCGAACCGAGGCCTGTTGATCCGACACCGCTGCGGCGCGGGGGCTATGGCAGTAGTCCCACATACCCCGCTCGCGCCTCCGAACCTCTATTGAACGCGTTCAGGAGTAAGTCTAGTGTGGAGACTGGGGATGCCCGCGGATGCATGACTCGCACCATGCGTGAGCGGGCCGGGCAGGGGCGGGGACGAGATGGCGCAACTGTTGGGCAGGCGCGAAGCCGAGCAAGCGGGGGCGGCACCATCGTCGGTATCGATGGCTGTGCTCTGTGTGGTCATTACTGTGATGACTGTGGCAGCGGCCGACCTGCTCTTCACTGCCTCCGACGGCGTACTACTGCTCCTCGTCTTCACGCTGATGATCGGGCCGCCAGTGCTGTTGGCTACGAGCGCGCTGCTGACCGTTGCATACATCCTGCCGACTGTGGCTCTGGGGCACTGGCTGGGGAGTCGCGCAGGGCACGGGAAGACGTGGTGGTGGGTGGCGATCAGCTCCGCAGCGGGGCTCCTGCCCGCAGTCGTCCTGGCCGCGATGGTCCGAATGTCGCAGAGCGGGATTCATGCCTGGTGGCATTTCGCCGTGGACGGGTTCCTGTTCGCGGGTGTGCTGTGGGTCGCTTCGGCCCCGGCCGCCCTGGCCGTCCACGTGACTGTGCTGCGTGAAGACAGAGGGCGCCCGGTCCGACCGGCCGGCGACATCCTTCTCTGGGGAGCCCTTGGGTTGTCGATCGAACTCACCGTGTTGCTGGCATACCGCTGAGCCGCCGCCGAACCCGTGTCCGGGCTGACTGAGTTCCGGCCCGGGGTACGTAGAGGCTCACCACGCCCACTACCCCACCAACCCGCCCGGCGGAGATCGGCGTCGCAGGGCCGGGCCCACCGCCAATAATTTCTCAGGCTGCAGCGAATTGGTCCGTCGTGGCCACCCCGGAGCCGCCCTCTGCAATGTTGAGGGCTGATCGAGAGAGGCAGCAGCGAACGCCACTTGAGGGTCAGTGAAGACTTCAGGTTGCTGGCAGGTCGGCGTAACGGCCGGCCAGCCGGTTCAACATCAGCGCTTGCCTGGGCGGCGGGTCAGGATTGATCGGCCTGAGCAAGGATCGCCTCAATGCAGGCTGCGGCCTGGCGCCAGACGGTGAGGAATTCCCTGCTGTCTACCCGCGCTTCGCGCCACTGCGCATTCTCGTCGTGGGAGCGGAAGCCGAACAGGATCGCGCGGTCGGTCATCTCGGCGTCGACCTGCATGTGGTCGAAGGTGTCGCCCAGAACAAGCTGAAACCGCTCATGCGGTTCGCCACTCTCGACCAGTCGGGCGAGATCTTGCAGGTTGCAGTAGTGCGGATAGAAGGCCGTTGTGGTTCCGTCGCCTATCGGCCAGCCGCTCAGCAGGATCTGGAAGAGACCGAAGCGCCGCAGTGGCATGTACTCGAGTACCACGATCTGAAAGCCGCCCGGCTCTCCGAATATGCCCACAGACTCTCAGACTCCAGGGTACCGCCAGGTACGGCCTCAAGGGATGACTCATGAGTACGACCTGTAGCGATCATGAGGATCTCAAGCTCAGCGGTCGCCGGAGGATTCGTGCCTACCGCCCCATCATCCCTGCTTGAGCCGCTGTGTGACCAGTTCAGCGCGCTGATTCCTGGCCGGCCGAGTTCGATCCAGCGCATCGATGGGAGTGCCACCGCCACCGGGTGCCCGACCGGCTTCCGCTGCGGGTAATGTGCCGCGATTCAGCGTTGTCGGCGATGGCCGGGCGCCGATGAGGGTCTGGCATGATCGCGACCTATGGAGAACCTGGCATTCGACGCGGTGCTGTGCGATCTCGATGGCGTGATCCGCCACTATGACCTCACAGAGGTGGAATGCCTGGAGCGGATCGCCGGGCTCCCCGAAGGCACCACCGCTGAGATTGCGTTCGCCCCCGAGCGGGACCTGCCCCTGCTGCTCGGCCAGATCAGCCGCGCCCAGTGGACCGCATCCATCACCGACGCCCTGACCAACCAGATACCTGCCCGTCTGGCCGGAAACCTGGCCTCCGCCTTCGCCTACGCGCCCTTCCGGGCAGACCAGGCCGCAGTGGACCTGATCCGGAAACTCCGCGGCAAGATGCCAGTCGTACTAGTCACCAACGCGACCGTATGGCTCGATGAGGACCTCGCCCTTCTCGGACTCACGGACCTGGCCGACCACGTGGTCAACAGCTCTCACGTCGGCATTGCCAAGCCCGACCCGGGGATCTACCGGATCGCAGTGGAGCGAGCGGGCGTTCCGGCCGACCGCTGCCTGTTCGTGGACGACACCCAGGCCAACATCGACGCCGCCGACACGGCCGGCATGACCGCCGTGCTCTACCGCAACTCCTCAGACCTCCTCCGGGCACTGGCACCGGTCCTTGATCAGGAGGCGGAAATGCTGGCCGGATAGCCCGGTGGCCGGGGCAGTTGCCGGCCATTCACCACCCGGGGCGGCTCAAGCAGACGGCGCAGCGGACGCGGCGACCCAGCTGCCGCAGCGAACCACCAGGTCCGCCGGGCACAGTCCCCGTGTCCCCCGCCCTCCACTCACCCCTCACGTCGCTCCTCGGAGGAATTCGAGCGGCGACGCGACGCCTGAGCCTGCGGCCCTCACCCACCGTCAGAGTCTCGGCCCCCGCCCCGTACGAACCTGCTGGACCGGCCGGGTCAGCGGCTCGTACGTCTGCCTGCTCCGAGCAGCAGTTCGGGCCCGGGCCGCCTGGTGTCCTGCCCGGGCCATGGTCTCGGCCTCGTGAAGTGACGGGTGCTGATCGGCGATCCGGGCGCGCAGAGCCTGTTCGGTGCTCGCGTCGACGGCGGCCGCCCGGTGACGGGCCGCGTCCTACCCGGCCCGGGCCACGTCGCCGTGTGCACGGGAGAGGGCCCTCTGGTCGTTGGTGTCGATCTGCTGGACATGGGCCGGAACGCGTCGCTCCCGCATCTCCGCGAGCCGGAACGCGAGGCCGTCGGCGTCCGGCGCCTGCTGGTCGGTAGCGCCCAGGACTGCGGCGTACGGACTCGACCGGAGCATCTCCCATGCCGCCTCCGCGGCACGGGAGGCAGCGATCCGGGCCTCGGCGGCCTCCCGCCATGCGGCAGCGCGTTGCCCGGTTGCCTGCTGCGTGAGCTGGCGGTGCTCCCTGCGGGACGTACCGGCCAGACGCAGCGCGATACGGCCCTTGCCGTCGGCGGCCGCCAATTGCCGCAGGTGTTCGTCGGCGTTTGCCGCGTGTGCCGCGGCCGCGGTTTCACGAGCCTGCGCGGCACGGGCGAGGCGTAGTTGCTCCTCTGCTAGGTCGAGGAGGGGGTGGAGGGGCGTGGTCTCCCGTCGGCCTCGGCTCTCGCCTCGGGCCCGGTCCGAGGTGATTCGCTCCAGCAGCGCCCTCTCGGTCTCTGCCGCCTCCGCTGCGGCCTGTTCCTCGCGCAGCGCGGCTGCAGGGGCTGCGGCAACGAGCCGCGCGAGGTCCTGGTCGGTTCGGCTCCCGTACGGGCGCTGGTTCCAGGGCTGAACTCCGGCCCGTACGGACTCCTCCACCACCTCGGCGAGTTCATGCTCCGACGTGTCCGCCTGCCCGGCCTCCGCCCACCGGCCGGCACGCTGCCGCTCGTCGCCGTACGCGGCGGGGGCGGGCTGCGCGGCTGCGGCAAGGCGACGCCCCATGCGGGCCGGGGACCCCGGGGGCGGAACGACGGCCTGGACCGGCCTCTCCCCCGTTGGCTCACCCAGTCGACCGGAAGCCGTCCCACGCGGCCCCGGCTGCCGCAGGAAGCGAGCCAGGCTCTCGACGGCGTGCTCCAGCCGCTCCGGCTCCGTGCGCGCTTCAGCGAGCCGGGTCGAGCCGGGTCCGAGTCTCGGGGTCCTTGATGACGGCGGAGCGAAGCGGCCAGACGCAGGTACGCCGACGAGCTCGGCGACATGGCGATCGCCCACCTCCTCACCCCGAGCGGCGCCGCAGCGCCGAGACCTGAGCCAAGCGCTCTGCCCTACTGACTCGAAGATCTTTGCGGGACAAGCCTTGCGAGCTCGTGCACGATAGGCGTCACCGCAGCTCAGCTGCTTGCGCCGTCGCTACGCACGAGCCGCTGACCTGCACTGATGCAGCAACGATCCTTATCGTGCACGAGGTCGTTGGGGACTGTCAGGCGGTGACCTTGCCGAAGATGTGGTTGGCAGGAGCGTCGGGGTCGTTGCCGTAGAAGAACTCTTCGAGTGCCTGGTGGAACTCGCCACGGTCCATTCCGCCGGAACCATTGAGGTCCAGAGCGGCGAAAACGGCGGCGCAGTCCTCTCCGGGGACGGCGGCGACCGAGTCGAACATCTGCTGGAACTCGGCTTGGTCGATCTTGCCGTCTCCGTTGAGGTCGACGAGGTCGAAGAAGCAGTTGGTGACCGGCGCAATCTGCTGCGGGTAGAGCGCGCGGTCGGTCAGGACGCTCTTGAAGCCTTCGGTCATCTCCCGTACGTCGACCTTCCCGTCACCGTCCTGATCCATAGGTGCGATGACGTTCGACCAGAACTGGTCCATCCCCTCGGTGAGCCCGCGGACGGTCTCGGCATTCGGGGTGTTCTCGCGGGCGCTGATGTAACGCTCACACATCTTGCGGACGTCGTGCTGGGTAATGAACCCGTCGCCGTCGACATCGGCGCCCTTGAACCACTGGCCGTACTTGAGAGTTTGCAGTGCAGTCATGAATGCGCACCGTATTCATCCAGTTACGAACATGCAACCATCCGAATGGAGGCTGGGCGCCGGTCGGACCGGCCGCTCGGGCGCCTGACAAGGGTGAACACGGCGAACTCGCCTGCCATTGAGTTCTCTTCGTCTCAGTGAGCTTCTTCGAGTTGGCCACCGATCGGGTGATGGTCGTGAAGCGAAACGAACGAGGCCCCGGAACTGTTGATCGAGATGTCTGACGTCTCAATCAGGTTGCTCAAGGGCCTCGTTGGTTATCCATCCCGCCGTGCTTGACCTGTCGCATACGCTCGTGGAGTGGGTCTCCGTGCTGGTGGTCACTCGTGAGGGCGACCGGCGCTGCAAGCTCCGTCCGTCTCAGTGGGCGATGGTGACACTGGTGTACCTGCGAGAGCACACCACTCTGGCGAAGATCGCCGCCGGGTTCGGGATCTGCGAGTCCACCGCCCACGCCTACACTCGCGCGGTCGTCGACTTGCTCGCCGAACAAGCACCGGGTCTGCTCAAGACGCTGCGCGAGAACGATCCCGACTTCATCCTGCTCGACGGCACCCTCGCCGAGTGCGACCGGGTTGGCGACGGCCGGGCCGACTACTCCCACCGGCGCCACAGAGTGAACGTGCAGGTCGTCACCGACCCCTACGGCCGGCTGCTATGGCTCTCGCCCGCCCTGCCGGGCCGCACACATGACCTGACCACCGCCCGCACCCACCGGATCATCCGGATCTGCGAGCGTCAAGGCGCTCCCATCCTGGCCGATCTCGCCTACCGAGGCGCCGGCCCGTAGCTGACGACCGGCATCAGACGGAAGCCACTCCAGGAACTCACTCCCACCGAGAAGACCCTCAACCGGGCGCTGGCCGCAGCACGAGCGCCCGTTGAACGCGGGGTCGCGAGCCTGAAGTCCTGGCGGATCTTCCGTGGGGCCCGATGCAGCCCCAACCGCATGACGCCAATCGTCAAGGCCACCCTCACGCTGGAACGACAGCGCTGAAGATCCTTGGTGAGCGCTTCGTCTGGCGATAACCGCCACATGAAGCGCTCACGCGGAACCGGAACTCCTGGGGTCAGTCCTGATCTTGGCTGTACTGGGCCGCGTACCAACTGGAGTCGATGGCGGGGTTGCGCAGCGCCCCCCAGAATCGGTCGTCAGGTATCGGTGGCAGGGGCTGATTGCCCAGGTCTGCGTGCAGGTCCGCACGCCAGTCGAGAGTGAAGTGGCTCCGGGTCTCCGCGCTCTCGCACACGGACCTGTACGGGGACCCCCAGATCCCGAGGGCGATCTTCTCCACAGCCCACCTGCGCGTGTGGTCTCGGCCGGCGTCGGCCTGTGCGAGCGCCTCGCGGAGTCGCAAGGCGAGCGGGCCGGTCTGGTCCGGCTGTGGCGGGGCCACACCGCGCTCCCACGCGTCCAGGGCTGTCTTGACCTCCGGGTAGTTGGCCAGGCCCGTTTCGACCGCCAGTCTGCGCAGCTGCCTCCGCGCGGCGTCGACCACCTGCTCGTACGGCAGGATTGCGATCAGCGCACCGAGTTCCTCATGCCCGTCCAGGTGGCTCACGTGGAGGAGGTCGGTGGGATTGTAGGAGAGGTCCAGCTCTGGCAGCTGCTCGTACGGTGTGGGAAAGGGCTCGTCTGCACCGTATTGCGGCCTGGCATGCGGACGCCCCTCCCAGAACAGCCGGCCGTTGAAGGTGACGACACCGGCGTCCCGGCCGCGCTCAAGCGTGCTGGCCAGGTCGGCCAGATACTCACCCAACGAGTCGGCCTGCCCGAAACCGGTGCCGGTCTCGTCGAAGAACCGTCCGATCGCGCCGAAGGAGTCCCGCCCGGTACGGCAATCCATCAGAAGACCGTCCGAAGTCACCTCGTAGGAACCGAACTTCACGTAATCGTGAAGCCAGTAGTCCTCGGTCTCCCCGTCGAAGCCCTGGTCGATGCCGCGCATGAATCCGGTGTCCTGGAGGATTCCGCTCACTCCGAGCAGCCGGTCGCCCGTGCTGAAGCGGAAAGCCTCAGGTCCCTCCAGCGCCCCGTTGTGCCGGTGGAGTGAATCGACCAGGTCCGGAGGAAAGGTGACCCCCAGTTCCTCTTGCGCTGCGGCGATCTCCTCGTCTCCTGCGGGCGGCCGAAGCGTGGCGAATGTGCGGGGCGCGTGCTCGCTCAGCCACGCGTCGATTCGAGTCCATGAGTCCTTGATCAGGTCTGATGTCATAGGGCCGACCTTAGAACCAGCGGCTGACAACAGCTCGATCGTCGCTCACCGGCCCTGCCGCCGGGTGGCGTTGAGGCCGCCAAGCTTCGAGTGACCCTTGTCCCGGCTCACCAAGTTGCTGGCACCGGACGCTGCAGCCGCCCACTCGACGCTGAAGCGCTCAGTCGCAATCACTCGATCGGTGGCCAACTCGAAGAGGCTCAGTGTTCGAGGTGTGGTGGCGTGAAGGCAAGTACCTTCTCGACCGGCCCGTCGTAGACCTCGACGTCGACGAGTGCGCTGTGCGCACTGGGTCCCTGGGACAGACGCGAGCACCCGCGGTCCCCGGTCAGGGTGTTCGGGTTGCCGTGGCGGTCCAGGGTTCCGCTCTGGCCCGGTTGGGCCGGGTCCCACCACGCTCCGGTGGACAACTGGATGACGCCCGGCATTACGGCGTCCGACAGGATCGCGCCGGCTAGGCAGCTACCTCGGCCGTTGAAGACGCGCACGATCATGTCGTTTCCGATACCGCGTGATGCCGCATCCTGCGGGTTGATCGTTACGGGCTCGCGGCCGTGGATCTTCGATTTGAGGCTGTGGCCGCCGTTGTCGTACTGGCTGTGCAGGCGAGAGGCAGGCTGGTTCGAGATCAGGTGCAGTGGAAAGCGGTCCGCCAAGTCGGCGCGAAGCCACTCCACGGGTTCGAACCACGTCGGGTGACCGGTGCAGTCGTCGTAGCCGAAGGAGTCGATCTTCTCGGAGAAGATCTCGATCCGGCCCGACGGCGTCGTCAGGGGGAAACGCTGCGGATCGGAGCGCAGTGCCTCAAAGCTGCCGGGAAACGGCCCGCTGAGTGCCGGCAGTTCGACACCGGAGGCGCGTTGCCAGAAGTCATCGAAGTCTGGCAGGGCCGCGTCATGGCCGAGGTTCGCCTGTGTCCGGTCGTAGAGGTGCCGGACCCATTCGATCTCTGAACGCGTCTGGGTGAACGCGCGCTCATAGCCGAGTCGGGCAGCCAGAGCGGCGAAGATCTGGTGGTCGGTGCGTGCCTCGCCGGCCGGCTCGCGGACCTTCGGCATCGCGACGAGGTGAGGGTCGGAGAACCCCGCGGCGAAGTCGTCACGCTCCAGGCTGGTCGCGACGGGAAGCACGATGTCAGCGAACTTCGCCGTGGTATTCCACCAGGCCTCATGGACCACCACCGTGTCCGGACGCTGCCAAGCTCGGGTGAGGCGATGGAGGTCCTGGTGGTGATGGAAGGGGTTCCCCCCACACCAGTAGATCAGGCGCAGGTCTGGCAGGCTCAGGCGCTGACCGTCGTAGTCGATGGTCGCGCCCGGTTCCAGGAGGGTGTCGGCTATCCGGGCGACCGGAATGAAGTCCGCAACAGGGTTCGCCACCCTCGGCATCGACGCCACGGACGGACGGCCCGGGGCGACACCGGTCGCGTCCATCGTTGCGTAGCCCGCGCCCCAGCCGCAGCCGGGGCGGCCCAGCGAACCCGTCATGGCCGCCAGCACAACCGACATCCAGATCGGCTGCTCACCGTGGTCCGCCCGCTGAATGGCGTAGTTGACCATGATGAGGGAACGCTGTGTGGACAGGCGGCGGGCGAGATCCACGATCGTGTCGCGGCTGATGCCCGTGATCCTCGCAGCCCAGTCGGCGTCCTTGAGGACGCCGTCTACGTCGCCGGTCAGGTAGGAGGCGAAGCGGTCGAACCCCTCGCAGCAGCGGGTGAGGAAGTCTTCGTCGTGCCAGTCGTTGACCAGCATCGTGTGCGCGATCCCGAGCATCAAGGCGGTGTCGGTGTTGGGGATGACCGGCAGCCACTCGGCGTCAAGGAAGTCGGCGGTGTCACTCCGGATCGGGCTGACATTCACGAACCGCACCCCGGCCTCACGGCACTTCCGCTGCAGGTCCCGGGTCTGGTGCCGGGCCAGCCCGCCAGGGTTTATCTGGCTGTTCTTCAGAGCCAGCCCCCCGAACGCCACCACGAGCTCGCAGTTCTCGGCGATCTCGTCCCACATCGGCATCCGGGACTGGTAGCTCCACGGAGCCCCGCCAATCACATGCGGAAGGATGACCTCAAGAGCGGCGGTGCTGTACGTGTTGCGCGAGTCGGTGTAACCCCCGCCCAACGCCAGGAACCGCTGGAGTTGAGCCTGCGCATTGTGGAACGCGCCCGCACTGGCCCAGCCGTATGAGCCGCCGAACACCGCCCTGTCCCCGTGCTGTGCGCGTACTCGGCGCAATTCATCGCTCACCAGTGTGAGCGCCTCGTCCCAGCTGACTTCTACAAAGGCGTCCGAACCTCTGGCCGTTTCATCGGCGCGCGGCAAGCCATCGAGCCACCCCTTGCGCACCGCGGGACGCAGCACACGCGCACCGTCCTCAGCAGCCGTAACCATGCCCGGGCCTATCGGCGATGGCGCGGGATCATCACCCCGAGGCTCAATGCGCACCAGCCGGCCCGAATCGACCACAGCTACAAAGCTGCCCCAGTGCGTCGCCACCGGCATGCGTCGTTCCACAGTGCATCAACTCCATCCCTGAAGTTTCTCCGGCTCTCGAAGAACAACGGCCGCAATAGCACAGGGGTTCCGCAGCAGTCAGCAGTCAGCGGTCCGCAGGACACAGGCTCCCCCTGGCGGATGCTGCCCAACCCTGACGGGTGCGCACGACTCCCACCGCCGCCACTCAACCGAAGCCCAGAGCGCCTCCGTCGACCGCAGCCTGACCGTCGTCTGACGCCAGCGTCAAGGTCCTCAACTACCAGGCTCCAGGGCAGCCGAGGGACGGTTGGACTGCCGAAGCCGACGTGGAACTGGCACGGTCACCGTCGAGGCCCGCAGGCACTGGGAAATCTGACATCGGACCGAGAACAGCCCCGCAATCCTGCGGGACCTCCCGGACCACGCCTTCGCCTTGGACGAGAGGCGGGCCCTGCGCAATCGCTGGGCGGCCGGGCGGGGGTGCAGGAGACGATTCTCGCCTCGCATGTACGTGCCCCGCCCAGCAGCATGGGCCGGACTGCTGTGCGCCCGGACGAGGGAGCCGGTTTCGTAACTGACGAGGGTGGTGGGGCAGTCATCGGCAAGGCCGAGGAGCGCCCCACGCTCGTCCCCATCCGCGGCAAGCCTCCACCGCAGCTTCGTGCCGACCCAGGTTGCGGCGTAGACGCAGCGATACGGGGCATCCGAGGGCGGCCATCGGACCGGGTCCATGTCGGCCTTGGCCGGTTGGACGCCGCGATCACGGCGATCAGAGTGTCAGGGCTGTCCTGGTCGTCCGCGTACGCCTCGCGCCGCCGGTCAGCGGCGGGATCACGGCGGCTGAAAGGTTGAGATGCCCGCACCGGTAGGGTGCGGGCATCTCGGTGGTTGGGCGGAAGCCTGCCCCGAAGGGTGCCGTGCCTGCCCTCACTCCGCGTGGAGGCGCGACAGTCAGGGGGCCGGCGACAGGACGCGCCGCGGGAAAGCACGGCTGCGGTGCCCCCGGCTCTTCGGCGCTCCTGCGGACGGCTCAGCAGCAACCGCTCTCCCCGAACGCTTCCCTCACCCCGCGGGCCACCGACCGGTCGAAGAAGCGCTTCGCGAAAGGCTCATCACGGTTGTTGATGATCACGTCGGCGAACCTGACCGTCCACTCTCCCACCGGATGCCCCTCAAGCGCGTCAAGGACCGCAACCCGTAACAGCTCTTGATCCACACAGGCATGCCGGGACAGCGGCAAGAACGTCATCAGCGAAGTCATCGGGTACACGCTGCGTTTTCGCGGTCATATCCCCTTCAACGACGACCAGCCGCCCGAGACGCGCAATCTCGGACGACTTCCGTCCGTCAGGTCGAGACCGGAGCGTCCTGAGTTGGCAGCTCATCGGGCTCGTCGGCTGCTTGCCAGCGCAGCAGGTCCCCCGGCTGGCAGTCGAGAACTTCGCAGAGTGCGGCGAGCGTCGAGAAGCGCACTGCCTTGGCACGCCCGTTCTTGAGAACCGCCAGGTTGGCTGGGGTGATCCCGACACGTTCGGCGAGCTCACCCACGGACATCTTCCGTCTGGCCAGCATCACGTCGATGTCGACAGCAATCGGCATCAGATCACCTCGTTCAACTCGGCCTGCATCTGAGCCGCTTCTGCGTCGCGCGCGACGGCCTGGGCAAGGAGGGTGCGCAGCACGAGGACCACGAGTGCGACTCCGAGTACGGCAAGGCCGGCACCGCCGATCAGGAGGACGACGCCTGGTGCGACGGCCTCCCCCGGAGCCAGGACGACACCGAGCGCCCACAACAGGAGCGCAGCTGCCGCGAAGGCGCCGGTCACGATGTCCACCTGCCGAAAGGCGGAGGTGGAGAACACCGTCCCGCGACGAACCTTCGTCACGAGCTGCCACACGCAGGCGAGGACAACCTCGGCGCACAGAATGCCCAGCACGACGATGAGCAAGATCGGAATACGAGGCAGGTCCGCAACATCCTTGTCCAGGTCATGGGCGAGCAGCGGCACCAGTACCGCCTGTACGAACACGGAACCGGTGAGCAACACCACGATCACTGCGCGCAGTGCGAGCACGGTCAGCTTCCCCACAACATCTCCTTCTATCGATATTCGATAGTAACTCATCGCCTAACGATAGGAGAGTGGCCTGAGGGGTGTGCATGGCGGGCGGCGTCAGGGTCACATACGACTAGCTAGCGCCGATCAGGCAACATCTGTCCCACAGGGGCGGACGTGCCGGGTCAGGGCGTCGAGTTCGGGGCAGCGGGCCAGGACGGCCTTGAGCTGGAGCTGCTCGGCCTCCGATAGCGCGGTAAGCCGCCGAAGGATCCAGCCGGCGACGTTGCGGGGCGACGGCGGCTGCGTGGTCACCGGGCGGGGTGAGGTCCGGTTCCGCCGCAGGTAAACGCCGAAGCGCTCTCGTGGTCCCGCAAGGGCTGTTCTATGACGTCCTGAGGTTCTCGGGCAAGGGCCGGGAAGACGTCGAGGATGTTCGCGTCACCGTCGTAAGCGAGGACATGACCCGCCTCCCCTCCGGGCAGGGGAGCTCCGCAGTACCGACTCAGGCAGTGGACGACCACGGACGTGACGTGAGCAGGTTCGAACGCTTCACGGGGGTCAAGCTGACCAACGACGAGGAGTTCCCTGTAACCGTGCAGGTCGTCTACATCGTGTGGGATCAGCCGAAGAGCGGCGAGACCCAGCAGGCTGTGGAGGTGACCCCGGTCGGTGGCCTGTCCGTCGTGCCGGCCAGCGGCACCGAGACGGTCAAGGTGACGGGCGCTGCGAAGGCCGCGGTAGCACGCAGCGCCGGCGGGCCAGCCGTCAGCATCAAGGCGTTCTACTCGCAGTAGGCGCGCGCTCTTCGTCCGCAGACTCGCCGGATGAGGCCTGGCCAGGCTTTCTTGCCGGGTCATCGGCCTAGCTCGAGGGATTGCCGAGCACCACGACGGCTGGCCTCAATGTCCTCTTACAGCCGATCTTGACCGATCGCCAAGAGAGGTTGACCGGTCGGGCGGCTGGCAGGTCAGGTGCTCGGCCGGTAGCGGTGAAGCTCCGCTCGTGGGCCGGGCCCTTGCCGGCCTCCGCTGCGGTAAGCCTGTCGCACGCCCCGAATCACCCGATCAGTTCAGTACCATGTTCGCCCGGCGGCCGTGCCTACCTACACCACACCACTGGAGGCTTCATGGAGACCGAGGACCCGTCAATACGTCGGCGCCGACTGCGCGATGGCCGGGTGGGCAATCCGGTGGCCCTGGGTATGGGTGTGATCTGGCTCGTCCTCGGTACCGCGGGCGCCTTCGTTCTCGGCCTCCTCGTCTCCCTGTGGTTCGACGCGCTGCGCGCGATCTTCCTCAACGCACCATCCGGCACCCACGTTTCCGGTATCTCGGTCCCACTCGTCATCGCCGGGGTGGTCACGGGAACTCTCCTGGCGGGCGTGGGGCTGCCGGCGGGCGCCCGCCAACTCGACGGCTACCGGGCCACACGGGGTGCCGGCGGATGGGCCCTGGCGATCGGCGTCGCCGGTTTTAGCCTGGGCGTCGCCGTCGCGTCACGCGGCTGGGTGGCAGCGGACCGCGTCGGCTGGGTGGTGACGGACCACGAACCGCCGGACCCCTGGGGTTGGGGGCGGTGGACCCTCTACCACGCCGATCTCTGGCTGCCCGGCCTCCTGGTCGTGCTCTCGCTGCGGCTGGTGTGGTCGGCCGTCCAAGTTCAGCGCCGCGCCGCTGCGAGCGCCGCCACCCGGGACCGTCTGCTGATCAAGGGGCTTCGGACCACCGGGACCATCAGCGAGCTGCGAATCCACCACTCCAGCGACGACTCCGGTGGGCGTCACGTCGCGGGCGCCACCGCCACCGTCACCTACGTCGATGCCGCCGGCACACGCCGCTGGGTGACGCGCAAATACAACGACGCGTCCGTAATCGTCCAGGGTGGCACGGTTCAGGTGCTCCACGACCCTGCCTGCCCGGACGACGACAACTCGGTATTCGTGAGCTTCCTACAGGAGCCGGCCGCCCTCGACTGGGTCTGACGCGCAGCTCACGGAACTCCAGCTGGGCAGCTGTGGATCGTGCCGGGCGGGCTACGTCCGCGCGTCCGATGTGCCGTATCCGCACTCGTTCACCCGCGGTCTCAAGCGAGACCGCGACGCTGTGATCGGCGCGTTCACACTCCCGTACAGCAACGGCCCGACCGAGGGCGTCAACGCCAAGACCAAGCGCATTGCCCGCCAGATGATGCAACGCTGCGGCGGGTACGGCATCTGTTCGTGAACCGGACTGGCATGCGCGCCGCGCTGGTGAAACTGGTCAACGCCACCTTCGCCGGTCGCGACGAGCTCTGGTGGGGCACCGGTACAGCGTGCGCCTCCGACAGCCGGAAGTTCGGCTCCTGGTCTCGAACCTGATGACGGAGTGGCACAACCGCTACCGGGGGCCGGGGGTGATGATTTACTGGCACGTCGAGCGGAAGTCGGTGTGCATCTACTCCCAGCTCAAGTCCTGCTCAGCCTCCGAGCTCGCAACGATGATCGAGGGCGTGTTGCGGCACTGCACCGACATGGAGGTCGACCGGCAGTACCCGACACCCACGGCGTATCCATCGTGGGGTTCGCGTTCGCGCACATGCTCGACTTCAAGCTGATGCCGCGGCTGAAGAACATCGGGTCGGCGAAGCTGTACCGGCCTGCCGCCGGGGAGAACGCAAACTGCCCGACCCTGGCGCCGGTGCTGTCCACCCGCACGATCGACTGGGACCTGATAGCCCAGCAGTACGACCAGATCGTGAAGTACACCACCGCGCTGCGGCTGGGCACCGCCGAGGGCGAGCAGGTGCTACGGCGCTTCACCAAGAACGGCCTCAAGCACCGACCTACCAGGCGATTGAGGAGCTGGGCCGGGGGATGCGGACCTCGTTCGTCTGCGACTACCTGGCCGACGTCGAGATGCGCCAGGAGAGTCCTTGACGCCGAATCCTGAACACGGGTTATGCGGCTTGTGCCAGCGTAGTTGGTGTGTGGTGGAAGGTGTTTTCTTAGGCGATCGGTGATCGTTGTCCGACGCGGGAGTGTCGGCGTCGGGTGTTGTAGCGGTGGAGCCGGGGCCTCCCCCTGAGTGGTGGACACGCTGATACTGGATCTGCCTGATCCGGAGGAAGCGAGAAGACCGCCGATGGCGATGAAGGACTACTCGGACGAGTTCAGGGCCGATGCTGTGGCCCTGTTCGAGTCCATGCCCG
>NZ_JBIATW010000025.1:0-41092 GCF_042892135.1 Streptomyces sp. NPDC001822
CCACACCCCCCGACTGGGTGCCGCCTTGACGGGGGTCCATAGGGGGGGGGGGGGGGCGGCCGACCCCACGGGCCCCCCCCCACACACCCCCCCGGGGCGCCCCCCCGCCCCGGGGGGCCCCCCCTTCTCGTATGTGCTCAGAGGGCGAGGTGCCGGCGCAGAGCGGCGTCGATGTCCGTCATGCGCTGACGGGGGACGGCGCCGACGCGCCGGAGGAACCGCTCGCGCGCCATGGCGCGCACCTGCTCGCACTGCACCTTGGAGTCCCTGGGCAGACCGGACTCCTCCGCGTGCAGGAGCACCTGGAAGGGATGGACCCGGGCGGTGTTCGAGGTCAGCGGCACCACGGTCACCACTCCCCGCCCCGTACGGTCCACCACGGCATTGGCTCCGTCGTTCGAGATGATCACGGAGGGGCGGGCCTTGTTCGCCTCGCTGCCCCGGACCGGCTCGTAATCGACCAGATAGATGTCACCGCGCTTCATCGGTCAGCCCGTCCCCCGAGAAGCGGTCCCAGAACGCGGCGTCCTCGCTCGCGTCCCACTCCGCGAAGGCCGCCTCGTAGTCGGCCTCCAGGTTGGACGCCCGCAGGGCCTCGATCGCCGCGTGTATCACGGCCGACCGGGAGCCCGCGTCGGTCTTCGCGGCGTACTCGTCGACGAAGGCGACATCCTCCGGCGGCAGGCTCACACTGATCTTCATACCATTGATGCTACCGCGAGTAGGAAAGGTAGGCCACCCGCATGCGGGACACCGGGAGACGCCGGGCCCGCTCCGGAACCGGGCCGCGTACGCGGTGGTGACCGGAGGGCGGCCCCGGCCCGGGAGGTCCGCCGGAAACGCGCATCGCGCTGCGCCCGTCGCACGTGGAAGGATGGCCGAAAACGTCGGATATCAAGGAGATGACCGCGTGCCTGGCACGAATCTGACCCGCGAAGAGGCACAGGAGCGGGCGCGCCTGCTGACCGTGGACGCGTACGAGGTCGACCTCGACCTCTCCGGAGCGCAGGAGGGCGGCACCTACAGGTCCGTCACCACCGTGCGCTTCGACTCCGCCGAGGCCGGCGCGGAGACCTTCATCGACCTGGTCGCCCCGGCCGTGCACGACGTCGTGCTGAACGGGAAGTCGCTCGACGTCGCGGCGGTGTTCCGTGACTCACGGATCACGCTGCCGCACCTGGAGGCCGGTGCGAACGAGCTGAAGGTCGTCGCCGACTGCTCGTACACCAACACCGGTGAGGGTCTGCACCGGTTCGTCGACCCGGTCGACGAGCAGGCCTACCTCTACACGCAGTTCGAGGTGCCGGACGCCCGCAGGGTGTTCGCCAGCTTCGAGCAGCCCGACCTGAAGGCGACCTTCCGGTTCACCGTGAAGGCGCCCTCGGGCTGGACCGTGATCTCCAACTCGCCGACGCCGGAGCCCGAGGGCGACGTCTGGTCCTTCGAGCCGACGCCGCGCATCTCCACCTACATCACGGCGCTGATCGCGGGCCCGTACCACGCGGTGCACAGCAGCTACGAGAAGGACGGCCAGTCCGTCCCGCTCGGCATCTACTGCCGGCCCTCGCTCGCCGAATACCTCGACGCGGACGAGATCTTCGAGGTCACGCGGCTGGGCTTCGAGTGGTTCCAGGAGAAGTTCGACTACGCGTACCCGTTCGCGAAGTACGACCAGCTCTTCGTCCCGGAGTTCAACGCGGGCGCGATGGAGAACGCGGGCGCGGTCACGATCCGCGACCAGTACGTCTTCCGCTCGAAGGTGACGGACGCCGCCTACGAGACGCGGGCCGAGACCATCCTCCACGAGCTCGCCCACATGTGGTTCGGCGACCTGGTCACCATGGAGTGGTGGAACGACCTCTGGCTCAACGAGTCGTTCGCGACGTACACCTCCATCGCCTGCCTGGCGGACGCGGAGGGCTCGAAGTGGCCGCACTCCTGGACCACCTTCGCCAACTCGATGAAGACGTGGGCCTACCGCCAGGACCAGCTGCCCTCGACGCACCCGATCATGGCGGACATCCGGGACCTCGACGACGTCCTGGTGAACTTCGACGGGATCACGTACGCGAAGGGCGCCTCCGTCCTCAAGCAGCTCGTGGCGTACGTCGGCCGGGACGAGTTCTTCAAGGGCGTCCAGGCGTACTTCAAGGCGCACGCCTTCGGCAACACGCGCCTGTCCGACCTGCTGGGCGCACTGGAGGAGACCTCCGGACGTGACCTGAAGACCTGGTCGAAGGCATGGCTGGAGACGGCCGGGATCAACATCCTGCGCCCGGAGATCCAGACCGACGAGCACGGTCACGTCACCTCCTTCACCGTCCTCCAGGAGGCTCCGGCCCTGCCCGCCGGCGCCAAGGGCGAGCCGACGCTCCGCCCGCACCGGATCGCGATCGGCTGCTACGACCTCGACGAGGCCGGGAAGCTGGTCCGCACGGACCGCATCGAGCTGGACGTCGACGGCGAGCGCACCACCGTGCCGTTCCCCTCCGGCACGGCCCGTCCGGCGGTCGTCCTGCTCAACGACGACGACCTGTCGTACGCCAAGGTCCGCCTCGACGAGGAGTCCCTGCGGGTCGTCACCGCGCACCTGGGCGACTTCGCCGAGTCCCTGCCTCGCGCCCTGAGCTGGGCCTCGGCCTGGGACATGACGCGCGACGGCGAGCTCGCGACGCGCGACTACCTGGCGCTGGTCCTCTCCGGCATCTCCAAGGAGACGGACATCGGCGTCGTGCAGTCGCTGCACCGCCAGGTGAAGACCGCCCTCGACCTGTACGCGGCACCGGAGTGGCGCGAGGCGGGTCTGAACCAGTGGACCGAGGCCACGCTGGCGCACCTGCGTGCGGCGGAGCCGGGCGGGGACCACCAGCTGGCGTGGGCCCGCGCCTTCGCGGCGACGGCCCGCAGCCCGCTGCACCTGGACGTGCTGCAGTCACTGCTGGACGGCACGCAGGTGATCGAGGGGCTGACCGTCGACACCGAGCTGCGCTGGGCGTTCGTGCAGCGTCTGGCCGCGACCGGTCTCCTGGACGACGAGGAGATCGCGGCGGAGTACGAGCGCGACAGGACGGCCGCGGGTGAGCGCCACGCGGCGTCCGCGCGTGCCGCGCAGCCCACCGAGGAGGCGAAGGCGGAGGCGTGGGCCTCGGTCGTCGAGTCGGACAAGCTGCCGAACTCCCTCCAGGAGGCCGTCATCGGCGGGTTCGTGCAGACCGACCAGCGCGACCTGCTGGCTCCCTACACGGAGAGGTTCTTCACCGCGGTGAAGGCGGTCTGGGACTCGCGGAGCCACGAGATGGCGCAGCAGATCGCGGTGGGCCTGTACCCGGCCCTCCAGGTCTCCCAGGAGACCCTGGACGCCACGGACGCCTGGCTGGAGTCCGCGCAGCCGAGCGCCGCGCTGCGCAGGCTGATGTCGGAGTCCAGGTCGGGCGTGGAGCGTGCGCTCAGGGCCCAGGCGGCCGACGCCGCGGCGGCGACCGCCTAGCGGGTCCGGCCGGCACGGGAAGGGGCGCCTCCGGCGGGAGGCGCCCCTTTCGGCCTCAGGCCGCCGACTCCTGGTAGCGGCGGACCAGTTCGGCCGCGCCCGCCTCGGTCAAGGAGCCGTGCAGACGCATCCGGGCCACTCCGCCGTCGGGGAAGGCGTCGAGGCGCACGTGGGTGACCACGGCCTCGGTGTCCAGGACGAAGCGGTGGGCGGTGTCGGGCTGGAGCCCGGTGCGGGGGATGATCTCGAACCACTCGCCGTCGCCGTCGCGGCCCTGGAGGCCGATCCAGCCGGCCGCGTTGCCCTTGAGACAGGCGGTGTCGATCTCGACGGCGCGCACCGCGCCCTGGGCGGGGAGGCGGAAGCGCACCCAGTCGTTCGTGTCGCGGACCCGGCGGCGGCGGTTCTCCCAGCCGTCGTCCATCCTGCGGGACGTACCCGGCAGGATGATCTGGGCCGGCGAGGAGTAGAAGCGGTCCGAGGCGTCCTCGTACGTCCCGCCGTTCAGGATCGAGAGCAGGTCGACCGTGCCGAGTGCGGCGATCCAGGCCGGGTCCGGTACGACCTCGCCGTGCACCCGGAGCCGGGCGATGCCGCCGTCCGGGTGCTGGCAGAGGCGGATGTGGGTGTAGCGGCGGTCCGCGGTGACCTCGAAGGCGTTGGCCGCGTGGCCGCGTACGGGGGCCGGCGGGACGATCTCCTCCCACTTCACACCGTCGGCGAGGAGCTGCCCGGGGCCCGGGGCGCCCTCGACGGCCGTGGCCTGGACGGAGACGCGCTGGGGGTAGTTGCCCCGGAAGTGCGCGGTGTCGACGACGATCCCCCTGATGATCCCGGGAGCACCGAGGCGGACGATCGCCCAGTCGTGGTCCCCGGGCGCCGGGAAGGGGTGGTCCGCGTCCGCGCCGCGGCGGCGGCGGGTCTCCCAGCCGTCCATGATCTTGCCCTTGTGGCCGAACCGCTCGGGGTCGAAGACGGCGGGCTCGCGGATCAGGAGGTTCTCCCGCTCGGCGAAGAACTCGTCGTTGGCGGCGATGACGCCCGCGCCGAGGCGGCGGTCCGCGAGGTCGACGAGGCCGGTGAAGGGGAGGCCGGGGGCGTCGCGGTAGTCGGCGTACGGGTCACCCCCGCCGTAAGGGGCCGCGTCGTTCGCGTGGGGGTCGGACTCGTCGAATGCGGTCTTGCTCGCGTCGGTGGTCATGACCCGACTGTCGACCGGATCGACCCGTCAGGTCCATCGAAAGTTTTCGCACGGTCTCATCAGATCTTCTTAACGATCCGGTCTCCGGCCACGTCCTCCGCCGCCCGCCGCAGAGCCTCCAGCACCCGCGCCACCGCGGGGCCCCGGTCGGCGCCCTGCCTCACCGCGGCCACCACGTGCCGGTGCGGCCGGTCCGCCTCCAGCACCCGCATGGCCACCGTGTCGCCCCAGCGGTCGGCGGCCGACGCCATCCGGGGCACCAGCGCCACCCCCATGCCCGCCTCCACCATGGCCAGGATCGCGGTCCAGCCCGAGGCGCTGTGCGCCTGCTCCGGCACGAAGCCCGCCGCCTCGCACGCGGCCCTCGTGATCTCCGACCACGGGCCCGAGCCGCCGAAGATCCAGGGCTCCGAGGCGAGATCGGCCAGCCTCAGGCCGGGTGTGCGGGCGAGGCCGTGGTCCGCGGGCAGGGCGACGTCGAGGGGGTCGGCGAGCAGCGGGACGAGCGTGAAGCGGGGGTCGCGGGCCGTCGGGGCGTGCGCCGCGAGGGAGAGCGCCAGATCCACCTCCCCGGCCGAGAGCAGCTCGTACGCCTGCGCGGCCTCCGCCTCCCGGACGCGCACCTCGGGACCGGGACGGCCCCCGGCCCGCAGGAGCCGGACGGCCGGCACGACGAGGGCGGGTACGGCCGTCGAGAACGCGCCGACCCGCACCTGTCCGGCCTCGCCGCGCAGATAGCCGGTCAGTTCTGCGTCCGCCTGCTCCAACTGGGCGAAGACCGCCTCGGCGTGACGCAGCACGAGGTGGGCGGCGTCGGTCAGGCGGACCCGGCGGCCCTGTGCCTGGAGCAGCGGCACCCCGAGCTGCCTGGCGAGGTTGGTCAGCTGCTGCGACACCGCCGAGGGCGTCATGAGGAGGGCCTCGGCGGTCGCGGTGACCGTGCCCCGGTCGCGCAGCGTGCGCAGGATGCGGAGCTTCTTGACGTCCCACTCGGTCATGGGCGCAACCTACCCGGGACCGGACATGCCGGTGCGCCGCGCGGTACTGCGTACCGGCGGCGCACTCGGGAGAACTGGCTAGGCGTGCTTCCTGGACCGGTCGAGGACCATGACGAGGCCCACGATCACCAGGAAGATGAGGATCGGCAGCCCGACGTAGAGACCCAGGGTCTCCAGCACGCTCAGGCCGGACCCCGGGTCGTCACCGTCGTCGCGGGTGAGCGCGAGCGCGGGGGACGACATGAGCAGCATCATCAGCGTCGTACCGGCCGCGACGGCGCCGGCGCGCATAGCGTTCTTCTTGTCCACGGTGCAAACGTAGCGAACGCCTACGACGGGCGCGCGTCCGGGGGTGCCGTACGGGCTGCCGGTGCGCCCCGACGCTCCGGCGCGCCCCGGCCGTTCGGGACGCCCGCACCGCCCCGGGGCGGCGCGAGTACGGCCATCAGCCGGTGCAGCCGCGGTGACGCGGCGATCTCCTCCAGGGTGACGGGATGCCCCTCCGCGTCGGCGATGGGCAGGCGCCAGTTGGGGTACTGGTCCCAGGTGCCGGGGAGGTTCTGCGGGCGCCGGTCGCCCACGGTGTCCGGGAGCCACACACCCGCCATCCGGGCCGGGGTCCGCAGCAGGAAGCGGTGCACCGCGCGGACGGCTCCCTCCTCGTCCCCCTCGCCCTCGGGCAGCAGCCGCAGCCTGGCCAGGTAGGCGAGCCACTCGGCCGTGTCGGCGGCGTCCTCGGCCAGTTCCTGCTCCAGGCTCCGGGTCAGCAGCCCGAGGCGGTGGCGGAGCGTCACATGGTCGCCCGTCAGCCGGGCGGCCGTGGACGGCAGGTCGTGGGTGGTGGCCGTGGCGACGCAGTCCCGGCGCCACTTCTCGGGGGCGAGCGGCCGCCGGGTGCCGTCCCAGTCGCGCTCGAACCAGAGCACGGAGGTGCCGAGCACGCCGCGCCGGGCGAGCGCCTCGCGCACACCCGGTTCGACGGTGCCGAGGTCCTCCCCTATGACGACGGCACCGGCCCGGTGCGCCTCCAGGACGAGGACCGCGAGCATGGCCTCCGCGTCGTGGCCGACATAGGTGCCCTCGGTGGGCGGACGGCCTTCGGGCACCCACCAGAGCCGGAAGAGGCCCATGACGTGGTCGATGCGCAGGGCTCCGGCGTGCGCGAGCAGCCCGCGCAGCAGATTGCGGTACGGGGCGAACCCGGAGGCCGCGAGGGCGTCCGGGCGCCAGGGGGGCAGGCCCCAGTCCTGGCCGTGGGCGTTGAAGGCGTCGGGGGGCGCGCCGACGGACATGCCGCGCGCGAAGGCGTCCTGCTGGGACCAGGCGTCGGCGCCGTCGGGGTGCACGCCCACGGCCAGGTCGTGGACGATCCCGACCGCCATGCCGGACTCCCGTGCGGCGCTCTGGGCGGCGGCGAGCTGGGTGTCGGTGAGCCAGGCGAGCCGGCAGTGGAAGTCGACACGGTCCATGAGGGCGGACCGCGCCCGGGCGCTCGCCGGGGAGCGCGGGTCCCGCAGCCCTTCGGGCCACTCGCGCCACCGGGAGCCGTGCACCTCGGCCAGCGCGCACCACAGGGCGTGGTCCTCCAGGGCCCGTCCCTGTTCGGCGAGGAAGTCGCAGTAGTCGGCGCGGCGGCCGGGCGTCAGGGGGACCTGGTGGATCAGCTCCAGTGCCTGCCTCTTGAGCTCCCAGACGGCGTCACGGTCGATCAGCGCGCCCTTGTTCAGGACGGCTTCGCGCAGTGCGGCGGCCTCCTGGCGCAGGTCGTCGAGTGCGGCCCTGCCGGGCTCGGGGACGTGGCCGTACTCCGGGATCGACTCGATGTGGAGGTGGACCGGGTCGGGGAAGCGCCGCGAGGAGGGCCGGTAGGGGGAGGGGTCGGTCGGCTTGCCGGGCACCGCGGCGTGCAAGGGGTTGACCTGCACGAATCCGCTGCCCAGGGTGCGGCCCGACCAGGTGGCGAGGTCGGCCAGGTCGCCGAGGTCACCCATGCCCCAGGACCGGGCGGAGAGCAGCGAGTAGAGCTGGACCAGGAAGCCGTGCGTCCGCCCGGCGGGCTGCGGCACGCGGTCCGGGGCGACGACGAGCGTGGCGGCGGCGTGGTGGTGGTCGGGGGTGCGGACCGTCAGCCGGTGCACACCCGGGGGCGGTCCGGCCCACCAGGAGGGCACGTCCGCCGCGCCCCGGGCCGGGGCCGGTGTCACCCGCATCGTCAGGGGCGAGGACGCTCCGGCGGCCTCCGGCTCGGGGTCGACCGTCACGGCCGATCCGGGCGGCAGTGCGGTCAGCACGGCCGGAAGCGGCTCTCCCGACCAGACCACCACCGTCGGCGGGAGGAGGCGGGAGGCCGCCGCGGACTCGGCCGCGGCGAGTGATCTCCCCACCTCGGCGGGCGTGGCGGCTTCGACGCCCAGCGCGGCGAGCACGGCCGTGACCGTGCCGTCGGGGACGGACACCGTGACATCCGCGGACGGGGAGAAGGAGGTGGCGACGCCGTGCAGTTCGGCGAGCCGGGACAAGCCCATTCAGACTCCTGGGGACTCCATGCCCCCTGCGGTGCCGGGTGCTGTCGGCTCGCTGGTCAGAGGGGCGACGGCGGCGAGCGGAGGCTCGCTCGTGAGAGGTGTGGCGTCGGCGAGCGGAGGCTCGCTGGTGAGCGGCGCGTCGGCGAAGGCGGCTTCACCGGTCAGGTCGGAGACGTAGGCGAGCGGCAGCTCGCTGATCATCGGAGGGACGGTGGCGGTCGGGGAGTTCTCGGCTGCCGGCGGATCGCAATCCATGAGGCTCGGTACCTGTTTGGAGAGGGCGGAGAGCAGGAGCTGTGCGGAAGCGGGCACGTCGGCCTCCTGGCCGTGGACGACAGGACAGGGCAGACCTACCCAGCCGGCGCGGCCGCAGACGTGAACGTGACATACGCGTTATACCAACGAGTCGAACGTGCCGTGGGTCACATTCGGTTCCCCGCACGCCAGGTCCGGGCGGTTTTCGGCCACTCGGCAGCACCCGCGCGTGCGCCCCGCCCGGATCTCGCGTCACCCCGGGCACATCCGGCACGACGGCCCCGCACATGGACACTCCCCCGCGCCCTGCGGGTCGTCCTCAGCCCGGCCCCGACCTGGCGCGCACGGCGAAGGCCTCGTCCTCGGGGGGCGAGTACGGCTACTCGCTGTGATCGGTGGAGCCCACGCGGTCGCGGAGAAGCCCTGGGGCCGGCGGGACGGCGAAGGCCCCGCCGGTCGCGCCGTCAGGCGGAGACGCCGTCGATGCGGGCCATCACGTCCTCCGCACCGAACGGCTGCAGGTAGGGCAGCCAGCGCGGATCCCGGTGTCCGGTCCCGATGATCCGCCAGGCGAGCCCGCTGGGCGGGGCGGGCTGATGGCGCAGCCGCCATCCCAGCTCGGGCAGGTGGCGGTCGGCCTTGACGTGGTTGCAGCGGCGGCAGGCGGCCACCACGTTGTCCCAGGCGTGCTGTCCGCCGCGGCTGCGGGGAATGACGTGGTCGACGCTGGTGGCGGCGGCCCCGCAGTACATGCAGCGGCCTCCGTCCCTCGCGAAGAGGGCCCGGCGGGTGAGGGGCACGGGGCCTCGGTAGGGGACCCGCACGAACCGCTTCAGGCGGACGACGCTGGGGGCCGGCACGGCACGGGTGGCACTGTGCATGAAGGCGCCGGACTCCTCGAGGCAGATGGCCTTGTTCTCGAGGACGAGGACGAGTGCGCGGCGCAGAGGTACGACGCCGAGCGGCTCGTACGAAGCGTTGAGAACCAGGACGTGCGGCACGTGGATGCCTCCTTGTACGCCGGCGACGCGTGGCTCGCGCCGGGACGATCCGATCTCAGTCTCTCCTCATGCCTGGTCCGAGCGCCACCACGTGCGGGTAACGGGCCGGAGGGATTTTCCTCACCGCCCGGCCGCGCGCGCACCCGGTCGTCCCGGAACCGGCGCCTCAGCAGGGCGGCGGACCCCGCATGAGATCGGCCACACACCGTGTATCCCCGCGTGAGCCCCGTCTCTCCCCCTGCCGGAGCAACGAACCACTCCTCCGGCTTCGTTAGTGTGGACGGGCTGCCGTCACCCCACCTGGAGGTCCCCGCCGTGCCCTTGTCCGCCCTCTTGGCCGTCGCCCCGTCACCCGGGACCCCCGGCTCGCTGGACGAAGCCGCCGAGCGGGCCGGAAACGCCGCGGGCTGGGTCGAGGAGAACTGGTCCACCTGGCTGAACACCGGTCTGCGCATCATCCTGATCGCGGCCATCGCGATCGTGCTGCGCTACCTGATCCGGCGGGCCCTCACCAACCTCATCGACCGGATGAACCGCAGCGCCCAGGCGGTGGAGGGCACCGCTCTCGGCGGTCTGCTGGTCAACGCGGAGCGTCGTCGCCAGCGCTCCGAGGCGATCGGTTCCGTCCTGCGCTCGGTCACGTCGTTCCTGATCCTCGGCACGGCCTCCCTGATGATCCTGGGCGCCTTCAAGATCGATCTGGCCCCGCTGCTGGCCTCCGCCGGTGTGGCCGGCGTGGCCCTGGGCTTCGGCGCCCGCAACCTCGTCACCGACTTCCTCTCCGGGGTCTTCATGATCCTGGAGGACCAGTACGGCGTGGGCGACCAGATCGACGCGGGCGTCGCCTCCGGCGAGGTCATCGAGGTCGGCCTGCGGGTCACCAAGCTGCGCGGCGACAACGGTGAGATCTGGTACGTCCGCAACGGCGAGGTGAAGCGGATCGGCAACCTCAGCCAGGGCTGGTCCACGGCCGGCGTCGACGTCACGGTCCGCCCCTCCGAGGACCTGGACGTGGTCCGCGGCGCGATCAGCGGCGCGGCCGAGGCCATGACCAAGGAGGAGCCCTGGTCGGAGCGGCTGTGGGGCCCGGTGGAGGTGCTCGGCCTGGACGCGGTGCTGCTGGACTCGATGACCGTCAGGGTCACGGCGAAGACGATGCCGGGCAAGTCCCTGGGCGTGGAGCGCGAGCTGCGCTGGCGGATCAAGCAGGCGCTCGACTCGGCCGGCGTCCGGATGGTCGGCGCCCTGCCGCTCCCGGCGGACGGCGAGTCCGCCGCCGACCCGACGGCGGGCATGGCGGCTCCCTCCGCCTACGCCTCGACGACCTCGCCGCAGTCGCTGGCGGCCACTCCGATACCGCCGACGAACCTCACGAAGTAGCGCGGCCGGACGCCGCGACGAACGGACGCCGCGACGAACGGGCGGCGCGCTCGCCGGGGAATCCCTTCGGGCTCCGGCCCGCCCTCCCCGTGACCGCCGCCGGCGGCCGGTCGCCGCACCGCCACGCCCCCGGAGGTAACGCTTCGGTTGCCTCGGGGGCGTTTTCCATTGACGGCCGCGTGACATCGCGCCTACGTTCCTCAATGAACAGGAAACTTTCCTAACAGAGGGCGGGTGTCACTCATGGCCGGAACCACCCCGGGCACGCCCCGCGTGCTGCGCGCCATGAACGACCGGGCGGCCCTCGACCTGCTGCTGGAGCACGGCCCGCTCACCCGCACGCGGATCGGGAAGCTGACGGGCCTGTCCAAGCCCACGGCGTCGCAGCTCCTGGCCCGGCTGGAGGCGGCGGGGCTCGTCGTCGCCACCGGCACGAGCGAGGGGCGGCCCGGTCCCAGCGCCCAGCTGTACGCGGTCAACGCCGGGGCCGCCCACGTGGCGGGGCTGGACGTGACCGCCCAGCGGATCGTCGCGGCCGTCGCGGACGTGACCGGCGCGACCGTCGGCACGTACGAGGTGCCCGCCTCCGCACGGCGCGCCGGAGGCGTGGTGCGCCAGGTGACGGACGCCCTGGACGGCGCGGTCAAGGACGCCGGCATCACCCGGGCCGACGTGCACCGGGTCGTCGTCGGCACCCCCGGGGCGTTCGATCCCGGCACGGGCCGGCTGCGCTACGCCTCGCACCTGCCCGGCTGGCACTCCCCCACGCTGCTGGACGAGCTGGCCGCCATCCTGCCGATGCCGGTGGAGTACGAGAACGACGTCAACCTGGTCGCGGTGGCCGAACAGCGGCTCGGCGCGGCCCGCGGTCACGAGGACTTCGTCCTCCTGTGGAACGAGGAGGGCCTCGGCGCCGCCCTCGTCATCAACGGCAGGCTGCACCGCGGCTTCACCGGCGGCGCGGGCGAGGTCGGCTTCCTGCCCGTGCCCGGCACCCCGCTGGTGCGTCAGGTGGTGAAGGCGAACGCCGGCGGTTTCCAGGAGCTGGCGGGCGCGCAGGCCGTGCCGAGGCTCGCCACCGCCCTCGGCATCGAGACCCCGCACCAGCCGTACACGGAGGTCGCCGCAGGGCTCCTCGCCCGGGCCGCGGCGGAGTACGAGCGGGACCCGGCCCTCACCGAGCTCCTGCGGCAGTACGCGCAGCGCCTCGCCACCGGGCTCGCGTCCGTCACCGCCGTGCTCGACCCGGGGCTGATCGTCCTCTCGGGCGGACTGGTCTCCGCCGGCGGCGATCGGCTGCTGTCCCTGGTCCAGTCCGAACTCGCCGAGCTGGCGGCGTCCCGGCCACGTCTCGCCCTCGGGCTGATCGACCGGCACCCGGTCCTGCGGGGCGCCCTGGAACGCGCCCTGGCGGACACCCGCGACGAAGTGTTCGACACCTCCCGCTGACCCCGCAGCACTCCCCCGCACCTCCCGCACCACCTCTGTCCCACTCCCCTTCTCCTTCTTCCCCTGTCCCTGGGAGCTTTGTCATGCGCAGAAGCCGCACGATGACCACCACGGCCGTCGCCGTCGCCGCGATCTCGGTACTCGCCACCGCCTGTACGGGCCAGACCGAGTCCGGTGCGAACGACGACCCGAACGCGAAGACCACGATCAACTTCTGGCACGGCTGGAGCGCGCCCTCCGAGGTGAAGGCGGTCCAGGACAACGTCGACCGGTTCGAGAAGACCCACCCCAACATCACCGTCAGGGTCGTCGGCAACATCAACGACGACAAGCTCAACCAGGCGCTGCGGGCCGGTGGTTCGAACGGTCCGGACGTGGTGTCCTCCTTCACCACCTCGAACGTCGGCAAGTTCTGCTCGTCCGGGGCCTTCGCCGACCTCGGCCCGTTCATCGAGAAGTCGAAGCTGGACCTGGAGAAGACCTTCCCCAAGGTCCTGCTGGACTACACGCAGTTCGAGGGCAAGCGCTGCGCGCTGCCGCTGCTCGCCGACGCGTACGGGCTCTACTACAACAAGGACGCCTTCGAGAAGGCCGGCATCACCGCGCCCCCGAAGACCATGTCCGAGCTGGCCTCGGTCGCCAAGAAGCTGACGGTGAGCAAGGGCGACGGCTACGAACAGCTGGGCTTCATGCCGACGTTCCACGGCTACGAGACGGTCGCCGACCACTACCTGTCCTCGTGGGACCACGCGTACTTCGACACCGACGGCAAGTCGAACATCGCCGAGGACCCGGCGTTCGCCGAGATGTTCACGTACCAGAAGCAGCTGGTCGAGGACCTCGGCGGATACGAGAAGCTGGAGAAGTACCGGGGCACGTTCGGTGACGAGTGGGGGGCCAAGCACCCCTTCCACACCGGCCAGGTCGCGATGCAGCTGGACGGCGAGTGGCGCCTCGGCATGGCGGCGGACGCCAAGGTGCCGTTCGAGATCGGTGTGGCCCCCATGCCGGTCGCCGACGACGAGGCCGACAGCTACGGCAAGGGCTTCCTGTCCGGCACGATCATGGGCATAGCCCCGGCCAGCAAGAAGCAGAACGCGGCCTGGGAGCTCATGAAGTTCATGACCAGCGACACGCAGGCGGTGGTCGACTTCGCCAACGGCATCCGCAACGTGCCCTCCACCTTCGCGGCGCTCAAGTCGCCCGGCCTGAAGTTCGACCCGCGCTTCAAGACGTTCCTCGACATCGCGCAGCACCCGAAGTCCAGCACCCCGGACGGCGCGGTCAACGGCTCGGCGTACCAGCAGACCATCCAGGACTTCGGCTTCCAGTACGAGAAGGGCGCGGTGAAGGACCTGAAGGCCGGTCTGGCGGAGACCGCCGCGCAGATCGACACCGACATCGCCAAGGCGGAGTAGTCCCCCGATGACCACGCACACGCTCCGCTCCAAGCGCCGCAGATCGGCGCTGCGGACGGCGGCCTTCATGTCGCCCTGGCTGATCGGGTTCGCCGTCTTCTTCGCGTACCCGATGATCTCGACCGTGTACTTCTCGTTCATGAAGTACGACGGCTTCGGGGCGCCGTCCTTCAACGGGCTGACGAACTGGACGTACGTCTTCGGCGACTACCCGATGTTCTGGCCCTCGCTGCGCAACACCCTGTGGCTGGTGCTCGTCATGGTCAGCTGCCGGGTGGTGTTCGGGCTCGGCATCGGCATGCTGATCACGAAGATCAAGACGGGCACGGGGCTGTTCCGCACCTTCTTCTACCTGCCCTACCTCGCCCCGCCGGTGGCCGCGACGCTCGCCTTCGTCTTCCTGCTGAACCCGGGCACGGGCCCCGTCAACGCGATCCTGGGCGACCTGGGGCTGCCGACGCCGGGCTGGTTCAACGACGCCTCCTGGTCGAAGCCGGCGCTCACGATGCTCGCGGTGTGGGGCATCGGGGACCTCATGGTGATCTTCATGGCGGCGCTCCTCGACGTGCCCCGTGAGCAGTACGAGGCAGCCGAGCTGGACGGCACCTCGGCCTGGCAGCGGTTCCGCTTCGTCACGCTGCCGAACATCTCGCCGATCGTGCTGTTCGCCGTGGTCACGGGGGTGATCCAGGCGATGCAGTACTACACCCAGCCCCTCGTGGCCGGGAAGGTCGCGTCGGGAGTCATCGGCGGCTCCGGGCAGCAGTTCGAGCCGGGATATCCCGACAAGTCGACACTCACGCTGCCCCAGCTGGTCTACAACCTCGGTTTCCAGCGCTTCGACTACGGCTCCGCCTGCGTCGTCGCCCTCGTGCTGTTCGCCCTGGCCATGGCCTTCACCGCACTGCTGATGCGGGGCCGCAACAACCTGATCCAGGCCGGTGACTGAGTCATGACCCAACTCCTCGACCCGCCCCGGCCCCGCACGGCCGACGGGGCGGCCACCCCCGCCGAACGCACCGCCCGCCGCAAGGCGCTGCTGCACTGGATCGCGGTGCACTCGCTCGGTGTCGCGGCCGCGCTGTTCTTCGTCCTGCCGTTCGTCTTCGTCCTGCTGACCTCGCTGATGAGCGACCAGCAGGCGCTGACCAGGGACCTCACGCCCGACACCTGGGAGTGGGAGAACTACCGGCGGGTCCTCGACACCCCGGGGTTCCTGACCTGGTGGCGCAACACCCTGCTGTACGCGGGGGTGGGCACCGTCCTGACGGTGCTCTCGTCCGTGCCCGTCGCCTACGCGCTGGCGAAGTTCCGCTTCCGGGGACGGCGGCTCTCCCTGATGCTCGTCATCTCGATGATGATGCTGCCGCCGCAGGTCGTCATCATCCCGATGTACCTGTTCTGGGCGAAGCAGCTGGACCTCTCCGGCACGCTCTGGCCGCTCATCATCCCGATGGCGTTCGGCGACGCGTTCTCCATCTTCCTGCTGCGGCAGTTCCTCCTCACGATCCCCGACGAGTACCTGGACGCCGCGAAGGTCGACGGCTGCGGCGAGTTCCGCACCCTCGTCAGGGTCGTGCTGCCGATGGCCAGGCCCGGCATCGCGGCGATCGCCCTGTTCCAGTTCTTCGCCGCGTGGAACGACTACTTCGGGCCGCAGATCTACGCCTCCGAGAACCCGGCCGCCTGGACACTGAGTTACGGCCTGGAATCCTTCAAGGGCGCGCACCACACCGACTGGAACCTGACCATGGCCGCGACCGTTCTGGTCATGGCCCCCGTGATCGCCGTCTTCTTCTTCGCCCAGAAGGCATTCGTCGAGGGCGTCACACTGACCGGAGTAAAGGGCTGACATGAAGCTCGCAGTAGTGGGTGGCGGGTCCACCTACACACCCGAACTGATCGACGGTTTCGCACGTCTGCGGGACACCCTGCCCATCGAGGAGCTCGTGCTCGTCGACCCGGCGGCCGACCGGCTGGAGCTCGTCGGCGGCCTGGCGCGGCGGATCTTCGCCAAGCAGGGCCATCCGGGGCGGATCACGACCACGGCCGACCTGGACGCGGGGGTGGAGGGCGCGGACGCGGTGCTGCTCCAGCTGCGCGTCGGCGGGCAGGCCGCGCGCAACCAGGACGAGACCTGGCCGCTGGAGTGCGGCTGCGTCGGCCAGGAGACCACCGGGGCCGGCGGCCTCGCCAAGGCGCTGCGCACGGTGCCGGTCGTCCTGGACATCGCCGAGCGGGTCCGGCGCACCAACCCGGACGCCTGGATCATCGACTTCACCAACCCGGTCGGCATCGTGACCCGGGCACTGCTCCAGGCCGGTCACAAGGCGGTGGGGCTGTGCAACGTCGCGATCGGCTTCCAGCGGAAGTTCGCGCGGCTGCTGGACGTCGCTCCGCGCGAGGTGCACCTCGACCACGTCGGTCTCAACCACCTCTCGTGGGAGCTCGGGGTGCGCCTCGGCGGCCCGGACGGCGAGGACGTCCTGCCGAAGCTGCTGGCGGAGCACGGCGACACGATCGCGGGCGACCTGCGCATGCCCCGGCAGCTCGTGGACCGGCTCGGTGTCGTCCCCTCGTACTACCTGCGGTACTTCTACGCGCACGACGAGGTCGTCCGGGAGCTCGGCACGAAGCCGTCCCGGGCGGCGGAGGTCGCCGCGATGGAGAAGGAACTCCTGGCCATGTACGGCGATCCGGCGCTGGACGAGAAGCCGGAACTGCTCGCCAAGCGCGGCGGGGCCTACTACTCGGAGGCGGCCGTCGACCTGGCGGCCTCCCTGCTCGGCGGGGGCGGCTCCGCGGTGCAGGTGGTCAACACCCGCAACGACGGCACGCTGCCGTTCCTCCCGGACGACGCGGTGATCGAGGTGCAGGCGCGCGTCGACGGCGCGGGCGCCGTCCCCCTCGCGGTCCCCGCGCTCGACCCGCTCTACGCGGGGCTCGTCGGGTCCGTCACGGCGTACGAGGACCTGGCGCTGGACGCCGCCCTGCGCGGCGGCCGGGACCGGGTGTTCAAGGCGCTGCTCTCGCACCCGCTCGTGGGCCAGTTCGAGTACGCCGAGGCGCTCACGGACAAGCTGATCGCGCACAACCGGGAGCACCTGCCGTGGGCGTGAACGCATCGGTCCTCGCCATCGACGCGGGGAACAGCAAGACCGATGTGGCACTGATCGGCGAGGACGGCACGGTCCTGTCCACGGCGCGCGGCGGCGGCTTCCAGCCGCCGGTCGTCGGGGTGGAGCCGGCCGTCGACATCCTGGCGGCGGTGGTCGGGCAGGCGCTCGCGCGGTGCGAGGAGGACGTCGCCGGCGTCGCCCACGTGTCGGCGTGCCTGGCCAACGCCGATCTCCCCGTCGAGGAGGCCGAGCTGACCGAGGCTCTGCTGCGGCGGGGATGGGGCGGCACGGTGGAGGTGCGCAACGACACCTTCGCGATCCTGCGCGCGGGGGTGGACGAGCCGCGCGGGGTGGCCGTCGTGTGCGGCGCCGGGATCAACTGCGTGGGCATGGTGCCCGACGGCCGCACCGCGCGCTTCCCCGCGATCGGACGCATATCGGGTGACTGGGGCGGCGGTTCGGGGCTCGCGGACGAGGCGCTGTGGTTCGCCGCGCGGGCCGAGGACGGCCGCGGGAAGCCGACGGAGCTGGCCCGTGCGCTGCCGGGGCACTTCGGGCTCGGCTCGATGTACGAGCTGATCGAGGCGCTGCACAGGGGGCTGATCCCCGACGGCCGCCGCCACGAGCTGACTCCGGTGCTGTTCGCGACGAGCGCCGCCGGGGACCCGGTGGCGGGCGCCCTGGTGGACCGGCTGGCGGACGAGGTCGTCGCGATGGCGTCCGTCGCGATGGGCCGGCTCGGTCTGCTCGCCGAGGAGGTTCCCGTGGTGCTGGGGGGCAGCGTGCTCGCGGCTCGGCACCCCCGGCTGGACGGCCGGATCGCGGAGCTGCTCGCCGGACGCGCCCCCGGGGCGGTGGTGCGGGTGGTCGCCCAGCCCCCGGTGCTGGGGGCCGCGTTGCTCGGGCTCGACCACGTGGCGGCGCCTCCGGCGGCCCACGGGAGGCTGCGCTCGTACTACGCCTGACACAATGGCACCGCAGGTGGGGGCGTCACGCGGCTTCGGCGCCGCGCGGCGCCCCTTCCGCACGGGAACCGATCCGTCGCGCCATACGTGTTCATGGTGGGGGGAGATCGATCCGGTGCGGGATCCGGTTGTTCCTGGTGAATACCGGTCCTTACGGCCATACTTCTGGCCGGGCATCAGCCCTCCTCGGCAGGGGGCCGGGGCCGTCGTCGGTGACCGAGGGGGAGGTCGAGTGACATACCCGCCGAGCGGGACCGCGCCGCATGAGCCCGCGCCGGGGCCGCGGGCCGCACCCGCGACCGTACCCGCGCAGCGCCGTGGCGCCCGGGCCGTGGCCGTCGAGCGGCTGCGCTCCGCCGCGACGACCGAGCCGGGCCGGCTGCAGATCTACGGCGCCGTACTCGCCCTGCTGGTGCTGGTGTTCGGCGCGGTCACGTATCTGGAGATCGCGGACCGGGCCGAGGCCGCGCACGACGTGGTGACCCGCAGCCAGCCGCTCAGCGCGGACGCGGCGGACATCTACCGTTCGCTGGCCGACGCGGACACGATGGCGGCGAGCGGTTTCCTGGCGGGGGCTCAGGAGCCCGAGGACGTGCACGCGCAGTACGAGCGGGACATCAAGGAGGCCTCCCGGCTCCTGGTGAGGGCCGCGGCGAGCACCGACGCCTCGACCTCCTCGCACCGGGAGATCACCACCCTGGGAGAGCTGCTGCCCGAGTACACGGGCCTCGTCGAGCGGGCGCGGGCCAACAACCGCCAGGGGCTTCCGCTCGGCGGCGCCTACCTCCGGTACGCCAACCAGAAGATGACGAACGAACTCCTGCCCGCGGCGGAGCGGTTGTACGCCGCGGAGACCGGCAGGCTCGGCACCGACTCGTCCGACGCCCGCAGGTGGCCGTTCCTCTCGCTGGCCGCGGGCATCGTGGCGCTGGCCGCACTGGTGTGGATGCAGCGGCGCAACTACCGCAGGACGAACCGCGTCCTCAACCACGGGCTGCTCGCCGCGACGGCGGCGGCGACGGTGGTGCTGCTGTGGCTGGCCGTGGGGCACACGGTGGCCAGGGCCGAGATGCGCGACGCGATGGTCCACGGACAGGAGTCCCTCGACGTCCTGAACAAGGCCAGGATCAACTCCCTGAAGGCACGCGCCAACGAGAACCTCACGCTGGTCGCCCGGGGCGCCGTGCTCACCCCGGACGGCACGCGCGACAAGTACGAGACCGACTACGGCACGGGAATGAAGGCCCTCGCCGCGCAGCTCGCCGACGCGGAGGAGCTCGCCGACGACTCCAGTGGGAGCAAGCCGGTGGCGAGTGCCATCACCAGTGTGTCCGAGTGGCAGGACCGCCACAAAAAGGCCCGGACGACCGACGACCGGGGCGACTACGACGGTGCGTTGAAGCAGATCATCGGTCCGGAGGGCTCCACGGGTGAGTGCTTCGAACTGGTCGACGGCGCGCTGCGGCAGGCGCTCGCCCATGAGCAGGGCGAGTTCGACGCCGCTGCCAGGAGCGGGCGCGGGGCGCTGGGCGGGCTGCCGGCCGGGGCCGCCGTCCTCGCCGTGCTGGGTGCGGTCGCCGCGATCGTCGGGGTCAACCGCAGGCTCTCGGAGTACCGGTGAGGGGACGAGCGATGACCGGGGCGAAAGGCTGGGCCGCACGCGGCAGGCTGCGCGGCTGGGGCGGCGTGACGGGCATGGCGGTGGCCTGCGCCGTCACGGCCTGCCTGACGCTGCTGCCGCTCGCGCACGGCGACGGCACGTTCGGTGCCGCGGGCGCCGGCCACGGCGCCGGCGCGACGATGCCGCTGAAGGCCGACACCTGCGAGGATCCGGAGGCGAGCCTCCCCCCGTCGGGCGCCGACGGCCCGAACATCGCGAAGATCCGCGAGCGCGGGAAGCTGATAGCGGGTGTCGACCAGAACAGCTTCCGGTGGGGGTACCGCAATCCGGAGACCGGCACGCTCGAAGGGTTCGACATCGACCTGGTGCGGGCCATCGCCGAGGACCTGCTCGGCGATCCCGACGCGGTGATCTTCCGCGCCATACCGACCAACCAGCGCATCGCGGCGCTGGAGCACGACCGGGTCGACGTCGTCGTGCGGACGATGACGATCAACTGCAGGCGTCTCGACCAGGTCGCGTTCTCCACGGCGTACTTCCAGGCCGGTCAGCAGGTGCTCGCCCCGAAGGACTCGGACATCAGCGGGTACGACGACTCGCTGAAGGGGAAGCGGGTCTGCACGGCCGAGGGCTCCACGGCGAACGACGCGCTGCACGGGAAGTCCTTCGGCGCGGTGTTCGAGGACGAGGACGAAGGCACCGCGCAGGACCCCGACCGCCTGACCGTGCCCAACCAGCTGGACTGCCTGGTCCGGCTGCAGCTCGGCGAGGTCGACGCGGTGGTCACGGACAACGCGCTGGCGGCCGGCCAGGCGGCGCAGGACCCGGCGGTGGAGCTCAAGGGCGACAAGCCGTTCACCACGGAGTACTACGGCGTCGCCGCCAAGCTCGGCGCCGACGACCTGGTGGCGCGGATCAACAAGGTGCTGGTCGACTACCGCCGGGGCGGGGCGGACAGCCCCTGGATGGTGTCGTACCGCAAGTGGCTGGCGACGGGCCTGCCGGGGATCACCGGACCCCCGGCTCCGAAGTACCGGAGCAACTGACCAGTCCGGGCCCCGGCCCGGCGAATCGAGCGGAGAGGTGATCGATGGGCGTGGCGGGATCCTTCCCCAGCTTCGCGGGGAGGCCCCCCGGCCCGGTCATGGGCCGGGACGAGGCGGACCGTACGCTGGCCCGGCTCGGCGCGGAGCACGAGGCCATCGAGACCTCGCTCTTCGCCCTGGAGGAGCATGCCGGCCGCCGGCTCCTGGAGGGCGCCGGGCTGACCGGTGTCACCAAGGAGCGCTGGGCCTCCGCCGAACAGTCGATCACGCTGCTGTGGACGTACTTCGAGGCCTACGCCGCGGCGCTGGCCTCGGCCCGTGAGATCCGGGGCAGGCGCCGCTATCCGGGCAGGAGCGACCTGATGGCCCTGACCGACCTGCTGCGCGGCGACGGGGTGACCGTGGCGAACCAGGGAGCGGCCGGCCCCGGGGCCCCGCTCACGGGTCCCGCCCGGCTCTCCGAGCGGTTCACGCTGGAGGAACTGGTCGCCCGGATGAACGACCTGTACGCCCACGCGCTGGACATGGTCCTCTCGGCGGACTCCGTGTGGTCGGCGCTGCCCGCCCGGATAGACCTGCTGGCCGCCGAGCTGCGCCGCACCGGCTCGCTGGCGCACTCCGTCGGCGTGCGTCCGGGGGAGCATCCGGCCGGAGACGACCTGGTGTCGATCGCCGGGGAACTGACGGCGCTGCGGGCGCAGGTGATCTCCGATCCGCTGGCGTTCTGGGTGCCGGGTCCGGGCAGTGCCGCACCCGGCGGGGGGCGTCCCGACACCACGCGATACGACCGGGCGGCGCGTGCCCTGGAGGACGTGCGCCGGGAGATCGAGGCGGTGCTCGCGGTCCGGCAGGACGCCGAGCAGCGCCTGGCCCAGGTGCGTGACCTGCTGTCGCGCGCGAACCGTACGCTCACCGAGGCGCGTTCGGCGCGCGGTGAGGTGCTGGCGAAGATCGCCGCCTCGGAGGTGCCCGCGGTGAGCGGCCCGCCCACCGCGCTGCACGAGCGGCTGGAGGCCGCGTCGGAGTACCGCAGGCACGCCCAGTGGAACCGGCTGTCGCCGCTGCTCGACTCGCTGGAGCGCGAGGCGGAGGAGGAGTTGATGCGCGCCCGGGAGTCGTTGACGTCGGTCACGGCGCCGCTCGCGGTCCGGGCGGAGCTGCGCGGCAGGCTGGACGCCTACCGGGCGAAGGTGGCCCGGCACGGTCTGGCGGAGGATCCGCTCCTGACCGAGCGCTACGACGCGGCCCGCCGCATGCTGTGGAGCGCCCCGTGCGATCTGCGCGTCGCCGGACAGGCGGTGCTGCGCTACCAGCAGGCGGCGACCGATCTGCTGACACCGCGCTCCCGGGGCGGGCACGACGGACAGGGGGAGACATCATGAGTACGCAGTGCCAGCGCCCCGGGTGCGGGGGAGGCTACGAGGACATGGGCGGCGGTGAGCTGTACTGCGACACGTGCGGTCTCGCACCGGTCGTGTCCCCGACGGGCATGGTGAGTTCGCCGCCCACGGGTGTCGCGGGCGGCGGGGCCGGGAGCCGGGGGAGCGGCAGTGCCTCGCAGCGGTCCGGCTCGGGTGCGTCGTCGCGGGCGTCGTCCCGCTCGTCGACCTCCCGGCGTTCGGTCTCCGGGCGGCTCTCCCGTTCGCTGTCCGGTTCCTCCGGCTCGCGTTCGGTGTCGGTCCGCTCCTCGGGGACCTCGACGGCCTCCGCCTCCGGGCGCGGCAGGCTGGGCGTGGGGCTCGTCCTCGTCCCGGACGTACCGAGGCCCGATCCGCGTACGGCGGTGATGGAGAATCCCGAGGTCCCCGAGAGGAAGCGATTCTGCTCACGGTCCGACTGCGGCGCCCCGGTGGGCCGCTCCCGCGGCGAACGGGCAGGTCGCACAGAGGGGTTCTGCACCAAGTGCGGCCATCCGTACTCCTTCGTGCCCAAGCTGCGCGGCGGCGACATCGTGCACGGGCAGTACGAGGTGGCGGGCTGCCTGGCGCACGGCGGGCTCGGCTGGGTCTACCTGGCGGTGGACCGCGCGGTCTCCGACCGCTGGGTGGTGCTCAAGGGTCTGCTGGACACCGGTGACCAGGACGCGATGGCGGCGGCCATCTCCGAGCGGCGCTTCCTCGCGGAGATCGAACACTCCAACATCGTCCGCATCTACAACTTCGTGGAACACCTGGACCAGCGCACCGGTTCGCTGGACGGCTACATCGTCATGGAGTACGTCGGCGGCAAGGCGCTCAAGGAGATCGCCAACGAGCGCCGCACCCCGGCCGGGAAGCGGGACCCGCTGCCGGTGGAGCAGGCCTGCGCGTACGGCATCGAGGCGCTGGAGGCGCTCGGCCACCTGCACAGCCGCAACCTGCTGTACTGCGACTTCAAGGTCGACAACGCCATCCAGACCGAGGACCAGCTCAAGCTCATCGACATGGGCGCGGTGCGCAGGATGGACGACGACGAGTCGGCCATCTACGGGACGGTCGGCTACCAGGCCCCCGAGGTCGCCGAGACCGGCCCGTCCGTCGCCTCCGACCTGTACACGGTCGCCCGGACGCTCGCGGTCCTCACCTTCGACTTCCAGGGCTACACGAACGTCTTCGTGGACTCGCTGCCCGACCCGGACAACATCGACGTGTTCCGGCGGTACGAGTCCTTCTACCGGCTCCTCGTGCGCGCCACCGACCCGGATCCGGCCCGCCGGTTCTCCTCCGCCGGGGAGATGGCCGAGCAGCTGACGGGTGTGCTGCGCGAGGTGGTCGCGCTGCAGACGGGCAGGCCGCGTCCGGCGCTCTCGACGCTCTTCGGGACGGAAGTGCGGGTGACGGACACCGAGTTGTTCGCCGAGCCCGCGCGCGACGCGTCGGCGCTCGGCGCCCGGCGGGGCCCGGGAGCCGGACGGGTCCGCTCCGGGCGGCGCCGCACGGCGGCCCCGGTGCCTCCCGTCCCCGCTCCGGCCCCCGCCTTCCCCCCGCCGCTCGGCCCCGCGGCCCCGCCGGGCACTCCCCCGGGCGCGGCTCCGGTGTACGCGCCGGACACCCACGTGCGGGCGGGCACGGCCGGCGCCGCACCGGCACGGGCCGCCGTACCGGCCCCGCGCGCACCGGCCCCGGGCCCCGCGCCGCTCCCCGCCGCGTACCCGGGTGCCGGCCCCCGCCTCGCCGTGTTCGACGCGCGGGCCACCGCGCTGGCCCTCCCGGTCCCCCGGGTCGACCCGGGGGACCCGAACGCGGGATTCCTGGCCGGCCTGATGGCTTCGGCGCCCGCCGAGCTGATCCCTGCGCTGCACTCCGTGCCGGCCGCCTCGCCGGAGACCCGGCTCCGGGAGCTCCGGGCCCGCCTGGAGACGGGCGAACTCGACTCCGCCGTGCGGGTCCTGACGGCGGTCGAGGGTCAGCACCCCGACGACTGGCGGGTCGTGTGGTACCGCGGGATCACGTCCCTGGTGACCGGTGACCGGGAGAACGCGGCGCTGTCCTTCGACGCGGTCTACGACGCCTTCCCCGGAGAGCCGGCTCCGAAGCTGGCCCTGGGGATCTGCGCCGAGGTGCTGGGCCAGCTCGACAACGCGGCGGAGTACTACCGCCTGGTGTGGACCACCGATCCGAGCTTCGTCAGCGCCGCGTTCGGCCTGGCGCGGGTCCAGATCGCCGCCGGGGACCGCGTCGGCGCGGTACGCACCCTGGAGTCCGTACCGGAGTCGTCGATCCACTACACGGCGGCCCGGGTGGCCGCGGTGCGCGCCCGGCTGCGCGAACGCGCGCCCCACGAGCCGCTGCTCGACGACCTGTCGGCGGCCGCGGACCAGGTGACGGCGTTGCAGGGGTACGGCCTGGACGCGGTGCGCCGCGAGCAGTTGTCGGCCGAGGTGCTGGGTACGGCGCTCGACTGGGTACTCTCCGGTAGTCCCACGGCTCGGCCGGCCGCTCCGTCCTCCCCCGCGTCCGCGGGCCCGAGGACGGTGCTCGGCAGTGAGCTGGACGAGCGGGGCCTCAGGTTCGGCCTCGAACGCTCGTACCGGATACTCGCCCGGCTCGCTCAGCGGGGCGACGAGAGGATCGAACTGGTGGAGCGGGCCAACCGTTTCCGCCCCCGGACCTGGGTGTGAAGATGTCACAGATCCACCAGCGGGCCTCCTTGCCGGGGTGCCCCAGCTGCGAGGAACCGCTGGAGCCGGGCGACCTGTTCTGCGGGGCGTGCGGATACGACCTCTCGGCCGTGCCCGCTCCTCCCGGCGACCGCCCCACCGTCGCCATCACGGTGCCGGCGCAGGGCGTGGCGACCGGGGCGGCCGCTCCGGTGGAGTGGCCGGCCGCGTCCGAGACGGACAGCTCAGACCTGCCGGCGCCCACGCACCGCCCGGCCGACCTGCCGGGGGTGGACTCGGGCGGCCGTCCCCTGGCCGCCTCGGCACCGGCGGCCGTCCGCCACGACGAGCCGGACGGCCCGGGCGCCGGACGCGACGGCGCCGAGGCCGGCTTCGGACCGGCCGCGCCGGACCCCCGCACGGCCGAACACGCCACGGCGGGGGGAACGTCCGCGAAGGTCTGCGTCGCCTGCCGCTCGGGTCACGTGGATCCCGACGGCTACTGCGAGAACTGCGGCCACGCCCAGCCCCGCGAGCGCGACCACATGGAGCAGGAGCTCGGTTCCGTGGCCGCGGTCAGTGACCGCGGGCTGCGGCACCACCGGAACGAGGACGCGTTCGCCGTGTCCTGCACGGGCCTGCCGGACGGTTCGCCGGCCGTGGTGGCCATCGTGTGCGACGGCGTCTCGTCGGCGAGCCGTCCGGACGAGGCGTCCGCGGCGGCGGCGAGCGCCGCCAACGAGGCCCTGCTGGAGTCGCTGCCGCGCGGCACGCATCCGCAACAGGCGATGCACGAGGCGATCCTGGCGGCCTCCGAGGCCGTCAACGCCCTCGCGCAGGAACCCGGCCAGGCGCTGGAGCACGACCAGCACCGCCACCAGAACGCCCCCGCCTGCACCCTGGTCGGCGCGATCGCGGCAGGCGGCCTGCTGATCGTCGGCTGGGTGGGCGACAGCCGTGTCTACTGGGTGCCCGAGGACCGCGCGCACCCGCCGGCCCGGCTCACGGAGGACGACTCCTGGGCGGCGCAGATGGTGGCGACCGGTCTGATGAACGAGGCGGAGGCGTACGCCGACGAGCGCGCCCACGCCATCACGGGGTGGCTGGGCGCCGACGCGTACGAACTGGAGCCGCACACCGCGTCCTTCAAGCCGGACCGCCCCGGGCTGGTGGTCGTGTGCACCGACGGCCTGTGGAACTACGCGGAGGCCGCGGCGGAGATGGCCGCCGCCCTGCCCCGCGACGCCCGGGAACGGCCGCTGCACGGTGCCCGGGTGCTGGTGGGTCACGCGCTCGACGGCGGGGGCCACGACAACGTAACAGTGGCCCTGCTGCCGTTCGCCGTGGCGCCCGCGGGGGCAGGATCGGCCTGAGCCACGTTCGGTCCCGCCCGGCACGTCCCGTGATCCGTCCTGTCGTACGCCCTGACCGTCCCACGTCCTGACCCCTGCCCGCACGCCTGTCCTCGACCGACATACGTGGAGCCTCAAGGAGCCGATCAGATGGCCAATTTCTCCAAGTCCACCGTGCCGCAGTTCTCCGTCGAGGTGTACCAGAACGCCTACCTGCCCGAGGGCGGCCGCGAGGTCAACGCGATCGTGACCGTCACGTCCACCGGCGGGGGGACGACCGGCGGCGTGCCGCTGGGCGACGCGGTACCGGCGCCGAGGGACTCAGCCGGGGCGGGGCCGGGCGCCGCCGTGGTGCTCATGGTGGACTGCTCGGGGTCGATGGACTACCCGCCGACGAAGATGCGCAACGCGCGCGACGCGACCGCGGCGGCGATCGACACCCTGCGCGACGGCACCCTGTTCGCCGTGGTCGCGGGCACCCACGTCGCCAAGGACGTCTATCCGGGGAACGGACGGCTGGCGACCGCCGGTCCGCAGGCCAGGGCCGAGGCCAAGGAGGCCCTGCGCCGGCTGAGCGCGGGAGGCGGGACGGCCGTCGGGACCTGGCTGCGGCTCGCGGACCGGCTGCTCGGGTCGGCCGACGCCGGCATCCGGCACGGCATCCTCCTCACCGACGGCCGCAACGAGCACGAGTCCCCGGAGGACCTGCGGGCCGCTCTGGAGTCCTGCGCGGGCCGTTTCACCTGCGACGCGAGAGGTGTGGGCACCGACTGGGAGGTGAAAGAGGTCACAGCGATCGCCTCCGCCCTGCTCGGCACGGCCGACATCGTCGCGGACCCGGCGGGCCTCGCCGGGGACTTCACGCGGATGATGGAGAACGCGATGGGCAAGGAGGTCGCGGATGTGGCGCTGCGCCTCTGGACTCCCGTCGGGGTGGAGATCGCGTTCGTCAAGCAGGTCGCGCCCACGGTCGCCGATCTGACCGGCCGCCGGACCGGGGCCGGGCCCCGCGCCGGGGACTACCCGACCGGTTCGTGGGGCGACGAATCCCGTGACTACCACGTCTGCGTCAGGGTTCCGGAGGCCGGGATCGGCCAGGAGATGCTGGCCGCCAGGGTCTCGCTGATCCTGCCGCCCCCGCCGGACGGCGGCACGCCGCAGACGCTTTCGCAGGGTCTGGTGCGCGCCGTCTGGACGGACGACATGGCCGCGTCCACGTCGATCAACCCCCAGGTGGCGCACTACACAGGACAGGCGGAACTGGCACAAGTCATCCAACAGGGACTGGATGCACGCAAATCGGGTGACTTCGACGGCGCTACGGCGAAACTGGGCCGAGCGGTACAGCTCGCCTCGGCGTCCGGAAACGCCGATACCGCGAAGCTGCTTTCGAAGGTGGTCGACGTCGTGGACGCGGCGACCGGTACTGTGCGACTGAAAGCGAGGGTCGCAGAAGCGGACGAGATGACACTCGAAACGCGCTCGACCAAGACCGTTCGTGTCAAGAAATAGCCACACGAACGACAACGACAGAACCGTACGGAAGGCCGACCGGCCGTACGGCGCACCGACGAGCATGGCGGCCTCCGGGCCGGACGAGGAGAGGGGGAAGCGCCGACATGCCGACCTGCCCGAACGGACACCAGTCGGGTTCCGAGGACTGGTGCGAGGTCTGCGGACATCGCATGGCCGGGACGGACGCGCCCTCGGGCGCGGTTCCGCCGCCGCCTCCTCCGCCGCCCGCGCCCGGCTACGGCTATCCGCAGCGGCCCGGGGCCGGCGAGCCGACCGTCCAGGCCGAGCTCTGCCCGCAGTGCCGCACCCCGCGTGAGGCGATGGCGCCGTTCTGCGAGGAGTGCCGCTGGAACTTCCTCACGAACACGGCGACGTCCTACACCCCGCTCGCACCGCAGGGCGGCACCGGCGGACCCGTGCCCGGCCTGAACCTGCCGCCCGGCTTCCAGGCCCAGCAGGGCCCGCCGCCCCAGCAGCAGCGTGACCCCTTCGAGTACCAGGGCTCGCGGCCCTCGCAGGTGAACCGGCCCGCCGAACCGCTCTCCCCCGAGCAGGGCGGCCGGCCCGGTCCGCCGCCGTCGTTCCGGCAGGGGCCGCCGCCCCCGCCCTCCTTCCAGCAGCAGTCACCGTCGCCGTTCGAACGGCAGGAGCAGCAGCAGCCGTCGCAGTTCGAGCGACCGGCACAGCAGCCGCCGTCGCCGTTCGACGGGCAGCAGGGCGGCCGGGGCCCCGGTACGCAGAGCCCCTCAGGCGCCCCGTCCCCGTTCGAGCCGCACCGCCAGGGGCCGCCGGCGCCGGCGTCCTTCCAGCAGCAGTCGGCGCCGCCCGCTCCGGCGCGGCCGCAGGCTCCGCAGCCCGGTGGGGACGACGACTGGATGCTGCCGCCGCCGTCGCGGCAGCCGGCCCCGCAGGGCTTCCAGCAGGGCTCGCAGGCACCTCGGCCGCCGCAGGTCCCGCAGCAGCAGTTCCCCGGCCAGGGCCCCGCACAGGGTGGCGGCGGTGAGCAGGGGCCGGGCACCTGGACGGCCGTGATCGCCCCGGACCGCGACTACTTCCTGGCGATGATGCAGCGCAGCGGGCCCGAGGCGACGGGCCTCAACCTGCCCGCGTACTCCCCGGAGCAGCATCTTCCGCTCACCGGCAGCCAGATCACCATCGGCCGCCGCCGGCACAGCACCGGGGAGTCGCCCGACATCGACCTGGCCGTGCCGCCGGAGGACCCGGGCGTCTCGCACCAGCACGCGGTGCTGGTGCAGCAGCCCGACGGCACGTGGGCGGTCGTCGACCAGAACTCCACCAACGGCACCACGCTGAACGGTGCCGAGGACCCGATCCAGCCCTATGTCCCCGTCCCGCTCCAGGACGGCGACCAGGTGCACGTCGGGGCCTGGACGACCATCACGGTCCGCCGCGACTGACTCCGCGGCCCGTCACGCGCGAGCGCACCGGCCGGTGACCGGGTCCCAGGACCCCGGTCACCGGCCGGTGCGCTCGCGCGTCTGCGACGATGGACCTGTGACAGACATTCCGCGCGACACGCTGCAGGAGCAGACCTTCTACGAGCAGGTCGGCGGCGAGGACACCTTCCGGCGCCTGGTGCACCGCTTCTACCAGGGCGTGGCGGAGGACCCGCTGCTGCGCCCGATGTACCCCGAGGCGGATCTCGGCCCGGCCGAGGAGCGCTTCAGGCTGTTCCTCATGCAGTACTGGGGCGGCCCTCGCACCTACAGCGACGAGCGGGGCCACCCCCGGCTGCGGATGCGGCACGTCCCGTTCCGGGTGGACCGGGCGGCGCACGACGCCTGGCTCGGTCACATGCGGGTGGCGCTCGACGAACTCGGCCTCGCGCCCGAGCACGAGCGTCAGTTGTGGGACTACCTCACCTACGCCGCCGCCTCGATGATCAACACGGCGGACTGATCCTGGGCGGACCGGGACCGTGCGGACGGTGCCCCGAGCCGGCCGTCCCGGAGCGGGCCGTGCCGGAGCCGACTGATCAGCCATGTGCGGAAATCGGTGCTCCATAGCCGCATAACGGTCACGATCCCATCAAGGTGCACCCACAAGCGGTTTCCAGGAGCACGTGCACTCTGAAAGCATCCGAGGGACGCCGGGGGGCGTGAAGGGCGTACGGCTGCTGAGGGTGCGGGGGAACAGGTGACGGGGTTCGTCTTTCTGCGGGTGCGCGCGCACCGGCTCCTGCTCGCCGCTGCGCTGCTGGCCGTCCTGCTCACCACCTGTGTCCTGGCCTCGCTCACCGCGTTCTCCGGCTCCATAGGCGACGCCGCGCTGCGGCACACGCTCACGCACCGTTCCGCGGAACAGGCCTCGCTCTTCGTCTCCGCCGACGTGGACCGCGAGCGACGCGACGAGGCCGACGCCCTGGTGCGCCGGGCGGCCCACGACACGTTCGACGGGCTGCCGGTGACCGTGCGGAAGCTGGAGAGTTCGGGCCCGTACGCACTGCCGCGCGCCCCCCGGACGGCAGCCGGGCAGCGCGGTGAGCCCGATCTGACGCATCTCGCCTCGCTGGACCGCAGCCGGGTGCGCCTCACGGAGGGGCGCATGCCCGACGCCGGGGCCGGTGCGGCGGGCGCCCCCGTGCAGGTGGCGCTGCCGCGTGCCGCGGCCGGCGCCCTGAAACTGAAGCCGGGCTCCACGCTCACCCTGACCGACCGGGTGGGCGGGGCCCCGCTGAAGATCGAGATCACCGGGCTCTACGAGGCCTCCGACCTGGCCGATCCCTACTGGCGGCTCGACCCGCTCGGCGGGCGCGGTGTCCGCGACGTCGTCTTCACCACCTACGGCCCGCTGCTGGCGGACCCGGCCGTCGTCGGCTCCGCCCGCGTCAGCGCCGGTCCGCTGGCGTGGGTGGCCGCCGCCGACTTCGCCACGATGACCACGGACCGCACCGCGGCCCTGCGCAAGGCGTCGAAGGCCGGCCCCGGAACCCTGGCCGCGTCAGGGGTGTTCGGGAACGGCCCGGCGGTACGGACCTCGCTGCCGGCCGTCATCGACCAGATCGAGCGGGCCCTGCTGGTGTCCCGCTCCACGATCATGATCGTCGCCGTTCAGCTCGTCCTGCTCGCCGGCTACGCGCTGCTCCTCGTGGCCAGGCTGCTGAGCGGCGAACGCGGCGGCGAGACGGAACTCCTGCGGGCCAGGGGCGGTTCGCGGGGCCGTATCGCCTCCCTCGCCGCGATCGAGGCGCTGCTGCTCGCGGTGCCCGCCGCCGTGGTCGCCCCGCTGCTCGCGGGGCCGCTGACACGGCTGCTGGCGCGGCGGAGCGAGCTCGGCCGGATCGGGCTGCGGCTCGACGGCGGGGTGGACGGCACGGTCTGGCTGGTGGCCGCCGCCGTGGCCCTGATGTGCGCGCTCGCGGTGGTCGCACCCGCGCTCACCGCCGTCGGGAGCGGCCGCCGGAGCGGCCGCGGCTCCGCGCTGCCCGTGCCGGTGCGGGCGGGCGCCGACATCGGGCTGCTGGTGATCGCGGGGGTGGCGTACTGGCAGCTGGACCGGCAGACCGGGGCGTCCGGCGGTGGCGCGCTCACCGGGGACCGCGGCGGCGAACTCGGCATCGACCCGCTGCTGGTCGCCGCTCCCGCCCTGGCCCTGCTCGCCGGGACCGTGCTGACGCTGCGGCTGCTCCCGCCCGCCGCCAGGCTCGCGGAGCGTCGTGCCGCGAGCGGCCGGGGACTGTCGGCGGCCCTGGCCGGCTGGCAGTTCAGCCGTCGCCCGCTGCGCGGCGCCGGCCCGGTGCTGCTGCTGGTCCTCTCGGTCGCGATGGGCATGCTGGCCATCGGGCAGAGCGCGTCGTGGGACCGGTCGCAGGACGACCAGGCGGACTTCAGGTCGGGTGCCTCGGTGCGCATGGTGGGCGGGCTCTCCGGAGACCCGGCGAACGCCGCCCCCTACTCGGAGCTGCCGGGCGTGCGGCAGGCCGCTCCCGCGTTCCGCACGACGGCCGGCCTGTCCAACGGCCGGACGGCCGAGATAGTCGCCCTGGACACCGCCCACGCGGACGACCGGCTGCTGCTGCGCGAGGACCTCTCGGGGACGTCGCCGCAGGAGCTCTTCGACGCGGTGGCACCACCGAGGACCGAGCGGACCGGGGTCGTCCTGCCCGAGGGCAGCACGCGGGTGCTGTTCGACCTGCGGATCGGCGGCACCCCGGCGGCCGACGGGACGTCCCCGTCCCGGGCGGCGCCGCTGGTGAGCGTGCTGCTGGAGGACCGTTACGGGATCGGCTACCGGGTGGGCGCCGGAACCGTCCCCGCCGACGGGCGTGTGCACCCGAAGTCCTTCCCCGTGTCCGCGTCGGGCCGGCTGGCGGTGACGGGTTTCGAGGTGGACGGCCAGGTGCCGGGGACGCCGCAGGAGCGTCTGGTCTCCGTGACGAGGATGCGCGCGCTCACCGCCGGCGGCGTCGAGCGGCCGGTGCCGGCCTCGGACGGGGTGCGCTGGCACGCCGCCGCGACGGTGACCGAGGCCGGTGAGACCCGCCCCGGCGAGAAGGCCGAGGCGGTCACCGGCTCGGGCTCCTCGCCCGCCTTCCGCTACGGCACCGGTGCCGACACGGAGGACGGCGGATTCTGGGCGGGTGAGCCGGTCGGCACCCTGCGGATCACCGCGGACCGTCCCGCGGCCCCGGCGCTGAAGGCGGTGGCCACGGACGCGTACCTGAAGTACGCGGGAGCCCGGCCGGGCCAGGAGGTCGACCTGACGCTGGCGGGCAACACGGTCCGGGTGACGCTGGTGAAGTCCGTGCGGCAACTGCCGACCACCGGGCCGGGCGCGGCCGCCGGGGGTGCGGTCGCCGACGCGTCGGTCAAGCCCGGCGGGGCCCTGCTGCTGGACCTCAGGGCCGTGTCCGAAGTGCTCGCCCACCGGTCGGGGGCCACGCTCGCCCCCACCGAGTGGTGGCTGAGCACCGCGCCCGGCGGGGGCCCGGAGGTGGCGGCGGAGCTGCGCGCACTGCCCGACACGGACCCGGCGCAGGTGCGGGTGCGGGACGAGGTCGCGCGGGAACTCGCGGACGATCCGCTGGGGGCGGGGCCGCAGTCGGCGCTGCTGGCGGCCGCTGTCGTGGCCGCGGCCCTGGCGGCGGTCGGATTCGCCGTGGGGCTCGTCGGTTCGCAGCGCGAGCGGGCCGCCGAGTTCGCGGTGCTGCGGGCGCTGGGCGCGCCCCGCCGCCGCCTGGCCCGCATGTTGGCGGCCGAGCAAGGGGTCCTGATCGCCCTGGCGTTGCTGATCGGGCTCGCTCTCGGGGCCGCGCTGACCAGGGCCGTCGTGCCGCTCGTCGTGCTCACCGGGCAGGCGGCGAGGCCGGTGCCCGATGTGCTGGTGCTGCTGCCCGCCGGTCAGGTCGCCGTCCTGCTGGCCTCGGTCGCCGCGCTGCCGCTGCTGTTCGTCGCGGCGATCACACTGCGCCGCGCCGATCCCGCGGTGTCGCTGCGCCACCAGGGGGACAACTGACATGAACGCCACCAAGATTCAGGCCGCCTGCGCCCCCTGGGTGCGCACCCGGCTGCGTACCGCCCCCGGAATCTCCGCCGCCCTGGCGGTCCTGGTCCTGCTGACGGCCTTCCTGGCCGCCGCGTTCCCGCGCGCCGTGGACGCCTACGGGACGAAGGCGCTGCGCCACGACATCACGGCCGCCCGGCCCGGGCAGAGCGTCCTGGAGGTGACGACACCACCGCCGGCGCTCGGCCAGGCCCCGTCGGTCCGCGAGCACGCGATGCGTGAGGACGCCCTGGCGGAGGCGGACCGGGCACTGGCCGGGGCGTTCCCCGCTCCGCTGCGGGCCGACCTGCCGCGCTCCTCGTACGGGGTGCACACGACGGAGCCCGTCGCGGCTCAGGAGCCCTGGCTGCCGCGCCCCGACGCGCTGCCGCCCCGGTTCACCTACGCGGCACCGTCGGCGCTCCCCGAGCACAGCACCCTGCGTTCGGGACGCCGGCCGGTCGTGCACGGCCGGGTGACCCAGGACTCCCGCGAGGTCGAGGCCGCCGTCACCGCGGAGACCGCGGCGGAGCTGCGGATGAGGCCGGGCTCCACGATCTCCGTGCCCACCACGCGCGGCGCACCGCTCACCGTACGGATCACGGGAATCGTCGCACCGCTGCGGCCGGAGAGCGGCTACTGGGCGGTGGACCCGCTGTTCCGCGCCCCCTCCCTGGTCAGGGACCCGGGGTCACGGACCCCCGTCTTCTTCTGGAGGGCCACGCTGCTGCTGCCGCCGGACGCCGCGCCGGCGCTGCTGGCGACCATGAGCGAGCCCGAGCTCTACTGGCGTTTCGCCCCGGACGTCTCGGACCTCACCGCGGCCGACGCGTCCCGCCTGGGAACCGCCGTGGCCGTGACGGAGAACGGCCCCGGGCTCCTGAAGCTGCGCGACATCGCCGGCCCGAACACCGCGCTCACCACCGACCTGGACGCCATCGCCGAAGCCCACCTGGCGACGCGTGCCGCGATCGACTCCGTCGTCACGGTCGCCGCGATGGGGATCGGCGCGGTGGCCGCCGTCGTCCTGCTGATGACCGGTGGGCTGATCGGCGCCCGCCGTCACCACGAACTCGCCCTGCTGCGCTCGCGCGGCGGGTCGCTGAGGGGCATCGGCGGGCGGCTGCTCGCCGAGACCGCCGTGGCCGTCCTTCCCGCGGCGGCGCTGGGCCTGCTGCTGGCCGTGCTGCTCGTCCCCCAGGCGCGGTTCCTGCCCGCCGCGCTGGCGGCCGGCGCCGTCGCGGCCCTGGTCTGTGTGGTGCTGCCGCTCCGCACGACGCTGCACCACCGCAGGCCGCTGCTCCACGGTGCCCGCGACGACGTGGTGAACGCCCGGCCCTCCCGACGGCGCACGGTCGCCGAGCTGACGCTGCTCGTCCTGGCGGTCGGCGCGGTCGCCGCGCTGCGCCGACGGGGCACGTCGCCCGGGTCGGGGACCGACCTCCTGATCAGTGCGGCCCCGGTCCTGGTGGGCCTGATCGCCGCGCTCGTGCTGGTACGCCTGTATCCCCTGCCGCTGCGGCTCGCGTCGCGCCCCGTGGCGCGGCTGCGCGGTGCGGTCGGCTTCCTCTCGCTGGCCCGCGCCGGCCGTGCCCCGTCGAGCGGAACCCTGCCCCTGCTGGCCCTCCTGGTCGCACTGACCACGGCGGCCTTCGGCGGCTCGGTCCTCGCCGGGATCGCCGACGCGCGGGACGCCGCCGCGCTGCGGGCGGTCGGCGCCGACGCCCGGATCAGCGGTGAGGGGGCGCTGAACCCGGTCCCGGACGACGTCGTACGCAGGGTGCGGGCGATGGACGGCGCCGAGGGCGTCGCGGCCGTGCGCATCGAGTACACGACCCCGCTGGCGGCGTCCGCGGACGTCAGGTCGGACACGAAGCACGTGACCCTGATCGGTGTCGAACCGGGCTCCTACGCACGGCTCGCCCGCGACACCGGACTGCCCGCCTTCCCGGCGGACGCGCTGGAGGAGACCGCGGGCAAGGGCGAGGTGCTGCCCGCGGTGGCCTCACCGGCACTCGCGAAGCGGCTCGGGGACCGGCCGCACACCGTCCGGTCGCAGGCCGGGGACATCCGCGTGCGGGTGGCCGCCGTCCTCCCGCGGACGTCCGCGGTCAGCGACGCCGAGTTCCTGATCGTGGACTCGGCGGCGCCCTCCATGGACCGGCCCACGACCCTGCTGGTCACCGGTTCGTCACTCGACGGAGCCCAGCTGCGGGCGGCGGCACGTGCGGCGGGTCCGGAGTACGCGGTACGGATACGGGCGGTCGAGCGCGGGGTGTTCACGGACACCCCGCTGCAGACGGGCGCCGAACAGATCTACGGGGCGGCTGTCGCGGCGGGCGCCGGATACGCGCTGCTCGCCGTGCTCCTCTCCCTGCTGCAGACCGCGCCGGAGCGCACCACGCTCCTGGCCCGGCTGCGCACCATGGGGCTCACCACCCGGCAGGGCCGGCGGCTCCTCGCGTTCGAGGCGATGCCGCAGGCGCTGCTGGCGGCGTCCGGCGGGCTCCTCGTCGGCTGGGCGACCATCGCCCTGCTGGCACCGGGCATCGACCTGGCGGCGCTGGCGCTGGCGGGCGGACGCCCGGGAGCGGCGCACACCGCCTCGCTGCGGGCGGACCCGGGCTCGCTGGCGCTCCCGGCACTGGGCGTGGTCGTCCTCGCCGGCGCCGTGGCCGGCGTCCAGGCGTGGTGGGCGGGCCGCCGCGGATCGATCAAGGAACTCAGGGCAGGAGACACCCGGTGACATCGTCGACAGAGACCACCCTGGCGGAACTGGAGCAGCGGGCGGCGGCGCGCCGTGACCGGCCGTCGTACGGACACGACTCCCTGATCGCCTGCGACCGGCTGGTGCGCGTCTTCTCGGCGGACGGGGTGGAGGTGCAGGCGCTGCAGGGACTCGATCTGCTGGTCACGAAGGGCGAGTTGATGGCGCTCGTCGGGGCGTCGGGGAGCGGGAAGTCGACCCTGATGAACATTCTGGCCGGCCTCGACGTCCCCACCGCCGGCTCGGCGAAGGTGGCGGGCTGCGACCTGCTCGCCATGGGCCCGAAGGAACGGCTGCGCTACCGGCGCGACGTCGTCGGCTTCGTCTGGCAGCAGACCTCCCGCAATCTGCTGTCGTATCTGACCGCCGCCCAGAACATCACGCTCCCGATGCAGTTGCGCGGGGGCGGCCGGAACCGCGAACGGGCCGCGCGCGCCGAGTCGTTGCTGGAGATGCTGGAGGTGGCGGACTGCCGGGACCGCCGCCCCGCGCAGATGTCCGGCGGGCAGCAGCAGCGGGTCGCGATCGCGGTGGCACTGGCCAACAACCCCTCGGTGCTGCTCGCCGACGAGCCGACAGGCGAGCTGGACTCGGCGACGGGCGAGCAGGTGTTCGCGGCGTTCCGCAGGGCCAACGAGGAACTCGGCACGACGATCGTGATCGTCACCCACGACCAGGCCGTGGCGAGCGAGGTGCGCCGCACGGTCGCGATCCGCGACGGCCGCACGTCGTCCGAGGTGCTGCGGCGCACCGAGGTGGACGCCGCGACGGGGCAGGAGTCCCAGGTGGCCCGGGAGTACGCGATGCTCGACCGGGCGGGCCGGCTGCAGCTCCCGGCGGACTACACCGAGGCGCTCGGGATGGAGCACCGCGTGATGCTCGAACTGGAGCAGGACCACATCGGGGTGTGGCCGGACTCGGCGGGCGGATGATGCCGATGGGGCACGCCGACGACGTACGGGACACACCTTTCGGGTGACAGAGCGTCACCGGCGCATGAGGCAACGGCGGATGGGGCATCGCAAGAACAAGAGGTCACGCTGGGTGACCGGCTGACGTGCCCGGCATCCGCACTCAGCACCCCATGGCAGCGCCAGAGAACATCCCTCCCCGAGCCGTCCTCGCGCACGGCCGGCCGGGGCCCGGCTCTCACTCGCGGCGCCAGACGAAGCACAGCCGTTCTCCCCACACCCGTGGACCACCACGGCACCCCTGCACGCAATGGAGACCGCAGGAGGTTCGGTGAACCGCAGAAGGTTCCTGATCACCACATCCGTCACCCTCGGCAGCGCACTCACCCAGTGGTCCGGCACCGCACCCGCCGGTGCCTCGCCCCCCGCGACGGGCCGCCGCATCGACGCCGGCGTCCCCGAGCGGTTCGAAGCCCGCCTGGACCGATTACGCCACCTCGACGACCACGTGGGTTCGGGCGCGGTCCACGACGTGGTCCGGGCCGAACTCCCCTTCATCACCCGCGCCATCCGCAACGCCTCGTACAGCGAGCAGGTCGGACGGCGACTGTTCGGCGCCGCCGCCGAGGCGTCACGCTCCGCCGCCTGGACGGCCTACGACAGCGGCCGGATCGCCGTGTCCGAACGCTATTTCGCCACCGCTCTGCGAGCAGCCGCCAGCGCGGACGATCCGGTCGTCGCCGCGAACACGCTGGCCTTCTGGGCGATTCAGCAGTACTCGACGGGCCATCCACGCGGTGCGGCCGACCTGGTCGAAGCGGCCCTGGCCACGGCACCGCAGATCGGTTCCGCCCGGATGACCGCCATGCTCCACGCCCGCGCCTGCCGGGCTCACGCCCGTGCCGGCGACGCCCGCGCCTCGGCTCGGTCGGCGAACGCCGCCCTCGACGTCTACGCCCATGCGGGCCCCGTCGCCGACGACCCCGCGTGCGTGTACTGGTTCAACCTGGGAGAGGCCCACCAACTGCTCGGCAGTTCCGCGCTCGACCTGGGCAACCCCCGCCAGGCCCTCCAGCACTTCCAGGACGCCGCCGGCGCCCACCACGCACGCGACGAGGCGTACGCCGGGGACGAGTTCCCGCGCGCACACGCCATCTACCTCGCCCGCCTCGCCGAAGCGCACCTCGCCCTCGGCGATGTCGACGCCGCCGTCGCGACCGCCCACATCGCGGTCGCCCGTATGCGAGGCGTCACCTCGGCACGCGGCAGCCGCGCCCTGGACGGCCTCCGGCAGAAACTCGGCCGGCGTCGCCGCGTCCCCGCCGTCGCCGACTTCCTCGACGCCACCGGCGCCGGGGCCGAGGGAGACGGGGTCCGTGCGGTCGACACCCCGGAGGGCTGGGCGGCGGGCCCCGGGCGGCCCCGGGGCGGACCCGGCTGGTGCCCACCCGGAACGCCCGGTGCCGGGTGGCCTCAGACGGTCCCGACGGTCACGGCGAGGGCCCCCAGGCCACCGCCCGCGCCCCGCACGGCGATCGACCCGTACGGCGTGCGCAGCCGCATCCAGGAACCGGCGGTGAGCAGCGCGACCGGGAAGTCCGGCGCGGGTCGCAGGAAACCGAGCGACTGAGCGGCGTGCACGGCACGCAGCGGGAGTTCCGTCTCCCCGACCGTGCGGGACCAGATGTCGCGGCCGATCAGGTCGCGTTCCGTCCTGGTGCGCCGGTCCTCCGGGAGCGCCGCGTCGCGGGACCGGAACTCGGCCACGGCGTCGGCGAGCGCGGTGCGCAGGCCGACCGGCCCGGGCAGTCCGGTGCGCTCCCGCCAGCCGCCGCGCGGCGGCAGCACCCCGGTCCACGGGGGCCCGGTCACGGGCACCGGGAGCGCGCCGACACCGGCCGCGTCGTCGTCCGCCCCGTCCGTGTCCAGCGCTTCGAGGAGTTCCCCGGCCGACACGGTGAGGTCGAAGTCGTGCGAGCCGGACAGCCGGACCGTACGGATCGCGAGGACCTCGAACGACGGCGGCCGGCCGAAGACCGCGAGCGCGCCGCCGCCCGCCTGGAGGCGGACGGCGGCGGCCCGGTCGTAGTGCAGCAGCCTGCCGAGGAAGGCGGCGAGGTCCGCCGCCTCCCTCGCGTCGGCGAACCGCAGTGACCGTACAGGCACTGTCATACGACGGCGGGCTCCTGGTCGAGGTACTCCTGCAGGAAGTGCTTCTCCTCGGCCGTGATCCGCCGCGGCCGCTCCTCGGCCAGGTTGTACGGCACGACGACCGTCGACGCCCGCACGTAGACCTGCCCGGGGTCCTTCACCTCGTAGGCGATGGTGAGCGACGCGGCGGTTATCTTCGTGACCCAGGACTCGATGGTCACCGGCGCGTGCCGGTGGACCAGCGGGCGCACGTAGTCGATCTCGTGCCGGGCCACGACGGAACCGCCCGAGAAGGACGGCGAACCGTCCCCCGGCGCCAGCCGGAACATGAAGTCGATGCGCGCCTCCTCCAGGTAGCGGAGGAAGACCACGTTGTTCACGTGGCCGAAGGCATCCATGTCCGACCAGCGCAGCGGGCAGCTGTAGATGTGACGGGCCAAGTCGATCAGCCTCGCGTGAGCTTCTTGTACGTGGCGCGGTGCGGGCGGGCCGCGTCCGCGCCGAGGCGCTCGATCTTGTTCTTCTCGTACGACTCGAAGTTGCCCTCGAACCAGTACCACTTGGAGTCGCCCTCGTACGCCAGGATGTGCGTGGCGACGCGGTCCAGGAACCAGCGGTCGTGGGAGATGACCACCGCTGCTCCGGGGAACTCCAGCAGCGCGTTCTCGAGCGACGACAGGGTCTCGACGTCGAGGTCGTTGGTGGGCTCGTCGAGGAGCAGCAGGTTGCCGCCCTCCTTGAGCGTCAGCGCCAGGTTGAGGCGGTTGCGCTCACCACCGGAGAGGACACCGGCCGGCTTCTGCTGGTCCGGGCCCTTGAAGCCGAACGCGGAGACGTACGCCCGCGAGGGCATCTCGACCTGGCCGACGTTGATGTAGTCCAGCTCGTCCGACACGACGGCCCAGAGGGTCTTCTTCGGGTCGATGTTGGCGCGGGACTGGTCGACGTAGGAGATCTTGACCGTGTCGCCGACCTTGATGGCGCCGGAGTCCGGCGTCTCCAGGCCCTGGATCATCTTGAACAGCGTGGTCTTGCCCGCGCCGTTCGGACCGATGATGCCGACGATGCCGTTGCGCGGCAGCGTGAACGACAGGTCGTCGATGAGGACCTTGTCACCGAAGGCCTTGGAGAGGTTCTCGACCTCGACGACGATGGAGCCCAGTCGCGGGCCCGGCGGGATCTGGATCTCCTCGAAGTCCAGCTTCCGCATCTTGTCCGCCTCGGCCGCCATCTCCTCGTAGCGTGCGAGACGCGCCTTGGACTTGGTCTGCCGGCCCTTGGCGTTGGAGCGGACCCACTCCAGCTCCTCCTTGAGCCGCTTGGCGCGCTTCTCGTCCTTGCGGCCCTCGACCTTGAGGCGGGTGGCCTTCTTGTCGAGGTACGTGGAGTAGTTGCCCTCGTAGGGCAGGGCGCGGCCGCGGTCGAGCTCGAGGATCCACTCGGCGACGTTGTTCAGGAAGTACCGGTCGTGCGTCACGGCGACGACGGCGCCCGCGTACTTCGAGAGGTGCTGCTCCAGCCAGTTCACCGACTCGGCGTCGAGGTGGTTGGTGGGCTCGTCGAGGAGGAGCAGGTCCGGGGCCTCGATGAGCAGCTTGCAGAGCGCCACACGGCGCTTCTCGCCGCCGGAGAGGTTGTTGACGGGCCAGTCGCCGGGCGGGCAGCCAAGGGCGTCCATGGCCTGCTCCAGCTGCGCGTCCAGGTCCCACGCGTTGGCGTGGTCCAGGTCCTCCTGGAGCTTGCCCATCTCGTCCATGAGCGCGTCGGAGTAGTCGGTCGCCATGAGCTCCGCGACCTCGTTGAAGCGCTTGAGCTTGCCCATGATCTCGGCGGCGCCGTCCTGGACGTTCTCCAGGACGGTCTTCGACTCGTCGAGCTTCGGCTCCTGCATGAGGATGCCGACGCTGAAGCCGGGCGTGATGAACGCGTCACCGTTGGACGGCTGCTCCAGGCCCGCCATGATCTTCAGCACCGTGGACTTACCGGCGCCGTTGGGCCCCACGACACCGATCTTCGCGCCGGGCAGGAAGTTCAGGGTGACGTCGTCGAGAATCACCTTGTCGCCGTGCGCCTTGCGCGTCTTGCGCATGGTGTAGATGAACTCAGCCAAGAGAAACCGTCCGGCAGCAATAGAGGTGTGGGCAGATACACCCATCTTGCCTGACGTCCGCACCCGGACGGAAACCCGTCCGGTCCCCGGTACCGGCCCGGCACCCCCGGCCGGACCGCCGGGAAGCGGGAGGGCCCGGTACGGATGCTTGGGTTCTAGGGATCGTCGCAACACCCCAGTTCAAGGGGTGCGATGGATTTCGAGATCCGAGGGAGCCGGAAGCCGCAGGGGCCGAGGAAGC
>NZ_JBIATW010000026.1:0-39477 GCF_042892135.1 Streptomyces sp. NPDC001822
GCTCGGCTGGGAAACCCCAGCCGAGCGCCTGCATAAACTGCTCGCGGCCTGATCAACACGACCACGTGTTGCGACGATCCCTAGAAACCGCCGATTGCCGGTGAGGGCCTTCTGGCTGCCCAGCAGTGGAGGCGTGCGCAGCGCTCCGTGCGTCAGGAGCTGCCCGTGGCCTGCCGGCGTTCGTAGTCGGCGAGAAGCTGCGTGATGGCTGCGGCATCGTCGGCGATGCCGACCCAAGTGCCGGTTTCCGTCCAGACGGGCACGCTGGTGTGGTCGGCGTCGAAGACGTAGATGTACGGTCCGTTGCGCTCGATGCGCACTTCGCTGGTCGACTGCGCAGGCGGGGGTGTGAGGGTTTCGAGCGTGAGGACGTAGAGGCACATCGGCTGTCCGGTCGACTGGGGGAGCTGTAGGTGCCCGGTGATGCGGAGCTCGTCGCCGGGGACGAGCTCGGTGAGTGCGCTGAAGGCAAGGGCCGGATCGGTGACCAGGCAGGGCAGCATCGTCTCGTCAATGGTGTCGTCGCTGGGACTGATGGTGAGGCGGAAGCGCGCGGTGGTGCCCTGGGCGTTCCCGGGGACGGTCTCCTCGTCGAGGAACCCGTCCAGGGTGATGATCGAGTCGTTCATGGTCAGGCCGCCTTTTCGGTGAGCGCGGCCAGGAGCCGCTGACGATTCGCTGCTTGCTGCTCTGGGGTGAGCGGGGGGACCCGGATCGGCATGGGGCCGTTGAAGGTGCGGTCCAGTTGGAGGATGCGGGCCTCTCGTACGCCGAGGGGCTGGGTTCGGACTGCGGCCTCACGGTCGTGCCGGCAACGGCCCCGGGCGGAGAGGGCACGGACCCAGTTGGTGCCAAGCCGGTTCGCAAGGCGGGCCCGCAGGATCCGGCGCTGCAGGGGGCTGGTACCGGCCCAGATCCCGGTCGGGGTCTGCTCCGGGTTGGCGAGCGCCCACTTCAGGCACGTCGGTGCCAGGGTGCAGGCGGAGCAGACCGTCCGGGCTTCGGCGGCCCGCTCCCGGTCGGTGTCGCCTGGCTCGTGCGTGAACAGTTCGGGGGAGCTCCGGCATGCGGTGGGGGTCGCGGGGCGGGGGAACGGGATCCGTGCGGCGGGACTGGGGGCGGTGGTCACGAGGGTCTGGCCTCCGATCGGGAGCCGGTGGAATGGACTGGATTCAGGCGTGGTCGTCGTTGGTGCGCCGCTTGGGTGTCGGGTCGGAGACGAAGCGGACTTCGCCGGGGTGGGCGGCGTTCCAGGATTCGGCGCACGTCTTGTGGGCGGGTTCGTCTGCGTGTGATCGCAGCGGTGTGGGCTGCCGGCACAGCACGCACGGGGCGTCCCACTTGAAGTGGCGGCTGTCGCGCCAGTCCAGCAACACCACCTGGGGGACTGGTGCCGACGCGGTGGTCTTCGTCCGCCGGGGGGCCATGAAGTCGGCGGGCGTAGGTGGGGGAGTTGCAGTAGGACCTGGTCGACGAGGTCCTGGGTGGGCTTCCACGGGCCGAGCGCGCCGGTCACCGGAACTGGTCGGGGGAGTTCCTGGATGTCGGTGAGTGCGAGGTGGTGGGAGCCGGGGTGGGTCCACGGGCTGCAGGGTGGGGCGTTGTCGGGATCCCGGTGGCGCGGGGTGAGGTGGGCGACGCCGAGGATCGCTCCGGTGTGCAGGTGGTGGCCGCGGATCGTGCGGGCGACCAGAGGGTCCCCGAGTGTCGCGCGGCTCTGGAGATTTCAGTAGCGCAGTATTAATTTGAGTAGCGACTTCAGTAGCACACCAAAGGCTTCAGTGCGATCACTGTGTGTAGCCGGTCTCGCTGTCGGGCCTTTGGTTTTGTTGGGCGCGGCAACGGACGGAGCGGCGCGGGTCGGTCGCCAGGGCTTGTACGAGGTCTGCCTTGCATGCGTGAGACGCCATGTATTGGCGCACCAGCCTGTGCCGGTCCGTGATGAGGGACTGGCCGGTGACCGGGTCGGCGTCCTTGCTGGCGCACCACAGGGCCGCTGCGAGGAGGCGGATGAGGTGATCTGGATGAATGGCCAGCAGCATCGGATCCAGATTCACATCCGATGGGGATAGCTGGAACAGCGCGCGCACCAGGGTGGTCCGGTCCGCGTTGGGATCGGACAGGAGGAGGTGAAGGGCACGTGCGGTTACATCGGCTGCCTGCGGGCTGGTGTCTGCCAGGCATGCCGCAGCCAGAAGGCCATCATGACGCAGCGTGGCCGGGCCGAACTCAAAGCTGATGCGGTCGAAGGACGTGTGGGGGAGGTCGTCGTCGGCGCTGCCGTCATGGTCGCCTTGAGCGAATTCCATCGCGGTCGTGAAGTGCCGTGCCCGCGTGCCGTGGTCCAAGTGTGGTGCAAGGGTGGCGATGGCGTGCAGGGCGTCGCGGCGCTGGAAGGTGGCGTCCTCACGGTTGAGGGTGTGAGCAATGAGGCTGTCGGCCAAAGCCTGCCGGTCCGGCATGTCCACGGCGGCAGCCAGCAGCGCGAGTGTGCCGGGGCTTGTGCGCGGGTGCTCTGTGGTCTCTTCTCCCGGCAGCGGAAGCGGCAGTTGGCTTCGGGCCGCGGGCGCGGCGTCAGCGGTGTGCGTGCCGGTAAGGACGAGTGCTAGGGCCGCGTAGATGTTGCTGTCCCGGGCTGGTTGCATGCACTGCTCGGCGACGATGTCCGGGCACAGGGCCAGGGCATCGACACCCTGGTTGAGGATCGACGCCGCGAGGTGCTCGGCACACAACAGTGCCCGGCACATTGAGCGGACTGCCGCCTGGCGCACGGTCGGGTGGGTGTGCGCAATGGCGATCAGGGCCTGCATGTGTTCACGGTCGGTCCGGCGATGGGTACCAGGAGCACGGTCCAGGCGCGGGTCGCTCAGGGAGAGGAACTGCTGGGCCTGCTCGGCCGTGGAGGCCCGCAGAAGGGCGGCCGCCGCGGCGAAGGCCGCATGGACGGCACTTGCCGTACGTGGCGGGGCGGGGAGGTCGAGGCTGATTTCCTTCAGGGCTGCGTCCAGCCATTTCCTGGCCTGGTCGTCGGGCACGAGATCGGCTGCTGCCGCCGCCGCGCGCAGGGCACTGACGCGGTACCAGTTGGGCATGCTGACGAGGTCGGGGTCGGGCTCGAGCGACAGAGACTCCTCCGGCAGGAGCTCCGCCACATCGGCCAGCTCATCCACATCGCCGGCGGCCAGGTGGTGGTGCAGAGCCTGTTCGGGCTGCTGTGCCTTCTGGTGCAGCAGCCCGAGGAGGTGCTCGGCCTCGTGTTCCCCGGACCAGTCGGCGGTGACGGCAGAGCGCGACCGGTAGGCGATGAGAGCTTGAGAGGCATCGGCAAGCCGCTTTTTGTGCATGCGGGACAGCGCCCGCTCCCTGAAGCGCACACCGGTGGGCAGGACGCTGCCGCCGTCACCGGCAGCACGCAGGGTCAGGATGCGGCGATAGCCCTCATTCATGCTCAGGGGCTGGGTCAGGCCGAAGCGGACACGGATGAGGCTCTGCGTCTGCAACCAGTTCACCGCGTCGTCAGGGGCACCCGCCTCGGTGGCAAGGGCAATGGCGTCGTCGTAGCGGGCAAGAGCCGCAGGGGCCTTCTGACGCAAAACCAGACTCCGTCCGAGCCGGGCCATGAGCAGCGCGGCGAGCTGTGGCTTCCAACTGGATCGGATGGTGTGCTGCAGGTCTTCCCAGCCTTCATCGACACCCGCGTCGGCCAGGCAGGCGCGCAGGCGGGCGTGTTCCTGGGACCCGGAAGACGTCGAGCGGCAGGCGGCTTCGAACCGTTCAGCGCGATCGGTGATCAGCTCGAGCCGGTTCTCGGCCACCGCGCATTCAGCGAACATCATGAAGGCCGAAGCGAGTCCCGCATCCCCGTCCTGGAGGGCGTCGACCGCGTCGGCGACGTCATCGAGGGTGACGTCGTGATCGTGCTCGTACGCCGCGAGTGCGCCCAGGGCCTGTAGCCCACGAGCGAACGTCTCGGGCACGTCCGTGTCTTGTATCTCCAGGCGGCGGGCCACGGACAGGGCCAGGCCAGGTTCTCCGCTCTCCAGCTCACCAGCCATAATCGTCAGATCTACGGCTACGGCCGCGGCGGTGTCCTTGGCCTCGTGGAGGGCTTCGGACTGGGAACGGCGAACCTGCAGGGCGTGGGCAGCGAAGCCGGCTTTCTCCAGAGCCTTGGCCACGCGCTGAAACTCTGCTGCCGCTCGCGCGGGCTGTTCTGGGCGCAGTGCGCGGGCTGCTTCCAGATCGTTGTGCAAGTCGAGGTGCTGGACCGGTCCCCGGACCATCGCGTCGGAGGCGACGGCCGCCGTCTTTGCCTCAGCGCTCGGCTGTTGGAGCTTGGGGCAGACCAGGCGGGCGGTCTCTGGGCCGAAGAAGCGGGTGACGATGAGCGGGTGTTCCTGGAGCTTGTCGGAGAGCTCCTGCTTTCCCCACAGGCGAACCGTGAGGTCCGGGTTGGCCTCTCGTAGCGTGTGAAGCTCGTCTTTGATCGTTGTGTCGCTGACGTCGGCCGTTGTCATCACGACGAGGTACGACGATCCAAAGGGCCTTTTGCCGTCCAAGAACGTCTGGACCGCCTTCGTCAGCTTGGCAGCCGAGTAGGTCTTGTAGTGCTTGGCCTGGTAGACCCGGGGCTTTTCGCTGTCGAAGAAGCCGACGACGTCGATTCCGTGCTGTTTCTGTCCGCGCCGTCCGTAGACGTGGGCCTCGTAGGCCCCCTCTACCTCTCGGGTGATCGCGGCCACGAGATGCTCGAACGACTCCCACGTCAGGTACTCCGTCGGCAGTGCAAGAGGGGCTGTTGCCGGGAGAGTTCTGGCGATCTTGGGCGGCGGGCCGGACAGCTCATGGCTGCCATCAATCAGCTCCCAGCCGGGCTCACCGACCCAAACGTCGTGCTCGATATCGGCCACCTTGGATCTCCTCCGGCTCGACGCTGCTCTCGGCCCGGGACCTCATTGTGCAGCCCGTCACACGGCACGACGGCGCGCTTAGGGGATTTCACCCTGCAGCACGCCTACACCACACGGCATAGCAGCGATGAGCTGCCACCTCAGTTCCGGCAAGCTGGGCAGGTCAAGACAGCCTGGTCGACGCCAAGTCGTCGCCTGCCGCCGACGCAGGGCACAGCGCGCCGGTCAGCTGCCCTACGGACGGTGTCGGGGCCCGTGACGCCTTCTGGCCCCGGGCTGCGAACGGGCCCGGACCTGGCTAGCCGGGACGGGCGGCGGGCGCACGGCGCACCCTCTCACGCGCACCCTTTTTCGCCATGGACCCTCGCCCGTCAGCCATTTCCCAAGGCACGCACACGGCGGACCGGACGAGTCGTTTGGTGGGTGGGGCCAGGGGTATGAATCGCGTCTGCTCAGGACGGACGCGGTCGTGCTGTCACCTGGAGCAATTGGGGGATAACGGGGTGTCTAATTCGTACAGTGCTGGGTCCGCGGGCGCAGAGCCGCCGCTGCTGCTGACCGTGCTGGCTCCTTCGTTGCGCATGGCGCCGATGCCCTCACCCAAGCAGATAGTGTCCTTCTACGATCCCGACCAGTTCGAGGAGTTCGTCAAGGAGTGGGTTCCGGCGCTGGACTCCAGGTACGTCCTGGTCGAACGCCACGGCGGCTCGGGCGACCACGGGGTTGACGTGGCTGGCTACCTGTCGCAGCAGAGGCTGGAGGGGCCGTGGCACAACTACCAGTGCAAGCGGTATGCCGCTGCCTTGTCCTGGGGCACGGCGGCCGGGGAGATGCGCAAGATGTTCGTGGCCGCGGCAGCCGGTGAGTTCACCGTCCCCACCCGGTACGTCTTCGTCGCCCCGAGGATCTCGCGCAGCCTGCCCCGGCAGTTCGCAAAGCCCACCGAGTGCCGGACGAAGTTCCTGCAGGAGCTGTCCACCACCCGGGACAAGCTCGTGACCGAGCTCAGCGATGAACAGCGGCAAGCCGTCGAGGAGCTGGCGGCAGACACTGATTTCTCCCTGTTCGAGTGCGTGGACCTGGACGAGATGCTCGAGCTGCACAAGACAACCTCGCACTACGTGGACCGCTTCCCCTACGCGCCCTTCGAAGGAGGGCCCCAGCAGCTCCTTCCGCCGTCACAGCACCATGAGGACGAAGCCCGCTACGTTCAGCGCCTCGTGGACGTGTACCGCGAGCGTTTCCCGGGTGCGATCGGCGGCCTGGAGGACGTGCCCGCTATCGAGGAGGCGGATGAGCACCTTAAGCGGCAGCGTGAGGCCTTCTACGCCGCCGAGGCGGTGCGCGTGTTCGCTCGCGATGCCACGCAGCCGGCGTACTTCGAACAGGTGAAGAAGGACGTTTACGACATCGTCGTGGAGGTCGCAGCCCGCTCCTATCCGGACGGCTGGGAGCGGCACGGTGCGGTCATGGGCGCGGCTGGCACCGTCCAGCTGACCCCGACCGTCCTCACCCCCTTCGTCGAAACAAAGGCCCGCAAAGGGGTATGTCATCACCTGGCGAACGAGGACCGTCTGACATGGTGCCGGGAAGGAGAGAAGTGAACCCGCTCAACAGCCCCCTCGAAGTCGGTGTCCGCGCGCTCGTCCTTCTGGCCGAGAGCCATCCCGAGCCCATGGACATGGCGCGACTGGTCGCCCTGGACCACGTGGTGCTCCACAGCGGCGAATTCGACGGACCGCCCAGCCTTCATCCCACCCTGCCGGCGCGTGGGGGCGAGCTCGGGATGAAACGGGCTGTCCTGGAAGAGGCGCTGCTCGTGCTGATCCGTGCCGGTCTGGCCGGCATCGTCGACGACAGCGGAGGTCTCATGTACCGGGCCACAGACCGAGGGCCGGTCTTCGTCGACGTGCTGGAGGCCTCCTACGTCGCGTCCCTGCGGGAGCGCGCCGAGTGGGCGGTGCACCGCTTCGCGGCGCGGTCGGACGCCCGGGCCGTGACACAGGAGATCATCGAACGGGCCTCTGCTGAACTCGCCCGCAGCGGAGCCTGCCATGAGTGAACTGCGTCTGGTCCACCTCACCTATGCGGGCATGAACAAGCCCACCGCGAGCGTGGAATTCGGCCCGGACCTCACCGTGATCTACGGGGCGTCCGACACCGGCAAGTCGTTCATCGCTGAATCCATCGACTACATGCTCGGCGGCAGCCAGGCCCCCGAGGTGCCGGAAGCCGACGGCTACAGCCAGATCCTCCTGGGACTGCAGCTTCCGGACGGCTCCCCGCTGACCTTGCTCAGGGCTCCTCACAGCGGCACCATCCACCTCTACCGCAGCGATCACCGCTCGGTGGTGACAGCTCCTGCCGACACCCAGGTCACAGCCGCTCACACCGCACGCAGCAAGAACAGCCTGTCGCTGTTCCTCCTGAACGAACTCGCGCTGGCCGACCTGCGGATCCGTAAAGACGAATCCGGCGCCAGCCGCACCCTGACCCTGCGCGATCTCATCCACCTCGCCGTCATCCCCGAAACACGGATGGTCGCCCCGCTGTCCCCGGTCCTGTCCTCGGCCGCGGCCAGCGGCAAGACCGCAGCAGCGTCGGTCATGCGGCTGCTGCTTACCGGTGAGAGCGATCCGGATGTGGACACCGGCCTCAACGCGGGACAGCGCCGGGTCAACAAAGGCAAGATCACTCTGCTCGACCAGATCATCCTCGACTTGCAGAGCAAGCTGACCACGAACGAGAACGTCAGGGATCTGCGGGACCGCCAGGTGCGTCTGCAGGCCTCCATCGACGAGCATTCCACGACCTTAAGAGTGATCACCGACCGGCACCTCACGGCCGTCACCACCCGGATGAAGGCAGCCGAAGAACTGGCCACGGTGGAATCCCGCCTCGCAGAGACCGGCGACCTGGTGGCTCGGTTTCGCCTGCTAGCGGACCAGTACCGCTCCGACCTGGACCGCCTCGAGATGGTGACCGAAGCCGGCAGCCTGTTGGGCTACTTCCGGGTGGGAACCTGCGTGTTCTGCGGCGCCGAGCCCGAGCACCAGCACCCCGGGCACAGCGAGCACGAGACGACGCAGCTTCACCTCGCCGTCCAGAACGAGACCGCCAAGACCACCAGCCTGCTCGCCGACCTGCTGCCCACGATCGAGGACCTGCTCGGCCAGTTCGAGACGCTCACTCAGCGCCGGGTATCCCTGCTGCACGACACCGCCTGCATGGACCAGGAGATCTCCGCCACCCAGGAGCAGCTCGCCCCCATGCGCGCCCGCATGGAAGAGCATCTGCACGCCCGCTCCGAGATCGAGCGAAACCTCGAACTCCACGAGCGGATCGACGAACTGGAACAGCGACGCTCACATCTGGACGGAGAAACGATAGGAGGGGCCCCGCGGCCGGCCGACTACGTCCCCAACCGGATCCTGACGGCGTTCGACCAGGCACTGCGCCGCACCCTGGAAGCATGGAAGGCCCCCTCGGTGGACTTCGCCGAGTACGACCAGTACGCCATGGACATCCGAGCCGGCGGCCGCGCTCGGTCCAGCCGAGGCAAGGGGGTGCGCTCCGTCCTGCACTCCGCATTCACCACCGCGCTGGCCCAGTTCTGTCTGGACAACGGCAGACCGCACCCGGGCTTCATCGTTCTCGACTCACCGGTGGTCACCTATCGGGACCCCATCCTGGACGACGAACCGGTCGGCGAGGACGTGGACCTCACCGCGCACGTCGTCGACCACTTCTACGCAGACATGCTCGACTTCCCCGGTCAGGTCGTCATCATCGAGAACGGTGACCCGCCCCTAAATGTCCTGTCCGAAGCCCGCGTCTACCGCTTCACCGGAACAGGGCCAGCCAGACACGGCTTCTTCCCCGCAAACCTCCAGGAGACAGAGGCGGACACGCTCTCGCTCTGAACAGACCGCCGCGCGAGTCCCCCACGCCCTGATCGTCACCTCCGAAGCCTCGGCCGACGACGAAGACGTGATCGTCTGGGCGGAAGAGGCCTCGCGAACGGGCTGACGGCACCGCGCCGTCCCTGCCATGGCCGGGACGGCGCGGTGCCTCGTGAGGTAGCGATCGGCGCGGTCCCGTATCGCCAGTCTCGTCGATTACAGCGTCCTGCTGATGAAGATCTGCACGCCCGCTCACTGACGCCGCAGGTAGTGGTCGGCAAAGAGACCAAACGCCAGGGCAACTGCAAGGGCTGTACCCAGTGCCGGCTTCTGGTAGGCGATGTAGCCAACCACCGCGACGAGGCTGAAGAGAAAAGCGGTTCGCACGTCGATCCCGTCCATAGTGACCTCTTTCGAGTACAGCCAGCCTGGCTGGCGGTTCGAGCGGCGCATCGGTAGAGCGCCTGAGAACACCTTCATCCCCAGGTACGGCCTCTGAACGTGTAGCTATGGGATCCGACGGGGCTGGACACTCTGCGATGCTCAGCGGACGGTTCTGGACGGTTCTGGACGCAGGAGAGGCCAACGAATGGGACGACCGGGAGAGTTGCGACGACCTGTCATCAGTGACGGTCCCCTGAAAGATCTGAACGACGCCCTACATGAGCTTCACCTGGATGCGGGCCTGCCGTCGCTTTCCACTATGTACCGGGCCTTGGGGAAGAGCATCAGCCGAAGTGGCCTGCACGACGCTCTTACGGGCATCGCCCGCCCCCAGTGGGAGACGGTGGAGGCTCTCGTCGAAGTCCTGAGTGCTCGCTCTCCTCGCAGGTCTGCCGAGCAGGAGGTCAAGCGATTCCACGAGCTCTGGACGAACGCTGCCCGCTCAGTGATCGCGCCTGGCAACGTCGCATCATCCGATTCGAGCACTCCGAGCACAGCAATAGTCTCGGCTTTTTGGATCATCGGAGCCGATGTCGCGGGGTTTTCAAGGGCAACGTACCCAATGCAGGTGTCCCTGCAGCAGCGGTTCTACGACGACGTCAAGGAAGCGCTGAGCATCGCTGGTTTCAGCTCAGCCGCCCGCACCATGAGCAGAGGAGACGGCCTGCTCCTGCTGCTTCCAGCAGAGCAAGCGGACATCGGTCCTCTCGTAGGGTTTCTGCTGCACCTGCAGCGACTCATTGTCGATCAGCGATCGGCTGAAGCACCACTTCAGGTGCGTGTGGCAGTGACCCAGGGCACGGCGACGGCTGGCGAGAACGGCTGGTACGGCGCCAGCCTCAACACGGCGGCCAGGATGCTGGACGCCGCGCCGCTGCGAGCGACTATTGGCAGTCCTGCAGTTCGTCTCGCCGTGGCGGTCAGTGAAGAGGTCCACGACGAGGTCCGCAGACTCAAGCCTCGCGGTTTCCGTCCGGAGTTCGATCCTGCTCAAGTTGTGACGCGTCACGGCGATATCCCAATGTGGATCTACACCGCCAAGATCCCTGTCTGACCATTCCAGGGCGCAGATCAACACGCCGACTTGACAGGGAAGCGTCGGGCTGCCGCCAGCTTTCGGTGCAGGGCGACGGCGTGCATGGTCCAGCCGGTCAGCGGCACGGCGAGCGTCGTGATGAGCAGAGCGCGCTGTGCGGAGCTGGTGCCTAAGGGCGTGGCGGCGTCCATACTGGAATCTCTCTCGCGTCGCGTACGGGATGGGTGGCCCGGGACAGCCGTCGACCGGCAAGCAAGGCGGCTGTCCCGGGGTCACTACTGCTGACGCTTCGGCTGAGGACGTTAAGAACCGGCGGTGCCGGCACACCCACAACGCAGTGCGAGGAGCGCGGTTCGCAGCTGAGCCCCTGGATCTCCTGACCCGCCGCAGGACCGGCGCAAGGCGTCGGCGCCCGGATCCAGGTCCCACGAGTGGCGGCAGTGGGTGCACCGAGCGCGATCGAAGACGTCGCCGGTGTCGGGGTTGCGAACCTAGTACTCCTCGGCGCGGCCGCCGTCCCGCGGGCAGCGGATCGTAGGTGCCGAAGCGGGAAGCGGCTCGGTGCCGCGGTCGCGGTCACGTCGGGAGTCCCAGCGGGAGCAGTGCGTGTGGACCTGGCCGTTGGCGCGGCGCACGGTGATCTGCCAGATGGGCCAGGCCGGGCGGGGGCCGGGGTCGATGTCGAGGACCTCGTAGGCGGTAGCGTCGTCACCGTGGGCGTAGTGGCCGCCGACGACGCGGGGCCCGATCTGGGTGGCGATCCACTCCTCCCAGGTCATCTCGAAGCCTTCCTCTCGGTCTCCCAGGAGCTCCGCGGGCATCGTGCCGCCGCGCTCGTCGCACTCGCTGCGACCGACGGTGTTGACGGCGCGGCAGACGGCACAGGTCCACGACGGACGCTGGCAAGCGTGACAGCAGTCGTAGGTGGGCGGGTTATCGGCTCCGCAGGTACACCCCCAGGCGCGGCCCGTGCGCTTGGCCTCGGAAAGATCGGTCTCGTAGGTCATGCGGTGCTCCTTGCAGGCGTCGGGTCGGTCGGCTCGGCCGCGAGGGCGGTCGCGGCCAAGGGTTGTCGGCGCGGTGCCGCCAGCCGTCCTGGAGTGGTGTGTCGAAGCTGTCGTGGTCCTGGTCGGCGTGGCTGGCGGACCGGATGAGTAGCCGGTAGTCACAGGTGGCGGGGGCGCCCGGGGCGGTGTCGAGTTCGTGCAGCGCCCGTGTCCGTCGGGGTGCCGGGCTTTCCGGTCTTGCACACCGTCCCCGGCCCTCTTCTGCTCGGGCCGGGGACGGCACACAGGGCCGTCAGACCGGGCGCGGGATCAGAACGCCAGCTCGCTGGCGGTGGCCTCGGAGGGCATCGACACAGGCAGTGCACTCCGCTCCTCGGGCGCCTCCCCGGCCAGAGCTGCCCGGGCCGGGGCTTCCGCCTTCTTCTGACTGATGAGGTACTGGAGGACGTCGCGGACGGTGAGGACATCTACCGGGCCATCCGCGTCGCCGGTGAGCAGGGTGAACTCGGGCTGGGCGAGGCGGCCGTCCGCGAGGCGGTAGTGCAGGACCACACCGGGGGCGACGTAGAAGGTGGATTCGCCGTTCGCGTAGCCGCGCCAGCGGTCCTCGGAGCTGAAGAGCGCGCCGTGGTCCAGGGACCAGGAGGCGATGGCCGCCCGGTGTGCGGAGTCGGCCTCGGTAGCCGCAGTGATCTGGGCCAGGCCCTCCTCCTGCGTCTCGGCGACCGGGGGAGTGGGCCTGACTGCGCGTACCGCGGTGGTGGTTGAGGTCGCCCACAGGCGACAGCGCAGCGGGTCGAGGACGATCCCGAGGATGCTTTCGGCGCCAGCCGCGACGGCGACGCAGAGCGCGCCGGCGACGATGATCCGGAGGTCGCCGAACCAGTTGGCGGGGGCGAGGATCCAGGCTGCGTGGACGGCGGCGACGCCGATGACGAGGCTCGTCGCGACGCTGCCGGTGGACAGGAGCGCGTCGGCGAACTCCTTGGTGATCCGGCGCTGAGTGGGCTGGGGCATGGGAGTGCCCTTCCTTCGCTGGGTGATGGGTGATGGGTGCGCAGTGGGCGCTCACGTACTGAACCGGTGGGTACTCACCGGTTTGCTCACCACAGGACTCCCTGCGGGGTCACGGTCTGGTAACCGCTCGTGGTGAGTTGCGTGCGGCGTGGTGAGTACCGGTCGTGGCGTGGTGAGTCGGCTGTTGCTGTGCTGGTTAGGCAGCTCTGCACTGTGTCGGTGTGCTGGTGTGTGCCTGGCCGGGATCATTCGGCCGCACATGCGGGAGGGAGGGGCACCCCCCCACCCGACACGGAAAACCGCAGCATAATTAGACGCGTCTGGGTGTGGTGCGGCGTGGGCCGGTCCACGGTGAAGCGACCGAGCCCCGGACGGTGCCTCCCTCTCTGCACCAGGCCGCGGCTACTGAAGGGGCCGTGCCGCTCCGCCCGTTCATCGGGACGCGAGCGGCACGGCAACCAACGGTGCCGACAGCAACGGCAGATGGGGTCAACGGCCAGCGCGCTTGCCGACGTCGGCGAGGATGGCCCGCCCGTCAGGGTACGCAGCGAGAGCCTCAGAGTAGGTGGCGCGGGTGAGTTCGGTGCCGTCGGGAGTGAAGTCGTCGTGCACCTGCTGGAGGGCCGGAGCGGCCATGCCGGTCCGGAAGGAACCGCGGTCCAGGCAGGTAGGGGAGCGGCCGGTCACCGGGCGCTCGCCCTGGTGGTGGCGATGAGAGCGGCGACCGTTTCCCAGCCGTGGTGCCACGCGGAATCGAGCTGGAACGCGCCGTTCATCCCGTGCGAAGCCAGGCGGTAGAAGTCCGTCGATCCGGTCCGGGTGGCGAGCTTCTCCAAGAGACCCTCGCCGGGCACCCGACGGTCCGCTGCGTAGTGGGTACCGAAGGAAACCGCGAGCGCCGCTGCGGCCGCCGCGGGGTGAACGCGGATACCCAGGGCGTGGGCGCCCGCCCCGACCACGATCGCCTGCGTGACCGTGTATTACGTCAGGCAATGGTGCAGGCACGTCTGACGGCCGGCGGCCGTGCCGTGAGTGGTCTCCTGCTTCGTCCGCGGGTCCGTGTAGGTGACCGGATGGTCATCGGAAGCGCCCTTCACACGGGCGCAAAAGTCGCTCTGAACCCAGAAGTCACCGACGTTGCTGGCAGCGCGAGTCAGGCCGAGCAGCGAGGCGAAGATGCCGGGACGGTGCATGCTGGTCTCTCCTCTGATCTTGAAACGAGTGATCGGAAAGCAGGACGCCTGGGCTGGTGTCCTCTCGGATCAGGCGGCAAGCAGGTGCTTGGTCGTGGGAGTGGTGAGGTGGCTGGGTCGGCTGGGGTGCCGTCGTAGCACTCCAAACAGGACCCCAGGGTCTTGAGCGGTACTGGCGCTGCGCACGTTCCTGAGCTGTCGTATTCCTGGGCGCAAGCAACGCAGAGCGGCGAGTCAGTTCGGAGCCAAGGCCGACCATCGAGGGGTACGCCGAGACCAACGCTGCGTAGCTCGCCTCTGTGACTGCGGTATGCGGATAAGCAGTGGAGACCCAGTCGTGGTGATGACAAGGTGAGCCTCATGCCGTCGCCCAGATTCGAACAGCTGCTCCGTGAACTGCACGCCTCGCTCACACTGCGCAAGCGTCCGGAAGATGTGGCCCGGCTCATTCAGGATCTGTACGCCGCCCAAGACACTGACCTCGATACAGCGACCGAGGCGGCGCTTGCCAAAGCGGCTGAGCACTCGCTGCGCAACCTCTGGCACGGCTATACCTCCATGCGGGAGGAGTTCGCCCGTCCGGTTGGCGCACAGTGCCAGCTTGCCCGCGCGGCAAACCTGTTCATGAACGTGCCGGACCTTCCGGACAACGCCGGGGATGATCCAGCCCAGATCGAGGTGGTGATCCGGCGAGCGGGTGAGGAGATCGGCCGCTCGTACGGGCAGAACGACTTCGGCATGGACCGCCTCAACCGGACCGAGCGTACGGCGGCGGGCCTCGGGGAGATTTCCAAACGCCAGTACAACAAGCGTTTCCGACTACTGCGCCGGATGGAAGCCAAACTGGCCCGGCTCATCCACGAGCAGCGCCGACGCGAAGTGGCCATCACCGGCAAAGGTGCCCTCGCGCACGTCCTGCCGTACGAACTCTTCGCCACAGACACGGACACGGCGGCCTTCATCGCCTACGTCGCGGCACGAGGCTACATGCGCAGCGTCTTCACCAACGGCCGGCAGCGTCAGGTCTACGACGAGGTCGCCGAGGCCCTGTTCCAGCGCCTGAGGAATTGCCCCGAGCGGGCCTGCTGGTACGCGGTCGCGCATGTGCACCCCACAGCTGAAGTGCTGGCCCAGGTATCCGACCAGGACCTCACCCAGCTGCTGGTTCGGTGGAACGGCTTCCTGCGCCAGGCCGCCGGTCTACTGGAGGACGCCTGGAACCGGCATCCGCTGGAACGCGACACGATGATCGTGCGCCGTGGCGATGACTCGTCGACGTGGAACCAGGCCGCACAGGCATGGAATACGGCCCGGGCCCACTGGTTCGCGCTGCTGACCGAGCTTGGGCAGGACGAGATCCTGGATCGGATCTGCCCCGGCAAGGTGCCCCGCCTGATGGCAGCCGATGTGGCGTACTGGCACCGCATGAGCGGCGGCGGGCTGCACCCGGACACCTACGTCTGGGCGGACCTTCCTCTGCCCTGGGAAGTACTGCGGGGTGAGAAGGAATGCCCACGTTCGCTCGTCGAAGGAGCCTGCGTCCGGCATCGGGTGGACCCGATAGCCGGCGCCTGGACGGCTCCCAGGCCAGCGGCTGAGGCCGTCGCCTTCCGGCGGACACCCGAGCTGGTACACGGCGTCGCCGTCGCCGACCCGCTCATGGCCAGCGCTCTCCGTTCGGCAGGAGTCTTCTCCGGCAAAGGAAAGCGTGTTGCCGCTCAGGAGTGGACGTGACAGATGGCAATCCCCAGGCGCGTCCGCCCCTGCAAATCAGTTGACCCGCACAGCGGCCCAAGCAATGATCACGGTGGCTACGAGGAAGCTCTGCGGAGGAGCGCCCGGCTCTGATCCCGGGTGGACGCAGGTTCGAATCCTGCCCTCGTCGCCTCTCTGCACACCTCCCAGAAAGCGGCAGAGTGCACTTGTTCCGAAGGGCCGTATCCAGTCCAGAAGCCACGGGCGGGAGCCGAGCGCGGAACTGACCGCTTTCTTCGGCAGAAGAGCGGCGCAGCATCAAAGGGGAGTGGCCTCGCTGCACACGAGCGAGGCAGGATCAGCCCTGTGACGCGCCATGCCCATGAGGATCCCGAGCTGCTGGCCCTGGTTCACCGCTACGTCACGCCCGAGCGGCGGTACATGAAGCTCAGCGGCAGCCTGCTGAGCATGCGCGATACTGAGTACGACCGCTTCGCGCGAAGGCTGAGCGAGGACTCGAAAGCCATCACCGCCGAAGAGATCACCACGCTTCTTGAAGGCGGGTGGCGGGAGCGGAGGACCGCGACATGGCTCGTAGCTGTCTCTCGCCGGACCGAGTTCCGTGAGCGCCTCGGGGAGCTTCTGCTGGCCAGCGAGGTCTGCTGTACTGGCTTGGCCTATTGCGTGGCCCTGGCTAGCTTCGGAACGCCGCGCGACTCTGAGCTGCTGGTCGCCTACCTCGACCGTTATCTTCGCCGACCTGACCTCGCATACGACCAGACTGCGGTCATGGGCGCTCTCGTGTTCATCGACCTGAATCTGCAAGGTGACCAAGTTGCCCGCTTCCTGGGCCCCGGCGCCCTGTGGCAGCAGTGGCTCCACGACGCGCCCCACATGCAGGGCACCACGGATCCGACCCCCTCTTCCCTGAGCCTCATCCGTCGGCTCTGCGCCTTCGTCGATGAGTGTGCCGAAACCATCTGACGGCGCCTGAATGAGCGACTTTCCCCAGGTTCGCTCTTCGCCTCAGATTTTTGGATCTTGAACGCTCTTGGGAGGATGAGGAGCGGAGAGCTGGCTGTCGGGGCGGTCGCATAGGGACCACCGCTCGTCCGGGGCCGGTGCTCGTTGCAAGGGGACGTCGTGAACTTTGATCTTGCAGTGTGCTCGGAAGAGACTCGCCCCTCGAGTGCAGCTGCGACGGAGACGTTGCGGCGCCTGTGCGCTGGCGAGTCAACGGCAGTCCAGCCCGCTGCAGCGGTGCCGGGGCTCTATGCGGCATTGGTTACCGAGCTTTCCGAGGCCGTGGAGGGGACGGACGAGCTGTCGCCGTGGCCGGCGGCCCGGACGTTGCGGATGGCTTCATGCTGATGCCGATGCAGTGGGGCCGGGCCGCGGAGGTGGCGCCCCGCGTCATCGAACTGGCCGGCCAGCACGGGCTGCTGTGCTTCGACTCGCAGGCCAAGGTCGTGCATGTCCCGTCCATCACCAGCCACGCGCAGCGTCGGCCGCCCCGGCACTCGATCCGGGCAACGGAGTCCTGACCGCCGGGGCGCAGTCCCACGACCACAGTTGGCGGCGGGTCGCCAGGTTCGCGCGCCCGGCCTGCTTCCACCGGAAGACGGGTAACGAGCCGTCGCCGGGCTCGTTCGGGTCGACGTCGACCAAGTCCTGCTCAGCCATCACCTGCTCCAGGTACCGGGCAGCCGGCGCGGGGGCACCGGGTAGCGGGTGCCGGGGAAGATGGGACGAGGGCACCCGGTCCTGCGGCGCGGGCGGGGAACGAGCACGAGTGATCTCCTCCAGTCGTCGGGCGACAGCGCCGCGTCCCGCCGACGTCGTACGGGTGTCGGCGGGACGCAGGTGGTACGCAGAAGCCGGTCAGCGGTGTCAGGCGCCTCCGTCCCTGCGGGCTGCTGCTGCGATCTCCTCAGCCAGGCGCCGCGAAGCTTCCTGCTGCTCCTCGGCGGCCTTGCGCAGCTGCTCCTGGATCTCTTCGGGAGTGGGCATGGGTCTCCGTCTGTGGTGGGTCGGTTGGTGCAGGCCGGTCGGCCTGTCCGGTCCTCGCTCACGCGGTGCGGGGGTGGGGTGAGCGAGGACCAGGCGGAGCGACCGGAGCGTCAGTGCTGGGTGATGCGGTGGACGTTGTCCGGTTCGTCGTCACCAGGGCTGGCGGGAGCGGGGATGGTGGCGTGGATGTGGAGTTCGGGGCTGAAAGCCGGCTGGAATACCGGAGCGGCGGCGTAGTGATGGATGACCGGGCGCAGGCTCAGCCCGCGCAGAGCGAAGGCGGATGCGGCCGCCCAGGCCAGGACGGCGATTGCGGTGGCGATGATGCGGCTGTCGTCCGGGGTTGCGGACCACACCATGGCGACTGATGCGCACCCCCAGAGCACGAAGGTGATGCGGGCCCCGGTGTTGTAGAAGAAGCCACCGATCAGCCCGAACAGTCCGACTGCCTGCCAGGTCGCGTAGACGGCGGGCACGCTAAGGGCGAGGCCGGTCCCGGTGTGCGCGGTGATGTAGGTGTGGACCGGGTTGTCGATCACAGACCAGAAACTGTTGGCCGTTTCGGGTGTCGGAGCTGCAGCGACCAGCCGGTCCGCGACGGACATGACGATGTCGGCCGCGGTCTCGAGCACCATGAGCACCAGGCAGAGGGCGACGACGGCGCCGCCGACCTTGAGCCAGTTCGCGGCGCCATGCCATCCCCTTCGCCGGGCCAGGCGGATGTCCTCCCAACGACGGTGCAGGAAGCCGTCGTCCCAGGATTCCGTCCACCAGCCGTGCAGCGTTGCGAGGTGGGCTGCGAGCCACTCGATGCGGGGCCGCGTTTTCGCCTGGAGGGTCGGCAGTTCGGGCCGGGTGGTGCGGGGCGTGTCGGTGTCGCGCATGGTCGGGCAGCTCCTTGGTCGGGTGGTGGTGGTGCCGGGGGCCGGGCGGCCTGGCCCGCACCCGAGGCCGCGAGCGCGGTTCGGGTACGAGGCAGGTAGCCGGGGAGGGGTTACAGGCCGCGGGCGTCGGCGAGGTCCGCGGCCTGGCCGAGGATCCGAAGCGGGATGCGTGCGTCGCCAGCGCGGAAGGAGTCGTTGAAGGCGGGGACGGACTCGAAGCGGTCACCGAACTGGCTGCGGATCGCGTCCATCAGGACGGAGACGGCGTCCATCTCCAGGCGCAGATTTCGGTGGGCCTCGAAGCGGATCGCGCCGAACAGGCACAGAGCGCCGTCCTCGTCCCGGAGGCTTCCGGCGCACCAGCCGCCGGTGAGGAGGCGGTGGTGGGCGCGCTGGAGCAGTGCCGCGACAGGGGTCGAGTGCGGGGCGGGAGGCTGGAGGGTCGGGGTGAGCGGAAGGGCGACCAGGTCGGTCAGGTCGACGGGGGTGGTGGGGATGTGCGCGGTGTTGACCTCGTAGGCGGCGTTGGCTTCGTCGAGCCGTACGGTCATCGCTGCTTCGACGAGGGTGAGACGTTCCTCGAGGGACAGCTCCACCGGCACTGCGGCGGTCCTGGTGTTCGGGGTGGGGTCGTCCAGGTCGGTGGAGGGCATCGGGGCTCCTGGGAACGCCGAAGGGCGCCGCCGGGAGCATGGTCCGGCGGCGCCCTTTCGGCGTCCGTGCAGCAGGGGAGGGGGACTGGTGGTCAGCTGTTGGTGAGGTGCTTGATGGCCTCCAAGGCCTGGCGGGGTGTGGCGACCGTGTTGCGGTGCTGCCCGGTCTTCGAGTTGCCGCGCCGTTTCCCGCCGCTCTTCTTGGGGGCGTCGTCCTCGCTGTCGTCTTCGTCTTCGTCGGTGGGTTCGGGGCCGAACTCGCCGGGGCGTGGGGGCACGGTCCAGTCGAACCACAGGTCGCGTACTTCGAGCTCGCGGATCTCGTAGTCGGTCAGGTGCGCGACGACGCTGGGGAAGCAGTCGTCGATCCCGGCTTTGAAGTCCATGTAGAGGGTCCGCAGGACTTCGGGCTGCTTGGATTCGACGATCCATCCGGCTCCGCCGGTGTTGGAGTCCGCAGGCGGCTCCGGCTCGCCGCGCATGACCCGTTCGATGCGCCCCTTCTCGCCGGGGGAGAAGCTGCGGGGGAGCGGGTCGGGGACGTACTCGGCAGGAATCCCGAGGGCCTTGAACATGTCGGTCACCTTCTTCGGGGCGACCTTGAGGACGACCGGGATCCCGTTGTCGCGCAGGTTCTCCACCAACAGCTGCGTGAACCCGTCCTGCACATAGATGGACTGTCCGGCCACGTTGAGGCCCACGCCGTACTTACGGCCCTTGACCGACACCAGCTCGGCCAGATCCATGATCTCCGCCCCGTACAGGCCGTCGCGGGCCGCGGAGAGGAACTCATCGAGGTAGGCGGCCAGCAGCCGGTAGGGGCAGCCCGGCAGCTCGGGGTCCCAGTCGTGGCACTGTCCGTCCTCCCAGACCATCTCGCCGCGGATCTCCATCAGCGCAACCACGGCCCGCAGGAGACGGATCATGTACAGGGCGCCGACGCCGTACGTGAAGGTGTGCCGACCAAGCGCAGCGGTCTTCTCATCAGGGGCCTCGGTGGCCAGCATGACGACCGCCCCGTACAGGGCGTCGGCTGCGATGTTGAGCGCCATCAGCTGAGTCTTGCCGCCACCGGACGGGGCGACGAACAAACCGTGAGCAGCACCCCGGTCGGTGTAGACCCGGTTGCGGGCCGGCTGCCCGTTACCGAGGTAGCCGGTCACCCACCACCCGTCCGCGTCCGGCGTCAGGAGCTCCCGCGTGGCGGGGAAGACCTGGGCCAGCGGCGAGGTGTCCCAGAGCGACACGAGGACCTCGTTACCGTCGATCGTGACGAACAGACGGCCCTCGTCATACTTCGTACCGAGCACCCCCGCGAGGGTATGCAGGCTGACGTCCGGTTCGCCCTGCTCCTGCGGGACCTGGGCCCTGAAGTGGGTGACCTTGCGTTCCTTGTCGCGGATCCTCTCCACGAACAGCGAACCGGGAACCGGACCGCGCTCACCTCCCAGCCGGTCGGCCCACCACTCCTGCAGCGTCGGATCCTTCCGGCGGCGCAACGCCTCGTCCGGGGTCAGGCGCACCTCCAGCCAGCCCGGCCCGCCCTGGCGGCCGGGCTGCTGCACCACCGGAGCGAACCGCACGACGTCCGGGCGGTCATCGACACCGAACGCGGCCGCGACGCCCGCCTCGGACAACCCGGTGATCGGGCGGCCGGGCTCGGCGGCGCGCAGCAGCATCGTCAGGTCGTGCTGGGTTCCGGGGTGCCGGTCGACGTGGACGACGACGGTGCTGCCCGGTGCTCCGGCCCGCGCCCACAGCATCCGCACGTCGCGGGTGAAGGGGTCCGCGCCGTCGTCCACGACCACGGGGGTGGCAGGCGCCGCCTCGATGGCGGCGGCCCGCGGCTGCTGGGGGAGCGCGGGGCGGTGGTGACGGCGGGCGCTGCGGGAGAGCGGCAGCACGCACCACCCGGCCGCAGCCCACGCGGAGGCGAGCAGCGCGTCCCAGACCAGGCCGGGGGTGTACATCGCGGCAACGTCGATAGCCGCTCCCAGGACGACGGGGGAGAGGCGGACCAGCTTGCGGCCGGTGCCCTCGCCGGACTTCACGGCCAGCAACGCGCCGCCGATACCGGCCGCGCCGGCCAGCAGCACGCTGGTGTTGACCGCACCGTCGGGTGACAGGTTCGGGGCCGCGTCCAGAACCGGCGCGGCCAGGGTGTAGGCGATTCGTTCGACGGCGACGCTGCGCGGGACGGACACGGGCCGAACTCCTTCGGGACGACATGCACAGGGGGACGGGAGAGGGCAGCGGCACCCCGTCGCGTCGACGGGGTGCCGCTGCCCTCTCCTGGTGGGTTGTGGTGGTCAGCGGCGTTCGAAGAACCCGGGCTTCGGGGTGCGCTCACGGCGACTGGAGCGCACATCGTCCAGGCGTTCGTACATCCGCAAGTGGCTGCGCTGGGCCTCATGGGCCGTCGAAGCGGTGTCCTGCACCGTCTGCTGCAGCCTCTTCACATCAACGGCAGCGCCACCCAGGGCGACGGACACCGTGTTGGTCAGCTCCACAAACTTGGGATCAAGGTCGGCGTGAGCGATGTGGCCGGCCAAGGTCTCCGTACGCTCCGCGTTGCCGGCCATGCGCACATGCAGGATCGCCAGTTCGTCGGCCGCGCTGTCCAGCGCCCCCGCGAACTTCTTCAGGGCCAGCTGTACGGACTTGTACCGGTTGTCGCCGTCGGACAGTGCGGGCGCGTTGGCCGGCCGCCGGGCGAGTTCGCTACTCATCAACAGGCTCCGATCTAGTGGTGGGCGGCGGCGGAAGCGTGCGTGACGCCGCCCGCGTCCATGGCGTCCAGGTCCTCGCGGTACGTACGGGCCACACCGACAGCTGCGAGCCCAGCCGCGTCGGCGGCGATCTCGCAGTTCTCCGCGCACCGTTCTGCCTGCTGCTGCATACGCGCGGCGGCGTCGGCGAGATCGGAGATGAGGTCGATGATCCGGGTTTCGATGTTGTGGTCGTTGCCCAGGTCCGTGGCCATCTCCCGCAGACGGTCCGCGATCTTGCCGGTGACGGTGGCGATCGCCTTCGCCTCGTCCTTGTCCGAGCCGGAAGCCAGCGCGACGTTCGCGATCTCGACCAAGTACTCGTCGAAGGTGACGTTGGTGCGGTGCTGAGCGGCCAGGCCACCCGTATTCGATGCCGGCGGCTTCGTGCTGCCCACGTTGCTCTCCTCTTCAGCAAGCCGGGACGTGCCCGGACGCTCGGTATGAGGCTCGGGAGCCGGAGGCAGGCTGCGCGTGATGACCTCCGCGTCCGGGATGTACTCCTCGTCCGAAGCGGGGCGATTCTGCTTCCGCCCCTCGCGGCCGACCCACTCCGCGCTCTCCTCCCGGTTGCCCGGCCAACCCGGCCCATCGGCCGACGGGGTACTCCCGGAGTCGGGCCCACCCTTCGGCGTCCCGTCCCTGCGTCTCCTAAACTTGCGTGTCCAGCCCTTGGGTGTCCCGCCAGCGCCTGCGTCAGAGCCACCCGACGGGGCCCCGTCGCCCTTCGCGCTGCCGCCCGGGCCCGACGGATCCGCGGCGCCTGCGGGACCGGACTTCGGCGGCTTCGTACCCTCCGTGGGGACGTCCTTCGACTTACCCTCCGGCCCGGCCTCGGCCTTGGACTCGCCCGCGGCCTCCGGCTTGACACTCTCCTGCGAGCGCCGCTTGTCCCACCGGCGCTGCGCCTCCTCGCCGACAGCCTGGCCCAGGGTGGTGCGCCCGGATGACTTCGTTCCCTCCTTCTGCCGTTTCGCCTCTTCCTCCTGCTGTTTCGCCTCCTCCCGGGTGCGTTTCGCCTGCACCCTGTCCGCCTTCGCCTTCGCGCGCTCGGCCTTCTTCCTCCGGCGTTCCTCGTGGTCGGCCTGCTGGTTCCCACGCGCCTGGTCGCGGTCCTTGGAACGGTCGGTGAGGGCAGCGGCTTGGTCGGCGGCGCGCCGCTGCTGACGTGCTGTTTGCCGAGCGCCTTTGCGTTCCTGCCGGTTGCGGGGGAGTTCGGGCGTAGGGCCGGAGCGTTTCGGGTCCTGCTTCCGGTCCTTCCTGCCACCGTTTCCCGTCGAGCCGCCCTTCCCGGAACCGCCAGAGTTGCGAGAGCCGCCAGGGCTGTTCTGAAGGCCCCTGGAGCCCCTGGGAGAGTCCTTGCCCTTCCCGGCGCCATTACGGCCGCCGGAGGGGTCACCAGGCCCTTTCCCGGGCCCCTTGGGGGAGTTGCCTCCCCCGGAAGCGTTGGACTTGCCTCGAGAGCCGGCGCCGCCGGAGTTGTTCGTCCCCGTCCCGCGGCCGCTGCTAGGCCCCTTCCCCGAGCCGCCGCCAGGCTTCCCAGAGCCGCTGGAACCGGACGAGGTCGGCTTGCGCCCTCCCTTGTCCCGCCCCAGACCCGAGGCTGAGGACCCGCCCCCGGACCTTCCGCCGGACTTCGACCCGGACGCCTCACCCTTGCCCTGAGCGGCCGCCCGGGCGGTCCGCGCCTGGACCTGCGCCTGCCGCAGCTTGTTCTGCTGCTCCAGCAGCCCCACTTCCCGGGCTGTTCTCGCATTCAGCAGCTCCACCTTGCGGGCGATTTCCGCTTCCTTGTACGGGGCTTCACCTTCCATACGCGCCTGCCCCACGGCGATCCGGTATTCGAGCCAGTCCCCGATCCTCTCGGCGAGCGACCGACGCTGAACATATTCACCGTCAGAATTCTCGCCGACCCCGTCATCAATTCCAGGAGCGGCGGGAAAGCCTTCGGACGCCAAAGCCATTTCCGGATTCATGGGGCGCGGAATAGGCGGCAATTCCATGGTGGTCTCTTCCGGGGATTCCGGCGGCAGAGCCGGGGGTTCCTCGGGGGGTTCGGTGTAGAACAGGCCGTCGATATTGGGTGCTTCCGGCATGCTCCCGGAACGGTCTCCCCGCGAGGGGAGCTGGACCACGTTGCTGTCGCGGTCATCGGACACAGGCCCTCCAGCAGGGGTTGACGGGGCGCCACTTCCTCGCGTACACGCGTGCACGTCACGCGCGGCACGCGGCACGCGCGGCACGCGTTGGGCCACAGCGAAGGGCCGCCCCCGCGCCGGGGACGGCCCTTCGTGTGGTGCGCGGCTAGGTGTTGTAGCGCCGGTAGACGTTCTCCAGGGCGAGAGCAACGTCCCGGATGAACGACGTGTCGCCGTCCCGGAACCGCTGCGTGCCCTGGATACTCATGATCCGGAGCCAGGAAAGAAAATTTCCGAGGTCGTTTCCGTGCCTGCCGATCAGGTCTTCCCGAATTGCCTTCTCGTGCTGGGCCCGGTTGAACCTTTTCCGCTCGGCCTTGGTGAGCGGGCGGCCAGCCGTCGTCACGCAGACCTCTTCTTTCCGAGGTCGTAAATCGACGTGGGAACACCATAGTCCGCATTCCCGCCGGTGTCACCGTCCTGCCCAGCATTCGGTGCCGAAGTGATCGGCTGCCTCTTCTGCGCCTTTTCGAGGGCCTTTTCCTTGCGGGTGCGGCCGGTGTTCACGACCGCCTCGTCGTGGGCCCGACGCTTGTAGGCACTTTTCTCCAGCCCGGCCGTCAGGCTGTTCACGTTCCTGAGCACATCCTTGAGCGCCTTCTCGACCGGCATCGCCCGCATCCTGGCGTGGTACCAACGGTCACCCTCCACGCTGGTGTTGCGGCAGTGGATGCGGGCCTCCCGCAGGAGGATCTCCAGGTTGGCGCCCATGTCGAGCAGCACGCGCTGCATGCTGGCGAGGTAGCGGGCCATGGCCTCCGCGTTCTGCGCGACGTCGGCCAGCGGCGCGGGTGTTGAGTCATTGCCGTTCACGGGACGTACCTCCTGCTGTACTGGTGGAAGCGACTGCTTCTTCCGGCAGTCGCGGCGAGGGCCAGCCCACTTCCGATGGGCTGGCCCTCACTGGTGGTGCCGGACGTTCTCACTGGTCAGGCCCGGTATCCCTGGGCGAGGATCTCGACGGCCTCGGTGCGGTACTTGGAGGCTGTGTCGGTGGACGACACCGCGGTCTCGCGCTGGACATCGGCGATCGACACCAACCGGCACAACTCCGTGTGCACGTCCTCGTACGCGAGGCTCTCCGGCATCAGGCCGGCCGTAAGCGCCATCCGTGCGACCTTGCGAACCGCACGCTGACGGGGTGACAGCTTGGCCTCGTCCTCGATTTCGGCAGCGCGCCGCTCGACTTCGGCGGCGGCGAGCCGGGCTTCGGCACCAGCCTTCGCGTGATCGGCTGCCTTTCGCCGGTTCCCCTCGATGTCGGCGAGAGCTGCCTCCCGGCGCTCCTCCTCCTCGGCTTCCTTGCGCGCGGCTTCGGAGGCGGCCAACCGCGTTTCGGCGGCGTCCTTCAGGATTTCGGCGGCGACCCGGTCGGCTTCGGCAGCCGCCCGACGGGCTTCGGCGATGGTCCGCGTCTCGATCGCCTCAGCCTCCGCAGCGGCGACCCGGTCGGCCTCCGCCGCCAGCTTCCGCTTCTCCGCCGTCTCCCACTCCAACTCGGCCGCGCGGACATCCGCCGCAGCCGTAGCCTCCCTCTCCTCAGACTCCCTCCGTACCGCCTCCGCCTCACGGGCACGAGCCTCCGCGACCACCGCAGTCTGCAGCGCCGCCTCCTCCAGCTCAGCGGCACGCTCCGCAGCACTCACCTGGGCCCGCGCGTGAGCCCTCGCCTGGCCCGTCTGACCATCGACCCGGGCCAGCACCTCATCGAGCTGACCCTGAGCCTCCGCACGCTCGGCCAGCGCCTGCTTCTGCGCCAGCTCCCGGCGCGTCTCCGCGTCCAACCGCTCACGCTCGGCCTGCTCCGCCCGCTCATCCGCATCACGTGCCTGCTGCGCAGGCATCGCCAGCGCCTCGCCGACGGTGTAGCCGTAAGGCGCCATCGTCATCGGCAGCTTCTCGTCCTCGGTGGCCTTGCTCAGATTGCCGCTGTACGTGCGCTTGAGCCACTGCTTGTAGGCGATCAGAGCCTGGTCCCGGCGCACCATCTCCGGGTAGGAAGCAATCCCCCACAACTTCATCCGGCGGAAAATCTGAGCTGTCGCGATCGGGGCGAGAGCCCAGCGCATCCACGGGATCGAGTCACGTTCCGCCTGCTCAGGACGCACAATCCGGTCGATCGACGTCCGGCCCAGCTCCACCACCACGATGAAGAGCACCGGCACCACACCGTGCGCGCCCGCGGCAACATAATCCAGCGGCTCCCACCCACGGTCCCTCGGAGCACCAGACGCGGCATTGAGAACGACCGTCGCACCCGTCAGCAGCCACACCGGATACCGAATCCAGCTGATGGGACGCTTCAACCACGCCATCAGCAGGTCCACGGCGATCATCACCATAATGCCGACATCGACACCGGACGCGAAGAGCTGCCCCTTGCCCAACGACCCGAAGCGCAGCTCCTCATGAGCGAAGCCCGCCACGTGCTCAAACGACAGATACAAGCCGATGCCGGCCAAGACGAGCGCGGCTGCCACGATCGCGACAGCGGCCCAAGTCTGGGTACCGGTCAGGCGCCGCGAGAGCGGCTCCGAGCCGGTTCCGCTTTCCGCATCCGAAGCGATCTTCGGCAAGTCCGAAACGGTCTCCGGCGTCTGCGAAACCAGCTCCGGTGCTACCGAAACGGTGTCCGGTCCAGACGGTTCAAGGACGGGTCCGGCCGCTGTCCGCGGCCACTCGGTGATGGTCATGAAAGCCTCCGGGAAGGAGCGGATCAGGGATAGACGAAACGCTGGCGGCTGCTCCCGAAACGCGCGGGACGCGTCCTCGAAACAGCGGCCGACGGGGACGAAACACGGCCCGCCACACCCAGTACTGGTCGCCTGCTGGGCGAGCGGTGAGGTGGGGAAGCGAGCCGTCGAGGATAGTGGTGCGAGGGCAGGGCGAAACGGGCTGCCGTCCGCACCGGGTGAACACGAAACGCTGTGTGACTCCCACCAGGCGGGCACGAAACTGGCTTCCGCGCCATCGAAGACTGGCCGGCTCCCCGTCACCGCTCGCTCCCAACGCCGTGGTGCGGCGTGCGGAGCGAGCGGATCAGGCAGCCGTCAGGCCCCGGCCGCCACGGGCCGGTGCGGTGCGACGAGCTGGCCGTCAGGGAGGAGCTCCCCGGTGTCCTCAAACAGCAGGACCGCGTTGCACAGCAGGCTCCAGCCCTGCTCCGGGTGAGCGGCCACGATGCGGGCGGCCTCCCGGTCGGGGCTGCCAGCTGACGGACACTTCGGGGTGTGTGTGCACAGCGAGTCCGGCTGCCAGGTGATGTCGGGGGTCGTCGTCGCGTCGGGCTGGGTGCTGCTACGCATGGACTCTCCTGCGGGGATGCGGACCCGAGACTCTCCCGGGCGGAAGCGTGCGAAAACCCCGGCCACGCCGTACGGACGGGCCGGGCGGCTGCAGTACTGCGGCGCGGGCCGGGAGTTGTCCACCGATCCCGTTCAGCAGTCAGGGGGAGCGGCGGCGGTTGAGGTAAGCGTCCTGGAGGCGGACGAAAAGCTCGGCGAGCGGGGCACCGGCCTTGCAGGGGGTGCCGTGCTGGCAGGTGGTGCAGCCCGCTAGGTGGGCGCGCCAGGTGTCGGCGGCGTTCATATAGCGGATGTGGAGGTCGTTGCCCATCAGGGGGGTGGTGCCTCTCGCGAGGGTGGGTATCGATGACGGGATTGCCCCGGTCCCACGCCCTGGCGGCCGCCGCAGAGGCATCCGCCAGGAACGCGAAGGTGACGAAGTGGGCCAGGCCGCATACGACGGCCGCCCGCGCCGCAACGTGCTGGGCGGTGCGGGCGGCTCCTATGTGCCAGGTCAGGGCCGGTGCCGCTCGGGTGCCGCAGCGTGCGGCCGAGCGGGAGCGGGGGACGGCTCGGTGCGGCCGTCCCGCTCGTGCGGGGTCGGCCGCATCGGCAGCGCCATCTGTGCGCCGACTGCCAGGCAGGCCCCGCACGTCCAGCCGGTGTAACCGAACCAACCGCTGCACCGGTCGCACTGCAACTGGCCGCTGTTCTCGGTGGGGGCCGGGGCGATGCCGCCACAGGCACACGTCCACAGGCCGCACAGCGGGCACGCGTCGTCCGCCGATCGGAAGGTGAGCGGGCGGGTGAGGAGGAGTACCGGCTGCCGTTCGTAACCGGGTGCCATCTCAGGGAGGGTGCGCCGTGCCCGGCGGCCGGCGGATCGGGCGCGGGCGTCACCGTCCGCGACCAGGTGATCGACGAGCTGGTGGAACTGGTCGGTCTCGTCCCGCTCGTAGCCGCGCTGGTCGTCCTCGCGGCCGATGTCGTCGATCGTCCCCGCACCCAGGGCGGCGGAAAGCCCGGCCCGGTGCGCCGGTCGTGCGGGGGCCAATGTCATGCTGCTCATGCGCGTGTTGCCCTTCGCTAGAGGGTGACGTGCGAAGACGCGCCCCGGGATTAGGCCCCCGAGGGCGCGTCGCCCTTCTGACTGCTGTACGAGCAGCCACGGCCGCCGTCACAACCGAGACGATCGGGTGTGACGGCGGCCGTGGTTGTACGTCCAGACGGGATTCCCAGTGCGCTACGCGGCCCACTGCAGGTCAGCGACCTCCTGCGGACGGTCAGCGCACATCGCGGCCAGATCGGGAGTTGTCATCCCAAGAGCCTGTGCTCCCGCCCAGACGAGCCGCGGCGAGACGGCACCGCACAGCGTCTGCAGCGGACCAGCACAGAAGCTGGCCATCAGAGCAGGGTCAGCAGCATGTGCTGCGCCAGCCTGTTTGCTTGTTTCCAGAGCCTCTTCGTAGGTCATCGGTGCCTCCCTACTGAATGTGGATCACGCTGCTAGGGAATCCGTGGGCGTCACCTGACTGAGCGGCTCCCCCACCACGGTCAGGAGTTGGGCGTAGTGGGCCGGTGAGGTCTGCTCGCGCACGATCCGGCGAGCAGCACTGGCCAGCCAGGCTGGGAGATCACCCTCCATACCGGAGTCGGCTGCCACGTGGAGCGAACCCAGGGCCGACGCCCACGCCAGGCGGGCCAGCTCAGGGCCGCGCCGGTGATCCGCGGTTTCCAGATGCTCGTTGACGAAGGCGAGCAGTGGACGCTCGTATCGAGCAAAGGTGCTGGCCAGACCCAGGAGACGACGCTGCTTGTGCTGCATGGAAGATCCTTTCAGACGGGCAGTCGGGCCCTGTGGCCCTGAAGTGGCTTACGAGCGGACACGGCCCCGGCCACCCCCTTCTCGCGGGGTGGCCGGGGCCGTGATCGTTCGTGAGGCAGCGGTCTAGCGGCTCAGCTGCTCAACCTTGGTTGCGAGGAGCGCGATTGCGCTCATGAGGTCGGCCCGCTCCCAGTCGGTCAGTTGCGGTCCACTGGCCTTCTTCGGGCTGAGGGACTGGAGCATCGCCACGAGCGCATCACGAGCCCGCTGGATGTCTGCCCGATTCACCTTGTCGGCGGTCGATGCCCACTGGAGCTCGCGCAGCCTCCACGCGTTCTGCTCCCGCAGCTCCGCCAGCTCCTCCCGGGTGGTAAGCGCCGGGCGTCGGGGAGCGGAGCGGGCCGCCTTGTATGCGTAGAGACGAGCGAGCCTGTCGCCATCAATGCAGCGGGCAGAGCCGGGCTTGCCGCAGGTCGAGCAGCCCTTCACGTGGTCCTGGCAGCGCCGGAGCGTGGTCCTCGTGTCCATCACCAGCGGGGCCAGGATCTGGCTGACGGCCGGGGTGACCGCTGTCCGCGGCTTGCGGGTCACTCGATTCGAGCGGCGGCCGTCGGTCTCGGAGACGCCCTCCTCCAGACGCTGCCACCAGCGCTCGATGTCCACGTCGAGAACAACTCGGCGGTTGCTACCGAGCAGACAGCGGACCGCGTTCTCGGAGCCAGCAGGCTCCGTGTGGTGCGGCACCAACTTCGGCTGCTGCCCCCGGGGCTTGTTGATCGGCACCCAGGTCCGGCAGCTCGGGCAGACCAGAGAGACACAGGCCGGCCTCAGGTCGTACTCGTGCGGAGGAAGGGTCGAGAGGGCAAGAGCGGGAAGGGGGCTGACGGCCCTGGTACGGGTCCGACGCACTCGCTGCTGGGCGGTGCGCTCGATGGTCTGTGCGGACATAGGGAGCTCCTCATGTCGGGAGTGGCGGGAGCGTCGCGGGTGCTCTCTCCGCCCTCCAGGCCGCACGGCTAACCGGCGTCATGCAGGACGGACAGCGCAACTGCGCTGCGACGTGCATTAAGCAGTCCTGGTCCCACCGGAGGAGTTGAAGGTGCCTCAGACTCCAGGGGGCCACCGAAGTGGCGATCTGCTGCGGTCGTGAGTGCTCCCAGGCCCAGGTGTTCGAGCTAGGAACACTCATAGACTACTAGCACTATGAGTGCGAGTCAACACTTTTACTGCTACCTAGCACCCAGGCTTCACCTGTGAGAGCATGGGTGAGATTTCGCTGGATAGAGAGGAGGACTCCGTGCGCAGCAGCGGCTTTGCACTGACAGTGCGGTTCACCCTGCGAGATGCGTCGGCTGCTCAGCAGTTCGACGATCTACTCGCCCAGACCATCGGAGGCATCAGAGCTGAGCTCGGGACGCTGGCCTACGTAGTCCATACGCCAGTTAAAGAGCCCTTGGTGAGGGTCTTCTATGAGCTCTACGTGGACAGAGGGGCGTTCGAGACGCACGAGCAGCAGGAACACACTAAGCGCTTTCTCGCTGCCCGCGAGCCCCTGCTCAGCAATGTGGAAGTCGCCTTCCTGGACGAGATGGGCACGCTGAGCAAGCGCCCTGGGGCAGGCCAGGCATGAAGCCCAGCGGCAAGGACGTCGACCCCCACGACCGGGTCTTCGGGCAGCGCGTTCAGAAATTCCGCAAAGAGCTGGGGCGAACCCAGGCAGAATTCGCTGCGGCGCTCGGCAAGACGAGCAGCTGGCTGTCACAGGTGGAACGCGGCATCCAGCCGGTCCAACGCATGGATCTGCTGCAGCAGATCGCAGACGAGCTCGGGGTCTCCGTTCAGCAGTTGAGGCCGAGTGCACCTGCCGACTCCGGCTCCCCGGTAGATGGCCCGGGTGGCCCTGCCTTGTCCAACGACCTGGACGAGGTTCGCCGGCTGCTTTCCGGGCATCCCGCTCTTCGGACACTCCTCGCTGGGGCTAGTCAGCACCAGCCGCGAACCGTGCAAGACCTTCAAGCTGATGTCGGAGACCTCTGGGACCTCACCCACGCTGGCCAGCTCGCCCGGGTCGGCGTACTGGCCGTAGAGCTGGTACCTGAACTGGAGCAGGCCGTCCGCACAGTCCCAACAGCGCAGCAGCCGGCCCTCTACCTTCAGATCTCACGCGCGTACCAGGCGCTGTCCGCTGCGTTCGTCCGGCAAGACGAGGCGGATGCCGCCTGGGTGGCCGCCGATCGTGCGATTTTTGCTGCGGAGCGCTCCGGTGACCCCCTGCACGTCTGCGCCAGCGTTTTCAGGATGGTCCAGGCGTTCGTCCGTCTCCGCAGTCTCGGCCAGGCGGAGCATGCAGCCCAAACGGCTATCGACGCGCTTCGTGATCACGGAGGGAGCTCGCCTGAAGCGCTGTCTGCCCTTGGCTCTCTGCACCTGGCACTCGCACTCGTCCGGGCGCGCTCCGGAGCGCGGTCCGGAGCCAAGGAAGAGATCGCTCTGGCGCGCTCGATCGCAGCTCAGCTCGGTGGAAACCGGAACGACTTCAACTTGGAGTTCGGGCCGGACAACGTGGAGATTCAGGCAGTAAGCACGGCGGTGGAGCTGGGAGATGCGGGCGAGGCCTTGGATATCGGATCGACGATCGACGCCTCGCAGCTCTCTCCGGAACGGCGAGCTCGGCTCCTCATGGATCTGGGGCGAGCTCACGTGCAGCGTCGACACGGGGGAGAGGCCCTGAACTGCCTACTGAGCGCCGAGGAGGTCGCGCCCGAACTCATTCGAACACATCAAGCGGCACGGTCTGCGATTCGAGAGCTCGTGCTGATTGCCGGCGACCATGCCACACGAGACCTCCTCGAACTGGCCGAACGCGCCGATGCGCTGGCCTGACCGCTCGGAGAACACGCTGTCAGGTCCTGCGGTACCTGGAAGTGTTGATGATGTATCTTTCAGTCGATCTCAGGATGATCAAAGGAGGTCTCGGTGGTGGATCTGCTCGCAGCTGTGGATGCCGTTCTGACTCGGACTCCCGATTTGCCGTCACCCGATGTGCGCGCACGCCTCCGTAAGGCCGACAAGCTGACACAGCAGCAGGTAGCCGATCTGTTGGGTGTCAGGCGACTGGCTGTGGCCCGCTGGGAGACCGGCAAGGTCGAACCTCGAGAGCCGCACAGGCAGGCATACATCCGGCTGCTCGCAGGCCTGGCTATCAAGCACCCCCAGTCCGCGGACCCGGCCACCGGCGACCTCCAGGAGTGACCTGATGACAACATCCGCCCGTTCCCCTTAGGAACGACGAAACCGCCCCGTCCCGGCAAGGACGAAGCGGTTTCTAAGTCGACTCGCGCCTACCAAGCAATCCGAGTCGTGTCCGGTGAGGTGACCTCGCCGGGGTGTACCCGTGGACCTTGCGGTCCTCGTGGTCACCTGTACCCAGGATAAGCGGCCCCGTCACGGATCGCCACCATTTCCTGGGCCCAGTCAGGTCACATCAGCAGGTCATGGCTCCCCTAACCAGGGGATTTCGCCTTGATGTACCGCCTGCGCATCTGCGCAGGGTCGACCGCTATGCGCTCTGCCGCATTCCGGTTTGCCCATTTTTCTTACGGTTTCTTTCGACCGGCATTGGCACGTCGCCGCCTTGGGTCAACCGCAGCTTCACCGTTCTTCCCCGCGACTGATGCACGTGCACTCCTACTGCCGGCGGCACCCACTTCAGCCAGCTGCCTAGCAGCATCGGCGAACCGATGAACGCGCCCGCGGCAGCAGCCGCCGACGCTTCGAGCCGTACCCACCTCTCTGCCGATGGCACCTCGGTCATCACGGTGCCGTGCGTGCTCGGCATGTCCCAGGACGTCGAGCACACGCGGTCACGTCGGGCGGAGCCGCGTGCGTGGCTGCGTTCGGTGGAGTGGTTGGTCGGTGCTGGTCTGCATCCCCGGTCGGGGCCGACGACACTCGTGGTCGCGGGCAATCTGGCTTCCCGGATGGACTACCGGCGTGGGCTCGTGATGTACGGGCTCGTCGCCACTGCCCGGCGCACGGGGCTGTCTGTGGCGACGGTGAAGCGCCACGTGAAGATCCTCCGGGAACTGGGCGCACTCGCGTGGTGGCGGCATGGCAGCAAGCGCAATCTGCGTCTCCCCGGCCGTGCGTACACGGCCACCTCCACCATCTACGCCGCGGTGATCCCGACGGTGTACGACCACGCTATGGGGCACCGTCTCATTGGATCCGGCTACGAGGCCCGGGTCTGCGGGATGACCCAGGCCGGCCGAGAGCGCGCGGTCGCGGCATCAGCGGCACGGAGCCAGCAGGGGGGTAGCCCTGTGGATAACCGATCTGTGGATAACTCCAGTTCAGGGGTGTGTGAGCCCCATTCTCCTGGTCGTTACCACCGATCACCTGAAGTTCAGGTTGAGAGTGGTAGTAACGACACCTCGCGCAAGCGCGCGAGCCGCTCCACCGCATCACCCCTCCCCGGCAAGAGCAGCAGCGAGGAGCGGGGGCCTCGACGGACCGCTCGACAGGTGCAGCGCGGTATCTGGATCACCAGGCAGGTGCGGGCCCGTGTCCAGTGGACCCAAGGCGTTCGGCTGCGGCGCCTCGAATACGTACTGCGTCCACTGCTGGACGCTGGTCTGGATGCCGACACAATTGCGGCGGAGCTCCACTCCTGGATGCTGACCTGGCGCCCGGCGCGCCCGGCTGAGTACATCCGCGTCCAGTTGGCCCGACAGGCATCCGCCGAGCACACCGCAGCTGCACTGGAGACGCCCGAACCCTGGGACAACGAGGCGGCACCCGGGGTATTCACCGCTCCCCGCTGGGACCTGGTGCGCAGTGTCCTGGATGGTCTTGCCGCCGGTTTGGCCGCTTACTCCGTCCGGCAGTCCGAGCAGGGCCTGGACGACCTCACGGATGCTGCAGCCGCATCCGACATGGCCGAGTTCCTCGCCACCACCACTTTGACGGGAGCCCTTGCGTGACCGAGGTCAGTGGCTTCGACCTTCCCCGCGTTGCCCTCCGCGCAGCCCAGGCCGCAGCAAAGACCGCACCCAAGCCCAAGCGCCGTACAGGCGCATCCGCACCACGCCGCGGTACGGGCACCACCAGCAGGGACCCGCTGTCGTTCGGGACCGCGATCAGCAGAATGGTCGCGGAACGCGGCTGGGAACTGGCCGCAGCTGGCGGCAACATTCTCGAGCAGTGGCCCACCATCGCCCCCACTTTGACCCCTGCGTCGCCGGGGAGGACGCGTCAGTGATGCCAGGGTTGTCCTTGAGGACCGGAACACTCCCGCGTCGGCGGGGAGGACGGCGGTCAGGGCCGCGCGTACGGCCCTGGCATCGGAAAACCCCCGCGTCGGCGGGGAGGACCGAGGGGCGGCGCAGCCAGTGATATCCGCACTCGGAACACCCCCGCGTCGGCGGGGAGGACGGGAGGGGAATCTCTACGAACGCGCTCATGCGCGGAACACCCCCGCGTCGGCGGGGAGGACAAGGTGCGCGTCGGGTACGAGGACTGGGCCGACGGAACACCCCCGCGTCGGCGGGGAGGACCGAGTCCCAGTCGTCCGGCAGCGGGACGCTCGCGGAACACCCCCGCGTCGGCGGGGAGGACGCTCGCAGGACACCCGTCGCACCGGCCGCGCCCGGAACACCCCCGCGTCGGCGGGGAGGACCGACCGGAGGGACCGACCCCCCGCTCAGCCCCCGGAACACCCCCGCGTCGGCGGGGAGGACCGGATGACCGACCCGAAGCGGCTCGCCGTGTACGGAACACCCCCGCGTCGGCGGGGAGGACTTCGAGCATCGCCACTAAGTATCGGCTCAACATGGAACACCCCCGCGTCGGCGGGGAGGACCTCCCGAACGCCATCCAGACCGTCGACTCGTACGGAACACCCCCGCGTCGGCGGGGAGGACGTCGTCGTCATCGGGGGTGAGCATGTCGAGGACGGAACACCCCCGCGTCGGCGGGGAGGACTCAGCTCCTTGACCAAGCCACTACGGTTCCCGCGGAACACCCCCGCGTCGGCGGGGAGGACGCTTCCTGACCTGCGCCTTAAGAAGGGCTTTGCGTGTTCTTTGCCATTCTTGAGGAGCTGGGGTGCTCGGTCAGTCGCATGACATCAGCTTAGCCAGCTGCGGCTTGCAGAGTTGCCGATGTGAGCACGGAGCCCCCACACGGCGATCGGTGTCAGTGCGGAGTGCTTGGATGCGATCGGGCGACTTCCGCTGCCGGGCGGAGTTGCGAAGTGGAGGGGATGGGCGTGCTGCCTAGGCGGAGCCTGGTGGATGAGTCGGTGTGGGGGAAGTCCCGTGGGCTGGATCCGGCGCTGCCTCCCTACCCGCTGGTGAGGCACCTTCTTGACGCGGCCGCGATGGCGCTTCACTTGTGGGACGTGTACCTGGCTGACAATCAGAGAGCGCGTATAGCTCACGGGATGGGTCTGGCCGGCGAGCTGGATCGTGCGCGTGCGCTCGTCGGGCTGTGTGCTGGCCTGCACGATATCGGGAAGCTGTCGGGGTTCCAGTTCTGTTCACGGCGAGCTGCGCAGTTCCTCAGTAGCGAGCTGACGGCGGGCAGCGAGCGGATGAGCACCGAGCGGGCAGGGCATGACGTGGCGGGCATGACTGCTGCGGTCGAGGTGCTGAAAGTGCTGGGCTTCGAGGACGACGACGAGATGAGCGCCACTGAACGAGTGGCGGAGATCATCGGCGGTCATCATGGCCGTTTCCACCGTCTGGAGAACGGCGTCGGGCCGGCGTTTCTCGGTGACGCAGTGTGGGCCGGGCAGCGGGCTGCGCATGCCGCGGCTGTACACGATGTGCTGGGGGCTCCGGCGGCGCCCGGGTCGTTCGAGGCTCCGGTTGCCGTGTTGGTGACGGGGGTGGTGATTCTCGCGGACTGGCTGGTGAGCCAGGAGGGATACCTTCGTCAGCGACAGCGGACGCTTGAGGGTTCGCTGACCGCTCATTTCCGGCGTTCGCAGGAAGACGCGGTCAGGTTGCTGCGGGATGCCGGGCTGACTCCGGTGGAATTGGAGCGTAAGGACTTCGCTGAGGCGTACGGCATTGCGGGGGAGCCGAATCCCCTGCAGCAGTCGGTTATGGAGGAGCTGCCGGCTGCGGCGGGTGGCGGGAGGCGGGGCGGCATCATGCTGGTGACGGCTGCACCCGGTGACGGCAAGTCGGAGACCGCGCTGGAGGCGGAGCGGATCCTGTCGAAGATTTTCGGTACGCATGGGTACGTGTTTCTGCTGCCGACGATGGCTACCAGCGACCAGATGTATGACCGGGTAGCCAGGACCTTGCGGAATCAGTCAGGGGAGGATGCCGGGCTGACCTTGGTGCACAGTATGGCGTGGCTCAGCAGTGCGTATGGCGATGACGATTTGGACGGCGACAGGGTGGTGACTTGTGACGGCGACGAGGCTCCGGCCGGGGCTCGGCGCCGGGTGGCCGACATGCTGCCGGGACGGTGGTTGCGGGGCCCGAAGCGGCCTCTGCTGGCGCAGTTCGCGGTGGGGACGATCGACCAGGCGTTGATGGCTGTTCTGCCTGTGCGGCACAACGCTTTGCGGATGCTGGCCCTGTCGAACAAGACTTTCATCGTGGACGAGGCGCACGCCTACGATCCGTACATGCAGGTGCTGCTGGGCCGGTTGCTGAACTGGCTGGGCTTCTACGGAGTGCCGGTCGTGTTGTTGTCGGCGACCTTGCCGGGCTCGGTCAGCGATCGGTTGATCAAGGAGTATCTGCAGGGTGCAGGCCACAAGTCGAAGGCGCTGAAGCGGCAGACCTTCCCGGCGCCCTACCCGGGCTGGCTGTACGTGGACGGCGAGAACGGTACATGCGCGCAGATGTCCGAGGTTCGCCAGAGGGAGCAGGCCCGCACGCGGAACATGCGGCTCAGGGTGGATGTCGAGCGCGTCGTCCACGGAGGGAAGGGTGTGGTGGCGGACCGGATGAAGGTGATCAAGAGGCTGTTGGAGCCGGTCGTGACGAGTTCCGGCGGTACCGCCTTGGTGGTGTGCAACACGGTGGGTGACGCGCAGGAGACGTATCTGTGGCTCCGCGAAGACATGGACGGGCGTTCTCATGAGGAGGGGGGCGGCGTGCAGTTGCTGCATGCTCGTTTCCCTGGAGATGTGCGGGAGGAGCGTACGGTCGAGGTGACCGCGGGGCTGGGGCGGAGCGGTCCGAGGCCGGTTAGGCGGATTGTGGTGGCGACGCAGGTCGTGGAGCAGTCCCTGGACCTGGACGCGGACGTCGTGATCAGCGATCTTGCCCCGCTGTCGTTGCTGCTGCAGCGGGCGGGTCGCTGCTGGCGGCATGAGAATCACTGGCAGAGGCAGGGGTACCCCGATGGTCGCGGGCGCCCCGGGTGGGCGGATGGGCCTCGTCTTGTCGTCCTGGATCCCTTGGTGGGCGGTGGGCGGATGCCGGTGCAGTGGGGTGAGGTGTATTCCGAGCACCTGCTCGGAAAGACGTCTCGGATGCTGGCAGAGATCGAGGGTGGCGGCATCGCCATTCCGGAGGATGTGCAGAGGCTGGTCGAGGCGGTCCACGGTGACGGTGAAGAGTTCGACTGGAATGTCTCCGGCAGCCCCGAGGTGAAGGCTTGGGTGGAGCACAAGGGCAGGGAGACAGCGGAGCGGAGCATGGCAGCACTGCGTGCTGTGCGCCGCGCCCGGCAGGTTGCCGAGCTCTATGACCTGCATGACTTGCAGGGTGAAGAGGACGAGTGGGAGCTGTCGACTCGTCTCGGTGCGGACTCGGTGCGCCTGCTGTGCGCCTATGCCCAGGAGGATGGCCAACTTACTCTCGACGCCGAGGGCAAGCGGCCACTGCCGGACGTGCCCAAGGACGGCAGGATGCCGGCCTCATCCGTCCGGCAGGTGATGCGCCGCACGATTCCCGTCCGCGCCGACTGGTTCCGCGACGCTGAGCCGGACACCCTCAGTCTGCCTGCCTCGTGGGCCGAGCACCCCATGCTGGGAGACCTCCGAGTCCTGCGTCAGCCGGTCCGCCAGGGCAAGGCCCAGGCCGTGAAGGTCGGAGACAAGACGCTGTTCCTGGACCAAGACCTGGGCCTCGTCCGCGCTTAGAGGTCCTAACAGAAGCCGTTGATCATGTGACTGTCGGCTTGGATGCTCGTTGGGACATCCGTGGCAAGAAGAAACTCTCGGCCGTGGATCGTCTCGGATGAACTGTGGGTGCTCATTGAGCCGTTGTTGCCGGTCCCGGTGCCGAAGCTGGTGGCAGGCAGGCCGCGAGTGCCCGACCGGCGGGCTCTGTGCGGGATCCTGTTCGTGCTGCACACCGGCATTCAGTGGGAGTACCTACCCCAGGAGCTCGGCTTCGGGTCCGGCATGACGTGCTGGCGGCGCCTTGCCGCGTGGAACGAGGCCAAGGTGTGGGACCGGCTCCATGCAGTCCTGCTGACGAAGCTGCGGTCGGCGAGGCAGCTGGACTGGTCCCGGGCGGTGATCGACTCCACCCACGTCCGGGCAGCCCGACGCGGCCCAAAAGCGGACCCAGCCCGGTCGACCGAGCACGTCCGGGCAGCAAGCACCACATCCTTGTCGACGGGCAGGGCATCCCACTCGCTGTGTCGCTGACCGGCGGAAACCGCAACGATGTGACGCAGCTGTTGCCTCTGCTTGCGAAGATCCCGTCCGTAGCGGGCCTGGTCGGCAGACCACGGCGCCGGCCGGACGTGCTGCTGGCCGACCGGGGCTACGACCATGACAAGTACCGCCGTCTAGTCTGGGCCCAGGGCATCAAACCGGTGATCGCCCGCCGCGGCGTTCCGCACGGCTCCGGCCTTGGCGTCGACCGCTGGGTCGTCGAACGCACCATCGCTTGGTTCCACGGGTTCCGGCGCCTACGCGTCCGCTGGGAAAGACGCGACGACATTCACGAAGCCTTCCTCGGCCTCGCCACCTGCCTCATCACCTACCGCCACGTCCAACGCCTCTGCCAGGATCCTTGATCCGCAATTCGATCGACAGTTCGGCACATCCTCGGCAACGATGCGGTGCCGTCGAACTTCACCGGGAGCCATCAGTGTCGTCCAGGACCGCAGACATCGACTTCACCTTCGCTCACGAGCTCACGGTCCGCGCCAGCATCAGGGCCTTGGCCGCTACAGGTTGGGCGCTGGAGGATCCGCTCTCGTTCATGGTGAACGACGACGACGACCTATACGACTGGCGGACCACGACCCGCGACCACACGCAGGATGTCTTGGCCATCCTTGACGCACCCGAGAACGCGAACCACCACGTGGCCGTCTGCATCTACCACGGGAAGGCGAGCACAGGCGGTCAGCTCCTGTTCTTCCCTGGCCGCATGACCTGCAGCTTCATCCCGACCATCAACCGGCGGCGTCTACCTGACTCGGTCGAGTTCACCGACCTGAGCTGGTACATGCACACACTCGTGCCGCCCCTGCTGACGGTCGGGTTGAAGAGCTACGAAGCATGCGACATCGGTCACTGAAGCCGCCTGATTGATCAGCCCTCGATCCACGCAAAGCCTTTGTTAGGACCTCTTAGACCGTGTCCTATGTGGGGCTGGCTCGTTGAGTTCGTCATGGGGCGGGGTACGTGGAGTTGGATTGTTCCGGACGGGCTGTGGGAGATCGC
>NZ_JBIATW010000027.1:0-31429 GCF_042892135.1 Streptomyces sp. NPDC001822
GGTGGTGTTCAAACGACTCGTTCGCCAGCGAGCACGACGGGGGCTTGACCCGGTGATAGAGGTGCCGGGTGCCGAGACCAGAGACCCGCGCGAAGACCTGTCCACGGCATTCGGGGCACGTCAGCTCGATGCCCCGCACCCGGTGGATCGCCTCCCAGGATCTGCCGACCCCGAGGTCGGGCAGGGTGATGTCCACCCTGCCCCACTCGCCATGTACGGCGGTGAACTGCACCAGTGCCCCCACCCTGCGTCAGGTCAGCCGGCGTTGACCCACACCGCTAGCCCCAAGATCTCCCATCGTGCGTCAAGTCGGCTGCACCGTATGCGTGGTTGCTCATAACGAAGTACCGATTCGGAGAGCCGCCGCCCCGCGAGGGGTGGCCGCCGTTGTTGGGGCACTCACCAGGCGGCGGCTCTCCGACCGGAGGTCAGGCCGTCACCTGAGTCGCACCCCGGCGGCGGCCGCGCTCCTGTTCCGGTTCTCCGTGACCATCCTCGATCCACCGGGCCCGCTCCCACACCGGCTCGGTTCCCTCGGCAATCCGGTGCAGGAGCGCGGCCTGGACGCGGGCGTCGTCGGCGGCCTGCTCCGTGCAGTCCCAGGCGACCCACACCCCGCGCTGCTGGTCCCAGGGTTCGCTCGCCATCGAGGACCACTCGTCCCTCGTCCAGGCGAACCAGGCCCGCCACAGCCGCGAGACGTAGTCGGCCTTCTCCCGGCTCTCGCGGTGCGGGCGCAGCCACGCGTGGAGCTCGTCGCGCGAGCTGGTGAGGTGCTGGCCTGGGGGCGTGACGAGCATTGCTGGGTAGCGGCTGACCGGGCCCCGGTCGGTCTCGTGGACGACGCGGCGCCCGTCCAGGAACACATCGAGCCGGTCGAGCAGCGCCCCGCGCTCCGGTGTGCCGTACGTCCCGGCCGGGCCCTCGTGCAGCAGCTCCTGGTCGTGGACGCGGATGACTGCGACGGTCTCCGGCTGCGCGTACTCGCCGGGGCCGGCCGCCACGACGACGAGCGCCGCATCGGGGGCGGCAACGATCTCTCGGGCGTACTCCTGGGCCTTCGCGTGGGCGGTGTACAGCTGGGCGGCGTACGAGCACGGCTCGCACCAGCGGCCCCTGCCGAGGGGGTAGTCACGGCTGTCGCCGCATCGCCGACACACGTACTGCAGGTCCCGGGCGCGGTCGAGGACGGCGCGCTGCGCGGGTGAGCAAGCGCGCTTGGGCACCGCGGAACTCTTCTCGTACAGCGGGGCGTAGCAGTTGCCGTGATAGAGCACCTGGCCGACCGGGTCGGAGCCCGGCTTGAGCCCCTCCCTGTCGAGCTGGGTCTTGGTGAACAGGCCCTCGGGCACGGCGCCCCACCAGGTGTAGCGGGTGAGACCGGGAAGCGGCGGGATGGAGCTGGGCAAGACGACCTCCTGAAGCTCATTTGAACCGAAGGTAAGGCGTAGATCCCGGGCGCGCAACAACCGTCAAACACGGGTTGACCTGCGCTTTCGCCGCGTTTTATCTAGCTTGTTTGATCGCTTTTCCGCTAGCGAAAAGGATTGCAACTCGGCAAGCACGGATGGAACTCGTGAGACCGCCCCACGCGCGCGCGGTCGCGCGAAGAGATGGCCTTATCTAGCTAGACTGCGCGCCATGTCGGTGATCCCTTTCGTTGTCGCGGTGGAGCCCTGGGACCTTGAGGCCCTGGACAAGAAGGTCTCTGCCGGGCGCGCTGCCGAGCTGGACTGGTTGAAGCAGGCCCGCGAGGACGAAGGCGTGCGACTCCTCCGGGGCAAGGCACAGAGCGAGGCCCGCGGCCGGGTCCGGGCGAAGTTCGCCGCGATGCGGGCGAAGGGGAAGTTGGCCGGCACCCGGGACCTGGTCGTCGCGCGTGCGGTCCTTGCCGAGCTGAAGACTCAGGCGATGGACGGTCCGTACGAACCGCTGCCCAGTCAGGACGCCCGGATGCCGGGGCGCCGCGTCGGCACCGGCCCGAGCCACTACGACCGGTTCGGCGACGAGAGGACGAAGCTGACCGGCCGGATGGCGGTGCGCCTGCCCGCCGATCTCGGTGACCAGCTCGTACGCGCGACGTACTGGACGAGCGCGCCGGCCGTGAAAGCTCTGTGGGAGTGGCAGGCCCGATGGGGCGATGGTCCAGCGGTCATCTTCCGTGAGGCTGAACGGAGCGGCGCCGTGACCCTCCTCGATGTCTGGTGCGCCGCGATGGCGTCCCGCCCCGACGCTGATTCCATCCTGGAGAAGGCCAAGCTCCAAGCCCAGGTCATCACCACTGGAGACATCTTCCGCGCGGCCGTGAAGCGGGCCATCCGCTGACCGCCCCCGCCTTTGGGTGGCTCTGCCTGGTCAATCGCGCGCTATCTGGCTAGATAGCCCCGATTCCAACCGCTTTCGCTTGCTTTTCCGCTGGCGGAATGACGGACGGGAATGCGTGCGGGTCAGCTTGCGCTTAGCTTCGCCGGTCGACAGGCTCGCCCTACCTACATGGAAGGGAGGACCGATGGCCGTAGAAGGGCTCGACACCGTCGCCGAGGTCTCGGAGAAGGGCGGGGTCGGCAAGACGTCGGTGACGGCTGGACTCATCGCGGTCGCCGCCGAGCAGGGCCTGCGGGTCGGCGGCGTGGACCTCGACCCCCGGTCTACGCTCACCGACGAGCTGGGCGTCTCGGATCCGAAGATGTCGGTGAACGACATCTACTACGTGGACCGGGAGAAGAAGCCGAGGGACCCCGCCGAAATCGCGCGCGACGTCCTGGTCCGCGCCGGCAAGGAGTGGCCCTCCAACGTCTTCGTGCTCCCCTGCGTCCGCGAGTTCGGCAACCGGGAGACGGACCCCGCCACCGCGATGGAGTTCCGCCTGAAGCGCGCCCTGTGGGGGCTGCGCGACGTCCTGGACGTCGTGTTCCTCGACGTCCCACCCCGCCCCGGCGGCAAAATCGGCGGATCGGCCCTGCTCGCGACGCGAAAGGTCCTCATCCCCTCGACCCTCCTCAACGACGGGTGGCTCGGTGCCACGGAAGCCATCAGGTCGATCGAGCACTACAACATCCCCGGCGGGCCCAACGAAGAGCTGGAGGTGGCCGGGGTCGTACGGAACCTCGTGCCCCGTGACGGCGAGTACCGCGAGATCCACCGGTACTGGGACACCCGCCTGCACGAGACCTTCGGCCCCCAGGTCCTGCCGACCGTCATCAAGAACTACGCGGTGCGCGAGACCTGCCGAACGGCCCGCGCGCCGATCACCAGCGCACCCGGCCGTGAGGCCAAGCTGCTGACCGCCGCATACCGGGAAGTCCTGTTCCACACGCTGCCCCACCTGAAGGAGGGACGGAGCTGATGCCCAGCTTCCTCGACAAGGCCAAGAACAACCAGGAAGAGAGCCGGGAGAAGGACCCCGCCTCCCCGTCCGGCGCTCCGGAGCCCAACTGGGACGACCCCAACTCCTGGGGGGCCGGCGGCGAACCCGAAAGCGATTCCGCAAGCGGGAATGCTGGCGACCCTGCTAACGACAACGACGACCAAGAGCACGGCGCCGGTGACGGCCGCGCACCCAAGCCCTCCAAGTCCAAGGCACCCAAGCGTCCGCCTCGCCGCCGGGGCCGGCCCCGCGGCCCGGAGCGCGAAATGCTCTCCGTCCGGATCCTCGCCTCGAACAACCGGATGCTGACCGTCGCGGTCGAGGAGACCGACCTGAACCCGCAGACCCTCGTGGACCAGGCCCTGGAAGCGATGTTCAAACGGCTCAAGATTCAGGACCCCGGGCCCGAACAGGTCGAGGACATCGCGTGACCGAGTTCGAGGAACCGATCCTGACGCTCCGGCTGCCCGTCATGCTCGACTGGGAGCAGGACCGGCCAGGCGGATGCCGCTGCCTGTGCGCGGTCTTCCACCGCCAGACGGGCGCCACCGGCTGTACGACTGGTGCCCAGCCCGGCCTGCTGCTCCGTGTCGAGACCGGCACCGAGACCAGCGGGCCCCTGCCGGTCTGCATCGGCTGCTACACCGCGCTCGCCCCACTCTGCGCCTGACCAGCCCGGCCGCCCGCGTTCCCGCCCGCTTTTCCGCAAGCGGGAACGCGGGCACTCTGCTGTCTGGCCCCTGTCCGTTGAGGACCTGACCAGGAGGGACGCGGGTTATCTGGATAGATAGGTCGCGGATTGACTGGTGGGACGCTCTCTTGTGGTGGGACGCTCCCGGCGGCGCGTCCTGGAGGGGGAGGGGTAGAACGGACAAGCGCGTTCGCGCTTGGCATCCCCGGGTGCGGGCCCCTTGCGGGCCGCGCGTTCACCGTCGACGGCCGAACCGGCCGCGGCCGGCCTCCCGGCCGTCGCCGGGCGCGGCCCGCGGCCTGCCGCACGTCACCCGCCCCACCGCGCTCGTGCAGCTCCCGTGAGCGCTGCGGCCCGGCCTACGAAGGTCGTCCTGCCTCCCGGCCGCGAAGCGCGCTTGAACTCCGACGTGGCCGATCAGAGCCACCCAAAGGCGGGGCGGCGTGCACGGCGCGGCGGTTCGTCGCCGGGTGCAGCAAAGATGATCACTTTCCGTAGATCACTCGGAGAGAAGTTGGGACGCAGGGACGCACTATTACCCGTCATCTCTGATGGCTCTCCCCTTCCCCTCTTCTTCTCTTCTCTTCCTCGACATTCCAACAGAGATGAGGGGGTCAAGTGCGTCACTGCGTCCCAAAAAAAGCCGCATATGGGGCACGCGGCAGGTCAGAGGCAGGGACGCACCTGGGACGCACGTGGGACGCAGTGCGTCCCAGGGACGCTCTTTAGGCCCTCAGAGCCCCCTGCGTCCCAAGTGCGTCCCAAGAGTGCGTCCCACCCAAGAGCGTCCCTCGCCCCACCGTCCCCTCACGCTCCGTGAAGGGCACGGCAGGGCGCGAGATAGGGTGCGGACCGTCGACTGCAGGCGAGGGGCAGGGGTGTGCGCATGAACGGCTTCGGTGGTTGGCTGGCACAGTTCACGCAGGTCAGGAGCGGGATCGGTGACCTCGCGCGCGACGCGGCGGCCGATGCCGACTGGCCGGAGGAGCCCGACGAGCTGGAGACGTACGTCGACCACCTCGAAGCCGCCGGCGCTTCCACGGCCGCGCTGGAAACCCTGGTAGACGCCTGGGCCCAGTACGCCGCCCGGCGATGAGCGTCCCACTCCCCCGGACGAGTGCGTCCCAAAGTGCGTCCCACGACCCTGCGGCCCTTGCGTGTCTGGGGGCCTGGCCTGTGGCTTCGTGCTCAATCAAGCTAGATAGCGCGTCCCCTGTGCGCGGGTACGCCGAAAGCCCGCCGGGCGGTGCACGGCGGGTCGGCGGCAGAGCGGTGGCGCTACTGCATCAGCGATTCCTGCACCGGATCGGGCTCCGGCTGCGGGACGGACGGGTCGGGCTTCGGTGCGTAGGTGATGGTCAAGGACCGCTTCGAGCCCGACTTCGTACGGGCGATGTCGACCCCGAGCTTGTCGAGGTCGGAGGCGACGCGGTTCAGCCGGTTCGACAGGACGCCCGGCGTCTTGGGCCAGTGCTCGTTCGTCATGCCGATCTGGTTGGTCAGCTCGTCCAGCAGCTCGGCAGCCGTGCCCTCCCATACCTGGAGACTGTCCTCCTGGCGGGGCGGCATCCGCTTCATGAAGGTCAGGACCTGGGTGCCGACCTGGTTGGACTCCACGACCTCCTCGGCAAGCTCGGTGCGCTGCTTGAGGTAGTCGGCCAGGATGCTCGTCGTGTTGCTGCCCTTGACCTCATCGAGCGCGGCCATGATCAGGCCGTAGTCCGCCATACGCGGCAGCGGGATCTCGCCCTTGTCGGCCTTCTCCCGAACCGCCGGGAGTTCCTGGAGCGTCCGGACCAGGAGGTCGAGGAGCGCGCCGACGATCCGCGGCTGCGCCTCGTCGTACGCCTCCCACAGTGCGGTTTCGGTGCGCCGCTGGGTGATCCGGTGCAGGTGGACCGGGATCATGCGGTCCGCGAGGTCACCGCGCAGCGTGCCGACGTCGATACCGTTGACGATCAGCACCCGGCGGAACTCCTGGACCGTGACGTCGGAGTCCGAGTACAGGGTCCGCTTCACGTTGGCGTCACCGGTGGCCGCGCGGCACATCGCGTCCGACAGCCACTCGGGGATCCGCGAGAGGTTGTCGAGCCCGACCACCCAGGAGCCGACTGCAGCGGTGCTCCAGTCGTCCGGATCCTTGGGCGTAGAGCGTGCCGGCGCGGCGGACGGGTCGAGCAGCTGCACGAGCATCTTCGTCGCCGTCGACTTTGCGGTGCCCTGCTCGCCCGACAGGAAGAGCAGCGGGTGAGGGATGCCGGGGACGAGCCCGGCGACCAGCCACGACACGAGCAGCGGCCACGACTCGTCCGTCACGTTCAGCAGCCCGCGCAGCTCGGTCAGCGAGCCGCCGCCCTTGGGGATCGGCAGCGGCTGGGTGAGCTGGGAGCGGCGGAAAAGCGGCTGCCCCGGCGCGGCCGGCCCCACGCTCCACTTCTCCGGAGTGACGGTGACGACCAGGCCGTCCGCGCGCCCGAGGTCGAGGAGGAAGCCGTGCTCGGGACGCTTGCCGAGCGGGGCGACCCGCAGGTGCAGCGGCACCGGGTCCTCCGCCTGCGCCCGGCCCTCGATGGCGAGCATGGCGTCGGCGAGCGCCGAGGACGAGGCCGCCTTGCCGTGCAGGCCGTAGTACGTCCGGGCCAGCTCGGCACGCAGCGAGATCCGACCGCCGCGCAGCAGACGCGCGATTCGCGGGCCGTCCTTCGGCACGGCGTACAGGTCGCCCGCGTCCGACGTGCCGAACTCGTATCGGCTGTCCGCCATCGCGATGATCTGGTCCGCCACGGACGGAGCCTTGTCGCCGCTCTTCTTCGCGGCCGGACCCGGCTGCTTCGGCGGCGCCGACTTGGTCGACTCCTTCCAGGCCCGGAAGGCATCGAGGTCCTCGGGGCTCAGGTTCAGGTCCTCGCTCATGCCTGGCCCCCGATCACCAGCGGGCGACGCAAGCATGTGCGACGGGATACGAACGTCTCGCATTCGAGACCACTCCTCGGGTGCCTGGCCCCGGGACGGTGAGACGTCGCCGGGGCCGTTTTCATTGCCGAGGCGTGGTCTACGTGGCGCTGACCCTTAGTGTCCTGCGGTGCGAAGTCGTTCACGCGGCACCGTCCATCCGGCGCGCAGGCGCGGTCGTCATCCGGCGCGGCCGGGAGAGCCCCGCGGTCATGCCGGAGCGGAGTGTCTTCTCGATCTCGAGCGCCGACTTCTCACCAAGCCCGGACGCCTGCGCGGCCTCCGTCAGGTGCTCCTCTGCGACGGCCTGGTCCAAGAGGCCGGCGGCGACCAGCTGGCCCGCGCGGTACGCCGCCAGGTTCAGCCGATTGTTGCGGCCGGTGTCCGGCCTCATCGCCGCCAGGTCGTCACACTCGCTGCGCAGGATGCCGTGCGCCCACCGCTCCTCGCGAGTGCCCTGCCGGGTCAGGTCCCGCAGCCGGGCGACCACGTCAGCCCTGCGCGGCGCTCCCCCGCTTTTGGGTGGCTCAGGCGCAGTGGTGACCAGGGTCAGCAGCCAGTCCGGCAGCACCGCGGGATCGGAGACGCTGCCCTCCAGTTCGTAGGAGACGCCGTCGACCTGCGAGCCGATGCCGACGATGTAGCCACCGGCGGCCCTCGTGTCGATGCACCACCCGATTGTCCGAGCGGTGTTGCGGACCCCGATTCCGGTAGGAGCTCGGTAGACGAGGTGACGTCCGCCGCTGGGCGTGCGGACGGTCAGCGTCGGAGTGATCTGCGCGCCCGGAGTCTGCGCCGCGAGGAAGTCGAGCATCGTCATGCCGTCGACGATGTCGGGGAGACCGGACAGGTCTCCGTTGTGCGGGACGTCCAGGTCGATGGCGACGAGAGCGGACGGACCGCAGGCGACACCGATGTTGAACGGCGCGCGGCCCCAGGTGCGCTCGATGGCCTCAGGGTCGCGGGTCGCCCGCGCCTCCCAGTCGAGCCAGCGAGGCTCTTTCCCGCCGACCAGCAGCGGATGGACGTACATCCCTCGCGCGGCGTACTGCAGCGCGCTGGCCAGTAGCTTTGCCCGGAGCGTCCGTGTTGCAGCCGTGTTGTTCTCCCGGCGATGTGGCACCGGGGCCGATACATCTCGTACCCTCATGGATGAGCGTCCTTTTCTCGTATCGCTCGACTTCGCCGGGATTCTGGTCCCGGCCTTGCTGTAACCGAGGCGCCCTGGCAGGGGCGCCTTCGGCGTTTCTGGGCCCTTATCGTGCACCCACATACGCTGTCGATCTTCATCGTCCACGACTGTCCGGGATGATCCATCCGGTTTGTGGTGTCAATGTCGATGTGGGTGACCGCGTTGTGATCTAGGGCTAGGTGTCGGCTGAAGCTTCGAGCGCCCGGAGTACGGGTTCGAGGTCGCCGGTGTAGGTGATGTGGGGCTCGTCTGCCCCCGGGGGTTCGAAGCGGGTGGCGTGGCGAAGTAGATCGGCTTCGCTGAACCACATGGCGTTGGGGTTGTCGTAGGTCTCCTGATTGCGTGCCTTGATCCGGTCCCACCTCTCCTGGTGGGTGCCGGGCAGGTGCACCAGAGTCACGGTGGCGCCGACGTCCTCGCCGATCCGGCGCCACTTCTCGCGCTCAGAGGCCGTCCAGAAGCCGTGGTCCACGACAACGTCCCGACCGGAGGACAGTGCCTCCCCGACTTCAACCGCGATCTTTTCGAGGATCGGCTGCTCCCGTACCAGGTACTCGCCCCTGGGGAAGTCTCGTCCGTAGTGCCCGTAGGTCTCCCACACCCGCTCGTCCGGGCTGAAGCGCAGGAAACCCTGGGCTTCGAGCGCACGGGCGACCTTGGTCTTCCTCGACCCCTGGAGGCCAGCCATCAAGACGAGCCGGGCCGGGCCGGTTCGCCCCGCGAGTGTCCGCATGATGTGTGTGATCTCCGTTTTTCCTTGTGGGGGCTGGTGCTTCATCGGATGACTTCTTCCTTGGTCCAACGGCGCCCGGGCCCTCCTACGTCAACGCCGTATTCGATGGTCACGTCACCGGTGTCTACGACCCGAACGGTCAGCACGGTTACGGCGGCCTGGGTGTCCTCTGGGATCTCCAGGGTCGCTGCGTCCGCAGGGGTGGTGATCCGCGCCCACATCGAGCTGTATCGCCGTGCGACGGGACGTCCGGTGTGCCGGGTGAGCAGGTCGATGGATGTCCCGCCGCTGAGGCGCCTGCCCATGAGCAGTTCTGGCAGCTCCTCGGCAAGGTCTGCAGGGATCCACGATGTGGAGTGGGAAATCACTGCACCGGTGTGTTCGTCGCGGTAGGTGCGTGAGCGCCTGAGCACGGGGTGACCTGTACCGATTCCGAGCGCTTCAGCGACGTCCTCCGGAGCGGACACGATGCCGGCCATATGGGAGTCGGACCGTTCCCCCGCTCGCCACGACGAGCCGGTGAGCTTGCTCCGCTCTTCGCGGTCTGCGGCTGTGGCCAGGGTGCCCCGTTCCCGTACGACGGTTCCGTGGCCGCGGGAAGAGATGACCAGCCCTTCCGACTCCAGAGCCTTGTATGCGGCGTGGACCGTGGTCTTGGAACCCTTCCCTGCGAGGACCTGGTCCTCGATCTTGGGCAGGCGGTCGCCCGGCGCGTACTCGCCGCTGCTGATCTTCGCGGCGATCGCGTCTGCGAGGTCTCTCCACTTCGGTGGCATGTCCGGTGATCTCCTCAAGTTCGAGGACACCAGTGAACCATAGTCCCGGGATTGATTCCCAGAGGCGCGCTCTCCCGGGAATGTAGAGCGGTTAGTGATTGACAGCGGTCCGTAATCCTGGGAATGTCATTCCCGGAAGGCAGCGCCGGGTGGGGCAACTCACGAAGCGTCGCGGCACAGCCATGCCTAAACCGTCAGAACTGCGCCCGAAAACGGCGCGGCTCTCCGGGTGATCTGCCAGGACCGCCGGAGAGCCGCCGGGGCCGTTACACCGAGAGGGGCACGACCCACATGAACATCATCGTCGCAGGTCAGCGCATTGTTACGGACTCCGAGTTCTTGGAGGTCGCGGTCGGCTTCAACACCGAGGTCGAGCCGCTGGACTTCGCCGAGGAGTTCACGGCCGGCGGGCTCGCCAGCCGGGACGCGCTGAACAGCTTCCTCGCCGACTTCCAGGTCGAGACCGACACGGACCGCGAGGACGCCGCGTACTACAGGTCCCTGCTCCGCCGGATGCCGAGGGAGCTGCGCCGCCGTACGGCCGCCGCCCCGGTCGTCCTGGCTGCCGAGCTGGAGACCGTCGACAACGCCTCCGGGTACGAGGCGGACGACATGACCGCCGACTGGACCGGCGCCGACTACGACTCCTACGAGGTGCTCGCCCTGCTGGGCACCACCGACCCGATGACCACCGTGACCCGCGCTCGTGCCCCGCGTGCCGAGCGCCGCGAGGTCCGGGCCGCCCTCCGCCTGGTCCGCGACGACGGTTCGCTGACGGGGGTGGCGGCATGAGGTTCCTCGCCCACCTCACCCTGTTCGTGCTGACCGTGCTGGAGATGGCCCTCGGTCTGATCGCCGGGACCATCGCCCTGGCCAGCCTCATCACCGAGACCGTGGCCCGCGCGACGGCCGCCGGCGGCGACAGCTTCGCCCGGCGCTTCCGCCTGACCCCGACGTCCCCCCGGCTGCGCGAAGAACTCGCCACCCTCCTCTCGACCATGGCCAACCCGGCTGGAGGCACCCGATGAGCAACTACCGCGAAGAGCGCCGCGCCGACGCCGCGGCTCAGGCCGAGCAGGCGCTCAAGGCCGCCGAGGTCCGGGCCGCCCAGGAGCGCGAGGACCGACGCCTTGAGGTCGAAGCACAGCTCAAGGCCCGCGAGATCAAGGCCGCGCAGCAGCGTGAGGACGCCGCGGCTGCCGAGGAGCGCCGGGCGGTCCGGCAGCGCGAGGCAGACGAGCGTGCCGCCCGTCTCGCGAAGCAGGCCCGCTCCGACAAGCAGGCCGCGAAGAAGGCCAAGCAGGCCGCCCGTGCCGAACGCAAGGCGGCCCGGCGGCAGGCCCTGACCCCGGGGAACGTCTACAGGACCGGCACCTTGGCGCTGGTCACCGCGTCGGCGCTCGGGTCGATGCCCGCGCAGATCATCCATTTCGCGGACATGTCGCCGATGCTGTTGCCGCTGCCGTTCGCGATCGAGGGCGCGGCCTGGGTGATGGCGGCCGGCGTCGCGTACGCCGACGAGCGGGGCCTGCCCGGCTGGGTTCGGTGGATGCTGCGCGGGTTCGTCCTCGCGGCTGCCCTGTTCGCCGCGTCGATCAACTACGGCTACGGCAGGAACCTCCACGGCCTGACCGACGCGGACGCCACCACGGCCGGCATCGGACTCGCCGCTGTCTCTCTGCTCGGGCCGCTCCTGTTCGAGGTCCGCCAGTGGGTCGGCACGCTGTCGGCGAAGACCGGCACGGCTGAGGAGAAGAAGCGCCGGCGGGAGGAGGCGAAGAAGGAGAAGGAGCGCCAGGAGCACCTCGCCCGCCGCCGCAAGCACCACAAGGAGATCGCGGAAGAGGCGGACCATCTCCTGTCGGCCCTGCCCCTCGGGAGCATCACCGAGGAGGAGGCGTTCGGCGCCGCGTGGCAGATCAAGAAGGGCACCCAGCAGGGTCTGTCCGCCGAGATCTTCGCTCAGGTGACCGACGCCCGGGTGCAGCTCGGGGCGGCCTTCGAACTGGCTGAGCACGTGCGCCCGGAGCTGGTCCGTGCGGGCATGCTCGCCAACCTCTACAACCCCCTTCCCGGGCGCCTCGCAGAGGGCATCCAGGCCCTCGGTCCGAGCGTTCCGCACCCCGCTCTCCAGCGGTCCTCTGAGGGCGCTACAGCCCTTGCGGGAATTGGGGTGTACGGCTCTGAGGGTGCAAGCGAAAAAGCCCGCGAGAAGGCCAGCGAGAGTGCTTCTGGGAACGCTGGCGGGAACGGTGCGGGCGGCCGGTCGGATGAGGAGCTGGAGGCGCTCCTGCCGAAGGCGCTGAAGGTCGCTGCCGAGCTCGTCGCGGAGGGCGCCCAGATCTCTGGGGCCTCCCTGTCGAAGCGTCTCGGCATCCGCCGGGATGACGCCCGGCGGCTGAGGGACATGGTCGTCGCCGAACGCAAGCTCCGGCTGATCGACGGGGACACCGCTGCGGTGGGGGCCTGACCGATGGGACGCCTCGCTGATCTCTGGGACCCGGCGGGGGAGCGGCACGACGTGCCGACGTACCCCTGGCGCATGGCCCCCGAGGGTCTGGCGACCCGCGACCAGCTCGTGGCGCAGGGGCTCCGGCCCCGGGGCCCGGCCGTCGCGCAGGTCATGTGGTTCAGCAAGAGGACGCCGGGTGTGCCGCGGTTCGCCCGCCTCTACCCGATCGACCGGGCGACCCCGCCCAAGCCCCGCTCCCCGGGTCAGATCGCCTCTCTCGCGGCGGCGATGCAGTCCCGGCGCACCTGCCCCGAGTGCGGAGAGATCCGCACGTACTGCCTGCCGACATCGCTTGGCATCTGCACCCCCTGCGCGGACGGCTTCACCGCCGCCGCCTGAACCACCCCCCGAAACCGGCGGGGTCCGGCGCCTCCCTACCAAAGTCGCCGCCGGACCCCGCCTCCTCCCGAAGGAGAAGCACCAGCATGACGGAACAGCCCACCACCACGAAGCCGGGCAGCACGGAGCTGGCCACCATTACCTACCTCCACGGCGCGGGGCCGGCCACGGACGCCAGCACCCCGGCCGCCGCCCCCGCTTTGGGTGGCAAGACCGACGCCGACCGGGCCGCAGTGGTCGAGTCGGCCCGCCAGATCCTCGAGGGCCGGGTCACCAAAGCCCCGGTCGAGTCGCCGAAGGAAGACCTCGACCTTGACGCGTTCGGCGACCAGCCGCTGATCCCGGCCTGGGCCAAGTCCAGCGAGGGCTGGGCTATGTACGCGGGAGTCCTCTACCGGTCCCGGCTGCGCGCCTACCGTCGGTGGGTCCGCCGCCAGCGCACCGACCGTGGCCACGCCGCCCAGTTCAAGCGCGGATCCCGTCGCATCGGCGACTGGGTCAAGGGGTTCGAGGGCATCCAGCTCCAGGCCGTCGGCCACCAGGCGCACATCGCGGCCAAGGAAGCCCGCGCCGCCGCGAGGTCCGCCCGCTACACCCCGTCCCTGATGAAGAACAAGAAGACGGCAGCGCTCCAGGCGGCCGACCGGACCCAGACGGTGGCGATGAAGGCCATCGCCGAACACAAGAAGCTCAAGGCCAACAGGCGCCGCGCCTACAGCCTCCGGGTCGGCGCCGCCTACGGTCCGCCGGTCGCGGCGCTGAGCGCCGGATACCTGCAGGCCGGATGGCTCGGTGTTTCCGCCGGCGCGATGGCCACCTTCGCCGGTGGAGCCTTCGCCGGACGCCACCCGATCAGCGAAGAGACGGACTGGTCTGCGGACTGGCGGTCCCTCGGTGACGGCGACCCGATGACCGCGCCCATGCTCGACAGCGTCTTCCAGGCCGCGAAGGTCATCGGCAGCGACGAGAGCCTGCGCGTCGTGCAGATGCCCATGCTCGACTCACGCGGCGCGTGGTCGGCGGTCATCGACCTGCCGCCCGGCATCGCGGCGAAGAAGGCCATGCGTGCCACCGCCGAAATCGCCTCTGCCCTCGGAGTCGAAGAGGCGCAGGTCAACATGGCGAAGAGCAAGGAGAAGGGAGGCCGGGCCGGACGCCTCGAAATCTATGTGGCCAAGGAACTGCCCTTCACCGAAAAGGCCGCTCCCGGTCCCCTGCTCGCCCTCGAAGGAGCTACCAACTTCTGGGGCCCCATCTCGATTGGCCCGGACGTGCGCGGCCTGGCCCGCACCATCTCTGTGGTCGAGCGTTCCGGCCTTGTCGGCGGTGAGCCCGGCGCCGGAAAGAGCGCATCCGGAAACACCATCCTGCTGGCCGCCGCACTCGACCCGCGTGTGCGCCTGGCCCTCGCGGACGGAAAGGCCGGCGGCGACCTCACACCCTTCGAGGCAATGGCCGACGCATTCGAAGGCAACGCGGACCCGGAAGCATTCCTGGAGATGCTGGACGGCTACGTCATCCCGGACATGAAGCGCCGGTATGCGTTCCTCAAGAAGATCAACCGGCGCAAGGTCACCGAAGAGCTCGCGAACAAGTACCCGGACATCCTGGGACAGCTCCTGCTCTGGGTCGACGAGCTCATGTACTACACGACCGACGACGAGCTCGGAAAGAAGATCACCAAGCGACTCCGCAACATCGTCAGCCGTGGCCGCGCCGCCGGGATCATCACCTTCTGCGCCACACAGAAGCCCGGCAGCGACGTGGTCGACACCTCGCTGCGTGACCTGCTCTCCATCCGCTGGGCACTGCGCTGCACCACCCCCGAGGCGTCCGACACCATCCTCGGAAAGGGCGCCGCGGCCGCCGGATTCTCTGCCAAGAGCATCGAGTCGGAGATGCGCGGCGCGGGCTTCCTGTGGGCAGAGGGTTCCAACCCCTACCTGGTCCGTGCCGACTACTACACGGACGACGAGGTCGAGGCTCTGGCCGACCGCGCGATGGAGCTGCGCCGCGCGGCCGGCACTCTGCCCGACGGTCCGAAGTCCCTGGCGGACCGGCTCCGGGAGACCGGAGAGGAGGACGCCCGGGTGCTCGCCGTACTGGTCGACGTCTTCGCCGCCTTCGACCAGGAGGCCAAGGACGAGGACGAGGCGGCCGAGGTCGACTGGCTCCCCGGCACGCTCCTGGTCGACTCGCTCAAGGCCGCCGGTCTTGAGGTCACGCCCGAGAAGCTCGCCCGCCTGGTGGTCCGCGAGCCCGACGAGAAGAAGAAGCGGAGCTGGGCCGACAGCTCGTCCGCGCTCAACGGCTACCCGCTCGCCGCAGTTCTCCGGGCGGTCCAGACGAAGTACGACCTGAGCGCCTGATCAACCCGGATTCACCCTGGACGGCCGCCCGGTTTGGGTCGGTATGCCCCCGGACTGGGCGGCCGTCGACCTGGACGACACCCCCCTCGACCTGGACGGGACCCGTCCAGGTCGAACCGGGTCCCGTCCAGGTTGCCCACCCCCTCTGACCTGCATCAATGCGAACAGATCCAGGTCAGATCCAGGTTACAAACCATGACAAACAGAAATCTGAGGAAGGGGCCCCGATGCGCACCGAACCCGATCTCCGACTGACCGGCACCGCCTACGTCGACGGCGTGGAGCTCCAGTGCGGCGGGTGCGGGAACGACCGGGCCCTGGAGATCCACAAGGACGGTTTCCGGGAGGTCTGGCCCGCCTGGATCTCGTGCCTGTCCTGTGGCAACGGGGAGAGCTCCAGCGTCGTCACCAACGGCCTGGTGGACGCCGCGCTCGACGTCCGGACCGGACGCAAGAGGGCCCAGGACGCCGACACCTTCGCCGCCGAGTGGCGCGGCATCGTCATGACCGGCGAGATCTTCCCCGAGTTCGTCCTGGACGACGCGCTCGTCGTGGTCAAGGCCCTCCGCAACCAGGTCACCAAGGACACCAAGGCGTGGACCCGCAGCAAGAAGAGGGAGGCCAAGGCCCGAGCGAAAACCGCGGCCGAAGCCGTCACCGCCCCGGCGAAGGAAAAGGCCGGCGCCGCCACGAAGGCCGCGAAAGAGAAGGCCAGTCGCGCGACGAGCACGGCGAAGGCGACCGCGCTCACCACCGCCTGGACGCTGCAGACCGGTGGCGCCGGACCGGCCACGGCCGCGAAGCCCAAGCGCCAGCGGTGCACGGTCAAGGGCTGCCGGGGCGGCATGGTCACCCTCTCCACCAAGCTCCACTCCGCCACCGGCAAGACCAGCGAGGTCAAGATCCCGTGCGCCGTGTGCCACCGGGCCAGCAAATGAATTTTAGGCCGCTGACCAGCACATATGGCAGTCGCGCCGACTCGGAGTCTGCGAAACGGTAGACATGCCGACTCTGAGTCTGCATTATTGAGACGGGCCAGCAAAAAGGCCAGCAAAACCGCAAGCGAAAAAGACAGCGAAAATCTCGAAGGAGAAGCACCTGTGACCACCCGAAAGCTCGTTGCAGAGACCACCGGCCCCGTCACCATCGACGCCACGCTCCTGGGTCACGGAGGCCGGGTCACCGTCCGCGCCGAAGCGGACTGCACCCGAGCCACCCTCACCATCCACACCGCCGACGAGGACGGCGCGTCGGCCGACGCGGTCAGGAAGGCGACGCTCCGTCAGTCCGCCAACCGGCTGGAGGCGTACGTGCAGGGCAGCGGAGGCGGAAACAGCGGCAGCACGATCGTGGTGGGCGGCGGATCGTCGGTCATCCAGTCGTTCGGCACCGTGACCGGCTCGGTGACTGGGATGACGATCACCGGCAACGGTGAGGTCATCGTCAACGGCGTCCGCATCAGCGGCGGCGGGGCGGTCATCCAGGGCAGTTCCCCCATCGAGATCACGGCCGTGGTTCCCGAAGGCAGCTCGCTGGACGGCGACACGCAGTCCGCGGATGTCGAGGGCATCGGCGCGCTGCTGAACGTCTCCGCGAAGACCCAGTCCGGCAGCATCCGGACGGGGCACGTCTCCCGCGTCGACGCGAAGACGCAGTCCGGCAGCGTGACGGTTGAGCAGGCGGCCCAGATCAACGCCAAGACGCAGTCCGGCAGTATCCGCCTCGGTCGTACCGACGTGGTCACCGCCAAGACGATGTCCGGCTCCATCGGGATTCAGGACTTCGGCGGGACCGCCGAGGCCGACTCGATGTCGGGCTCCATCCGGATCCACGCCACGGCCGGCGGTGACGTCCGTGCCAAGACGATGTCCGGCTCGATCCACGTCACGGCGACGGAGAGCGCGCTCGCCGACGACCTGGACGTGCACGCCAAGTCGATGTCCGGCCGCGTCAGCATTCCGCCGCGCCGCACCGGCGACACCAGCCCGCGCCGCCGCCGCTGACGTCGCCCCGGGGCGGTCGCCATCCCGGCCAGGAATCCGCCGACCGCCCCGGGCCCCGGTCCCGAATCGCAAGCGATCCCGCCAGCAGAAAAGCAAGCAGGGGAGACAGCAGTGAACAAGCCCAGCCGCTTCAAGTCCTTTGTCTTCGGCCTCATCGGTCAGGCGTACGCGTACGAGTCCGCCGACGAGGTCCGCGAGGTCATCGCCGACAACTCCTTCAACACCCTCGCCGACCGGGCCAGGACCCACTGGAACGGCGCGAACACCCTGACCGACGGCCTCGCGTTCCAGCCCGGCCTGCTCGACCTGCACGACGAGCTGCACGACACCTGGCACTACCTCGTCGCGCTCAAGGCGCGTGCCCGTGACCTCGGATACGGCGCTCTCACCGAGCAGCTGATGCACGCGGCCGACTCCACGCGTGATGTTCTCCAGGCGGTGGCCACGGCCGCCGAGAACACGGTTCCCTCCCCCGCGATCCCCACGAGCAAGTAGGGGCGCCCCGTGGCGGCCGCCATCCCGGCCAAGGTCCGCCGGCCGCCACGGGCCCCGATCCCGCTCCGCAAGGGCAGCGGGGGGAGCCACATCATCCCCGACACCGAAACGGAGTCAGAAATGCCCCGCCCCGACAAGGACACCCGCGCCGCCGCCAAGGCCCGTATCGCCGAACTGAAGGCGACCCGAGACCAGGCGCACGAGGACGCGGAGAAGGCCAAGACGGCCGCCGACGAGGTCATGTGGCAGGCCATCGCCGCCGAGCTGGACAAGGGCGAGGCCCTGCAGCTCGACGCCGCCGAGGCCACCGACTTCTCCCGCGACCACGTCGCCAAGCGCACGAAGCAGTACCGCACCACGCAGGACTGACCAGCCCGGCCCCCGGGACCCGCCCGGGGGCCATCCCCCCTTCAGGAGGTTGACCCGTGAGCACCGACCGCGCCCCCGAGACACCGCGCACCGACGCAGCGGTTCAGCCCTACCGCCCGGCCCACGACATCACCCCGCACTACCAGATGCCGCTCACCGGCACGGTCCAGCTCCACGACGAGAACGACCGGATCGTCTGGGTGCCCGACGCGTACGGACGGATGATCCCGATGCCCCGCTCGACCGCCCCGGCGCCGATGCAGCCGATGCCGCCCCGCGACCTCACCCCGCAGCCCCTCCTCGACCCCCGCGCCCAGATGGTCGCGGCCGGAGGTGTCCTCGCCGCCGGCACCGGGTGGGGCATCGGCCAGGCCCTGGCCCCGCTCGCCGGAATCGGCGCGGGCGGCCTGATGTGGATCGCCATCGCTCTCGTCGGCTGGAAGCTCGCTCCCGCCCTGATGAGCGGCGGTGGCCGGACGGTCGAGCGCCACACGCACGAGCACCACACGCACGTCACGAACACCACCCGCGGCTTCGGCCGGTCCACCACCAACGTGAACCACTGAGAGCGGAGACCACGATGGCGAGCAAGAAGGCGCTGAATCCCCCGCCCGGCGAGTGCCGCCAGTGCTGGCTGCACGCCTACGACAGCCGCGAGCAGCACAAGGGGCTCAAGCCCCGCGAGGACTGCCCGGCGTGCGTCGCCCACATGGGCGGCCGCTGCCCCGACAGCATGATCGTGAAGGGCTGACCATGACACTGACGCTCCCCTGGATGAGCCGTGCCGACCGGCGCCGCTGGACGTCCGCCCGGACCATCACCGACCTCGGCAACCTGATGGCCCTCTGGCTGGAGGGCGAGATCGCCTCCCGCCCCGGCTACGCCGCCCGCTACGGCCCCGACGAGGAGACCGAGCACTTGGTGCCCACTCTCGCCTCCCTGTGCCGCGCCGGGTACGTCACCACTCAGTCGCAGCCCGGGTTCGCCGGTCCGGGAGCCAACGGCCTGTGGTGGGAGCAGCGCGCCGGAGTCGAGCTGGTCCTCGCCGACCCCGAGCTGCTGCCTCGCCTGGTCGACGCCGCCGCGGGCATGTTCGTCCGGGTCAACGACTACCGCCCCGGCGGCATCCAGGACGAGCCGGTCATCGTGACGACCTGCGACGGCGAGCCGTTCACCTCGTTCGCCGGCCGGATCAGCCGCGGCGACATGGCCGTCCAGTGGCCCGACCTGAACCGCGGCCTCTACGACCAGGTCGCCCACGGCACGCACGTCTCGATCATCGCGCCGGAGTACGGCCCCGCCGGCGAACGGCTCTGGGGCCTCCTGGACGTCCTCCCCGCCGTCAACTGACCGGCACCCGGGTACGGCCAGACCCCAGCGACACCCGCCCCCGCTTTTGGGTGGCAGTACAGCCCGGGGAGCCCACGGCCAGACGGCCGGTCCCCGGGCTGTCTGCTGTCGAGATCCGCCGCGCAGTGAGGCGCAGGACATACCTCCTGTGGGCCGGGGGAACGGACAGACACCCACGGGCCCGGGGATTCTTTTCCGGCGACTGACCTGCACAGACAAGCGTTATGCCGACTCGGAGTCTGCGAACCCATAGACATGCCGACTCGGAGTCTGCATTATGGAGTCAAGGCAAGCGAAACAGCCAGCAAAACCGTAAGCGGAAAAGCGAGCGGAAACCTGATTGGAGACGTCATGCGACAGACGATGCCCACGGCCGACGAGAACGCGAAGGCCCTGGAGATCGCCGCCCGGGTCGCGGCGCTTCTGCAGGAGCTGGACGCCCTCCAGCCCGGCGGCGTCCAGGTCGGTCCCGGCAGGATCTCCGGCCCCGGCGTGGAGATCCGCCGGAGCTTCGACGGCGGATGGACCGCCCGCCCCGGCCGCTGACCTCTCCCCCGCTCTCACCACCCGACTAAGGAGTTCGCCCCCATGTCCGCAGCAGCCGTCTTCGCCGCCGTGTTCATCGCGCTCTACATCGCGCACAGCGTCGGTGACCACTGGGTCCAGACCTCCCACCAGGCCGCTCACAAGGGCGAGAACGACCGCACCCCGGGCCAGTCCAGCCGCGCCGGTCGGATCGCCTGCACCCTGCACGTCATCGGCCTGACCGTCACCAAGGGCATCGCCCTTACCGCGGTCGTCCTGGTCCTCGACCTCCCGGTCACAGTCACCGGAGTGGTGGCCGGCCTCGGGATCGACGCGGCGACCCACTGGTGGGCGGACCGAAGGAGCACCCTCGCTCGGCTCGCCAAGGCGGTCGGCCTGTCGGACTTCTACTCGCTGGGCACCCCCGCCCACCCGGCGCACCCGGTCACCGCCGAAAGCGGGTACGCGCCAACGCTCGGCACCGGCGCCTACGCCCTGGACCAGTCGTTCCACCACCTGTTCCTCGGGGTCGCCGCACTTCTCATCGCGGCCCTGTGAACTGCTACAAGGCGCTCAATCCAGCTAGATAGTTCGTCTCTCACTCCGGAAGGACCCCCGCTTCATGAGCAGCAGCCAGAAGATGACAGTGGAACAGGAGCTCGCGGCGGCCGTCGCCATCGTCCGCGTCGGCCTCGACCGCATCCGCGACGCCGCCACCCGCACCGGCCAGGTCGGCCCGCACGCCGCCGCCCTCCAGGCGCTGCGCGACCCGGGCAACCAGGAGAACGGCGTCCTGGCGGCCGTCGCCGACGTCATCGGCACCATCACCGTCTCCATCACCGAGGCCGACCACGACGACATCGACCGCGTCGTGGAACTGCTGGACGAGGCCCAGGCGTACGCGCAGGACTACACGGGCGAGCGCATCGACAAGGCGCTCGACCTGCTCGGTCCGCTGCTCCCGGTCTGCCTGGGATGCGGCAAGCGCGGCCTGGACGTGGAGGTCATGGCCGATCCGTTCACGACCGCGCTCTACCCCGGGGACACGGACCACGAGCAGGTCCCGTACTGCCCGCCCTGCGCCGTCAAGCGTTTCGAGGAGAGCTGACATGACCATCCGGATCGTCTCCTTCGGCTACGGCCACAGTCCCGCCCCCACGGCTGACCTGGTCTTCGACCTCCGAGCCCTGCTCCGCAACCCGTTCCACAACCCGGAGCTGAAGCACCGCACGGGCCTCGACCAGCAGGTCTACGACCACGTCATGACCACCCCGGGCGCCGAGCGGCTCGCGTTCAACGCGGTCGCCACCGCCCGCGGCCTCGCCGAGGACACCGGCGCCGACGTCACGATCGCGTGGGGCTGCACCGGCGGCCGGCACCGCAGCGTCGGCCTCGCCCGCGCCTCGTACGAGCTGCTGCGCGACGTCGGCGACGAGGCCACCATCGAGCACCGCGACGTCGACCAGGACCTCCTGCCCGCCGGAGTCCACAACCGCCCCCGCCACCCCGGGTCCGAGAGCATCCGCTACACCGCCGACGCGATGGCCGCGGCGTCGGATGGTGGCGACTTCATCTCCGAACAGCGGGCCCGGATTGCTGCCTTGCAAGCCCGCCCGGATCGGCTCACGGGGCAGGACGCGCGATGGCTTCTTGACCGGCTCGCGTGGGCGGACTGGCACTTGGAAGAGCTACGGGACCGCATCGACGACGCCGGAAGCACGATGAGCACGAGCTACGTGTCCAGTGCGCTCGACTACACCCGATGGTCCCGGGGGACCCCGCGAGGTCCCGTGATCGCTAACGCCTGCTTCCCCGGCCCGCGCTGAGCGATACCGCTTCCCGTCGAACCGCCCCGCCCTGTCAGACCCGCACCCCAAGATGGGGCCGGGGCCGCCGCACGAGGCGGTCCCGGCCCGTTTCCAGAGGAGATCGAACCTATGACCGACAAGACGCCCGCCAGGCTCGCCGACGATGCGTACGAGGCTCTCCGCGCCCTCAACCACGCCACGCTCGCCCCGACCCGGGGAGACGAGGACTGGGAGTTCCCCGGCGACGCCTACAGCGTGGTCGGCAACCTCTCCCAGGCGGCGATGGTCCTCCCGCAGGCCCTGGAGCAGACCGAGGCCCTGGTGAAGCACCTGGAGGCCAGCGGGAACCTTCGCAGCGACAGGAACACGCTCGACACCGACCTCGCCGCCACGTACGACGGTCTCGCCGAAGCGAAGGTGGCGGCGCAGGCCCTGTTCGAGGCACTCAACCGTGCCCACTCCGGACTCAGCCCCATCGCGTACAAGGACTGACTCGCGCGGCGCCAGGAGACACCGGCCCTGCGCCGGGGCCACACTGGACGTGCCGCTCCAAGAGGAGGTGAAGGGAATGAGCGTTGCCGCAACCGACCACTCCGGGCCGTGGACCGTCGATCAGGTCCTCGCATTGCCGGAGGACCGCACGACCCGTTACGAACTGCTGGGGGAGTCCCTCGTGATGTCCCCTGCTCCCGGCCTGCGTCACCAGAGGGCCAGTCGTCGACTCGCGAACCTGATCGAGAAGGCGGCCGACGCCGCCGGCGCGCAGTTCGAAGTCCTGGAAGCTGTGAACGTGACACTGCCCAGCGGCCTGGTGGTGCCCGACATCGTGGTTGCCGACCGAGGCGCGACCGCCCAGGACGGTGTCAGCATCGACGCCGACGCTGTGCAGCTCGTAGTCGAACTTGTCTCGCCCGGCAACAAGACGATGGACCGGAAATTCAAGCCGATGCTCTATGCCGAGGCCGCCATCCCGTACTTCTGGCGCCTTGAGTTCGACCCGGCGCCGCGGCTCATCGTCTGCGAGCTGGACATCGGCCGGTACGTGGAGAGGACCACCGCTCTGGCCGGAATGACCTCCCGGCTCGACAACCCATTCCCGGTCGACATCGACCCGGCCGGCCTCTCCCGGCAGTAGACGATACGGAACACGAAGCGAGCCCCGGCAGGCAAAGTGCCGGGGCTCGCTTCGTGCGTCCGAGGGTACGCCGCGGCCGCTCTCCAGACCCAGGCACAGAGGCTGGCCCCCGAGGTCCTGCGACGAGCCTCCGCATCGCCCGCTGACAACCCCGGGTTGTCAGCACTGGCCGTTCAGTGGCTGAACAGCCGTTTGGTGAGCGGCCGATCCGACCGTACGGTGATGGACCCCGGCGACGACCAACCCGGTCGACTCCGACCGTTCCGGTCATGATCGAAAACAGGGGAAGCACGAAGGGGGTTCCCCTGTCGGGGAACCCCGGCTCGCCGGGAACGCACAACCGCACAAGCCCGGCTGACGGGCCAGCACGAACAGGGGTGGCCGGTGGCCTGGGTGACAGCGATCCGTGACGACGAGCAGGTCGAGTACCGCCTGAAGGAACAGGCCGGGTGCGCGGTTGTCGCGTCCGACGACGTCGTCCAGGAGGTGACCGACCCGGCGCTGGAGTACCGGCTGCGGGAGGAGGGCGGCGCCGCTCTGGTGTGGCTGGGCAGCGGCCTCGCGGCGGTCGGGCTGACCGAGGGCGCGGTGCTCGACGAGGAGGGCAAGGTTGCCGCCCGTCAACTGATGTCGGGGTGCAACCCAGAGACCGGCGCCCGGTTGATCCGTACGCAGACGTCGGCCCGCGCGCACCCCGCGGCGAAGCTCACGGCCGCGCGGCTGGTGGAGGCGATCGAGGCCGCAGCCGAGGAGCGCGGGGTGGCGGCCGCCGATCTGCTGGAGGGCAAGCCGAAGCAGAAGGCCGTGCTCGCGCAGCAGCAGCGGATGGTCCACCGGTTCGGTGACCGGCACCGGATGCAGGTGACGACCCTGCACAAGCTCGCCCGCGCCGCCGGCCTTTCGCTGGACGACGTCTACGGGGAGACCGAGCTGGCAGAGGCACGGGAGCACGCGGACCGGCGGGTGGACGACCGGGTCCGCGGCTGGGACCTGATGCTGGACCTCCCCAAGAGCGACTCCGTCCTGCCGGGGCTGATGAGCGAGGCGGACGAGCGGGAGTACCGCGACCTGGTGCACCAGGCGAAGGCGGACACGATCCGCGAGGTCGAGCGCTGGGTCGGGTACGCGGTCGGCTCCCAGGACGGGCAGCCTGTCCGCCTCGCCGCCGGCGGATTGCTCGCGTGGTCGGTGGAGCACCAGTCGGCCCGGCCGATGGGTGACGGCCAGCCCGGCGACCCGCACCTCCACGTCCACGTGACGATCGCCAACATGGGCCTGTGCGAGGACGGCGAGTGGCGCTCGATCGGCAACTCCGGCCAGGACCTCCACCGGCACGCGGCGGCCGCCGACGCGTTCTTCAAGGCCCGCGTCCGCTCGCTCGCGCACCAGCGGTTCGGTGTGCGCCGGCAGCAGGCGGAGCGCACCGGTGCCTGGGAGGTCGAGGGCATCCCCGAGCCGGTGCGCGACCTGTTCTCGCGACGCCACGGGCGGATCGTGGACCTCGCCGGGGAGGAGTCCGGGCGCCAGGACCGCGACCGTGCTGCAGCAGAGACGTTGCGTGCCAAGCACCGCGGGGACGCGTCGGCGATGCGGGAGAGCTGGCGGCAGCGCGCCCTGCAGGCCGGGGTCGACGTCGACGCGATGGTCGCGGCCGCCGCCCCTGGACCGCCCGGCCCGGACAGCGGCCCCACCGTCGACGGCCCCGGCGGTCCGCGGATTCCCCCGCCGTCCGACCTCGCCCAGATCGTGTTCCACCCCGAGACCGGGCTCACTGCGAGCGCGAAGTCGTTCAGCCGCGCGCAGCTGCTCGCGGCGGTCGGCAACGCCCTGCCGTACGGCCTGGACGCCGACGAGGTCGGCCGCCTGGACGAGCTCGTCGACGACGTCCTGGACGTGGCCGGGTACGCGGTGCGGGTGCCGGACTACGGCTCCACCGTCATGACGTCGACCGCCCGCTACACCACCCAGGACATCCTGGATGCCGAGGCGTACGTACGGGACCAGGCGCTCGCCCGTCACGGCGAAGGCCGCACAGCGCTGACCGAGGATCAGTCGGCGGCCGCGGTCGACGTGTTCCAGGTCGCGGTCGGCTTCGAGCTGTCCGAGGAACAGCGCGCGGCGGTGACCCGGCTGCTGACCGGCGGGCACGGCATCGACACGGTGGTCGGCGTCGCCGGGGCGGGCAAGTCGACGCTGATGGAGGCGTGCCGGATCGGGTGGGACGCGACCGGCACCACGTACGCCGGGGCCTGCCTCAGCGCCGTCGCCGCGCAGCAGCTCACCCAGGCGTCCGGGATCCCGGCGCGGACGGTCGCGGCCTGGCTCCAGCAGATCCAGACGGGGAGCGGCCTCACCGGTGTCGACGTCCTGGTCGTGGACGAGGCCACGATGGTGGACGACCGGGCGGCCGAGGTCCTCATGCGCGAGGCGGCCCGCACCGGCACGCAGCTCATCGGCATCGGCGACCCTCTCCAGCTCCAGGCGATCGGGGCCGGCGGATGGTTCCGTGAGGTCCACCGGCTGGTCGACGGGCTCACCCTGCACGAGAACCGCCGCCAGGAGGACGCCGCCGAACGGCACGCGCTGGAGGTCTGGCGCACCGGTGACCACGACCAGGCGCTGCGTCTGCTCGCCGACCGGGGACGCGTCCACCCCACCGAGTCCGCCGACGAGGCGCGCTCGCAGATCCTCACGACGTGGGACGAGCTCCGGCGCGACCGGTGGCACGACACCCACGACCTCGTCGACGAGCTGGTAGTGCTCGCCGCCCGCAACGCCGACGTCGACGCGCTGAACGCCGGGGCCCAACAGATCCGCCGCGCCGCCGGCGAACTCGGCACCGAGCGCACCTACGCCCTGCCCGGCGGGGACCGGCTGACCCTCGCCGAAGGGGACGCCGTACGCGTGCGCGTCAACGACTACAGGTCGAGGCGCGGTGCGGGCCCTGACCTGCTGAACGGGTACCGGGCCGTCGTCAGCGAGCTCGCCGACGACGGGCGGGTCGAGATCACGTGGCGCACCCGCACGCGCGGCCAGGACGACGCGCTCGTGTCCGCGTGGCTGACGCCCGACCAGGTCGCATCCGGTGCCCTGTCGCTGGGGTACGCGATGACGATCGCCGCCTCTCAGGGCATGACCTGCGACACCAGCCTGATGTACGGGCACGGCGCCAACGCGTTCGCCGCGTACCCGGGCCTCACCCGCGGCAAGAAGGCGAATCACCTGTGGCTGCCGCTCGCGGTCATCGAGAGCGAGGACACCCGGGCCCGGCTCGGTGACGCCCGTACGGACAAGGAACGCCTGGAGCGCGCCATCGACAGCTACGCCCGGTTCCTCGGGCAGTCACGGCCAGACGCCATGGTCTCTGACCTCCTCCACCAGCCTCCGGGCCCGGCCGTGGTGCCCTCGCCGACCCGGACGCAGAACGTCGTCGCCAGTGCGGCCCGCGCCCGCTCCACCACCGTCCACGACCCACGCCGGCGCGAGGCCCAACCCCAGCAGCACGAGTACCGGCTGACGGACGAGCAGAAGCAGCGCCTGGCCGACATGCAGGAGGAACGGGAGCTCGCCGGGGTCGGAGCGTGGAACCGCCGCCCCTACGGCGACCGGACCGACCAGGAGCTGAACCGGCTCATCGCCTCCGGACCCGTCGACGCCCGGCGCGAGGACCAGGCAGCCGCCCAGGCCGAGGCGACCGAGCGCGGCCTGCAGGAGCAGATCGCGGCCGACAGGGACAGCGGGGAGAGCCGGGGCCGGCGCGAGGTCGCGCCCATCTACCCACTGCTGGACCGTGCCGACGAGCAGCTCGCCCTCGCGCGGTCCGAGCAGGCCCGCCAGACAGCCGCGGCGGAGTCGGCGGCCCGTGCCGACGAGCACCTGCGCGTCCTGGCCGCCGCCGAACACAAGGGAAGGCTCGCCCTGCGCCTGGCGGGCACGTCTCGCAAGGAGCACCGCCAGCTCACCCAGCAGGCCACCGAGGAACGCGCTGCAGGATGGCGGGAGGAAGCAGACGCGCGGATCGCCGCCTCCCGTGCAGCCGAAGCCGCGTGGGAGACCGTGCGCAGCAGCCCGTACGCCGACGTGCTCGGTGCCACCGAGCGCCAGGCCCCGGCCGTCGACACCCTCGCGGCCCGGCTCACCGAGATGCGCGAGATCCGTGTCCCGGCCCGCGTGCAGCAGATCGACACCGGCGACGAGAGGCGCCTTTCCCGAGTCCACGGCCAGGCGGCCAAGGCGAGGGAGAATGCGGCCATGTACCGGGCCGTCGCCGCCGACGCGCGGACCGAGAAGACGCTGCGGGCCCGTATCGCTGAACAGCACCCCCAGCTTCACGACTCCGAGGTGACAGCACGCGCGAACCTCCAGAAGGCTCAGGAGACTCGGAGCGCCCGTATTGCCGCCCAGGCGAGTCCCTCGTACCAGCCGCCGACTCCGGCCCGTAGCCCGCGCCAAAAGCTCTGACAGGGCGGACCGTCCAAGCGAAAGTCAGTCGCCCAACTTCATCCCTGCGGGGGGCATTGTCGGCAGCCTGATGAAGAAGGTCATCAAGTCATGCTCGATGTCGCACGAGAGCGGTGCCCCGGGCCGCTTCCTCAGCCCGGGGCACCGGACCGTCAGCGGCCGATCAGGGTGTGGAGTGCTGGGGTGCTGACGCCTGCCGAAGCGAGACCCGCCAGCGCGGCCGCGGCGGCATTGCCCGCGCTGAGGTAGGTCAGCGCAGCGACGACTCCACCGATCACCGCGGCCGCCAGCAGAATGACCGCAGCATGCGAGGTGAGAAGGGGTTGGGCGGCCTGGGCAGAGCCGTCAGCAGGGGCCGTTTGACGCATATAACTTGACGAAGCTGTACCGTCGTCAGGGGTCGGGGTAGTCATTTCACGCCTCGTGAATTCTGTGTTCCGGACTGGACACGGACCACCACGACCACGAACACCGGGGAGTCCTCCTCGTGCACCAGCCGGCCAAAGCTTCGGTGCACACGAGGGCTCCCCGTCGTCGTACCCGGGAGGCCACACCAAGAGCGTACGCAGAACGCGCGGGCCCGCCCCAACCGGACCGCCCCGTACACGTCCCCTTCAAACCGGTAAAACGCCCTCTGTGCTGCGGAAACTGACTGCGCGTAAGTTGTGCGCGCTGTCCACCTTCCTGCTATCCAAGACCCGACCCGACCCTCAGAATTTCGCGGAACGGGACATCAGACGTCGATCTGTTCGCCGGGGAAGGTGGCGTTGACGCGCCCCAGGTTTCTGGACTTTCTGGACCGTCCAACGCGGGCGCGCGCGTGTCGAGTCACGACAAGGATCGTCACGGAACACGGGAAAGGGCCGAGGACAGCCAAAGCGAGGGTGAGCCAGCCGCCGGCGCCGTGCCGTGAAGACGGCAGTCCGCGGTCGCGTGACCTCTTCTGGCTATCGCAGAAAGAGGTGTCATTTTCGCTGAGGGGCTTGCCCATGGGCTCTGATCAGCGGAAACGAGCGGACAGCTCAGGAACGGGTTCACACCTCCGGCAGTGGTCCCGGTGCAACCGTCGGTCCACCTATGGAGCCCCCTGTGCAGGCAACCCTCCAGCCCCCTCACGGTGCAACCCCCGTGCCGAGCCGGTCGAGAGAGCCGGGCAAGCCGCGACGAGGGCCCCGGAGCCGCCTTCTGGCGGCTCCGGGGCCCCTCGGGTGCTGTGCGGTGCTCTCAGCGGCTCTCAGTGGCCTCCAGCGCCGCCGTGGGGCTCGCGCCGCCCAGGGCGGGCCGTCCTCCGGCTTTCAGCTCCGGTACGTACTTGTAGAGCGTCGTGCGGGAGATGCCGAGCAGCTTCGCGATCGAGCTGATGGACGCGGCCGGGTCCGCAAGCATCGCGCGGGCGTGGCGGATCTGTTCGGCGCTCATTGCCGGCGGGCGGCCGATGCGCTCGCCGCGGGCGCGGGCTTCCGCCATGCCTTCGACCGTGCCCTGCACGATCAGTTCACGGATGAACTCGGCAAGCGCGGCGAACACGTGGAAGACCAGTCGGCCGCCGGGTGTGGTGGTGTCCAGCGACTCGTGGAGCGACTGGAAGCCGATGCCACGCTTGCGCAGGCCGCTGACGATCGCGATGAGGTCCTGGATGGAGCGGCCGAGTCGGTCGAGCGAAGGCACCACGATGGTGTCCCCGGGGCGCGCGTAGTCGAGCGCCTTCCACAGCTCGGGGCGCTCGGCATTCTTGCCGGACAGCTTGTCCGAGAAGACCCGGGCGCAGTTGGCGTTCTCCAGGGCGGCGATCTGCCGGTCGAGGAGTTGGCCCTTCGTGGAGACGCGGGCGTAGCCGATCAGCACGCCGGTGGTGTTCGCGGGGAACGCCGCCAGAACGTCGTCGCCGCTCTCTGCCCACTGGGAAGGTGTCGTCATGTGATCACTGTACATAAAAGGGGGTGCGATGGTTTTTGAACATCAAGAGTTTCTGAACACATTTGTTGGACGCGTCGACTCACCCCCAAGAGGTAGATCCAGGTGTTCAGCCGGAGTGTCCATCAACCGATCGGTTGTTGGACAGGCTCGTGAGTAACCACCTGGAGCCACGGACGGCCGGGGTGGGGTTCCGAAGCATGAACACAGAACGACATAATCGCATCACGTTCAGTGACTATCGGGGAGGGTTCATGTTCAAGACGTGGCGCGAGGAGTACCGGGCCAATCAGGCCGCCAAGCGGCAGGTCGAGCTGGAGCGGTGGGATCAGGAGAAGCAGTGGGGCGAGGAGGACCGGGCGGCCCGGCAGAAGGTCATCGCCGAGAACTCCGTCGACCTGGCTGTGCACAACGAGAACCTACGGGCAGCCACCGGCGTCTCCTACCTCACTCTCATCTGCCACGAGGACACCTGGACCTTCATGGCCGTGCGCACCTTCGGTCAGTGGCAGCACGCCTGGACCCAGAGCAAGGTCAGCGGAATCTACTCCGTCCCCCACGCACCGGACACCATCCAGGTCACAAGGTTCACCGCCGATCCGAATCTGCCGGAGGGGCGGATCAAGAAGCTCTCCAGCGGCACAGACCGCAATGGAATGCAGCAGGTGATCCTCTCCGGCCACAACCTCACTCAGCTCCTGAGCTCGCTGCACGAGGGGGCGAAGGAAGAGGACATCGCGACCTCCGCCCGCTGCAGTCGGCTCTACAACAAGCTCGTTGAGTTCGTGGACCTGATCGACCCTGACGCGGAGGCCGGCCAGACGACCGGTGTTACGTATCGCATCGACGACAGCGTCGACGCCGCATACACGAAGGGATAGGTCCCGTCCCAGCGGTTAAGAGGCCTCCCCGATCGGATGACCGGGGAGGCCTCTTCACTGAGTGCACCCTCTTCCGGGCGACGTCCCAGCAACTTCCCTTCGGCACGGCCTGGGCCTGCGCCGGAGCCCGCCCGAGACTTACGATGATCATGTGACCGCCCGCCGCGCATTGGGCTCCGGCCCCGAAGTTCGCCCTCCAGCCATCCGCGCTTCCGAGGCCGACCTCAGCAACTCACTGCCCGGCATCCGCCTGCCAGACCTGGGCGAGCTGCGAGCCCGCGGAGTCCTCGGGATCCAACCCACGGCAGCGCCGGCCCCGCGACGAGCCCTCGGGAGCGGCAAGGCAGGCGTAGAAAGGGCTTGAGGGCATCGGTGTCAGACGCACGGACGCCTGCCCCCAGACCTCAGCCAGGCATCAAACGTTCGTCTCTCACCGTGCCAGAACTGAGGTCCACGACGAATACCGCCATAGGCGCCCATGCCCGGGAGGCAAGGACGTTCAGGTACCAATCCGAAGGAACCAGGATGCGCAGTTCCTCAGCCCAGGCCCGCAACTTTCCCGGATCCGGACAGGCGACGGCAACCGGCTCCGTCCACACCGGGCCCGCATCCGTGCAGAAGTAGGCTGGCCGGCCGTCGCCATAGCGGGGGTCCGGCATCCCAAACGCAAGTTCCTCGCCGAGAACACTGGTCAGCATGCTGGCCCAGAGCCGCCAGTAACCCCGGTCCATGCCGGTGCGAGCCCAGAAAGCCTCATAGGCCCGGTCCTTCGCCTTCCGCTTCTTCGCCCGCTCCCTCTCCTGTGCGGCGAGCCGCTTCGCCTCCAGCCGCTCCTGCGCTGCCCGACGCTCCTCGGCTTCCCTCCGGCGCTGTTCAATCTCCTCCGTGTACTGGGCATGCTCGCGCGTGAGAGCCGCGTAAGCAGGAGCGGTCCACCACACCGACCATGAGTGGCTCCAACTGCCCGTCCAACCTTCCGCCCACTCAGCGCGTTTCGTGCCACTGACTCGAGCGGCGTGACGCGTCGCACGGTGCGGGACGATCTGGCCCCGCAGCATCCACGCCACGGCATCGGCCAACGTCGCGCTGGCCGACCGCCACAGAGCAGGGACAGCTCTGTGCTGCGGATCCCAGTCGAAGCCAGCTAGGCCCGCCGTCACCTTCCATGCCGCGCCCCTGTCCTCGGGGAGGTCAACCAGAAGCGTCGGCACGCTCCCTGTCCATGGCCGGGGCTGCAACCCGAACCAGCACACGCTCACCCCGTCGCGCTCGTACCGGCTCGTGCGGGCCTCAATGTCATCGACCGTGATGGGCGACAGCTGGACCTCCAGCGCCATCAGCCAGTTGCCGACCTGGTCGAAGACCATCACGTCCGCCCGCCACAACCCGGCCGGGTCGCCGACTTCGAGTTCAGCGCGGAAGCCAGCGGCGCGTGCGAGGGTTACCAGCTCCAACTTCAGCAGGTGGTGTTCAAACGACTCGTTCGCCAGCGAGCACGACGGGGGCTTGACCCGGTGATAGAGGTGCCGGGTGCCGAGACCAGAGACCCGCGCGAAG
>NZ_JBIATW010000028.1:0-29030 GCF_042892135.1 Streptomyces sp. NPDC001822
GCGATCTCCCACAGCCCGTCCGGAACAATCCAACTCCACGTACCCCGCCCCATGACGAACTCAACGAGCCAGCCCCACATAGGACACGGTCTAAGCATTCCGCTGCTCGCCACAAACGATGCTCACTACGTCCTCGAGGAGCACGCGGACGCGCACGACAACCTGCTGTGCATCGGCGTCGGCAAAGACAAGAACGATCCTGGGCGCTTCCGGTTCAACGGCACCGGCTACTACCTCAAGACGGCCGCCGGGATGCGGGAACTCTTCTCGGAGCTCCCTGAAGCATGTGACAACACCCTCCTGATCGCCGAGCGCATCGAATCCTACGAGCAGGTGTTCGCTCCTGAGGACGAAATGCCGCAGTACCCGGATGTCCCGGTGGGGGAGACGCAGGAGTCGTGGCTGCGCCGGGAGTGCATCAAGGGCCTGGAGATGCGCTACGGCTCGCCTATCCCGGATCCGGTCATGGAGCGCTTCGAGACCGAGATGACGGTCATCGGCCCGATGGGCTTCTCCTCGTACTTCCTCGTCGTCGCCGACATCTGTCAGTATGCCCGGAACCAGAGGATTCCCGTCGGGCCGGGCCGTGGCTCGGCGACCGGATCGATCGTGGCATACGCGACCCGCATCACTGAACTGTGCCCGCTCGAGCACGGCCTGCTCTTCGAGCGGTTCCTGAACCCTGAGCGCATCAACCCGCCGGACGTCGACCTCGACTTCGACGACCGCCACCGCGACCGCATGGTGCGCTACGTCGTCGAGAAGTACGGCGACGAGTTCACCGCCATGGTGAACACCTTCGGAAAGCTCAAGGCCAAAAACGCGATCAAGGACACCTCGCGTCTCCTCGGGTACCCGTACTCCCACGGCGAGCGGATCACCAAGGCCCTGCCGGCCGACGTCATGGGCAAGTCCATCCCCTTGCCCGGCATCTTCGACAAAGACCACCCCCGCTACGGAGAGGCCGGAGAGATCCGGGCCCTGTACGACAACGAACCGGACGTGCGCAAGGTCATCGACGGAGCGATGGGCGTCGAGGGCCTGATCCGTAACACCGGTGTCCACGCTGCCGCGGTGATCCTGTCCAAGACCAGGCTGACCGAACGCATCCCGCTGCACATGCGGGCCAAGGACGGCGTCAAGATCACCGGCTTCGACTACCCGTCCTGCGAGGACATGGGCCTGGTCAAGATGGACTTCCTGGGACTGCGGAACCTGGGAGTCATCGACCACACCATCCAAAACATCCGCGAGAACCGCGGCGTCCGCATCACCACCGACACCGTCCCCCAAGACGGCGACGAGGCAATTCCCCTGGACGACCCCGTCACCTTCCAGCTCCTGGCCCGCGGCGATACCTTCGGCGTGTTCCAGCTCGACGGCGGCGGCATGCGCACGCTCCTCAAGGCCATGGAGCCCTCCCGATTCGAAGACATCGCCGCAGCACTCGCCCTGTACCGGCCCGGGCCCATGGCGGCCAACGCGCACATGAACTACGCGCACCGCAAGACAGGCCGGCAAGAGATCGCGCCGATTCACCCCGAGCTGGAAGGCGCCCTGGAGCCCATCCTCGGCAACACCTTCCACCTTCTGGTCTACCAGGAGCAGATCATGGCGATCGCCCGGCAGCTCGCCGGGTACACCTTGGGAGGCGCCGACCTGCTGCGACGCGCCATGGGTAAGAAGAAGCCCGAGGTCCTGGCTGCCGAGTGGGAGAAGTTCCACGGCGGCATGAAGGCCAATGCCTACTCCGAGGAAGCAATCAAGGCCTTGTGGGACGTCATGCTCCCTTTCTCCGGGTACGCGTTCAACAAGTCCCACACCGCCGGATACGGGCTCGTCTCCTACTGGACGGCATACCTCAAGGCCAACTTCCCGGCCGAGTACATGGCGGCCCTCCTCACCTCCGTCGGCGACGACAAGGACAAGGCCGGCATCTACCTGGCCGACGCCCGCAAGCTCGGCGTACCGGTACTCCAACCGGACATCAATGAGTCCGTGGCAAACTTCACCGCCATCGGCGACGACGTCCGCTTCGGCCTCCGCTCGATCCGCAACGTCGGCGACAACGTCATCGAGTCACTCGTCAGCACCCGCAAGACCAAGGGAAAATACGCCTCCTTCTCCGACTTCCTCGACAAGGCTGAGATCAGTGCGCTCAACAAAAGGGCCGTCGAGTCACTGATCAAAGCCGGCGCCTTCGACTCCCTCCAGCACTCCCGCAAAGGCCTCTCGGCGGTCCACGAAGACGCCATCGACTCCGTCATCCCGGTGAAGAAGCAGGCAGCCATCGGACAGGACGACCTGTTCGGAGACCTCGCAACCCAAGACCCGGACGCGACCGCACTCGGCCTCGCCTTCCCCATCGACGACTCCGAATGGCCAAGAAAGCAACTCCTCGCCACCGAAAGAGCGATGCTCGGCATGTATGTCTCCGCGCACCCGCTGGACGGCACGGAACACATCCTCTCCCGCAACCGGGACACCACGATCAGCGAGCTCCTCGGATCCGGCCGAAGCGAAGGAATGGTGCAGCTCGCAGGACTGATCACGGGCGTCACATTGAAGATGACCAAACAAGGCAACGCCTGGGCCATCATCAACCTCGCCGACCGCGACGGCGAGATGGAAGTGCTGTTCTTCCCCGCCTCCTACACGCTGGTCCAGCCCGCCCTCATCCCCGACAGCATCGTGTCCGTGACAGGCCGACTGAACGACCGGGACGGAACGATCAGCATCTTCGGGCAGGAACTCCAGGTACTGGACGTATCGTCCGCAGAGAACGGCGGCCGCCCACCGGTACAACTCCAACTACGGTCCCACCAGGTCAACGAGCACAACGTCAAGGAACTCCAGCGGATCCTCGGCGCGCACCGGGGCACCAGCCCCGTACGCCTCCAGGTACGCGGCCTGGAAAAGACAACGGTGTACGCACTCGGCTACGAGGTCGACCCGACATCCGTGGCCTCGGATGTGAAAGGCACCCTTGGCCCCGACGTCTGGGTTGGTGTCCTATGACCGGTGCCACAGCAAACGGCCGCACAGTTCGACAACGTGCCAGCCTGCCTGCGCTGCGCATTACTGAGGTTTTCAATGCGGGGTCGGTGGGTTGATGGCCAGTCTTGTGGCGGTAAGGCAGCCGTCGATGAGACGGGGCCGGAGTTGGATCCTGCGTAACTCGCTGCGGAGCTTGCGGTCGAGGTCGTCGGGTGTGGTGAAGGCGGTGTTGGCCATTGCTCTGCGCACGAGTGACCAGAGGGCCTCGACGGGATTCAGGTCGGGTGCGTACGGCGGAAGCCGGACGGTGGTGAGCCAGTCGTGTTCGGCCTCGTACTGCTTCAGCCCTGTGGCCAGGTGGGTGTTGAGGATGCCCCTATGGTTCGTCAAGCAGTAGCAGGCACCACGCTTGTCGCTGGGTGCCAGATGTACCGGTAGAGCTCTCGGGCGACGTAGCGTTTGAGGCAGCGGATGATCTCGCGCCTGGACATGCCCTCGGCGGTGCGTCGTTGCAGGTAGACCTGAGTGCGTTCGTCCCAGCGTATGCGGGACTGAACGATGCGGTAGAGCGCGGCGTTGGCCTGCCGGTGACCACCCCGGTTGAGGCGCCGTCGCTGGGTCTTGCCGGAGGACTGCTCGACGGGACTGACGCCGCACAAGGCCGCGAACGATGCCTCATCAGTGAGCCTGTCAGGGTTGTCACCTGCGGTGATGAGCAGGACCGCGGCACTGTCGGGCCCGACGCCCACCAGCTCCAGCAGCTCTGGCCGGCTGGCCTTGACGGCCTTGGTGGTGCGTCTGGTCAGCTCCTTGACCTCCTGGGCGAGGTTCTGGATCCGGCAGGCGAGCAGACGCATCGTGAAGGCCGCCTCGCTGTGATCGCCGTCGAGTGCCGCGCAGGTCGCGATCAGCGTCGGGTTGGTCATGCCGCTGAGCTGTTCGCGCAGATCGGGATCAAGGACCAGGAGGACGGCCTTGAGCTGGTTCATCGCCTGCGTGCGCGCCTTGACGGCCGATTCCTTCGCCAGTCGCAGGATCCGCATGTCGGCTGCGGGGCCGTCCGCGGTCTTCGGTGTGGTGGTGGCACGTCCCGACAGGACCGCTCGCGCTGCCGCGTCCGCATCGATGGCGTCAGTCTTGCCGCGCTTGCGCCGGGTGGCGCGGTCGGGCTGGTTGACCTCGACGACCTCGATGCCAGCCCGGTGCAGGGCTCGGGTCAGTGCGACTCCGTAGGAGCCGGTGCACTCGACGCCCGCACGTCGAACGACCCCGAACGACTGTGCCCAGATGATTAGTTGGCGGTAGCCGACGGCCGTGGTCGGGAACTCCTGATGGGCGAGCGAGGCTCCCAGGGTGGTGATCACGGCGGCGACGTGGATGTCTTTGTGGGTATCGACCCCCAAGATCACATCCTCGGCCAGAGCCGGGACATGCTGCGTGGGCAGGGCGAGATGGGGCAAGCTGGTGACGGTCACAAGGCTCCTCGGACTGGGGCTGGTGGCCGACGCCGGTCCGCTGAGCGGTCAGAACTGTGATGGTGCCTCGTGCAGCAAAGCCCCTATCGGGACACGCTCACCGGGCCGGCGGCAGCAGGCACCGCTGGGACCGGACGCCGACAGATCCTAAACAAGGCACTGCGGCCAGTTGTCCCACGGGTCAGGCTTCCGGTCCCAGCGGCACGTCTCAAGTCTCACAGTTGTCCCAGACCACCACGATCGGTCCGTCGAGCTGGATGTGTGCCCGCACCAGGAGGTCGCGATAGTCCTGCCAGGAGAAGCTCTTGCGGGCGCCCTTGAGCAGTAGGTGGGTGCGGGGCCGGTGGATGAGACGGCTCTTCTCGCCGGGCTTGTAGCAGCACAGCGCGGCAACCGAGGTCCGGCGGCGGGACCTGCCACGCACGCGGATGACGGGGGTTTGCCCGCGCCGGCCCCAGGTGCGGGCACGGGGCGGCGTCATCGAGAAGCCGACCTCGTTCTCGAAGACGATCCAGTCCCCAGAGGTCGCCGCGAGCCTTTTACCCAGGGCCACACCTCCTTCTTCCACAGCTCCACCGCGTGCTCGTCACGCTCCAGTGCTGTGCGGGCGGGCGCCTGCCAGGACCAGCCATGCCGTTTCAGCAGCCGCCACACCGTCGCCACCGACAGGCCCACTCGCAGCCGACGACGGATCTCCACCTGGACCCGGACCAGGGTCCAGCGTTCGTCATCGAAGCCGTGCGCCGCCGGGCCTTTGCCGAGTTCCTCCTCCAGCACAGTGAACTGGGCATCGGTGACGGTCGGTGAGTTCGCCGGACCCGCGGAACGCAGGCCCTCCATGCCGCCCTCACGCCAGGCACGACGCCAGCGTTCCACCGACCGCACGCTCACTCACAAGTCCCTCGCGATCACTGAGGTCTTCTCACCCGCCGCGAACCGCCGCCCGGCCTGAAGCCGGATCTCCTCACGAAACGCCCGACGCTCAGCGGCAGGCCCCCACCCTCCGAATACCTCACCCCACCGGCATACCGCAGGGATCATGAACCGTCACCACCCGACGACAACACGAAAACCTCAGTAACCACCGATAACCGCACCCTCGACGAACGCCTCAAGGCCGCCCGCTCCAACCTCCGCTTCCAAGACCGCCGCATCGCCGACCTCGAAGCCCACATCACCGACCCAGCGTCACGGACCTGAACCTCGCCCGTGATCACCCGCCACACCCCCGACAAAAGATCTTCTGTCGGGGGTACCTCATGATGGCGACGTCGCAGAGTCGGCGAGCGCTTCTGAACCGGGGCGGAGGTGGCCCGGGCATTCGGCTGCGGTACCAAAGAGGCTGCGGCGGCGGTGCGTCCTCGGATAGTCAACCGAGGTTTCCTTGGACTCTGTCTGTGCGGTACGAACGGAAGAGAAGCCGCGACAGGACCCATTCACCGGGCTGTAGGAGTTTGCTTGCCACCGCCCGCGGGACACGGTGAGGCAACACCAAGTCCATCTAGGTAGCGGTCGAATTCTACTTTTGGCAGCGGAGCGTCCAGGAGGCGGCAGAGTTTGTCACGCCATGCGGTCAGCCCCATGTCCGCTACGCCAATGGCTCCACTCGGCCCCCAGATCAGCACCTTGTCGCCTTGGAAAGTGGACGCGCGCTGTAGCCAGGACGAGGGGCCGATCTGTGCGGGGAGGTCCCAATCCTCGAGCTGGTCTCCAGTACCGCTGTCCCAGAATCTGATAACGGACTTGCCATTCACCTCAACTGGCTGGATCACCAGGCTGGCGTCGCCGCTGAACGTTGCAGTGTCCGGTGCCCACCGCGAACCATCCCGGTTGCCATGCACCGAGCGGCCTGTAGTCACGTCGATCACCGTGAGATGCCCATCGCGATCGATGGCGGCGATCTTTTCTCCGTGCTGGCTGACGGTGAGATGTACCTCTGTGAAGGGCGGGAGGCTCAGTGTGCGTACCTCGCGCAGCGTCCCGGTAGAGTACCGGTACACGCGTACCGTGTCGGAATTGCTGCTCCAGTGGGTGACGGTGCTGCCGTCGGCGCTCACGTCCAGGGCGACGGTGCCCTGGACGCCCTTCACCGGGATGGTCACCGTCTGCCAGTTGCGCGTATCGATCAGCGCGATGCCTTGGCTGTTGGAGGCCACTAGGTGGACGTCGTCGGAGAGAAAGTGAATACCAGGATCGCTGTCCAGTGTGCCGAACTGAGTCGACGAGTGCGTGGAGATGACTCGTCCAGTACGTGGATCCCGCAACTCGAATTCGGCAGGCCGGTCTCCGGTGGATTCGAGCAGCACGGCTTTGGAGTTGTCCGAGGTCACTGCAACTGCGTTCGAGTTGACGTCGAATGCGCGGGGGATCACCCCTAGTTGTACCAGTGTGGGAGAACCGCTCTTCGGTGCCCATACCTCGAAGGACTTCTCTCCGTTCTTCCGGACGACGTAATCGCCTTCCAATAGCAGTTCGCCCCTGCCGAGTTCCTTCTGGGCAGGAACGGGGGCGACAGCCGAAGGCTCACGCAAGTTGAAGAGCGACACCGCACCATCAGCCGAGGTGGCGGCCACCCATCGTCCGTCCGTGGACACGGACAGGTTTGCGACGGGCCAAGTAAAAGAGCCCAGCAACGTTTTGCGCGCGAGGGAGCTGTCGTACGCACTGACTTGGCCGTCGACTGCAGCGATCACGAGATCATGCTGGTCGGCAGGAAACACGGCAGGGCTGAGATCGGTGTCCGTCGGGCGAGAGATCCGCTTTCCGGTGTTGATGTCCCACAATTCGGACCCCTTGGCCAGGACGCGACCGTCGGCGGAGAGAACCGGTGGGGCGGCATCGTGGGCGGCCAGGTCGCTCATCCTGCGCACAGGCTGCCAGTCGCCACTTTTCAGCGCGAGTCTGCGGACGGCGCCCTTCTCGGCGTCCAGGCACAGAAGATGGGCATTGTCTCGGTCGAACTCGAGTTGTATCTGTTCCGAGGGGGCGGGGCCCTGGCTCAGGATCTCGCCGGACACCACATTCCAGATCGCGATCTCCAGTCGCTCTACGCCTGAGGTGTAGTAGGTGGCGCTCAACCAGCGGCCGTCAGCGGAGAAAGCGAAGGCTCGGAGGTCCAATTGCGAGTTACTCAACTGATCCGTATTCCCGGCAGAGAAGGTCCGAATTGTTTTCCGCTTATGGACGTCCCAGACTGCGATACGGTTTAGACTCAGCTCCATGGCGAGAATTCGTCCGTCCGAGCTGAGTTCCAGATTTCCGCCGCCGTGCGGCCAGTCGCCGGTCGGAAGACCGGGAAGCTCTTGGCCCTTCTTGACGTCATAGAAGTGGACCTGGCCAGGTCGGAAGTCGGAGAGGTAAGCCAGGATGCTTCCGTCGCCACTGAGCGCTACCTGGTTCGTCGGGCCTCCGCTGGAACCTACGTAGTTGGCTGCCTCGCCTGATCCCCCCTGGACAAATCGCTCAACGTGCCCGTTGGCCGCCACCGCTCTGGCGAGCGCCTGCTTTGCCTCGATGGTGGGCTCCGCAGCGTATGCGTAGACCGCCAGTTGGGCTGCCAGCCGGGGATCGGTCTCGGTCAGGTCGTTCGAGCGAGCTGCCATGGCCTGGGAGGCCGCGATCCTGGCCCGATGAGTGGCCTCTGAGCTCTTCTGTCTGGCGACCCCTGCCATGAGAGCCGTACCCAGGAACAGTACGACAAGCACCAGCACGGCCGCGTTCCTGATTCTGATACCGCGCCGCTCGTACCGGACGCCAGCTTCGATGTACTTCCGTTCCGCCGGAGACAGGTCTTCGAGGCGGTGCTCTAGCCAATCGGCGGCCGTAGCCAAGGGCCGGCCGCTGAGGAGACTCTTCCTCTCTCGGTCGTGCCGCTCCCACTGCGCGATGTCCCGTCGCAGTTGCTCTTGCCAGTGCCGAAACTTGCGGCTGTCGTCCAACCAGCCCCGTAGCCTCGGCCACAGGTTGGTGAGGGCCTCATGCGCCAGGTCGACGATCTCGTCCGGATCTGGTCCCGGTGTCTGGCCGAGTACCAAAAGCTTGCCGGTGGCAAACGCCCGAACGAGCCCCTGTGCCTCGGGGTCCAAGTCGGCTAGACGTACGGCGCGTCGCGCGTATCCTCCGTGATCGTCAGGGCGTGCTAGCTGCACGAACAGCCGCCGGGCGGCTGATTCACCGAAGCGCCCCTGGTGGGTGACGAATTGCCCTTCCGCGTACCGGACGAGGGCGCCAGCAACGCCGCCGAGCTCCTGGTAGGCCGCATGCGTGAGCGTCAACTGACGTCGAAGGTCCCACAACTGGGTCAGCGTGAACTCCACGAGGGGCATGCGACCGGGTTCGTCACCGGCATCCTGCACAATGCGTTCTGGCAGACCCTCCTCAAACCAGACACCCGGGGTTGCGCGGACCGGCTCGGTCACGGCGCGGAGCAGCCCCTCACTGGCGAGCGGAGCGATGAAGAGGACCGCGTCGCTGACGGTGATGGAGGTCTGCTCGGTCACTAGGGCGTCCAGGGACTCCGGCCTGACTGTGGCGACCACGCGGATACTGCCGCCTGACGTGGGTCCCTTCGAAGAGGCGGATAAGGCCACCAGCAGTTCGAAGAGCCGCCGGGCGCCAGCAGGATCCTCTCCTGTGTACTCCTCGAGTTGGTCCGTGAAGAGGAGTCGGGGACCTGCCATTGCCGGGTCTCCCGCGATGCGCTCACTGAGCCACGCCACCGTCTCTATGCCACTCATGCCCGGTCCCTCATCCGGACGCCGCAGGAGTCGAGTTAGTTCTTCGATAGCGTGCAGCTCATGCAGCGTGTCTCCGCCGCCCCCAAGGAGGGGGGCGATGACCTGGGCGAGCGCCGCCTCCGGGCGCGTTCCGGCGGTCGGGCGGAGCACGGAGACGGCGAAGCCCCGTTCCCGCAGGAAAGGGAGCAGTCCGGCGCGGACCAGGGACGATTTCCCCGATCCCGATGGTCCGGCCACCAGCGTGACAGGTCTGTGCGTAATCGAGTCCAGCAGTCGGGCGACATCGTTCTCACGGCCGAAGAAGTGGGTGGAGTCCTCTTCCTGGAACGGCTCAAGCCCGAGGAATGGGCACCGGAGATCCAAGGGAGCCTCGCCAAGCAGTGTGAGCGACGGCAACAGGTACGCCGTTCCCTGGAAGCGCCCTTTGCCCGCGGTGACCGTCATGCCGACGATGCCACCCTGTGACGCGTCCCAGACTGGCGACCCGCTGAAGCCTGGCTCGATCCGGGGGCCATCGGAGCGGGCGTCCATCTGGAGCCAGCCAGTGCCCTGCTTGTCGCGCAGGGTGCCAGACACCCAGATCCCGTCATCGGCACCGTTCGGGAACCCATACACCCGAAACTCGTGGCCCCAGACCTCGCTCCCGTCCACCAGAGTGACCGGTGATGCCGCCAGGATAGGACGCTCCAGCTTCAGGAGAGCAACGTCGCCACGCCCGTCCGGCAGCACCGGCTTCCACACAGCGACACGGGCCCGCACCGCCGGTACATCCGGGACGAAAGGGAAGTCAAGCAGGATGGGCGCATCGGGCTCTTCTATGTGGCTCCCGTCCAGCAACAGGGCATCCAGGACGACGTGTGCACACGTGCACACCATGTCAGAGGTGATGAGGAAGCCCGCCCCGACGACCCCTCCTGCGCCGCCCCCGGGGGCCGCGTCCATCCGCACGCGAACGATCCCGGATGACAGTTCGGTGGACCGTGACACAACCATAAAGGTCAGCTCTCTGTGCGTCCGCTCCACTCAAGGGTCACGGTGAAGTTGGCTTCGCTGGCCGCCTTGGCGACGACGACGCCAGCCTCGGCGGCCAGCTTGATCCCGAACTCGACGCTGACTGTGTCGGGGCGATGGGCCAACTCCCGCACTGTGTTCGCGACGGTGTCCAGGGCGGGACGAACATGGTCCAGCGCTTCCTGAAGCGTCTCAGCCGAGGAACGCGCCAGCCCTCCGGGCCCGCGTCCCACGCGATCGAAGCCACTCTCACCGTCCGCTAGCTCGACTCTCACCGACGTGCCGTCGCCGAGCTGCATGTCGCCGACCGATGTCATCACTACCCCCGTGTATCTCCCTAGACCACAACAAGCGCGAACTCGCGCCGTATAGTACTGCGTTGGTTAACTACCCCCAAACCGATGGCGCGGAATGAGGACGTTCCCTTCTGGCTTCGCAGGTGGGAGGCGCCGGCCGGGTGGCGGTCGGCGGTGAGCCCGCAAGCTGCGGGCTGATCATCTGCGCCCGCCCCGACAGCACGAACACGCGGCCTGCCCTACACCAGCCCCATGAATTGCGAGTTTGGCGGACTTTGCTGCCCAATTCGACCGAACGGCATCGATCGGTCCGGCAGGCTGCAACGATCACTGCGTCGTTGCCGGTAACAGTCCGCACGTCGTAGGCGCACGGAATTAGGCAACAGAGTCCACGAGAGGTTGCGGACGACTATGAGCGAGTGGCTACGGAAGAATCACGCCTGGTGGGGAAAAAATGCGCCGGAACTTTTCAACCTGATCCAGCCTCCGTCAGGCCGTCCCATAAGACCACCCGGACGAGCGACAGCAATGGCCCCAACTCGGCATCACGCACATGTAGTCTATGAATCATCGCAGTTCAGAGCAGGTATCCGAGCTCGTGCGGTCGGTAGAATCGAGTTCAAAAAGGGCGGGCGTTAAGGGATCCCTCGACAACACCCGCGAACCCCGGGCTCTCCGTTCTCATGATCACGCCTCCGGTCCTGCCAGGACGAAGCCAGCCACTTCGTCAGCCGGGCGACGCCGACTCGGCCCCTACAAACCGGCGTCCCTCGCGGAGGGCCCACGAGACGGCAGCGGCCTGAAAGCCACACCCAGCGCCCCTCTATCTACCCGGCCACTACATCGCCTCCCATTATCCCTCGGACATGACGGACGCGGAGTGGGCCTCGTCCGGCCGTTGCTGCCGGTGCCGGGCTGGATGCGAGGTCGGAGCGGGCAGCCGGAGGCGTACTGACAACGGGCGATACTGGACGCGATCCGCTATCTCGTGGACAACGGGATCAAGTGGCGGGCGATGCCGGCCGACTTCCCGCCGTGGGACCGGGTCTATGCGTTCTTCCGCCGCTGGCGCGACCACATGCTGGTCAGGGAGTTCCACGACCGGCTGCGTGTCCGGGTCCGCGAGGAGGCGGGCCGGGGCGCGGAGCCGACGGCCGGCGTGATCGACTCGCAGTCCGTCAAGGCGGACGCGGTCGTCGGCGCTGACCGCGAGGTGGACAGTTCTACACAACGACGAAGCTCCTGGTAGACGGATTCTCGACCAAGATCACCCGTGTCCGCCAGGAGCTTCGCGTGCTTGTCTACCCGTCCTCGATCGACTTGTCCACCCGCACCCTGCGGTTCCTGGCCGGACAGCTGACGGCCAGGCGCCGGGACATCGGGAGGCGGTGGCGGCGGCTTCCCGTGGCACGCCAGGCCCTGCTCGCCCTGGCCCACCTGCGGTGCGGAGACACCTACGCCCAGCTCGCGGCCGGGTTCGGCATCGGGATCGCCACCGTCTACCGCTACATACGTGAAGCCATCGAGGTCTTGGCCGCCCTCGCCCCGACCCTGACCGAGGCGATGAAGACCATCCGGACGAAGGCGTTCGTCATCCTCGACGGCACCCTGCTGCCCATCGACCGCATCGCCGCCGACACCCCGTACTACGGCGGGAAACACAAACGCGACGGCATGAACGTCCAGGTCCTCACCGGTCCGTTCGGCCGTCTGCTGTGGGCCTCACCGGCTCTGCCCGGCTCGACCCACGACCTGACCGCCGCCCGGCAGCACGGGATCATCGACGCGCTCGCCGCAGCGGGCCCCAAGTGCTGGGCGGACAAGGCATACCAAGGAGCCGGCAGGCCCGTCCGGGTCCCGTTTCGAGGCCGCCACCTCAAGCAGTGGAAGCGACGCCACAACACCACTCACGCTAAGATCCGTTGTCTTGGCGAGCAGGCCATGGCCACCCTAAAGGGCTGGCGCCTCCTGCGGAAACTCCGCTGCAGCACCAACCGCATCACCAACATCGTGAAGGCCGTCCTCGTCCTTCACCACGCGTCAGCATGAGGTTGGAAGAGGCTAACGGTAGGGGCTCCGCCGCAGTCAATCCGGCATTTACTGCGGCAAGCATCGGAACGCGCCACCATCCCCTCTTCTGGGCAGCATGTCGGCTTCGAGTCATAGCTGGACCGCGCTGTGAACTGCGGTGTCGGCGTCGGTTTTTTCCCGGTGGGCTATGCTCTGCGGCTATGACTACCGGGACGGCATTGCGCCACACACGGATTGGTGACCCGGCGCTCTTCTGAGCGCCGTACGGGCCGGTGCGGGCCCGCTGTTTGATCGAGAATCTTGCGCTGCTGCGCGGGCTCCGCCTCCGTCGTGTTGATCGCAGGCTCTACACATCAACCACGACAGGAGAATTCATGCCCATCAAGACGCTGGAGATTCCCACCACGGACGGTCAGGCTGACGCCTTCGCCGCCTTCCCCGACAACGGCGAGCAGCACCCAGGTGTACTGATGTACGCGGACGGCTTCGGCATCCGGCTCGTGCTGAGGGAGATGGCCCGCGAACTGGCCGGGCACGGGTACTACGTGCTTGTCCCCAACATCTTCTACCGGCACGGCCCGGCACCGGTGATCGGCCTTCCCGAGCACATCGGAGAAGAGTTCCGTCCGGCGATCATGGCCCAGTTGATGCCGTTGATCAAGGCGCACACCGCCGAACGCGTCCTGAGTGACGCCGACGCCTACCTCAGGTTCCTAACCACCCAGCCCGAGGTCGCCGCCGGGCCGGTCGCGGTGACCGGCTACTGCATAGGCGGCCTCCTGGCGATGCGCACCGCAGCGGCTCACCCCGGCCAGGTGGCTGCTGTCGCCGCATTCCACGGTCCCGTGAGCGCGGACGGGCCCGACGCCCTCGCCGAGATCACCGCCCAGGTCCACTTCGGCCACGCCGAAAGCGACCTGACACCCGAGGCCCTGGGCGAGCTCAACCGGGCACTGGACGCCGCGAAGGTCGACTACACCTCCGAGATCTACCCCGGTACCGTCCACGGGTTCACCATGTCCGACACCGACGCGTTCAACCCCGCCGGGCTGCAGCGCCACTGGGAGCGCCTGCTCCCCCTTCTCGACCGCGTACTGGCCAACAGCTGAGGTTCCGGATCGGAAACCAAACCTGAAGTACACGGCGGCGACCAACAGACGGCCCGGCGGGCCGCACCGATGTCGGCATGGCCTGCCGCTGGCCGCCCGGCCACCGAACGCTGGATGGCCGGGCGGGCCAGCCGGCTTCGTTCGGGAGCTTTCGGCCGGCGCGGCGCAATTGTTCGCCGTTGCCGCCGGGGCGTCCCCGGCGAGTGGGGCATCCCAGGGCGAGATAGCTGTCTCAGCCAATCAAGTCCACACAGGTCAGCGGCATCTGTGGCAACTGCCTTCACTGAGAAGAGACAATTCGTGGTCGGTCAGGCAGCCTGACCGAGACCGGTGGCGGTCAGGACCTGCTCGCGCAGCGGGGTGAAGTCGACGTCGAGTTTCGGGTCGTACGCGTCGGGCTGGATGCCGAGTTCGTGGGTGCTGTACTCACCAAACCGGTTGATGTGTTCGGTGAGGTACGGCGAGATGTGCGCCAGGTCTTCCGGGTCGATCTCCCACCCCTCCTCCAGCAGCTGCCGCACGATCTCCGCGATGTCCAGGGCGTTGTGGAAGATCACCGCGTTCGTGAGCAGCGCGTTGAACTTCATCGCCTTCTCCTGCTCGATGGGGTCGTTGTCGGCGATGATGCCGCGGTTGCCGAAGCCGATCCACTGGGAGAACCGGTTGAACGACTCCACCTTGTTGGTCGCCGCCGTCACCCGCCGGCGCAGCGGCGCGTCCGAGAGGTAGCGCAGGAGCTGGACGGTGCGGATCACGCCGCCGACCTCGCGGAAGGCTGCGTAGGTGGCGTTCTTCCGCGACCCCGACCGCAGCCGTTTGAGCGGCGTGGAGGAGGAGATGGTGCCCTCGCGTACGGAGACGGCCACGCGCATCAGGTGGCGGAACTGGGACTCGATCAGGTCGAAGTCGATGACGTTCTTGCCCGGCTCGCCGAACAGGGCGTCGATGTGTACGTACTCGCTCTGCTTGGAGGGCCGGTGAAAGGTCAGTTCCTTCCAGTTTCTGATCCTGGGCATCAGGTCGAAGCCCAGGGGGTGGGCGAGCGCAAAGACGGGGAAGCTCTGGCCTTGGGTATCCGCGTGCACGGTGGTCGGCTGCACCTCGCTGGTGTTTTTCAGCAGGCCCTCGATGATGTAGACGGCCTCCCACACCCCGCACGGGATGAAGTGCGTGAACAGCGCGATGTAGGTGTCCGAGACGTGGTGGTAGGCGATTCCGCCCGGCTTGCCGTACTGCACGCTCGTCTCGGAGAGCAGGTTGTCGAGATAGGTATCCATGTGGGTGCCGTCCGCCGCGACGGCGGTCCCGTCGCCTCACGCCTGTGAGATGTCGAGGCGGGCGTGCGCGTTCACCAGGTCGGCGATCGCCTCGTTCAGCAGCGCGATCGAGAAGTGCTTGTTGGCGACGTACGACAGCTCGTGTCCGCTCACGCCGGGGATGTGCCGGGCGGCCTCGTGCGGGCCCATGTTGGTGCCCTTGACGAACGTGACGATCACGTAGCGGCCAAGGGGGTCGGTGAGCTTGGGCTCGTTGCCGGACGGTGGGCCGAAGCGGCGCCACCACTCCACCCAGTACGCGGTCCGGGCCACGATGCCCATCAGGGAACGCTCCGGCATCCTGGCCTTGATCTCCTGCTCCAGCCGCTTCGCCGAGGGCCGCTGGCCGTCAGCCCGGAATGCCTTCAGCGACGGGATGCCTGTCTCCGGGTCGATGACCATGCCGTCGTTCTCCGGGTACCCGGCATCCGCCGCTGCGGCGGCGTTTCGCAGCTTGTCCTCAAGCTGCCGGCGGAAGAACTTCGCGTCGAACTCGGCGCTCTCGCCCGCCTCGGCGAGGCCGACCTCCACCAGGTAGGACCCCAGCGTCTCCTGGACGACCTCCCAGGCCAGCAGCTGCTCGGACCAGTCGGCGTACTCCTCCGAGCCGACCACCGCGACGTCGCCGGTGCGCAGTTCCTCGGCGAGCGCGGTGAAGACCATCGCCTCGAAGTGCTTGCGCACGAACTGCCCGGTCCGGGTCTTGTCGAGGACGGCCTTGCGCCAGTTCTGGGTGGCGAAGGAGATGTCGACCTCCTTGCCCTCCTCGTTGAAAGCGGTGATGTACTCGCCGCGGGCCGCCTGGTGCCGCTGGGCGTGCGCGAGGGCGTCCAGCACCCGGCTGTCCTCGCTGGTCGCGGTGAACTTCAGCTTGTCGTTGTCGGCCAGGTAGAACATCACCGCCCGGTCCCGGCCGATCTGCCCGTACAGCAGCACTTCCCAGAAGTTGCCGTGATGGGCGGAGACCTTCTCGATCTGCTCGTACTGCTTCGCGAACCCGCCGAAGCCGTCCACCGCGCCGAACCCGCCGGTCTGCACCACCTGAGATTTCCGTTCGGATACTCCCCGAGGGCCGAAAACCGTTCGCGGTCCCAGGGGCATTGAGCCGAGACTGATGGGTCGATCACATCGGACAGGAAGAGTGGCCAGCCCTGACGTACAACCGTGACACTTTGCCCTTCCCCGACAACCGTGTGCCCCGCGTCAACTACGAGGACATTCGGAACTGGGATGAATTCGACCCGGCCCGCAACTCGTTCGCCTGGGACGAGGACGAGGAAGCCCACCTCCGCTCACTGGTCCGCGAATGGGTGCCACCCGTGCTCTCCGGCATGGCCGGCTGGTGGCAGGGCGAACGCTGGTGCGAGAGTCAGGTGGACGCGATCATCCGGGAGCGATACGGCACCTGGGCCTGGGGATGGAGCTGGTGCTACCGCGACGGCGGGCCCATCGGCAACTGGGTCAGCGGGCCAAGCTCGGTGACGACCCCCGACGAGACCGCAGAACGTGTCGTGGCCGCGCTGCTGGAATGGCGGGAGTGGCTGCAGCGGACGGCCCAGCGCTTCGCCGAACTGTCACCGCCGCCGGATGCCTCGCCAGAGGATCGCAGCTGGCACCTGGAGCGGGCCTGCGTCCGGCTCGTCACCCACACACTGGACTCGGGCGCGGAGGGCGGCTGGTACGGCCAGGCCTCGATCGTCCTGGGCTGGTTCCTCACCAGCACCGGCATGGACCGGGCCGAAGCCGCGCGAGCGGTGGAGAACGCGATCGGTGGCCGGTTCAAGAGCTGGGTAACCCCGGAACGGACGCTGATCGAATCCGTCGGCGAGGATCTCGCCGTCGGCCTCACCGGCCACACCCCGTACCAGGACCATCGCGAGAGGGCAGTGCTGGAGGAGCTCCATGACCGCTACTGACAGCCTCTCGGTCTGGCTCCGCGTACGCCGCGAGGTCGACTGGCGATGTGCACCGGCCCTACAACGACTCCCGCCCGACCGCGATGGGTTCCGGTCCTGGTGCGAGGGTCCGGTTCGCCGGCGCGACCCGATTCGCGCCGAACGTCTGCTCGCCGCATATGCACTGGCCCGAGAGGGTGCCACACGCCGCACCCCACTGGACTTCGCCTTGCTGTCCTGTTGGCAGTGCGAAGTCCTCGCTGCGACACGGGCACCGTTTCGCGTGAGCGACGCCTACGCGAAGGCCGGCCGCGAGCGCTACGGCCTGACCCCCAACACGCAGGCCGACTTCGATTCCCGCCTGAACGAGACGACCGACCCGGACATCCCGCTGGCGGCCCGCGCGGCCCGCGCCTACCTCGATGTGGCGTTCTTCCACCCCTTCACCGATGGCAATGCCCGCGCCGCACTGTTGACCTTGGTCCATGTTTTGGCCCGGGAGGACATCGTCCTTCCTGAGGTCGGCCCCCTCCAGACCACTCGATACGCGGATGACCCGGCCGGTGCCGCCGACCTTGCCACTCTCATCGGGGTGCTCAACCACCGCCGGCACTGAAGCGTTCGTGGGGGTGCACCGACAACTTCCGCCAGACTTCAACAAACCATGGCGAGCTCAAGCGGTCAGCGCACCACCGCTGTTCAGAAGGTCAGCGTAGACCTCTGCGTGAGTGCGGTAGCCGTGGGTCTTGCAGGGACGGTGGTTGAGCTCGTGGGCGATGGCGTCCAGGTCGGCCTGGCTGAACGTGCGGAGGTCAGCTCCCTTGGGGAGGTACTGCCGTAGCAGCCGGTTGGTGTTCTCGTTGGTGCCGCGTTGCCACGGGCTCCGTGGCTTGCAGAGGTAGATCGGCATTCGGGTCTCGGCGGTGATGGTCTGGTGCTCAGCTATCTCCCGGCCGCGGTCCCAAGTGAGCGTCCGCCGCAACTGGGGCGGGATGCCGAGGAGGCTCCTGGTGAGGTGCGGGGTGACCTGCTCGGCCTTGATGCCGTCCGGCAGCGCAACGATGGTCGTGAAGCGGCTGGTGCGTTCAACCAGCGTGGCGACCGCCGAGGGCCGGGTGCCCATCACGAGGTCGCCCTCCCAATGGCCGGGGACCTTGCGGTCCTCGACCTCGGCGGGGCGATCGGTGATGGACACCATGCCGCGGTGATCCCCCGGCCCGTGGGACGGCGGGCGAGCTTCGGGCGGCGCATCGGCCTGCCTGACCTCAGCCGCTGAGTGAGGCTGCGGTCGATCGCCTGGCGCCGGCGAGGGTCGTAGAGCGAGAGGTAGATCGCTTCGTGCGAGATCTGCATGGAGGCGTCACCAGGAAACTGCCGTCGCAGCCATCCTGCGATCTGCTCGGGTGACCAGCACAGAGCCAGCTTGCCCTCCACCAAGATGCGCAGAGCGGGTCGTTGGGCGAGCTTGGCCTGCTTGGGTCGACGCCCGTGTCCGTAGGCGGTGGCAGCTCGGTAGCGGTCTCGGCCGCCGTTGCGGGCGATCTCGCGGGAGACGGTCGAAGGGGACCGGCCCAGCCGCTTGGCCAGCTGCCGGGGCCGATTCCCCGGCGGCGAGGCCGCGGGATATCTCCTCGCGCTCGCTACCGCTCAGATGCCGTTCTGACCGCGCTTGCGGAGCGGGGCGGACGCCCCGCTCTGGTACAGGAAGCGGCGGGCGTGCTGCATCGGCGCCCCGAGCGCCCGCCCGATCAGGCTGAACGACTGCCCCTCGCGCCAGCGTCTCCATATCTCGTCCTGCTGAGCCGGCGAGAACCCGTAGTCACGCACCTGTACCTCCACGATCATATGATCATCCGTGGGCGGTGCGTTGATCACTTGAGGGTGCCATCGTTTTCTGAAGATCGCCGGGCGGACCGCCGGAAGCACCCCAGGATGGACTCGTCCGGTACGACGTCGGTGTACCACTTGAGCGGCAGGTCGAGCACCTTCGCAACATGCCGCGGTGGGGATGACCGCTGAGTCGAGTGCCGCCGCTGAGATCTCGCGGGCAGCAGCTGTCTTGCCCGCAGATGAAAGTGCGGGCCATGGGTACCATGGTTAAGCGGGTGACCCTATGCGAGGTCCCCTACCAGCAGGTCGAGGGTGGCCTCTTCGTGGAGCGCGACGCCGAGTGCGGTCATGGCTGAGGCGAGGCTTGGGTCCCAGTCTGCGTCGACCGGAGAGCCGTCAAGGATGAGTTGAGGGACGCCCTCTGCTTGGTTGTCAGCTGCGAGGCGCTCGTAGTCATCGGCGTCCATGCGCCACGGCTGTGCTTTGTAGCGGCGGATGACCCGATTGGCCAGCGCGATGCCAGGCCAGTCGAAGTCGCCGTGGTAGACGAAACTGCAGCCGTTGGCAGCGAGGGCGTCGAGGAGTGTGAGGACGACCGTGGCGGCGCTGCCGGAGGTGCAAACCAGGGGCTTGGTACACGCGGCGTCGGCTGCGGCTTCCACCACGCGTGGATTCTCGCAGATGTGGATCACGGTTCCTGCGGGCAGCTGCAGACGCATGTCGAGCAGATCGCGCGGTGTCAGGTGGGTCTCGGCGTGATGGGCGGCCCGCTCTCGCAGTGCGCTCTCCCGCCAGCTATCGCCGGTGGGCCGTAGACCGTAGGTCAGCACGGTGCTTGAGACTTCGTCCGGTGTGATGGAGACCAGCCGCCACACGGCACGGCGGCCAGCCGCGTTGCTGGGGAGCTCGATGTCATGGGCTAGGGCGATGCCGCGTTGGACGATGCGAGCTAGCCAGGTGCCGTCGTCGAGACCGTGTGCCGAACCGGTTGCCGTCGCGGCGAGCTCTCCTCGACCTTGTGTGCCGGTGCGTTCCGGATCGAGTAGCACGGTGAGGATCTGGACCGCCTGCTGCAGCGTCCGCACTGCCGCTTCGGGCGCGACTCCTCTAGGAATCCCGGTGCGGCGCAGTATGTCGGTCCACGCCTGGGTCCACCTCTGCCCGGCGAGCGGAGAGGCATCGAGACAGGATGCGAGCGATGACCACACGTGCCGGCGCTGTGCGGCGCTGTCGTCACGGGCCGCGCGGCGGTCGTTCAGCGGAGGACCGAGCTCCTCCAGGACCTCCCTGAGTCCGAGTCCTGCGGCTGAGGTGCGCAGCCGTTCGTCGAGCGCGTCGAGGCGCACTGTTACGGCTGGGCCGGTGAGGGGCTTGCCCAGCAGGAGTGACAGGTCGTTTCGTTCCTGGGTGCTCATCGCGGTCAGCCGGAGGGAGCCGGTGGACTGCACGCCGTTGCCTTCCAGACGTTTGCGTACCGCGTCCCAGAGCCGGGCGAGGCCGGGGCCTGCGAGCCAGTCGTGTGTGGCGGTCGGAAGCCCGCTCATACCGATGCCAGACGCCGGTGGCGGCCATTCCAGGTGTAGTGCAAGGTGGCGACCCCGCGCACATGTGGGTCGCGCAGGCACTCGTAGATGTGTAGGGACGGGACCTCAGCCCAGTTGCCCATCAATCGCTCGCTTGTGAGGACGAAGTCGAGATCGAGGTCGACGAGGATGCGGCCCAGACGCCCATGGGTAGGTTCGTCGACCTTGGCGAAGGCATCGTCCAGAAGAATCAGCCGCGGCGCGTGCGGTGCTGATTCGGCGAGGCTGGTGAAGTGGGCCGCGGCAGCTGCGAAGAGCACGAGGTAAGAGAGAACGCGCTGTTCTCCCTGGCTGAGTCCGGTGCGTCCGGTCAGTTTCCTCTTACGGCCGGGGGAAGCGTCGTCGACCACGTACGTGTGAAAGCGGAACCATGCTCGGTAGTCCAGTGCGGTCCGCAGGTGAGCCGTGTAGCCGGCCGAAGGGTCGGCTCGGCGGGCGTCTTCGATACGGCGTTGCAGCACCTCGCGCAGCTGCTCGGTCTGCTCACGCGTTCGGAGGCCCGATGGGCTGCGTAGCAGCTCCACGGCTGCCCGCACGTCGGCGTCCACGTCGTCGTCGAGCTTCCACATCAGCTCCACTCCGAGACCGTGCGAGGTCCGTATGGTCTTCAGGGTGTCGTTGAGAGCCGCGACCAGATTGGCCGCGGTAATGACCTGCACCGAGAGGTGATCGCCGAGCTCGCCCGTAAGGAAGCGTTGAAACACCTCGCGTTCGCGCTCGGTGAGCCTTCCCCGGTCCTCTGCGGTCTGGACGGCGATGCGCTCGCCTACAACCGCGACATCGTGGGAACCGTGGTCGTCGAGCAGGCGGCAGACCTTGATGCCGTCATGTTCCTCGAGCTGCGCGTCGTATCCGCCCGCCAGTTGGTCGCGCAGCTCCGTGTGCCGGTTGAGTAGGGCGCTGTCCGACACCTCTCCCCTCGAACGGCCGAGGGCCTGTTCCACTGCGTCGGCCAGTGAGCGCAGTGCGCGCAGACGTTCGCGCACGTCGGAACCGGGATTGTCCGAGACGTGATCGGGCAGAGCGGACCGTTCGAGGCCCGACCCGTTGATGACTTCCGGACGGTCGAGAGCCTCGCGGAAGGCGCGGCCAGTGTCGATGACTGTCGTCTCCTGGTCCGCCAGCTCCGCGCGCAGGCGCTTTTCGTCCTCTTCCGCACGCACGCGCCGATCGCGCAGTTCGCCGTGGGTGCGCTCTGCCGCTGGGATGGCGCCGGCAGTGTTCGTGACACGTTGTTGGGCGTCCTGCTCGCGGGCGAGGATCTCTTCCTCGGACGATCCGACGGCCGCCTCGCGGGTCCGCAGATCCTCTTGCGCGGTGCGCAGTTGGTGGAGGCGAAGCCGGTAGTTTCCTTCCGCCTCCAGGCGTCCCTCATGGGCGCGCTCGTAGCGTCCGTCGTCCGCCTGACTTCCGCCGAGTCGGCCGGCCGTGGCGTTGACCGCTCTGCGCAGGTGAGCGATACCGCTGAGCAAGGTCCCCAGGGCGGTGCGTACGCGGTCCAGAGCAGCGCTGTCGGTGGGCAGGTCATGGGCGGTGGCGGTGGCGTCCGCCGCGGTGCGTGCCGAGACGGCGCGAGCGCGGGCCTCCTCGGCCAGCCGTGCCGCACGTGTCGCTTTGGCGGTCAGGTCCCGCAACGCCTTCTCGGCCGACGTGGTCCTGCTCCAGGCGTCGGAGAGCTGCCGGGCTAGGGGAAAGTCCTGTTCCGCGAGCGTGATGGACCGCCGCCTGGAATCGGCGGCGGCGAGTTCGGTGCGGGCGTCGGTCAGTCGCTGCTCCGTCTGCGTGAGCTGGGCTGCCAGTTCGGCGAGGGCGCGCCGCCGGGTCTCGGCGCGTACGGAGGACCCCACGTACTCGGCGACGCTCTTGTGGTGCCTGCCGCGCAGGGTCCCCAGCCGCCAGCTTCCGTCGAAGTGGACCGCGCTGGCAGTGGTGGCCTCCGTGGCCGGCGCGAGGGCGATGGCGGCCAGCAGGGCCACCACCTGCTCGGACGTGACGCCGCCCTCCGGCTGCGGGGCCGGGCGCAGAGCCGAGGCAAGACTCTGCGCTGCTGGCAGTAGTTCAGGGCCTGGTTGGAGAAGCGTGTCCCGGGTGAGGGGGTCGAGGAGGACCCCTTCCACGCTGACCCAGGCGTCGAGGATTCCGCTTGCCTCCAGCGCCGCCTCCAGGCCGGCCCGGTCGGCGGAGGTCATGTGCTCAGCGAAGTCCACCAGCCGGTAGAAGGGTGCTCCATCTGCGGGGTTCCTTGCTGCGGTGCGGTGGTAGGGGGCGGGCGGCTCGGGGTCGGTACGCCGTTCCCAGTCGTGCTTTTTCTGTGACAGGCGGTTGATGTCCTCGTCGAGCCGGCTGGCGCCAAGCGCCAGCGCGTCGCGCTGCCGGGTCAGGCCGTCGGCGTACGGTTCCAGGGCCGCGTGAGCCGACTGCCGCGCGAGGGTGTCGCTATCGGGTGGCAGCGTGCGCTCCGAGAACGGCGCATCGTAGGAGGTCTCACTGGCCACTTCAGAGAGGACGGCATCCAACGGCGGACAGCCGGGCCCCGCTGCGGTCCGTGTGCTCTCCACCCACGCGGCGACCTCTTGGGCGTAAGCACGGCTCTCCTCGGCGACGTTCTCGCGGCTCTCTTCGAGGCGCCCGGCGGCCTCCTCCGCCTCGCCCTCCTGCCGTTCCCGCTCCGAGTCGGCCTGCGCGGCCCTGGCCCGGGCCTCTTCGGCCTGTGAGGAGAGGCGGGCCACTTCCTGGACCATGCGTGTCCGGTTCCGTACGACCGTTTCGGCGTTCTCCAGTTGCCCCTGCCAGGATCCCAGCCCTGCATCTGTCGTGGCCGTGTCCACCCGCACCACTGGCCGGTGTCCTATGGTCTGCGGTTCCCCGTCCGGGGCGCTCAGCTCCGTCTGCGTTGCCTGGGAGCGGACCGTGTGTGGCAGAGCCACCGCGTCGCCGAGATGTCCGGCGGGGAGTCCTGCCTTCTCCGCCTGGGTCAGTAGCTCCCGGTGTTCCGCCCTCAGCTCGGTGAGCCGGCTCCCCAGGTCTTCGACGCCCTCAGCCAGCCGTTCCGCCGCGCCCTCTTCCGCCCCGTGCGCGTTGTGCAGGGCGGTGAAGGCGGTCATGGCCGTGGTGTGCAGGGCCTCCACCGTGCTGCGGCGTTCCGACAGCTCGCGCAGGCTGCGGTAGGCGTGACTGGCGTGCAGAGCGGCAAGCTCCGTGCGGGCAGTCTGTTCCCCCTCCCGGAGAGTTTCCAGCCCGGCTTCCGACTCCTCTTCCCGCCTCTTCAGGTCACTCGTTCGCTGCGCTGCGTCTCCGGCCGTTCGGCGATGTTGGGAGAGGACATCCAGTTCGCTGCTCACCTTGCGGGCCGATGTGCGCAGGACTCCGGCGAGGTAGCGGCGGTAGTCGGCGAGGAACGTACGTAGCGCCGTGTCGGTCCGTTCCAGGCGGCCGAGTTCGTCTCGTACTGCATCCAGATCGTGGAGGTTACGCGCCACCTTCTCGACCACCTCATCGTCGAGCCCAGGCAGAGTCTCGCTCAGCAGGGTGGCCAGGCCCCCGTGCTCGATGCGATCCCCGACCGTGGGACGTCGCAGTCGGTGGAGGAGCTGGGTCAGGTTTCGGTAGCGCGTCGCGTCAGTGATCCCGAAGAGGTCCCGCGCCACACGGGCACGGTGGCCGACCGCCCGGTCCGTCGCGTTGTCGGAGCCCACGATCTCCTTGAGCCGGTCGACGGGGAGCGGCTTGCCCGCTTCGACCAGGCGCAGGCCTTCACCGACCCGCAGCGGGGTGACGAAGAAGGTCGGCAACGCCTTCTGCGTCGACTTCGAAGCGCGGACGGCTGCGCCGAGCGTCAGATAACGGTGGTCACCGTCCTCGTCCGTACCCCGGAACTCGACCCACAGGTAGCCGAGACGGTTGGTTTGCGCGAACCCGTCCAGCATCAGCCACGCGAGCGTCGTCCGCCCGGTACCGGTTGCATCCAGCGCTCGGGAGTCCCCGTCCAGCAGGTACGGGAGCAGCATTTCCAGAGCCTTGGACTTCCCGGCGCCGTTCTTGCCGCGCAGCAGCAGCCGCCCCTCACCGAAGGCGAACTCCTGCTCGTCGTACTGCCAGACGTTTTGGATGCCAGCCCGGTGCAGCCGGAAGCGTGTTCCTGCTGTCATTGTCGACGGGCTGGATCGGGGCAGCGGGATGAGGCCACGCGCGTCGGCTGTCATAGCGGCAACTCCTGCTGTGTGATTGCGTCTTTGCGGACCGAGCTCGTCGTAGGCATGGTGACGCGGGTGGCGTACCGGGCTGCCGCGGCGAGCAGCACCCAATCCCCGCCACGGGGCCGGGCTTCGCCGACGTTCGTCACCTGGCGGCCTACTGGAAGCTCTTCGGCGTACCCCTCGGGCAGCCCTTCTCCCTCGGCACGCTGGGGGCCGGCCGGGGCCAGCAGCCGCATGCGGGACAGCAGGTCCAGAGCGGCTTCCCGTAGAGCATGGAGATCTTCCAGGTAGCCGCGCTGCCAGTTGCTGCGTTCGCCGTACTCCGCGACCAGTTCAGCCAGCACTTCATCCACCAGGCCGTCCGGAACGGCCACTCCGACCACAAGAAAGCCGCCGGTCGCCGGATGCCCAGGATCGGATGGACGCAGCCGTTCGACGAGCCGTTCCACCAGCAGCAGTGCGGCCTGGGCAACGGTCCCCGTCCCTGGAAAGCGGAGATCGGTCAGCTCTTCCTCGGGGTCGACCAGAGCCACTCCCTCGGCGCGGATCTCCGTCTCCAGGCCGAGGAGCTCGACGAACGCCTGAGCCTCGCGGCGCTGGCGGGTGCGAAGCCAGTCGCGTTCAGGGTCAGTCAGTTCGTCGAGATGCACCACAGGCGTCTCGACAAGCATCCGGCGCACATAGGTACGAGGCCCACCGAAGCCCGGGTCTGCCGCCCGCCGGACCAGATCAGCACCGTCCCGGGACTGCGCCAGCGGGCCCGCGACGACGACGCGAGCAAGCTCGCGATCCACCGTGATCAAAGCCTCCCCACCGCCTTCCGCCGTGATGGCACCCACGTGGCCATGCGTCTCGATCAAAACGCCCCATTCGACCAGCTGGCGCAGAGCCGCGACCAAGGTGCGCTTTCCGGCTGCCCGTCCCGTCTCTTCCAGCTCGACATCAGCGTCGGCCGCGGCGGCCCGGACATCGGCTACCAGCTGCGACAGCAGCATCTGCTCGGGCGCGGTCACCAGCACCGACAGAGCGAGCGCGAGACAGGCGTAAGTGTGCGGACTGAAGGGAGTGCCGGTGGACCGCACAAACTGATGGCCCGCCCCCGCCCCCAGCCCAGCCTTGAACAAACGGGCATAGGAGCTGTCAACCAAGAGGCGATAGCCGAGCACCTGCTGGAACCGCTTAGCCAGCCAGTCGGCATGCCTGCGGACCAGCGGAAAGAGATCGGCGTGCGGACCGTCCGACGTGACCAGCGGATGGGCCAGCAACAACCGGGCGGCGGAACGGCGCTCGGCCGACAGAGCCACATCGTGGGCGGACGGAAGGGTCACGACACGCTCACCGCCGCCCCACCGTCGGCTGTGGCGGAGGTCCGGCCGATGAGCAGCTCCAGGTCGTCCAGGAGCAGGTCCCCGTCCGCCGAGTGGAGAAGTGTCCGGGTGCCTGCCGTCCGGTGCACAGTGATCCGGATGCCCAGATCGGCGTCCTCGCTCCATGCCGCGTCCAGGCCGAACGCCGACCCCCCATCCCCGCCGGCACGCCGACTGAGCTGAGCATTCCCCAGGGCCGTGGCCAACAGTTCCAGGAGCAGGCTCAGCGCGGCCGAGGTGAGCCGTACATCGTCGAAACGGCCCGAAGCACTACGCAGCTCGTCCGCCGCTGCCCTTCTTGCGGCCACCCGAGCACGTGCAGCCTCCCTGAGCCGCTCCTTCTGCTCGGAATGGTCCTCCACCGAAGCCGCCCGGCCCCGCTGCGCGCGACTGCCCCTCTCACGCAGTGCGACCGGGACCTCGACCACCGGACCGGTCCACCAGCTGGTGTAGGCCGGGACCATTTCGTCGGTAGCAGGCGGTATGCCCAGATGCCGGGCGCCGTACAGCCCGAAGGCGGCGACCGCGATGTCGTGCGCGTCCTGCGGTGCCGCCTCATCGAACCACCGGGCCAGCCGAAGAAGATCCCGGCGGCGTGACATCTCCCCGGTGGCCGAGCGAAGCATCCGCTTTGCGTTAGCCAGCAACGACTGGAGCGCCCGAAGGGTCGCGTCCCGTAGCTGATCGACCTGACTGCCCTGGCCATCAGTGTCGCTGAACCAGCCGCGCAGCCCTTCCCAGTCCGCGAGCTCACGCCCACGGCTGCGCTGCACCCGTGCCTCCGAGCGGCCCTCCCTCTGCGTGGGGAGCCCGGCGAGGCCCTGGGCGTGTGCGTCCAGCCGGTCCAGCAGGGCAGGAAGGTGTGGCCACAGCATGTCCAGCGCCGCAGAAATCCGGGGGGCGCGGAAGGCCACATCCTCCGTAATCGCCTCGACGTAGTCCAGGAGCAGTTCCTTGAAGCCCTGGTACTCGGCACTGTCAAGGTCGTACCGGGCGAGCACCTGGCCGAGGTAGGCATAGAAGTCCCGGACAGAGTCCGCGAACTCCGCGAACTGCACGAACACCGTGCTGACCCGCTCCAGCCCGTCCTGCGGCGTGATACCTCCCGGCCCGGCCACCAACTCGGCGAGCTCCCAGAGACCACGCTCGACCAGGGCCAGCAGCTCGTTGCTCACCTCACGGGCGGCATCTGCCTCAGCCAGCACCCCATCGGCGTCCCGCTGAATCCGCTCGCCCAACCTCGACAGCTGGTAACGCGCTCGGGAACGCTGGTACTCGGTGATGCTGGATGCCTTAACGGTGTGGCTGCCGCGCAAGAGATTGCCCCACCGCTCCAGCTGTTCCAGCCGGACCGTGAGCGTGTCGGCATCGAGCCCAGAACCTGGGCCGCCGGACTCGTGCAGCTTCGCCATGACATCTGGGACGGCCAGGTCCGCAAGGAGCGTGCCGCAGAAAACCCGCATGATCGCGATATGCTCCAGCCGCTCCGGCGCGCTCAGGTAGGCATACGCGTCCAGCCGCCTGCGCGTCGCCTCTGCGTCGAAATCCGGTGTACGGGATGCGGGTACCTCCATGTCTGTGAGGTTACGTGGAGCATTCAGGTGTTGTTGGGGTGTGGCTGGAAATGCTCCTGCCTGATCAGGGACCCTGCCAACCGGAAAGCCTGCAGCATCTGCGGTGAGTCACGCATGGTCAACTTCCGCACCGCGGACGGGCCGATCTGCCCGAACTGCCGTCCCCTGCCCACCTGCTCTGCTCGATCTGCGGCCGAACCGCGCCCTGCACACTCTCAAAACCCACCGGCCTGCCCCGCTTCGGAGGCTGTGACAGACTCCAAGCTCACTGCACCGCTTGCGGGCGGCTTCGGGCCGAGCACAGCCGGGACATTCGCGGCCCGCGCGCCGACCCGTCCCGTGAGCGCGCCGAGCGCCTGGCCGTGTCCGAGCGTCTCGACTCGCATGTCTCAGCCGCTCACAACCTTCTGGGCCGTAGCGAAGTCTGATGGGGAACTACGGTCGTCGAAGGAAGGATGCCGGTGGACGAGATCCTGGTAAAGGCAGTGAAGTGGGCAGGCCGCGGGGTGGCACTCGCCCTCGACTGCATCAATCTGCGCGCTGGCTTCGAGCAGTTCCGACGCGACGTTCGAAAGAGCCGTCGCTAGCGTCCAGCGCGTAAGGCATGGTCAGCCACCTTCAGAGGCGGCGTCGCGGTCAGCGCTCCGGACTCCCTGCTTCTGCGAGCGCTCATCGCCACGACGCACAAGGTCCTGAACGGCCACAACCATGCCCCTGCCAACAAACACGAGGCCGAGAAGCCAGATGGTGAGGGCGACCCTCCGCCATAGGCCGTGAAACCTGAAGCCGTCGATAATCCCAAAGATCACAACACCGCCAACCAGCAGGTTCCCAAGCACACGCAGTGCGGGATGCGGTCTCCGGCGGAACACAACCTCAAACCAGGTCTTTTGCACTGTCCCCAGCCCCTCGCTCACCCCGGGACGCCCCAGGTGACAACGGGCGAACTATAGAGGCACCAGCTGATCACCGAGCGAACCCTGAGCGATCGAACACCGAGGCCCTGTCCGCATGGACGGGGCCTTTCGCATGTCCCGAAGGAGGGCACCTCGTGAGTGCTCAGTCTCAGAAGATCATCGCCATCGCCCGCGCCGAGAAGGGTTGCCACGAAGGCCGCTCGGGCGGTGACTGGAACAACGATCAGAAATACAGCGACGAGACCCCGGGCCTTGAGCGGTCCGACAAGATGGCCTGCTGCGCGACCTGCATTGCCTGGTGCGCGATGAAGGCCGGGGTCGCCTCGCTCTACCCGCGCACCGCTTCATGCCCTGCCGGGGTCGCCTGGTTCAGGAAGCGGGAGCAGTTCGGCTACACGCCGAAGGCCGGCGCTCAGGTGGGCGCGCCTGGGATGTGACGAGGTCCGGGCTCCAGGGCTGACCTACCCCGGAACGCAAAAAGGCCCTCAGATCTTGGGTTCTAGGGATCGTCGCAACACCCCAGTTCAAGGGGTGCGATGGATTTCGAGATCCCAGGGAGCCGGAAGCCGCAGGGGCCGAGGAAGCTGTCGGCTGAGCGGGCTGCATACTCCCAGCTCATGCAGCAGGGCCTGAGCAACAAGGAAGCGTGCCGGATCGTCGGGATCAACCCGAAGACCGGCCGACGCTGGCGCAACGG
>NZ_JBIATW010000029.1:0-26225 GCF_042892135.1 Streptomyces sp. NPDC001822
AGCATCGCCGCGAAGATCTCATCCCCGTTGCGGAGCGGGACGACCTCGTTCCCTTCCGTCGCCGCGATCCCGATCAGGCGTTCCAGCCGGCGCCGGAGCCGCTGGGTGCGCTCGGCGGTCCCGGCGTCCCACCGGCCGTCCGGTCTCTCGTCCACGGGCTTCTCGTCTGTGCGGATGGACATCCTTCACCTGCTCGTCCGATGGCGGCGGGCGGGCGACTGCGCCGCCGGCCCCTCGTACTCCGGAACTCCTCGTACCCCGGAGAACGCCGCTCACAGCTCGGTGAGCTCCCACTGCGCGATATCGGGCCGGTAGAGGTACTCGGGCCTGGCCGTGATGCTGCTCGTCCGGAAGGGCCTGCCGTGGTCGTCGACCCTCAGCGTCCCGGTCCGGCCGCCGCTGGACCACGCGAGTTCCAGGTACCAGCTCACGTCGTGGCCCTCCACGTGGGCGTCCAGGTGGAACACCTCCACGTCGGTCGAACTCACCCGGTACGGGAAGTCCTTCGCGGGCACGACCAGGTCGCCCTGCGTACCGGCGACCGGCTCCGTGCGCGGCCGGGCGTCGTCCAGGTCGACGTCGAAGGACTGCGGCGTGATGCCGCTGCCGCAGCCGGTGCCCATGGAGTACGCCGAGCGGTCGAGCGCCGGGCCGCGCGCCAGGACCCGCACGCTCAGCCCGGTCAGGACGACCGCGTCACGCGAGGCCCCCTGGACGGTGAGCGCGAGCCGCATGGCTCCCCCGTCGACGCCGTCGAGCGCCCTCGCCCAGCCCCGGGTGTCCTGCGGCGAGGGCGGCGGCGGTACGTCGTCCGGCTCGCGGTCGAGCAGGTAGAACTGCCCGCACGGCTCCTCCCAGTTGTAGGAGCTGATGGTGGCGTGCACGGGTACACCAGCGTTCTCCGTCTCCCCGTTCTCCCCGTTCGAACCGGCTCGCGGCGGGGACGCCTTCGCGGACCGGCCGCCGGCGGCCGCGGGTGACGACGCCGGACGGCTCGGCTCCACCGGAGCGCTCGCACCCCGCTCACCCGGTGTGCTCGTCGGCGCGCTGAGGGACGGCCGCGCCACCGCCTCGTCGGCCGCTCCGTCCCGGGTGAACCCGTGGAGAGCGAGCGCCGCCGGCACGGTGAGCGCCACGACGGCCGTGGCGGCGAGCAGGACCCGCAGCCTGCCGATCCGTCCCCTCCCCGCATCGCTACCGGCGCCGGACGCCCGGGGGATCACGTCGTCCGCACCGGGTTCCGTTTCCGGTCGTCCTTCCGGCTCCGCTTCGTCGTTCCCGTCATCGCGCCGGGTCCCGGGAACCGGCCCGGCCCCGGACGGGACGACCGGCTCCGGGCCGCCGGCCCCGGCACCGTCCCCGCCGTCCCCGCCGTCGCCACGGGAGCGGCCCCCGTCCGGCACCGGAGCCCGGGGAGCGGTACTCCCCGCCGCCTCCGGCCTCAGCGCACCACGTCGTTTCGCCTCGTCCGCCAGGATCCATCTGCGGTGCAGCGCCACGAGCTCGTCGGGCTTCGCCCCGCACACCCGCGCCAGGCGCTCGACGGGCGCGTAGTCGGCGGGCACGGCGTCGCCGTTGCAGTAGCGGTGGACCGTCGAGGTACTCATGTGCAGCTTCCGGGCGAGCGCCCCGTAACTCAGCCCGGAGCGCTCCTTCAGCCGCCCGAGCTCCGCCGCGAAGTCCTGGATCTCCGTACCCACCCCGACCGTCCCTCCCTCTGGCCCGTCCCGAAACGGCGTTCCAGGAGGGTTGCGTCTCAGCAGGTCAGAGCCCGTTCGACCATTCCGGCGTCCCGTCCTGACCGACAGCCGTTGCGACCGGAACACGGGCCCCCACAGGATGTGGACACACCGCCGAACGCCACCTCGTCCGACCGGAGACGCAGTGCGGACACGCCGTGAGATCAGCCTGACGGACATCGTCGCCACGGGGGTGCTGATCGCCTGTACGGCGATCGTCATCACCCTCCTGCGGCATCTCTGACCGCTCGTCATTGTCCAGTACATCCAGCACGAGCCCGAACGCCGAAGCGGCGCGACGGCCTTGACCGAACCATCGAAACGGGGAGAACGACCTCATGCGCAGCCTTCGCCTCCGCCCCTCAGCCCGCACGACCGCCCTCGGCACTGCCGCCCTCGCGGCCGTCCTCTCGCTGACCGCCTGTCAGGGCGGCGGCACACCGGCGGCGGACTCCGCCGCACCGGCTGCCGGCGCCCCCGCCGCCCGGCCCGCGGCCGGCGAGGCGGCGCAGTCCGGCAAGGGTGCGGCAGCATCCGGATCCGACTCCGCCAAGAGTTCCGGATCGCATCGCGAGGAAGCTTCCGGTTCCGGTTCCGGTGCTGGCGCTGGTTCCGGTTCCGGCTCGACCGGCACGAAGCCCGTTGCGGACAAGCACGCGAACACGCGCCGGGACAGCCGACACGACGACAGCCCCACCACCCGCGCGTGCGACGGCGGAAACGCGAAGGTGACGCTCAAGCCCGTGACACGCCCCCTCAACCACATGCTGCTCACCGTCACCAACACCGGCTCCACGGCGTGCAACGCCTACTACTACCCCTTCCTGCGGTTCGGCGAGGCTCAGTCCGTCCCGCAGGTCTTCGAGGAGAGCAAGCCGCAGGCCGTCGTCACCCTGAACCCGGGACAGTCCGCCTACGCCGGTGTGATGACCTCGTCCGCCGACGGAAGCGGCACGGGCGGCTACTCCACCGACGAGCTGACCGTGAGCTTCCAGGGCCGCACGGGCAGCGGTTCCTCGGGCCCCACGGCGAACGTGCCGCTCGGCAAGGCCGTGTACGTCGACAGCACACTGACCGTCACCTACTGGCAGAGCGACCTGGGCGACGCCCTCATGGACTGACGGCACCGGCTGAGCGGCCCGTGTACCCGTACACGGGCTCGCCCGGCCCGCCGTCCGTCTCGTACGGGAGCGCCTGCGCCCCGGGCTCGGTAGCGTCGGCGTCATGAACACCTCCGCTTCTGGGATCGTGCACCTCACCGTCCACATCGACCGCCCCGCAGGCGAGGTCTACGCCTACGCCTCGGATCCCTCCCATCTGCCCGCATGGGCGTCAGGGCTGGCCGGCTCCGTCGAGAGGTCCGGCGGGCAGTGGGTCGCGGACTCCCCCATGGGCCGGGTCGTGGTCGCGTTCGCGCCGCGGAACGACTTCGGCGTCCTGGACCACGACGTCACACTTCCGTCGGGAGAGACCGTCCACAACCCGGTCCGGGTGATCGCCGACACCACCGGATGCGATGTCGTGTTCACCCTGCGCCGACGGCCGGAGACGACGGACGACGACTTCCGCCGCGACGCGGAGACGGTCACCGGCGACCTGGAGGCGCTCAAGCGCGTCGTGGAGCGGTCCTGACGGAGCCGTCCCTCGGCCCGGCTCACGTCTTCCTGGCCGCCGTGGTCCCCGTGGTGTGGTCGTTGATGTTGGTTGTCATCCGGCGGGCGAGGCCCTGGAGTGTGGTGACTTCGTCGTGGGTGAGTCCGGCGGCTTCTCCGATGGCGGGTGGGACGCTGGAGAGGCGGGTGTGCAGCTCGGTGCCTTGTTGGGTCAGTGCGACGTGGACGATGCGTTCGTCGTCGGCCTGGCGGCTGCGGGTGAGGAGACCGTTGGCCTCCAGGCGCTTGATCAGCGGGGTGACGGTCCCGTAGTCCAGCTGGAGGAGGGCCACCAGCTCCTTGACGGTCAGGGACCCGTGTTCCCCGAGGGTGATCATGACCAGGTACTGCGGATAGGTCAGGCCCAGGGGTTCGAGCAGGGGCCGGTACACGCCGGTGATGGCGCGTGAGGCCGCGTACAGGGTGAAGCACAGGTGCTTGTCCAGCAGCGGCATGGCATCGCGCGACTCGGTCGCGGGGCTCTGGTCACTCATCTCTCGACTCGTCCTTCCATCGGTGCGCCCCTGCTCCGCAGGTGGACTCGAATATTTCCGGCATAGCTGACATTGCCACACCTTCTACCGCTCACTATACGCTCGCCTTCATTCATCTCGTGCACAAGTGACTTGCGCACGAGATGAAAGCTCGCTAAGTTTCTGGTTGTCGCCAACCGGACGGGGTCACCCGGACGGAGACACCACCTGGTGGGCGACCCCCAAAGCCCCACAGTCCCAAGGAGATCCGCCATGAACGTCCCCGCCGCCTTCCGCCCCACCCGCAAGCACGCCGTCATCGCGGGCGCCCTGGCCGGAGTCGCAGCGCTCTCCCTCGCCGTCACCTCGCCGGCCGGCGCCACGGACGGACACCACACCTCGCCCCAGAAGCCGACGGTCGTCCTGGTGCACGGCGCCTTCGCGGACTCCTCCAGCTGGAACGGTGTGATCGAGCGGCTCCGCCACGACGGATATCCCGTCGTCGCCCCCGCCAACCCGCTCCGCGGCCTCACCAGCGACGCCGACTACCTCCACAGCTTCCTCAAGAGCGTCAAGGGCCCCGTCGTCCTCGCCGGCCACTCCTACGGCGGCGCCGTGATGAGCCAGGCCGCCACCGACGCACCCAACGTGAAGGCCCTCGTCTACATAGCCGCCTTCGCCCCCGACAAGGGCGAGACCGCCCTCGAACTGTCCAACAAGTTCCCCGGCAGCACCCTCGGCGACGTCCTGAACCCGGTCTCCTTCCCCCTCCCCGGAGGAGGCACCGGCACCGACCTCTACATCAAGACCGACAAGTTCCAGCACCAGTTCGCCGCCGACGTCCCCACGAAGACGGCGGACCTGATGGCCGCCACCCAGCGCCCCGTGTCCGCCTCCGCGCTGGAGGAGAAGGCCACCGAGGCCGCCTGGAAGACCATCCCCTCCTGGAACCTGGTCACCACCCAGGACCTCAACATCCCCCCCGCCTCACAGCGCTTCATGGCCGAGCGCGCCCACTCGCACACCACGGAGATCAAGGCGTCCCACGCCGTGTCGGTCTCCCGCCCGGGTCCGGTGACCCGAGTGATCGAGCAGGCCGCGCGCTCCACCACCGGCCGCTGAGCCCCGCGCGGGCCCGCACGGTCCGAGGGTGGTGCCGCGACACCGCCGCGCACGGGTCGAGCGCCGGAAAGACCCTGGCGCTCGATCCGTGCGCGGCCGGGAACGGCCGCCGGCTACCCCGTGATCCGCACGCCGTCGGACTCCCCGCCGGACAGGAACGCGGCCAGGCGGCCGCCCTCCTCGACGACCTCGGCACGCTCGCTCCCGACGAGTCCCCGCAGCGGACTGACCGTCACCGCTCCGGCCTCCACGGTCCAGGTCGCCGAGACGCGGCCGTCGACCAGCACCACCCGCGCGCCCTCGACCGACAGGCCCCGATGGGCGTCGTCGATGATCCGGCTCCGGTCGTGATAGCCGAGGATCGCGTTGTCGAACGCGGGCAGGAACCTCACGGGCGCGGGCATGCCGGGGTCCGGGCGCGGCGCGTCGGGCAGGTCGAGGAGTTCACGCCCGCGCTCGTCGCGGAAGCTGATCAGCTCTCCGCGGACGGCGGCCACCGCCGCCGGCAGCCCCGCGAGACCGCACCAGGCACGCAGGTCGGCCGACGCGGCGGGCCCGTACGCCGCGAGGTAGCGGCGCACCATCGCCTCTCCCACCGGATCGGTCCCCTGCGGGGCCGAGGCGTCGGCTTCGCGCCCCAGCCACGCGGCGAGCGGGGTGTTGCGGACCCCGGCCTTCACTCGCCACAGCCCCCGCGGCGGCATCTGAACCATGGGGACGAGGGCGGCGACCACCATCTCCCCCAGCGCCCTGCGCCCCGGGGCGGGCCACCGGGCGGCCAGGGCGTCGGCGATCGCGGTCATCGTGCGGGGCTCACCGTCGGCCATCACCGCACGGGCGGCGGAGGCGAGTTCGGCCAGATCCACCCCGTCGAGTTCACGCCGGTACGTGCCCAGCACCCGCTGACGCAGCATCGGATCGTGCCGCGCCCGCCACGCCAGGGCGTCGGCCCCGGAGACGAGGTGGACGGTGCGCCGCATCAGATGCGTACGCACCACGCGCCGCCCCGTCAGCAGTTCGTCCAAGGCCGCCGGTTCGAAGGCGCGCAGCCTCGACCACAGTCCGGTGAAGGGCTCCTGGGGTTCCTGCGCCTGGAGTCCGCACAGGTGCGCCACGGCGTCGAGCGGCGCCATCCCGGCCCGCTCCAGGAGGAGTTGCCTGGCGAGCGTCGCCCGGTTCAGCGCCCGGGCACCGAGGACGGTCATCCGGTCACCGTCACGGCCGCACCGCCGGAGCGCCCCGTGGCGGAGGCGAACCCCAGCCAGGTGTGCCGGTTACCGGCCCAGCACCAGCCGATCTTGGGGGCGTCGCGGCGCTCCCGGCCGTCCCTCCCCGTGCCGTTGCTGATCCAGACGGCCGGAGTCCGGGCGTCCAGCGCGCCGTTCGCCTTGCGCAGCCGTGAACCGATGGTCATGAAGCAGTGGTTGCGCTCCAGGACCGCAGGCGCCTGGAGCACCCAGTGGATGCCCTCGGACAGCAGCAACGGCGTCCTGCCCTGCCCGGCGAGGGCCGGCAGCGCCTCGTCCGGACTCCAGTCGGCCATCGAGTCGCCCCGGTCGAGGCCCGTGACGACGTAGAACGGGGCGTCCGGCAGCTCGACGGTGTCCAGGGGGGCGAAGAGGTCGACGTCCGCCATGTCGGTGACGACGAACCCCGGCTTGCCGTCGCGGTCGAGGAGCGGCGCCAGGGCGGAAGCAGGGACGCGGCCCGGGTGCACGGCCAGCAGGGCGCCGTCGTCCACCCCGTCGACGCCCGCCGCCCAGGCGCGCAGGCCGGCGGCGTCGACGCCCGCCCTCACGTGCACGCCGAGCCGGATCAGCCGGTCGGCCTGGCCGGCGAGCGGGGGAAGGGCGGTCGCGGCGACAGCGGGTGCGGGCTCGGTCAAGGGAATCCCTCGCTTCACATGCGGGACAGCGGGCGCGGGCTCAACGAGGTGCCGCGCCCGAAGGTTCCCGCCGCTTCCCGCCGCATGCGATCACCGAAGGTTCCCGCCGCTTCCCGCCCCGCGCGATGAGCGCCCCGCCACCCGCACCGGCCGCCGCGGACCGCCCGGGAACGAGCCGCCTCAGCGCCCGAGCTTCTGCGCGACCTCCGTGGCCCAGTACGTCAGGATCATCCGCGCACCCGCCCGCCGGATACCGGTCAGGCTCTCCAGGATCGCCGCGTCCCGGTCGATCCAGCCCTTCTCCGCGGCGGCCTCGATCATGGAGTACTCGCCGCTGATCTGGTACGCCGCGACCGGCACGTCGACCGCGTCGGCGACCTTGGCGAGGACGTCCAGGTACGGTCCGGCGGGCTTGACCATGACCATGTCGGCGCCCTCCTCCAGGTCGAGCGCCAGCTCGCGCAGCGACTCGCGGAGGTTCGCCGGGTCCTGCTGGTACGTCTTGCGGTCGCCCCGCAGCGAGGAGCCCACGGCCTCGCGGAAGGGGCCGTAGAAGGCCGAGGAGTACTTAGCGGTGTAGGCGAGGATCGACACGTCCTCGTGGCCCGTCTGGTCCAGCGCGTCACGGACGACACCGACCTGGCCGTCCATCATGCCGCTGGGGCCCACCACATGGGCGCCCGCGTCGGCCTGCACCTGGGCCATCTCGGCGTACCGCTCCAGCGTGGCGTCGTTGTCGACGCGGCCGTCCTCGGTCAGCACCCCGCAGTGGCCGTGATCGGTGTACTCGTCCAGACAGAGGTCGGACATGATCACGAGGTCGTCGCCGACCTCCTGCCGCACCGCGCGCAGGGCGACCTGGAGGATGCCGTCCGGGTCCGTCCCCGCGGTGCCCCGGCCGTCCTTCTTCTCGTCCAGCGGGACACCGAAGAGCATGATCCCGGAAACACCGGCCGTGACCGCGTCGACGGCGGCCTTCCGCAGCGTGTCCAGGGTGTGCTGCTGGACACCCGGCATGGCCGAGATGGCGACCGGGGCGTCGATGCCCTCGCGCACGAACGCGGGCAGGATCAGGTTCGCCGGGTCGAGCCGGGTCTCGGCGACCATGCGCCGCATGACGGGGGTCGTCCGCAGCCTGCGGGGCCGTGAGCCGGGGAAGTTTCCGTAGTCGGTCATCCTTCGAGCCTAGACCCGCGCACATCGGCCCTTTACCGACAGCCCAGCCGGAAAAAGCGGGCACGGCCCGAGTGCGTGACGGTCTCAGCCACCGGCGCGGGTACGGCGCTCCCCCTCGGCGCCGCCGTGCCCCGCGCTCGTCAGGATCGCGCTCGCGACCACGCCGAAGAGCCGGTCGGCGCGTGAGGCCAGTGCGGGCTGGTCGCCGAGCCAGGCCAGCATGGCCACCAGCCCGAACAGGTCGTCCCCGTCGATATCGCTCCGCGCCACACCCTCGGCCTGGGCACGGGTGAGGAGTCGCGCACCGGCCGCGCGCAGGGTGACACAGGAAGCGTGGAGCGCCGACTCGGTGTCCTCGATGGCGGCTGCCATGAGGACCGTCGCGCCCCGGTACTCGGTCGTCCACTCCACGCAGTCGCGCAGCCAGGAGACGAGAGCGTCCCCGGGCGAATCCGACGTCTCGAGTGCGACCGCCCGCGCCGTCAGCTCCTCGAAGCTGGTACGCAGCAGGGCTTCGAGCAGCGCCTCGCGCGTAGGGAAGTGACGCAGAAGCGTGGCGAGCCCCACGTCGGCCCTGCGCGCGATGTCGCGCAGGGAAACCTCGACGCCCTGCTCGGCGATGGCGGCACCCGCGACTGCGAGCAGGTGGTCGCGGTTCTTCCTGGCATCGGCCCGCATCGGTCCGTCCCTCTTGACTATTCGGATCACTGGTCCATATATTCGGATCAGTGATCCGTTTATGCGGACCACTGATCCGAATCAGCGTATCCCGTAACGCGAGCAGGAGAGAGACGATGCCGGCACACACAATGAGGGCGATCCGGCTCCACGAGCACGGCGGCCCCGAGACCCTGCGTCACGAGGAGGTGCCGGTTCCCCGCCCGGGGCCGGGCGAGGTGCTCGTCCGCGTGCACGCGGTCGGCGTCAACCCGCCCGACTGGTACCTGCGCGACGGGATGGCGAACCTGCCTCCGGAGACGAGGCCGAAGTTCACCCTGCCCGTGATCCCGGGGACCGACCTGTCGGGCGTCGTCGAGGCGGTCGCCGCCGACGTGGACGGCTTCTCCGTCGGCGACGAGGTCTTCGGCCTCCTCCGCTTCCCCGGCTTCGACGGCAGCACGTACGCCGAGTACGTGGCCGCGTCCGCATCGGACCTCGCACTCAAACCGGCCGGCATCGATCACGTACACGCGGCCGGAGCACCCATGGCCGGGCTCACCGCCTGGCAGTTCCTGATCGAGCTCGGCCACGACCACCCCTCGCCCTTCCAGACGGCGAGGCACCGGCCGGTGCCGCTCCACAGCGGCGTCACGGTGCTCGTCAACGGCGCCGCGGGCGGTGTGGGGCACCTCGCCCTCCAACTGGCGAAGGAGAAGGACGCACGCGTCATCGCGGTGGCGTCGGGCGCGCACGAGTCGTTCCTGCGCGAACTCGGCGCCGACGAGTTCATCGACTACACCAAGGACCGTCCCGAGGAACTCGTGCGCGACGTCGACCTCGTACTCGACACCGTGGGCGGCCCCCACAGCAGGCGCCTCCTGCGGACGCTCAAGCGGGGCGGCTCCCACTTCCCCGTGTTCTTCGGCGAGTTCGACGAGAAGGAGAACACGGAGCTGGGCGTCACGGTCACGGGCACCCAGGTCCGCTCGAACGGCACGCAGCTCGCCGAACTGGGACGCCTGCTCGACGCGGGCACGGTCCGCGTCGCGATCGACAGCACGTTCGCGCTCGCCGATGCCCGGGCAGCGCACGAACGGGCCGCCCGAGGGCACATCCAGGGCAAGATCGTGCTCACGGTCGCCTAACGAGCTCGTGCACGGTTAGCGGTGCGACGTCGAGCTCGTTAGGCGAAGGCCGCGCCCGGACCCGGCCCGTCCGCAGCCATCACCCGGGAAACGGGACGGGCCCGGCCGCTCCGTGAAGGAGCGGCCGGGCCCGTACGTCCGTCGTCGGCCCTCAGGTGGTCGTCCGGCGCCGCCTCGCACCCGGGCGCCGCTCGCTCGGCCGGGTCACCGGGTCACCGGCCTCCTTGGCCGCGTCCCGGCGCTGCGCACCGAAGTCCGCCAGCGCCTGCGCCAGCTTGTGCACCGACGGCTCCGGGGACAGCACGTCCACCCGCAGGCCGTGCTCCTCTGCGGTCTTCGCCGTGGCGGGACCGATGCACGCGATGACCGTCACGTTGTGCGGCTTCCCGGCGATACCGACCAGGTTGCGGACGGTCGAGGACGAGGTGAAGAGCACCGCGTCGAAACCGCCGCCCTTGATCGCCTCGCGGGTGTCGGCCGGCGGCGGCGAGGCGCGGACCGTGCGGTACGCGGTGACGTCGTCGACCTCCCAGCCCAGCTCGATCAGCCCGGCCACCAGGGTCTCGGTGGCGATGTCCGCGCGCGGCAGGAACACCCGGTCGATCGGGTCGAAGACCGGGTCGTACGGCGGCCAGTCCTCCAGCAGACCCGCCGCCGACTGCTCGCCGGACGGCATCAGGTCGGGCTTCACACCGAAGTCGACGAGCGCGGCACCGGTCTGCTCGCCCACGGCGGCGACCTTGATCCCGGCGAAGGCACGGGCGTCGAGCCCGTACTCCTCGAACTTCTCCCGCACCGCCTTCACCGCGTTGACCGACGTGAAGGCGATCCACTCGTACCGGCCCGTGACCAGGCCCTTGACCGCGCGCTCCATCTGCTGGGGCGTACGCGGAGGCTCGACGGCGATCGTCGGGACCTCGTGCGGCACGGCACCGTAGGAGCGCAGTTGGTCGGAGAGCGAGGCCGCCTGCTCCTTGGTACGCGGCACGAGCACCTTCCAGCCGAACAGCGGCTTGGACTCGAACCACGCGAGCTGGTCACGCTGGGCGGCCGAACTGCGTTCCCCGACCACGGCTATGACCGGCAGGTGCCCGTCCGGCGACGGAAGGACCTTGGCCTGCTTCAGGACCTGGGCGATCGTCCCGAGAGTCGCCGTCCAGGTGCGCTGGCGCGTCGTCGTCCCCGCGATCGTGACGGTGAGCGGGGTGTCGGGCTTGCGGCCCGCGGAGACCAGCTCGCCGGCGGCTGCGGCCACCGAGTCCAGGGACGCCGACACGACCGCGGTCGCGTCGCTCGCCCCGACCTCGGACCAGCAGCGGTCCGAAGCGGTGCGCGCGTCGACGAAACGCACGTCGGCGCCCTGCGCGTCCCGCAGCGGCACACCGGCGTACGCCGGCACACCGACGGCGTTCGCGATGCCGGGCACGACCTCGAAGGGCACGCCCGCGGCGGCACAGGCGAGCATCTCCGCACCCGTGTCGCCGTCCAGGCCGGGGTCGCCCGTGACGGCACGAACGACCCGCCTGCCGCCCTTCGCTGCCTCCATGACAAGATTGGCCGCATCCCTGAGAACGGGCACTCCGGCAGGTGTTGACGTCGTGTCAACAACCGCCAGCTCAGGCGTGCTTACCCCTGCCCGCGCATGGCAGCGGACGACGTCGAGAACCTCGGGTTCGGCGACAAGGACGTCCGCGCTCGCAAGCGCCTCGACGGCGCGCAGAGTCAGCAGTCCCGGGTCGCCGGGACCGGCGCCGAGGAAGGTGACATGCCCTGAGGACAGGACAGGGAAGTCGGATACGACAGGGCCGGTGGGGCTCAAAGTGCTCGCTCCCCCATAAGACCGGCCGCACCCTTGGCGAGCATCTCGGCCGCGAGCTCGCGACCGAGGGCCGCCGCGTCGTCGTGCGACGTGGGGACGGGACCGGTGATGGACAGCTGCACCAGGGAAGTGCCGTCGGTGGAACCGACGACACCGCGCAGGCGCAGTTCGTTGACAACCTGCCCGTCGGCCAAGAGGTCGGCCAGCGCACCCACAGGTGCGGAGCATCCGGCCTCCAGGGCGTTGAGCAGGGCACGTTCGGCGGTCACGGCGATCCGGGTGTACGGGTCGTCGAGCTCGGCGAGCGCGGCGGCGAGGTCGGCGCTGGTCGCAGCGCACTCGATCGCCAGTGCTCCCTGGCCGGGAGCGGGCAGGACGGTGTCGACCGGCAGGAAGTCGGTCACCTCGTCCGAGCGTCCGAGGCGGCTGAGCCCGGCGGCGGCGAGAACCACCGCGTCCAGCTCCCCGCTCCGCACGAAACCAATGCGCGTATCCACGTTGCCCCGGATCGCGACGGCCTCTATCTCCAGGCCGTGCGAGCGGGCGTACGCGTTGAGCTGCGCCATGCGACGCGGCGAACCGGTACCGATGCGCGCGCCGCGCGGCAGCTGCTCGAAGGTCAGCCCGTCCCGCGCCACCAGGGCGTCGCGCGGATCCTCGCGCGGCGGCACGGCGGCCAGGACGAGGCCCTCGGGCTGCGTGGTCGGCAGGTCCTTGAGCGAGTGGACGGCGAAGTCGACCTCGCCGCGCAGCAGCGCCTCGCGCAGGGCCGCGACGAACACGCCGGTCCCGCCGATCTGCGCGAGCTGCTCCCGGGAGACGTCTCCGTACGTGGTGATCTCGACGAGCTCGACGGGACGCCCGGTCACCTCGCGGACGGCGTCGGCGACCATGCCGGACTGCGCCATCGCGAGCTTGCTGCGCCGGGTGCCTAGCCGGAGCGGTGTGCTGGTGTCGGTCTCCCCGCCCAGGGGTGGGTTGTCGGTCATGACCGCCCTCTATTCGGGTCGTTCAGGTCTGCCCGGGAGACGGCGGCCACCGTCTGCGGGTCGAGGTCGAAGAGTTCACGCAGCGCATCGGCGTACCCGGCACCACCGGGCTCGCTGGCGAGCTGCTTGACCCGCACGGTGGGCGCGTGCAGGAGCTTGTCGACGACGCGGCGCACGGTCTGCGTGATCTCGGCGCGCTGCTTCTCGTCCAGGTCGGGGAGCCGTCCGTCGAGCCGCGCGATCTCGCCGGCCACCACGTCGGCGGCCATGGTGCGCAGGGCGACGACGGTCGGAGTGATGTGGGCGGCGCGCTGGGCGGCTCCGAAGGCGGCGACCTCGTCGGCGACGATGGTGCGCACCTGGTCCACATCGGCGGCCATCGGGGCGTCCGCGGACGCCTCGGCGAGCGACTCGATGTCGACGAGGCGCACACCGGCGACGCGGTGGGCCGCGCCGTCGATGTCACGCGGCATCGCGAGGTCCAGCAGGTGGAGCCGTACGGGGCCGTCCACGGGGAGCCGCACCGGCATCCCGGGCACGGCCCGGTCCCGCGCGGCCGAGCCTTTCTCCACCCACGCCGCGTGCTGGTCCAGCTCGTCGGGCGCGGGCGCGACCGGCGCCTTCGGCGGCTGCGCCGCCGAGTCGAAGTCGACGCCGAGCGCGTCGGCGACGGCCTCCGCGGTCAGCACGAGACCGGTCGCACCGGTACAGGAGACGACGATGTCCGCACGCGCCAGTTCGTCCCCGGCACCGGACATCTCCACGGCCCGGGCGGTCGGGACACCGGCCTGGGCCAGGATCTCGACGAGCCGGTCCGCGCGGGACCGGGTCCGGTTGGCGACGACGATCTCCTCGACGCCGGCGCGGGCCAGGGTGGCCGCGGCGAGCGAGGACATCGAACCGGCGCCGATCACCAGAGCGGTCTTGCCGGCCGCCCACGTGGGGACGTCGGCGCCGTCTGCCAGCTGCTCCAGGCCGAACGTGACGAGCGACTGCCCGGCCCGGTCGATCCCGGTCTCGCTGTGGGCACGCTTGCCGACCCGCAGGGCCTGCTGGAAGAGGTCGTTCAGCAGGCGTCCCGCCGTGTGGAGCTCCTGCCCCAGCGCCAGCGCGTCCTTGATCTGGCCGAGGATCTGCCCCTCGCCCACCACCATCGAGTCCAGCCCGCACGCCACCGAGAAGAGGTGGTGGACGGCACGGTCCTCGTAGTGCACGTAGAGATACGGGGTGAGCTCGTCCAGCCCGACGCCACTGTGCTGCGCCAGCAGGGTGGACAGCTCTGCCACACCGGCGTGGAACTTGTCCACGTCGGCGTACAGCTCGATGCGGTTGCAGGTGGCCAGGACGGCCGCCTCGGTGGCGGGCTCCGCGGCGAGCGTGTCCTGCAGCAGCTTCGTCTGCGCCTCGGCCGCCAGCGAGGCCCGCTCCAGTACGGAGACGGGTGCGCTGCGGTGGCTCAGTCCGACGACCAGGAGGCTCATGCCGGCATCACGGCGGGCATGTCCCCGTCGGGTCCCTTCCGGCCGGTGGGGGTGGCACGCATGGGCGGCGCCTCCTCGTCGGAGTCTCCGCCCGCGCCCCTGCCGTCACCGGCGGCGTCCTCGCCGGCCTTGCGCTGCTCGTGGAACGCGAGGATCTGCAGCTCGATCGAGAGGTCGACCTTGCGCACGTCGACGCCGTCCGGCACGGAGAGCACCGTCGGCGCGAAGTTCAGGATGGACGTCACACCGGCGGCGACCAGCCGGTCGCAGACCTGCTGGGCCGCACCGGGCGGAGTGGTGATGACACCGATGGACACACCGTTGTCGCTGATGATCCGGTCCAGGTCGTCGGTGTGCTGGACGGCGATCCCGGCCACGGGCGTACCCGCCATGGCGGGGTCGGCGTCGATCAGGGCGGCGACGCGGAAACCGCGGGAGGCGAACCCTCCGTAGTTGGCGAGCGCGGCGCCGAGGTTGCCGATGCCGACGATCGCGACCGGCCAGTCCTGGGTGAGCCCGAGTTCGCGGGAGATCTGGTAGACGAGGTACTCCACGTCGTACCCGACACCGCGGGTGCCGTAGGAACCCAGGTAGCTGAAGTCCTTGCGCAGCTTCGCGGAGTTGACCCCCGCCGCCGCGGCGAGCTCCTCGGAGGAGACCGTCGGCACCGAGCGCTCGGAGAGCGCGGTCAGTGCGCGGAGATACAGCGGAAGCCGGGCGACGGTGGCCTCGGGAATTCCTCGGCTACGGGTCGCCGGTCGGTGAGTTCGGCCAGTTGCCACGGTGCTCCTGCGGGATGAGCGGGGCTGCAGGCGGCCGTATGTCCCAGGACCGCCCCGTCGACAGCAGGCTATGTCTTTGTGAACGCGTGCACAAAGATAGTGTCCGTTTTGTCCGGTCAAAGTGACCGGGGTCACGCATATTCCCTGCGTACTCCCGGAACCAGGGACGACATCCGTCCGTTGCAGGCCCGAAGGGGGCAAGACGGTACACACTCCTCATGTCCACGCCCCCGAGACCACTCAAAACGCCCATGATGTTAGCCGGGTTTCATCGGGGAATCCCCCTTACGCACCCAGAGCCGTGCGCAGCCGCGCCGCGTCGACCCGCCAGAAGGTGTGCTGCTCGCCGTCGATCAGCACCACCGGAATCTGCTCCCAGTACTCCTTGTGCAGCGCCTCGTCCCGCGTGATGTCCTTCTCCACCCAGGCCGCACCGGTCTCCTCGCAGACGGCGCTCACCACCAGCCTCGCGTCATCGCACAGATGACAGCCGGGCTTCCCCACCAGGGTCACCACCCGGTCCGCGGGCTTCTTCCTCGAACGACGCAGCAGAGCACTCATACCTTTATTCTGCGCCCCCGCGGACCGGGCCCGCCGACCGCGGAATCACCCGTTTAACGCCCCGGTCCCGGAGAGTTCACGACGCCGCATCCCGCCGGGTCGGGAACGGCCGGACGGAATGGTTATGCTCACGACATGGCCGCACTTGGATGGCTCACCCCCCGCAGGCGCCCCGCCACGGCACGCAGCGTGCTCGCAGGCGAGGCAGCAGCCGAGGCAGCACGGAAGTCGGCGCTCACCGCCGGCGCGGGGGAGTCGCAGGCCCCCTCCGACGAGGACCGCGAGCCGCCGTTCCCGGTGGCCGGGGACGACCGGGCCGCCGCCTTCTTCGACCTCGACAACACCGTGATGCAGGGCGCCGCGATCTTCCACTTCGGCCGCGGACTGTACAAGCGGAAGTTCTTCGAACGCCGCGAACTCACCCGCTTCGCCTGGCAGCAGGCCTGGTTCAGGCTCGCCGGCGTCGAGGACCCCGAGCACATGCAGGACGCCCGCGACAGCGCCCTGTCCATCGTCAAGGGCCACCGGGTCTCCGAGCTGATGTCCATCGGCGAGGAGATCTACGACGAGTACATGGCCGACCGGATCTGGCCCGGGACCCGCGCCCTCGCCCAGGCCCACCTCGACGCCGGCCAGAAGGTCTGGCTCGTCACGGCCGCCCCCGTGGAGACCGCCACGATCATCGCCCGCCGCCTCGGCCTGACGGGCGCCCTGGGCACGGTCGCCGAATCGGTGGACGGCGTCTACACGGGCCGGCTCGTCGGAGAGCCCCTGCACGGCCCGGCGAAGGCCGAGGCGGTGCGCGCCCTCGCGTCGGCGGAGGGCCTCGACCTGGAGCGCTGCGCCGCGTACAGCGACTCGCACAACGACATCCCCATGCTGTCGCTGGTCGGCCACCCGTACGCGATCAACCCGGACACCAAGCTCCGCAAGCACGCCCGCGCCCTGGACTGGCGGCTCCGGGACTACCGCACGGGCCGCAAGGCGGCCAAGGTCGGGATCCCCGCCGCGGCGGGCGTCGGCGCCCTCGCGGGCGGCACCGCGGCCGCGGTGGCGCTCCACCGCCGCCGCCGCTGACACCCTCGCCCGCCCCGCCAGTTCCTCGCCCGCCCCGTTCGTCCGGGGCCGGCTCCCGTACGCCCCCGGACATCGCGTCCGGGGGCGTACGGCGTCCCCCGCAGCGGCACGCCCGGATGCGTACGGCCAATCGGGAGCGGAACGACGGGCACCCGCACCCATCGCTCCGGCCAGTCGCGTTGCGTTCCGACGACCACAACCCGTCGCCCCCGCACGCACTTCCCGAAGGAATTCGATCAATAAACGGTCACCATGCGCTACTCAAACCGTCACTTAGAGGTTACGGAAGCGACGTAACCGATGATTTGAGCAACTGGGTGTAGCACCGCCTGTACGAAGCGTTATTCTCCTCAGACGCACAAGGAGCCCGCCACCCGCTACGACGAGTGACGGTTTTCGAACTGCACGTGATGGAAGCTCTGCCTCTGGGAGTCCCGTGTACCCACACGTCGGGGTTGACACCTCGGGCCTGGCTACGCTCCGCGCAACGGTCCTCGACCACTTGCGCGGCTTCGTCCCCACCGCGTACGCCGTCCCCCAATTTGCCACCCCTGCACCTGCCGGTCCTTGCTATGCCCTGGCCGAACGCAGCGCGGCGGTCGGAAGACGCAGCACCCGCGGCGCCACGGCCGCCGCTTCGTCGGCTCCCGTGCGCCGTCCGACGGCCGACAGCGACAGCGCGCGCATGATGGATCTCGTCGAGCGCGCGCAGGCCGGCGAGGCCGACGCCTTCGGGCGCCTGTACGACCAGTACAGCGACACCGTGTACCGGTACATCTACTACCGCGTGGGAGGCAAGGCGACGGCGGAGGACCTCACCAGCGAGACGTTCCTGCGCGCGCTCCGCCGCATCTCCACCTTCACCTGGCAGGGCCGCGACTTCGGCGCCTGGCTGGTCACGATCGCCAGGAACCTGGTCGCCGACCACTTCAAATCCAGTCGCTTCCGACTGGAAGTGACCACCGGCGAGATGCTCGACGCCAACGAGGTCGCGCGAAGCCCGGAGGACTCCGTCCTGGAGTCCCTCTCCAACGCCGCGCTGCTGCAGGCCGTGCGCCGGCTCAACCCGCAGCAGCAGGAGTGCGTCACGCTGAGGTTCCTGCAGGGCCTCTCGGTCGCCGAGACCGCCCGGGTCATGGGAAAGAACGAGGGCGCGATCAAAACCTTGCAGTACCGGGCCGTGCGCACGCTCGCACGACTTCTGCCGGACGACGCCCGCTGACATCACCTTCCGTGACGTGTTCGTGACACACCGATCGGATCATCTTTCGTCCGTAACCCAACTGCCGCGCCACTCGTTGTGCCGGATGCAGGCCCCCTGTCGCCGCACCAGACCGTTTCCACCCGCTCGATCGTGTGGAAACGTCTCCGGTGGGCAACCTTCCGGACCCTCAGGGGAGTCGACCGTCATGACGAGAGGAGGTGCCGCCAGTGATCGCAAACGTTTCGGCACACCGGCGGGCGAACGCCTTCGCCCAGGCCCTGGAGGACCAGTCCACCCAGGGTGCGGCGGCCGTACAGCCCGAGGACCCGGCCCAACCGGCCGACCACGGAACGCTGTTGGCCCTGGCGAACGGCCTCGGTGCACTACCGGAGCCGGAATTCGATCCCGAGGTCAAAGTGGTGCAGCGGGCACAGCTCGTCGCCGCCATGGAGACCATGTTCGCCGAAGGCGGTGCGTCCACGGGCCCTACCGTGCCCGAACAGCGGAGCAAGGGCGCCCACCGGGCGTCCCCGATCCGAAAGCTCCGGCCCCGCTCCCGCTGGGCGAAGGGCCTCACCGCGGGCGGGCTCACGGTCGGTGTCGCCGCGGGGGCGTTCGGCGGAGTCGCCGCTGCCAGTTCCGACGCCCTGCCCGGTGATTCCCTCTATCCCCTCAAGCGCGGCATGGAGGACCTCAGCCTCGGCATGGCCGACTCCGACGCCGACCGCGGCGAGGTCTACCTCGACCAGGCCTCGACCAGGCTCGGCGAGGCCCGTCGTCTGATGGAGCGCGGCCGCGCGGGCGACATGGACCACGAATCGATCGGCGAGGTCAGGCGCGCACTCGACGGCATGACGCACGACGCCACCGAGGGCCACCGCCTGCTCCACTCCGCCTACCAGCGCGACGGCTCCATCGGCCCCATCCAGACGCTGGACACCTTCTCCCGCTCGCACCGCGCGAGCTGGAGCAGCCTGCGCGACCGCCTGCCCGTCCAGCTGAACGACGTCGGAGACAGGGTCAGCTCCGTCTTCGACGCCATGGACGAGGAGGTCGCCCCGCTGAAGTCCCTGCTGCCCCGCACACCGGACCACGACCGGCACGCGCCGCCCACCGGCTCCTCCCGGGAGAAGGAGGGCTCGGCGACTCCCGACCGCAGGGCGCCGGCCGGCTCCGCCGCCCCGGACGACAGCGCCTCCACGAGCAGTTCGCCCAAGCCCTCCGGCTCCGGCAGCAGCTCGGCCGACGGCCTGCTCGACGGAGGCACGGACGGCCTGCTCGACGACCTCCCGACGGACGGCACCACCCCGTCGTCCCCGGGTGGCGCGTCCGGCTCCTCCCCCGCACCCGACGTCACCCTCCCCCCGCTGCTCCCCGGGCTGCTGCCCGGCCTGGGCATCGAGGGCGAGAACATCGAGCCGTAGGGTTCACCGATGAGTGAGGGGCCGTCCCGACCGGGCGGCCCCTCACTCATGCACGCGACCGCGCGCCGGTCTCAGAAGAAGACGGAGCGCCGCTGCACCAGCAGCTTGTACAGCGTGTGCTGGATCTGCTCCCGCACCTGGTCCGTGAGGTTGAACATCAGCATCGGATCCTCCGCGGCCTCGGGCGGATATCCGTCCGTGGGGATCGGCTCCCCGAACTGGATCGTCCACTTCGTCGGCAGCGGCATCATCCCGAGCGGCCCGAGCCACGGGAACGTCGGCGTGATCGGGAAGTACGGGATTCCCAGCACGCGGGCCAGCGTCTTGGAGTTCCCGATCATCGGATAGATCTCCTCCGCGCCCACGATCGAGCACGGCACGATCGGCACACCGGCCCGCAGCGCCGTCGAGACGAAACCGCCCCGCCCGAAACGCTGCAGCTTGTAGCGCTCGCCGAACGGCTTGCCGATGCCCTTGAAGCCCTCGGGCATCACCCCGACGACCTCGCCCCGCTGGAGCAGCCGCTCGGCGTCCTCGGCACACGCCAGGGTGTGCCCGGCCTTCCTGGCGAGCTCGTTGACCACCGGGAGCATGAACACGAGATCCGCGGCGAGCAGCCGCAGATGACGCTCCGCCGGGTGGTTGTCGTGCACCGCGACCTGCAGCATCAGCCCGTCGAGGGGCAGCGTCCCGGAGTGGTTGGCCACGATGAGCGCCCCGCCGTCGGACGGGATGTTCTCGACGCCCTTCACCTCGACCCGGAAGTACTTGTCCGCCAGCGGCCGCAGCACCGACATGAGGACCTGGTCGGTCAGCTCCTCGTCGTAGCCGAACTCGTCCACGTCGTAGTCGCCCGTGAGCCGCCGCCGCAGAAACGCCAGTCCGCTCGCGACCCGCCGGTCCCAGCCGCCCCCGGGAACCTCCTTGCCGCTCCGGGAGGCCGCGCCGGAGGCCTCGGCGGCCCCTTCGGGCACCTGCCCGCCCGGAAGCGCGCTCACGGGCGCGGGGACGGCCGGCGCGGGCGGCTGCAGCCGCCCACCGGGCACCACGCCCCTGCGCCGCCCCGCACCGGAGCGCGATCGGTCGTCGTCGAACGGAATGACCTTGGCGTCCGCCATCGTCGGTCGCGCTCCTCTACCTGGCGCCGTGAGTCGAATGTGTCGTACCGGCCTGTCCACCGGCGAGCGGCAGTCCGGCCAGTCTGCCGACCGCCCTGCCCACCCGGTCGGGCGGCAGCAGCCCCGGCCCCCTGCTCCGCGCGAACTCCGCGAACGTGTCGGCGGTGGTGAACTTCGGGCGGAAACCCAGCGTCTCGCGCATCTGCACGGTCGAGACGACCCTGCCGTGGGTGAGCAGACGGATCTGCTCCGGTGAGAAGTCGGTCATGCCGATCGTGCGGAGCGCCGACCCCACCCAGGTGACGGCCGGCAGCAGCAGCGGCACCGTGGGCCGCCCCAGCCGCCGGGAACACTGCGAGAGCAGCAGCACCCCGTCGCCCGCGATGTTGAAGGTGCCGCTGTTCAGCGTCCCGCGCCGGGGTTCACGGGACGCGATCTCCAGTACGTCGACGACGTCGTCCTCGTGGACGAACTGCAGCCGGGGGTCGTACCCGAAGACCGTCGGCAGGACCGGCAGCGCCAGGTAGTCGGCGAGCGGCGAATCCGGTTCGGGCCCCAGGATGTTGGCGAACCTCAGCACGCACACGGCCACGTCGGGCCTGCGCCGCGCAAAACCGCGCACGTATCCCTCGACCTCCACCGCGTCCTTGGCGAACCCGCCGCTGGGCAGGGACTTGGGCGGTGTCGTCTCGGTGAAGACCGCGGGGTCACGGGGCGCCGAGCCGTACACGTTCGTACTGGACTTCACCACGAGCCGCTGCACGGTCGGGGACTTCTGGCAGGCGCCGAGCAGCTGCATCGTGCCGATGACGTTGGTCTCCTTGACCGTCGTCCGGCCCGCCGCGCCGGGCGCCTTCGCGGACACGTCCAGGTGGACGACCGTGTCGACGGAATGCTCGGCGAGGACCCTGGCGATCGCGGACTGCCTGATGTCCGCCGTGACGAACTCCGCGTCACCCAGCTGGTGCGCGGGCGCGACCGCGTCCACCGCGATCACCCGGTCCACACCGGGGTCACGCTGTATCCGCCGCACGAAACGGCCTCCGAGCTGCCGGGCCGCACCTGTGACGAGCACGATCTTCCCCAAGATCAGCGCCTTCCGTCGTTCGATCACCGAGCGGGGTCTTCCCCTGGCCGTCACCGTAGTCGGTGGACGTTGCCCTGTGACGACCCCAGGCTGGCTTTACCGAACCGATGACCGGAATACCACCGGAACCGCACAACACCGCCCCCTCGGGCACGGCCTGGCGACCGGCCCCCGGAACGCGCCGAGGCCCTCCCGCCGGAACGGCGGGAGGGCCTCGAAACTCACGAACTGCGTTCGCTTACTTCTTGTTGCGACGCTGAACGCGCGTGCGCTTGAGCAGCTTGCGGTGCTTCTTCTTGGCCATCCGCTTGCGCCGCTTCTTGATAACAGAGCCCACGACTACCCTCGCTCACTTCTTCTTCACTGGTGCGGGGCGTCTGGGCCCACACGACCTACGTCGGCCTAGCCTACCCGCCACTGGGTGAGGGGCGTAATCCGAGGGCTACGGTCAGGCCGACTCCACCCCCACGAAGGACTCGCGGAGATACTCGTGAACCGCTTGCTCCGGGACCCGGAAGGACCTTCCCACCCTGATCGCGGGCAGATGACCACTGTGCACCAAGCGGTACACGGTCATCTTCGACACCCTCATCACCGAGGCGACTTCCGCCACGGTGAGAAACTTGACCTCGTTGAGAGGCCTCTCGCTGCCAGCAGCCATGACCCACCTGTACCTTCCGCACGAGACGCGCACCGGCTTCCCCTCCGGTGACTCTTCGTCGTTATGCGCTCACTCCCCAGATTAGGGGCGGGTGATGCGAGTGGGGAAGAGGTGAGACGATCGGCCGCCTACTGGGACAGAAACGCCCTATTGAGCACATACCGCGTGAGAGGCCGGTAGTAGTCGGAGCGCACGGCGTCATCAAGCGGAACCGCGACGGACACCCTCCCCTCCGCCTCACCCACGAAGAGCGCCGGATCGTCCGTGTCGGCCAGACCGATGGCCTCGATGCCCAGCTGACCTGCACCGCAGACCCAGCCGTGGTCCCCGACCACGAGCTCCGGCAGCACCCCGCCGGCCTCCACGGCCTCCTCCAGGACGGCCCGAACCGGCAGCGGGGAATGGGTATGTGCGCCGGTCGCACTCCCGGGGCCCCGCACGCCCGGTTCGCGCACCAGCGCTACGCCTCGTACGTAGTCGAGGCGGTATGTGCGTACGCCGAACCGGGTCGTTATGTCGACACATCGGCCCTGCGCCGGGGTGAGGACCATGCACCCCGCCGCCGACAACGCGTCTGCCAGCCCGGCGTAGAACCCGAGCAGCCGATGCGGATGCCCCGTGCCGAACAGCACGGGCGCCCGCCGCTCCGCCGCACCAGAGAGCCGCGCAGCGAACGCGTCCAGCGCGGCCAGCGTCCGCTCCGGATCGATCACGTCGGGGCCCGACACGTGCCCGGGATCACCCGAGACCCCGCACTTCTCCGCCATCAGCCCCAGCAGGTCGCGCTCGCCCCAGGACCGGTCGGGATCGAGCCCGAGCAGGACCCGCGGATCCCGCGCCGCGAAAAGCCGGTAACTCCGCAGACTGGTCTCCCGCGGCGTCGCCACGGGCCCGGCGAGCCGGGCCGCCAGCAGATGAGCGCGTAACGCTCCGGTGCTCAACACCCTCCCGATGCTCCCGCACCCGCGGCGCCCCCGGGCCGGAACCCCGACCGTGCCCCACAGTTGGCGTAACCCGCACTCAGGTCAGCAGCCCCCGCAACGGGAACACCGCCCGCCTCGTCGCCAGCACCGCCTGGTCCAGCCGGTCCGCCGGGTCGTACCCGTCCTCCCACGACTGCCACGACGGCTCACGGCCGTCCGTCATCCGCCAGGGTCCCGACTGCCGCGTCCTGGCGTACACCTCGTCCCGCCACGACGACGGGATCGCCGCCTCCGGATCCACCGGCGCGTGCGCCGCGATCCCCACCAGATGGGTCCAGGACCGCGGCACGACGTCCACCACCGCGTAACCGCCCCCGCCGAGCGCCACCCAGCGGCCGTCCTCCACACAGGAGTGCGCCAGATCATGACAGGCCGTCATGATCTCCCGCTGCGCGTCCAGCGACACCGCGAGATGGGCCAGCGGATCCTCGAAATGCGTATCGGCACCGTGCTGCGTCACCAGCACCTGCGGCCGGAAGTCCGCCAGCAGTTCGGGCACCACCGCGTGGAACGCCCGCAGCCACCCCGCGTCGCCCGTACCCGCCGGCAGCGCCACGTTCACCGCACCGCCCGCACCCGCGCCCTCACCGGTCTCCTCCGGCCACCCCGTCTGCGGGAAGAGCGTGCGCGGATGCTCGTGCAACGACACCGTCAGGACCCGGGGGTCCTCCCAGAAGGCCGACTGCACCCCGTCACCGTGGTGGACGTCCACATCGACGTACGCCACCCGCTCCGCACCCAGTTCGAGCAGCCGGGCGATGGCGAGTGCGGGATCGTTGTACACACAGAAACCCGACGCGCTGCCCGGCATCGCGTGGTGCAGCCCGCCGGTGAAGTTCACGGCGTGGGCGCTCTCCCCCCGCCACACGGCCTCCGCGGCACCCACCGACAACCCCGCGATGAGCGCGGACGCCTCGTGCATCCCGGCGAAGGCGGGATCATCGACCGTCCCCAGCCCGTAGGCCAGATCGGCCGCACCGGGGTCCGCGGAAGCATCCCGGACCGCCCGCACGTAGTCCTCACGGTGCACCAGTCGCAGCGTGGAGTCCCCGGCCGACGTGGCCGACCGGACGTCCGCCTTCCCGTCCAGACCGAAGGCCCGCACCAGCCCCATCGTCAGGGCGAGTCTCACCGGGTCCATGGGATGCCCCGCCCCGAAGTCGTACCCCGTTACCGCCTCATCCCACATCAGCCGCGCGCGCCCGCTCATGCCCGCCACCGTATCGGGCGGGCTCCGCGCCGAACGACCGGGCGTACACGAGCGTCGCCAGCACCAGCACCAGAGGCACGAGCATCGCGCCCCGATAGCTCCACGCGTCCCCCAGAGCCCCCACGAGCGGCGACCCGACCAGGAACCCCACGTAGTTGAAGACGTTCAGCCGGGCCACGGCCACATCGCTCGCCCCGGGGAACATCCGCCCCGCCGCCGCGAACGTCTGCGGGACGATCACACAGAGCCCCAGCCCGAGCAGCGTGAACCCGAGCATCCCCCACCAGGGCCCCGGCGCGGCCGCGACCACCGCGAACCCCAGCGCGGCCAGCACACTCCCGCCCCGCACCACTGCCACCGCACCGAACCGCCGCACTCCGAGGTCACCCACGGCACGCCCCAGCAGCGTCGTCACCATGTAGACGTTGTACGGAACGGTCGCCAACTGCTCCGAACCGCCCAGCACGTCCTGCAGATACTTGGCGCTCCAGTTGGAGACCGTCGAGTCACCGATGTACGCGAACGCCATCACCAGGCACAGCGGCATGAGCAGTCCGAACGGCACGGACGCGCCCCGGCCTCCCGGCTCCCCCACCACCACGTCACCGCCGGCCCCGCCCTCCGCGTACCAACGGCTCCCGATCAGTGCCGCGGGCAGCAGGACGACGACCGCCGGCAGATAGGACACCAGCAGCGACAGGTCCCAGTGGGCCCCGGCCCACGCCAGCGAGGCCCCGGCGATGCCGCCGAGACTGTATGCGGCGTGGAACCCCAGCATGATGCTCCGCCCGTAGGCCCGCTGCAGGCTGACGCCCATCATGTTCATCGAGGCGTCCAGCGCCCCCACGGCCAGCCCGAAAACGCCGAGCGCCACAGCGGCCTGCCACACCTCGCTGCCGGCGCCCACACCCAGCAGCGCCAGCATCACGACAGGCTGAGCCCACCTCAGCACGACCCCGGGGCGTACCCGCGCGACCAGCTTCTCCGTCGCCACGCTGGCGGCCCCCGCCAGGACGGGGACCGCGGCCAGGAACACCGGCAGCAGGCCGTCGGATATCCCGTAGCGGTCCTGCACCGCGGGGATGCGCGTCACGAGCAGTGCGAAGGTCACCCCCTGCACCAGGAAGCTCAGGGCGAGGGAAGCTCTGCCGTACCGCAACCGCGCATCCGTCATGGCCGCGAGCGTAGGGCCGGGAACTACTCCTGGGTAGATCGATCAGGCGAGCAGTTTGAGGAGCTGCGACATGTCGGAGAAGTGCCCGGTGACCCCGACCAGCCGGTCCGCCGGCATCATCGACGTGAACCCGTACACGTCCATGCCTGCGGCCCGTGCCGCCTCGACGCCGAGCGGGCTGTCCTCGATCACGACGCACCTCCCGGGGGCGACGCCCATCCGCTCGGCGGCGTGGAGGAACAGGTCCGGAGCGGGTTTTCCCCGCCCCACGTCTTCGGAGCTGAAGATCCATTCGTCCTCGAACCACTGGTCGAGGCCGGTGTTCAGGTGTCCGGCCGCGATCTTCTGGTGGCTCCCGGACGAGGCGACGCAGTACGCGACTCCGTCGGCGACGAGCTCGCCCAGCAGCTCGTCGACCCCGCTGACCGCCGCCAGCCGCTCCTGCTGGAACACGGTGAGGGTCCGCCGGTGGAGCTCCTCGTCGAAGTCCGCGGGCAGCTTCTGGCCGGTCCGCTCCTCCACGAGGTCGTGCACCCGGTGGATGGCGGCCCCCATGTAGTCGCGGAGGGACTCGTCGTACGAGGTGGGGTGACCGAGCTCCGTGAGGTAGCCGGCCAGGACGGAGTTGGAGATCGGCTCACTGTCGACGAGCACGCCGTCGTTGTCGAAGATGACCAGTTCGTAGCGCATGGTCCGACCCTAGACGCTCGGAACGCAGAAAAGCCCCGTGCCACAAGGGCACGGGGCTTTCCCGGAATAATTGTTCGGCGGCGTCCTACTCTCCCACAGGGTCCCCCCTGCAG
>NZ_JBIATW010000030.1:0-18795 GCF_042892135.1 Streptomyces sp. NPDC001822
AGCTTCCTCGGCCCCTGCGGCTTCCGGCTCCCTCGGATCTCGAAATCCATCGCACCCCTTGAACTGGGGTGTTGCGACGATCCCTAGAACCCAAGACTGGTCCCGGGCGTCCACCTGACCGTAGTCGTCGCCCGGAGCCGCCCTGTCGCCGCCGTCCTGGTGCGCGAGCGTGCGGTGGAACCTTCTCCACCGGTCGTTCGCCAGGTTCACCATGATGCGCCGCACATAGGCGTCAGGAGCGTCCTTGGCGGCTATGGTGCGCCACTTGCGGCAGGCCCGCTCCAGGGTCTCCTGGACCAGGTCCTCCGCCGCCTCGCGGTTTCCCGTGAGGACGAGGGCGCCGCGGAACAGTACGGCCGACCGGGCGAGGACGAAGCCATGGAAGTCGATTCCGTCCTCGGCCGGCTCGGGTGTGATCGGTTCGGCGTGCGGAATCCGCTCGGTCGCCAGTTCCATACGTTCCTCCCTTCCTGTCACCCCTCATCGACGTGGAAGCAGGCGCACCTGCTGCACGGCCTCGGTGAGATGTGGAACACACCGCCGAAGCCCGCGGGGCCGGAGGACGGCATCACCGGGAGCCGGTGGCATCACCGGCGGGCACAACCCGGCAGGTACACCCGAGGCGTCTCCGTCCGATGTACGGCGGGCTGCACCGCCCGACGCAGGGCGGAGGAGCGGCGTACCAGGTGTCAGTCGTGGAGGCCGTCCCACTGGTAGCAGGCCTCGCCGATCTGTCCGGCATCGGTGGAGTGGACGGCGTCCTTGACGTGACTCGTCCGCAGAAGGACTCCTTGCCACCGCCGGGCATCCCCCGGAGCCGGAACAGGCCGGCCGTGCGGTAGCACCGCTGACCGTCCGCGGAGCTGTCGCAGCGGCTGGGCCGGACGGCGTAGACGTCCGTCTTGTCTTCCGTCATCGGGCTGAGACGGGTCTCGTGGTTCGTGAGCTGCTTCCGATCGCCGCCTGAGCATCGGCAGGGAAGACCGGCCCCCGTGCCGGCTGCGACGACGACGGCGGCGGTTCCGGGGCGGAGCTTCACGCCTTGTCAGGCGAGGACCGCATCCGGCCCGGCCCTCGGACCGGCCAGCGGTGGCGGGATTCAGCCGGCCGCCGCCGACGGCCCTGCGGTCGACGCGGCGCGCACCAGTTTCATGTAGCGGTGCCAGTCCCAGTAGGGGCCGGGGTCGGTGTGGTCCGTGCCCGGCACCTCCACATGCCCGATGATGTGCTCGCGGTCGACGGGGATGCCGTACCGCTTGCATATCGCGGCTGTCAGACGCGCCGACGACTTGTACATCGCCGTCGTGAAGTCCTGCGGCCGGTCCACGAACCCCTCGTGCTCGATGCCGACGCTGCGTTCGTTGAACGACCGGTTGCCCGCGTGGAACGCGACGTCCAGCTCGCGGATCATCTGCGTGACCCGGCCGTCCTGCCCGACGATGTAGTGCGTCGCCGCCCGGTGGGCCGGGTCCTGGAAGACCTTGACCGCACTGGCGAAGCTGCCCTGGGTGACGTGGATGATCACCCGGTCCACGGCGTAGTCGGCAGGCCGGTCGGCGCGCCGCCAGTTCGCCTCGGACGCGGCTATCCACTGCGCCGGGGCGTAGTCCAGCTCGCCTGCCTCGCGCGGCTTCTCCACACCCGGCATCCGCCACCAGACGCGTCTGATCTCCTCCACGGCAAGAGCGGCAGTCCCCGCTGCCGCGACACCGCCGCCGATCAGCAGCGTCCGCCGACTGATGCCGTGACCAGGGCCTTTCCCTGATGACCCGGCACTCCCGTTGTTCCCCATGTGCTCCTCAACGCATATCGGCGAGCATTCGGTTCCCGGGGCCCCGTACTCTGGAGAGGCTATGAATCACACCTCCCAGCGCCCCCTCCGCGTGCTCGCCGCCATGTCCGGCGGAGTCGACTCCGCCGTCGCCGCGGCCCGTGCCGCCGAGGCGGGCCACGACGTGACCGGCGTGCACCTCGCCCTCTCCGCGAACCCGCAGTCCTTCCGCACGGGCGCGCGAGGCTGTTGCACCATCGAGGACTCCCGTGACGCGCGCCGCGCCGCGGACGTCATCGGCATCCCGTTCTACGTCTGGGACCTTGCGGAACGCTTCCGCGAGGACGTCGTCGACGACTTCGTCGCGGAGTACGAGGCGGGGCGCACCCCCAACCCGTGCCTGCGCTGCAACGAGAAGATCAAGTTCGCGGCGCTGCTCGACAAGGCGCTCGCCCTCGGCTTCGACGCCGTGTGCACCGGCCACTACGCCACGGTCGTCCTCAAGGACGACGGCACCCGCGAGATGCACCGGGCCTCCGACATGGCCAAGGACCAGAGCTACGTCCTCGGTGTCCTGGACGAGAAGCAGCTCGCGCACGCGATGTTCCCGCTGGGCGACACCCTCACCACCAAGGACGAGATCCGGGCCGAGGCCGAGCGCCGGGGCCTGGCGGTCGCCAAGAAGCCGGACAGCCACGACATCTGCTTCATCGCCGACGGCGACACCCAGGGCTTCCTGGCCGGCCGTCTCGGGGGGCCCGCCCAGGGCGACATCCTCGACGAGTCGGGCACGAAGGTCGGCACCCACGAGGGCGCGTTCGGATTCACCATCGGCCAGCGCAAGGGCCTGCGCATCGGCCACCCGGCCCCGGACGGCAAGCCCCGCTACGTCCTGGACATCTCCCCGGTGAACAACACCGTGACGGTGGGCCCGGCCGAGGCCCTGGACGTCACGGCCCTCACCGCCATCAAGCCCCGCTGGTGCGGCACGGCCCCGACCGGGCCGGGAACCTATACGGCTCAGCTCCGCGCCCACGGCGGCGAGACCGAGGTGACGGCCGAGCTGGCCGACGGCGTCCTGTCCGTCACCTTCACCGAGCCGGTGCGCGGTGTCGCCCCCGGCCAGGCCGTCGTGCTGTACGACGGGACGCGGGTGGTCGGCTCGGCCACCATCGCGACGACGGTCAGGCGTGAGAGGACGGCTGCGGCCGGCTGACGACGTCCGGGCCGGCCGGGTCGTTCCCCTGCGACGACCCGGCCGTGCTGGAGGCCCCGCGCCGGGATCCCCGCGCGGAAGTCACGCCCTCCCCTTCCGATGCGGAACGGCCCGTGCCGTGCCCGCCGACGAGCTGTGCCCGCGGACGAGCCGTGCGCGCCGATGGGCCACCCGCGCCGCGCACTGCCCGCTCCGGGTGCGCGGCGAGGTCGGGCTCATGACGCCGTCCGCAGGAACGTGTCCCGGGCGAAGAAGTCCGCCAGGACCGGTGCGATCACGTGCGGCGCCAGTTCGCGGGTCTGACCCGTCAGGGTGCGGTGCCTGGCACGGGGGACTGCGGCCGCCAGGGCGCGCGTCGTCTCGTGCGCCTGCGGGGTGCTGAAACCACCCGTCACGACCAGGGTGCGCGCCGTGAGCGAGGCGAACCTCCCGGTGGGCACCGTCCCGTCGCCCAGCAGCGCGTCGTCGTACGCGAGGGTGTGCGCCACCGCCTCCAACTCCCGCCACAGCGGTGCCCGGCGCATCCGTGCGATCGTCGCCTCCGGGAAACCCGCCCGCGACAGATGGAGTTCCACGGCTCCCGCCCGGTCGCCCGCCGCGAGCAGGCGGTGCAGCAGAGCCGTGCAGCGCGAGGGGTGCGGCGGGCCGGCGGGGCCGGGCGTGTACGGCGGCTCATAGACCGCGAGCAGGTTCACGGGCAGCCCGGCGGCATGCGCCTCCAGGGCGAGCGCTCCGCCGGACAGCATGCCGAACAGCGACACACGCCCGCCGACCCGGGCCGCCACCGCCGCCAGGTCCTCGATCTCGCGGCGGACCGTGTACGGCCCGCTGTCGCCACTGCTCCCGCGGCCCCGGCGGTCGTACGTGACGACCGTGAAGCGCGGGGCGAGCAGTGCGGCCAGCGGCGCCTCGTCGGCCGCGGTGCTCAGGGCCCCGCCGACCAGGACCACCGGCGGCCCGTCGCCGCGGCGGCGATAAGCGATCGACGTGCCGTCGCGGGAGAGAGTCTTGTCCATGTGGGGGTGGACTCCCGGGCCCGTCGGAACTCATCGCCGCCGCGGAGAAATATTTCTGACGGTCAGTCGGATACGACCTCGGTGGCGTAGAAGCAGAAGTGGTCCTTGATCGGACCCACTTGGTCCCTGGGGTCTGGATAGGCCCACACGAGGTCGGCCGCGCCGGGCAGCGACCAGTAGGACGCGTCCCCCTTGAACGGGCAGTGCGTACGGGTGCCGGACGGCGTCAGGAGGTCCGTACGGACATCCTCGGGCGGCAGGTAGTAGCGGTCCGGACAGCCCGTCTCGCGCAGCACCAGCGGCCGACGGCTCTCGGCGAGGACCTGGCCGTCGTGCACCGCCCGCACGTGCACGTCGGCGGGTTCCACGGTGATGGTGTGTCCTGTGGTGGAAGTCATATGTGCTTCAGCCACCCGGGAGGCCTGTTTCTTCCCGCGTCCGGGGCCGGTCGTACGGTGTCACCATGAACATCTGCGTCTTCCTCTCCGCTGCCGACCTCGACGACCGCTACACCGGACCCGCACGCGAGTTCGCCGAGCTGCTGGGCCGGGGCGGCCACACCCTGGTCTGGGGTGGGTCGGAGAGCGGACTGATGAAGGTCGTGGCCGACGGGGTGCAGGAGTCGGGCGGCCGGCTCGTCGGCGTCTCGGTGGAATTCCTGGCGGCCAAGGCGCGGACGAACGCCGACGAGATGGTGATCGCCAAGGACCTGGCCGAGCGCAAGGCACTGCTCCTGGAGAAGGCCGACGCCGTCGTGATCATGGTCGGTGGGACCGGCACGCTCGACGAGGCGACGGAGATCCTGGAGCTGAAGAAGCACGGCAAGCACGCCAAGCCCGTCGTCCTGCTCAACACCGCCGGGTTCTACGACGGCCTGCGCCAGCAGTTCCAGCGCATGGACGACGAGGGCTTCCTGCCGCTTCCCCTCACCGACCTCGTGTTCTTCGCGAAGGACGCCGTCGGCGCTCTCGCTTACCTGGAGGAGTCGGGCGGCCTGCGGTGAGACCGGGACGGCGAGAGGAAGGGCACGGGCATGATGCGAGCATGAGGGCATGCCTACTCACTTCATCACCGGCGCCGGATCCGGTATCGGCGAGGCGGTCGCCCGCCGCCTCCGGGAACGCGGCGACGACCTCGTGCTGCTCGCCCGTGACGCCGCACGCGCCAAGGAGCTGGCGGCGCTCCACCCCGGTGCCCGCACGCTCGTCGGCGACCTCGGCAACCCCGACCGGCTCTCCTGGGCGTTCGGCCAGCAGACGATGCCCGACCGCCTCGACTCGCTGCTCCACGTCGCGGGAGTGGTCGAGCTCGGCCGGGTCGGCGAACTCACCCCCAAGGCCTGGCACTTCCAGCTCAACACCAACCTGATCGCCCCCGCCGAACTGACCCGTCTGCTGCTTCCGCAGGTGCGCGTCACCCAGGGCCACGTCGTGTTCGTGAACTCCGGCGCAGGGCTTGCCGCGCACGCCGAGTGGGGTGCCTACGCCGCCGGCAAGCACGGCCTCAAGGCGCTCGCCGACGCGCTGCGCCACGAGGAGCACGCCGCCGGTGTCCGTGTCACCTCCGTCTACCCGGGCCGCACGGCGAGCCCCATGCAGGCCAAGGTCCACCAGCAGGAGGGCAAGGAGTACGACGCCTCGCGCTGGATCGACCCCGAGTCGGTGGCCACCACGATCGTGATGGCACTCGACCTGCCCCGGGACGCCGAGGTCAACGACCTGACGGTCCGCCCCGGCCGCTGAGAGCGGGTTCCCGGGGCCCGTAGGCTTTCCGTGTGAGCGAGAAGAGCGGGTTCAGCGCGAGTGCAGCCACCGGGATCGGATCCATGCCGGGCGGAGACGCCCGGGAGACGGCCAGGACCGTCACGGGGTCCTTCGCCGACGGCCAGGGCATGCCGTACCTCGGGGAGCTGCCCGCGCGGGGACCAGGGGCCGACATGACCGGCCGGACCGTCGGCCTGCTCGTCGACATGTACGGCCACGTCGAGCCCAGCGGCTGGCGCGTCAGCGACCGGCCCGGCCGCGACACCCGGCGCGCCCGGTCCTGGCTCGGCGAGGACCTCGACGCCCTGGAGGAGTTCACCCAGGGCTACGAAGGGCTGCTCAAGGTCCAGGCCGTCGGCCCCTGGACGCTCGCGGCGGCGCTCGAACTGCGGGGCGGAGAAGCCATGCTCGGCGACCCGGGAGCCTGCCGCGACCTGGCGGGCTCCCTCGCCGAGGGGCTGCGCTCCCACCTCGCCGAGGTACGGCGCAGGATTCCCGGGGCCGAGGTCGTGCTCCAGCTGGACGAGCCCTCCCTGACCGCCGTACTGCGCGGGCGGGTGAGGTCCGCGAGCGGCTACCGCACCTACCGTGCGGTGGACCGGCAGGTCGTCGAGGGAGCGCTGCGCGACCTGCTCGCCGTCAACGGGGCGTCGCCCACGGTGGTCCACTCGTGCGCCCCCGAGGTGCCGTTCGCGCTGCTGCGCAGGGCGGGAGCGGGCGCCGTCTCCATCGACTTCTCGCTGCTCACCGAGCGTGAGGAGGAGGCGATCGGGGAAGCCGTCGAGGGCGGTACCCAGCTCTTCCTCGGCGTGGTTCCCGGTCTCGACGGCGCCTCGACCGCATTGTCGGACCCTGGCGGTAGCGTCAAGGAGGTCAGGACGTTGTGGAGCAGGCTGGGGCTGAATCCGGGGACTCTCAGTGAGTCCGTCGTGATCACTCCGTCCTGCGGTCTCGCGGGCGCGTCGCCCGCGTACGCGCGCGCCGCGCTCGCCCACTGCGCCCGGGCCGCGAAGTCGCTCGCAGACAACCCTGAGTAACGGGGCAACGGGTCAACGGGAGGAACGGACGATGGCCGGCGAAGAGCAGGCACAGCAGCTGACCGGTGTGCCGGCGGAGGTGCGGGAGCAGCACGCACTCCTCGCCGAGCAGATCGAGGACCACCGCTTCCGGTATTACGTCAAGGACCAGCCGGTCGTCAGCGACGCCGAGTTCGACCGGCTGATGCGCGCGCTGGAGGCCGTCGAGGACGAGCACCCCGCACTGCGCACCCCGGACTCGCCGACCCAGAAGGTCGCGGGCCCCTACACCACGGAATTCACCTCCGTCGAGCACCGGGAACGCCTGCTCTCCCTGGACAACGCCTTCGACGACGCGGAGCTCGCGGCCTGGGCCGAGCGCGTGGCCAGGGACGTGGGCAGGGGCGGCTACCACTTCCTGTGCGAGCTCAAGGTGGACGGCCTCGCCGTCAACCTCACCTACGAGCACGGCAGGCTGACCCGCGCGGCGACCCGGGGTGACGGCCGCACCGGTGAGGACATCACCCCCAACGTCCGTACGATCGCCGAGATCCCGCACCGCCTGGAGGGCGACCGGATTCCCGCCCTCGTCGAGATCCGCGGGGAGGTCTTCTTCCCCATGGAGGCCTTCGAAGGGCTCAACGCCCGGCTCGTCGAGGCCGGCGACAAGCCCTTCGCCAACCCGCGGAACGCGGCGGCGGGCTCGCTCAGACAGAAGGACCCCAAGGTCACCGCCGGCCGCCCGCTGCACATGGTGGTGCACGGCATCGGGGCCCGCGAGGGCTTCGACATCGACCGGCTCTCCCAGGCGTACGACCTGCTGAGGGAGTGGGGGCTGCCCACCGCCCGGCACAACAAGGTCGTCGAAACCCTGGACGAGGCACGGGAGTTCATCACCCACTTCGGGGAGAACCGCCAGTCCGTCGAGCACGAGATCGACGGCGTCGTCATCAAGCTCGACGAGATCCCGCTCCAGGGCAGGCTCGGCTCCACCTCCCGCGCGCCGCGCTGGGCCATCGCCTGGAAGTACGCCCCGCAGGAGGTCAACACCAAGCTGGTCAACATCCGCGTGGGCGTGGGACGCACCGGCAGGGTCACGCCCTACGCCCAGGTGGAGCCCGTGGAGGTGGCGGGGTCCGAGGTGGAGTTCGCGACCCTCCACAACCAGAACGTCGTGAAGGCCAAGGGCGTCCTCATCGGGGACACGGTGGTGCTCCGCAAGGCGGGCGACGTCATCCCGGAGATCCTCGGGCCGGTCGTCGACCTCCGCGACGGCGGCGAGCGGGAGTTCGTCATGCCGTCCGAGTGCCCCGAGTGCGGCACGGCGCTGCGCCCGATGAAGGAGGGGGACATCGATCTGCGGTGTCCCAACGCCCGTTCGTGTCCGGCTCAGTTGAGGGAGCGGCTGGCCTATCTGGCGGGCCGCAGGTGCCTGGACATCGACCACTTCGGTTACGTCGCCGCGGCGGCCCTGACCAGGCCGCTGGAGCCCGCCGAGCCGCCCCTGCTGGACGAGGGGGACCTCTTCGACCTGACGGTGGAGCAACTGCTGCCGATCCGGGCGTACGTCCTGGACGCGGACAGCGGCCTGCCCAAGCGCGACCCGAAGACGGGCGAGGAGAAGATCGCCACCGTCTTCGCCAACCAGCAGGGCGAGCCGAAGAAGAACGCCCTCGGCATGCTGGAGGGCATCGCCGCAGCCAAGGAGGCACCGCTCGCCCGCATCCTGACCGGGCTCTCGATCCGCCACGTGGGACCGGTGGCCGCCGTGGAACTGGCCCGCCAGTTCCGCTCCGTCGACCGGATCGACGAGGCGTCCGAGGAGGAACTGGCCGCGGCCGACGGGGTCGGGCCCATCATCGCCGCGTCGGTCAAGCAGTGGTTCGCCGAGGACTGGCACCGCGAGATCCTGCGCAAGTGGCGTGAGGCCGGAGTCCGGATGGAGGACGAGGGCGCGGGCGCCGACGAGGGCCCCCGGCCCCTGGAGGGGCTCACCGTGGTCGTCACCGGCACGCTCGCGACGTACACCCGGGACGGTGCCAAGGACGCGCTCCAGAGCCTGGGCGCCAAGGTCACCGGCTCGGTGTCGAAGAAGACCTCCTTCGTCGTGGTGGGCGACAACCCCGGATCGAAGTACGACAAGGCGATGCAGCTCAAGGTGCCCGTCCTCGACGAGGACGGCTTCGCCGTGCTCCTCGGACAGGGGCCGGATGCGGCCAGGGAGGCCGCTGTTCCCGCGGAAGCCTGATCGAGGCGCGATCGATACACGGGTGACGCGTGGCCCGTGCCCCGCGGGGAATCAAGGGGACGGGCCGGAAGGACCGGACCGGCCCGTCCGCACCACCCGTTCGGCGGACAGCGGGCGACGCGGGCTCCCCGGTCCGCATTCGGGCCAGAGCTGCAGAGCGCTGCCCGTGCGGGCCTCCGGCGGCCTACTGTTGAACGAGCACCTGCGGTGCCCGGCCGCGTGACGGGAATCGGGTCGTGTGGGCATGGGAGCGGGGGCCACCGTGGGACATCGGCACCGCCGGCTGTGAGAGGGACGGAATGGAACCGACCGAGAGCGCCGCAGCGGTGTCGCGGCTGCAGGGTTTCGTGGGCCTCACGTCAAGAGCGGGCACGGTGGTCGTTGCGGTCGCCGCGCTGCAGCTCGCCACCGGTTTCTACCGGACGGTCCAGGACGGGCGCGCGCTGTTTCCCGACGGCACCGCGGGCTGGTCGCTCGCCCTGCTCACCGGGATCATCGTGGGACATCTGGTCGCCCTCGGGCGCGACCGCTGGTGGGGCGGTACCGGTTCCGGTGCCGCCCTCACGCTTGCCGTACTCCTGCTCTACGGCTGGGTGCCCGCCGGGCTGGTCAGCCTCGTCGTCGTGGTCCTCGTCGGCATGGCCAGGCGCCACCGCTGGTGGCAGGGCCTGTTACACGGTGCCGTGGACATACTCGGCGTCGGGGCCGCGGCGCTCGTGCTGTCGGCGTTCGGCGAGGCCCCCACGGTCGAGACACCCTGGCGGCCACTCCACTGGGGCATCGCGGCCCTGCCGGAGGTGCTGCTCGCCGCGGCGGTGTACCTGCTCGTCACCCGAGCTCTTCTGTGGTACGCCCGGGCCTCCCGGACCGGGGGGCTGCCGACGATCGCCCGTACCGCGCTGCTGCGTCAGGGGCTCGTCGCGGTGGCCCTGCTCGGTATCGCCCCCCTGATCTGCGTGGTGGCCTCGGCCACGCCGGTGCTGCTCCCGCTCTTCGCCGTTCCGCTGATCGCCCTCGACTCCACGCTGTGGATCGCCCGGGCGCGGGCCGAGGAGCAGCTGCGCGACCCGCTGACCGGCCTGCCGAACCGGCAGTGGCTGCTGGAGCGGACGTGGACGGCGCTGGAGGAGACCCGGGGCACCGGCACCCGGTCCGCACTCGTCCTGATCGACCTGGACCGCTTCCGGGCCGTCAACGACACCCTCGGGCATCTGGCCGGGGACCGGCTCCTGCTCCAGATCGCGGAGCGGCTGCGGCTCGCCCTGCCGCGGGGTGCGGAGGCCGCACGGCTCGGGGGCGACGAGTTCGCCGTCCTGCTGCCGACGGCCGACTCCACCACCAGCGCACAGCGCGTCGCACGGCATCTCGTCGCAGCCCTCTCCTCGCCGCTGGACCTCGACGGTCTGACCCTGGTGCTGGAGGCGAGCGCCGGGGTCGCCGTCCACCCCGACCACGCACTCGACGCCGAGGGCCTGCTGAGGCGGGCGGACGTCGCGATGTACCAGGCCAAGCGGGACCGTACGGGCGTCGAGGTCTACGAGTCGAAGCGGGACAGCAACACCCCGGACCGGCTGGGCCTGCTGGGCGACCTGCGCCGCGCCCTGGACGCCCGGGAGGTGGAACTGCACTACCAGCCCAAGGTCCGCTTCGACGGCCAGGTGGCGGGCCTGGAGGCGCTCGTCCGCTGGGTGCACCCGGAGCGCGGCCGGGTCCCCCCGGACGAGTTCATCGCGATCGCCGAGTCCTCGGGGCTCATGCCCCACCTCACCGAATACGTCCTGGAGACGGCGCTGGCCCAGGTGGCCCGGTGGCGTGCCCAGGGCCTCTTCGTGCCCGTGGCCGTCAACGTCTCGCCCCGCGACGTCCACACGCCCGGCTTCGCGGGCAGCGTGGCGGCCCGGCTCGCCCGGCACGGCGTGCCGGCGGGGTCGCTGCAGCTGGAGATCACGGAACACGTCCTGCTGGAGGACCCGCAGCGGGCCGCCGACACCCTGGCCGGACTGACGGCGCACGGAGTGAAGATGTCGCTGGACGACTTCGGCACCGGCTACTCCTCCCTCGTCCACCTGCGGAAGCTGCCGGTCAGCGAGCTCAAGATCGACCGGTCGTTCGTGGCACGGCTGGCCGTGGACCACGAGGACGCCGAGATCGTCCGCTGCACCATCGACCTCGCCCATTCGCTCGGGCTGATCGTGGTCGCCGAGGGCGTGGAGGACGACGAGACCTGGGAGCGGCTGCGTGACCTGCACTGCGACGCCGTGCAGGGGTGGCTCGTCGCGGCGGCGATGCCGCCGCACGAGACGACGGCCTGGCTGAGGGCCCGGGGCGAGCACGGATGGCGCCGGCCCTCGGAGCTGGAGGCAGCGGCGGCGTTGGTGTCCGAGCGGGAACCCAGGTCCGCGGGGCACGCGCTCAACCCCGGCCCGGCGACCGCCTGAGGGACGGGCCGCGCAGGGTGGCCGTTTTGTCCTCAATCGGCGCCCGGCGCCGGTCGGCTCGGCCACGGGCGTGCCCGGCGACCCCATAGGATTGGGCCAAAACCACACACCAAACCCTGAGGATCGCTGCATGCCTGGCATCACGCGCGAGGAGGTCGCCCACCTCGCCCGGCTGGCGCGTCTGGAGCTGAAGGGCGAAGAGCTCGAGCACTTCGCCGGTCAGCTCGACGACATCATCGGCGCGGTCGCCCGCGTCTCCGAGGTCGCCGACCAAGACGTACCGCCGACCTCCCACCCGCTGCCGCTGACCAACGTCATGCGCGCGGACGAGGTCCGTCCGTCGCTCACCCCCGAGCAGGCGCTCTCCGGCGCCCCGGCCCAGGAGCAGCAGCGTTTCAAGGTGCCGCAGATCCTGGGGGAGGACTAACAGCCATGACGGACATCAGCACCATCATCAAGCTCACCGCGGCCGAGATCGCCGCGCGGATCGCCTCCGGCGAGCTGACGGCCGTCGAGGTCACCGAGGCCCACCTGGCCCGGATCGACGCCATCGACGAGAAGGTCCACGCCTTCCTGCACGTCGACCGCGAGGGCGCGCTCGCGCAGGCCCGCGCCGTCGACGCCAAGCGCGAGGCGGGCGAGAAGCTCGGCCCGCTGGCAGGCGTCCCGCTCGCGCTCAAGGACATCTTCACCACGAAGGACATGCCGACCACCGTCGGTTCGAAGATCCTCGAGGGCTGGGTCCCGCCGTACGACGCGACCCTCACCAGGAAGCTGAAGGCGGCCGACGTCGTCATCCTCGGCAAGACCAACATGGACGAGTTCGCCATGGGGTCCTCCACCGAGAACAGCGCCTACGGCCCGACCGGCAACCCGTGGGACCTCACCCGCATCCCCGGCGGTTCCGGCGGCGGTTCCTCCGCCGCGCTGGCCTCCTTCGAGGCACCGCTCGCCATCGGCACGGACACCGGCGGTTCCATCCGCCAGCCCGCCGCCGTCACCGGCACCGTCGGCGTCAAGCCCACCTACGGCGGCGTCTCCCGCTACGGCATGGTCGCCTTCTCGTCCTCCCTCGACCAGGGCGGGCCCTGCGCCCGCACGGTCCTGGACGCGGCGCTCCTGCACGAGGTCATCGGCGGACACGACCCGCTCGACTCGACCTCCATCGACGCACCGGTCCCGCCGGTCGTCGAGGCGGCGCGCAACGGCTCCGTACAGGGCATGCGCGTCGGCGTCGTCAAGCAGTTCTCGGGCGAGGGCTACCAGGCCGGCGTCGTCCAGCGGTTCAACGAGTCCGTCGAGCTGCTGAAGTCCCTCGGCGCCACGGTCGTCGAGCTCGACTGCCCGTCCTTCGACCTGGCCCTCTCGGCGTACTACCTGATCGCGCCGTCCGAGTGCTCCTCGAACCTCGCCCGCTTCGACGCCATGCGCTACGGCCTGCGCGTCGGCGACGACGGCACGCGCTCCGCCGAGGACGTCACCGCGCTCACCCGCGAGGCCGGCTTCGGCGACGAGGTCAAGCGCCGCGTCATCCTCGGTACGTACGCGCTCAGCTCCGGCTACTACGACGCGTACTACGGCTCGGCCCAGAAGGTCCGCACCCTGATCACCCAGGACTTCGAGAGGGCGTTCGAGCAGGTCGACGTCATCGTCTCCCCGACGACGCCCACCACCGCCTTCCCGATCGGCGAGCGCGCCGACGACCCGATGGCGATGTACCTCGCGGACCTGTGCACCATTCCGACCAACCTCGCCGGCAATTCCGCCATGTCGCTTCCCTGCGGCCTGGCCCCGGAGGACGGGCTCCCGGTCGGGCTGCAGATCATCGCCCCCGCCATGAAGGACGACCGGCTGTACAAGGTCGGAGCCGCCGTCGAGGCCGCCTTCGTGGAAAAGTGGGGTCACCCGCTGCTTGAGGAGGCTCCGTCACTGTGAGTGCAATGACCAAGAAGGCCAAGAACTTCAAGAAGTCCAAGTCCGGCGTGTACCTGTCGCTCGGCACCACCGCCTTCGGCGCGCTGAGCGTCGCGAAGCAGGCCAAGCTCGCACGGCAGGAGAGCGACACCCTCCGGCTGATCGACGCCGCCGTCTCGGCCGCCGCGATCGTCACAGGCCTGGCGATCCTCTACCGCGAACTCAAGCGTCTCGGCGACGACGACGTCCTGCTGGGCTGAGAGGGAAAGTTTCACCGTGACTGTCATTGACCTGGAGTCGTACGAGGACGCCCTCGCGACGTACGACCCCGTCATGGGCCTCGAGGTCCATGTCGAGCTGGGCACCAAGACCAAGATGTTCTGCGGCTGCTCCACCGAGCTCAAGCAGGACGCCAACTCGCAGACCTGCCCTGTCTGCCTCGGGCTGCCGGGCGCGCTCCCGGTCGTCAACGAGATCGGCGTCGAGTCCGCCGTCAAGATCGGGCTCGCGCTGAACTGCGAGATCGCCGAGTGGTGCCGCTTCGCCCGGAAGAACTACTTCTATCCGGACATGCCGAAGAACTTCCAGACCTCGCAGTACGACGAGCCGATCGCCTTCAACGGCTACCTGGACGTCCAGCTGGAGGACGGCGAGATCTTCCGCGTGGAGATCGAGCGCGCCCACATGGAGGAGGACACCGGCAAGTCGACGCACGTCGGCGGTGCCACCGGCCGCATCCACGGCGCCTCCCACTCGCTGCTCGACTACAACCGTGCGGGCATCCCCCTCATCGAGATCGTCACCAAGCCGATCGAGGGAGCGGGCGCACGCGCCCCCGAGGTCGCCAAGGCGTACGTCGCCGAGCTCCGCGAGCTCATCAAGGCGCTCGGCGTCTCCGAGGCCCGCATGGAGATGGGCCAGATGCGCTGCGACGTGAACCTGTCGCTGCGCCCGCACGGCCGCGAGGCGTTCGGTACGCGCTCCGAGACGAAGAACGTCAACTCGCTGCGCTCCGTCGAGCGCGCCGCCCGCTTCGAGATCCAGCGCCACGCCGCGGTGCTGAACTCCGGCGGGACGATCGTGCAGGAGACCCGGCACTTCCACGAGGAGGACGGCTCCACCACGGCCGGCCGCATCAAGGACAACGCCGAGGACTACCGCTACTTCCCCGAGCCGGACCTGGTGCCGGTCGCCCCGTCCCGCGCCTGGGTCGAGGAGCTCCGCAAGGGGCTCCCCGAGCTGCCGCGGCTCCGCCGCGCGCGGCTGAAGGAGGAGTGGGGTGTCAGCGAGCACGACATGCAGTCCATCCTCAACGCGGGCGCGGTCGACCTGATCGTCGCCACGACCGAGGCGGGCGCGCCGTCCGACCAGGCCCGCAAGTGGTGGATGGGCGAGCTCGCCCGCAACGCCAACGAGACCGGCCGCGGCCTGGACGAGCTGCCCGTCACCCCGGCGCAGGTCGCCCGGGTGGCCGAGCTCGTCGCGTCCGGCGACCTCAACGACAAGCTGGCGCGCCAGGTCCTCGAGGGTGTCCTCGCGGGCGAGGGCGACCCGGACACCGTCGTCGAGAAGCGCGGCCTGAAGGTCGTCTCGGACGAGGGCGCGCTGGGCACGGCGGTCGACGAGGCGATCGCGGGCAACGCGGCGATCGCCGACAAGATCCGCAGCGGCAAGGTCGCCGCCGCCGGCGCCCTGGTCGGCGCGGTCATGAAGGCCACGCGTGGCCAGGCCGACGCCGCGCGGGTGCGCGAGCTGATCCTGGAGAAGCTCGGCGTCGAGGGCTGACCCGGAGACACGGTCGCGGGGGGGGGGGGGCCCCCCGGGGGCCCCCCCCCCCCCCCGGGGGGGCCCCCGCGCCCCCGCGAAACCGGGGGGGGGGGGGGGCCCCCCGCGCCCGGGGGGGGGGGGGGGGGCCCCCCCGCCGCCCCCCCGCCCCCGCTGCGTGTCCGGCGCGGCAGCGGGCGGCGCGACGGCAACCGGCTGAGAGCCCGGCCGCACGCGCGTGCGGACGGCGCGGAAGACGGCCCCCGTGACGCTCCCGGGCACCTGCCGGACATTCACCACCGGGCCGTTCGCACGCCTTCCCGCCGCCACCTCGCTTGTCTACCTTCCTGGCGTACCACTGGTTCTCGGGAGGCTCACATGGCTACGGACTTTTCACGGCGACGGCTCTTCACACTGGGCGGCGGCGCTCTCGGGGCCGCGGCCGCGGGCTCGCTGCTTCCTCCGTCGCTCCAGGCCGCGATGGCCGCGCAGCCGCAGCAGGCCACGGGATCCGGTGGGCTCGGGGACATCAGGCACGTGGTGATCCTCATGCAGGAGAACCGTTCGTTCGACCACTACTTCGGCATGCTCCGCGGGGTGCGCGGGTTCGGCGACCGCAACGCGATCGAGCTTCCGTCGGGCAGGCCCGCCTTCGAGCAGCCGGGACCGGCCGGGACCGCGGTACTGCCCTTCCCCGTGCGCGAGGCGGCCGCCGCGCAGAAGCAGGACCTCCAGTACATCGGTGCCCTCGACCACTCCTGGAGCGGCGGCGGCAAGGCCTGGGCCGACGGGTGGATGAACGGCTGGGTGACCGCGAAGACGGCCGCGACCATGGCGTACTACGACCGCCGGGACATCCCGCTGCACTACGAACTGGCCGACACCTTCACGGTGTGCGACGCCTACCACTCCTCCGTGCACACCTCGACGAGCCCCAACCGCAACCACCTCTGGAGCGGCAAGACGGGCTTCGAGGAGAATGGCGCCCGCGCGGTCGGCAACGACGCGTACGACGAGGGCACGCACCCCGGTTACGGCTGGGGCACCTACGCGGAGCGGCTGGAGAAGGCCGGGCGCAGCTGGCGTACGTACACCGAGTGGGAGAACTTCACCGACAACCAGATCGAGTTCTTCAGCACCTTCAAGGCACTGGCCCGCAAGGCGCTGGTCCGGACCGGCGGCCACACCTACATGGAGTCCTTCTACGCGGCGGTCCGGGACGCCGGACCGGGGCAGGAGCGGGACCGGCTGCTCGGACTGCTGGAGGACGGCGTCGCCATGCTGACCCGTCCTGAGCGCAGCCTCTTCGAACGCGGTCTGCGCCGGGTGGAGACGGGGACGCTGGCCGACGCCTTCGCCGCCGACGTCGCCGCCGGCACGCTGCCCGCGGTGTCCTACCTGGTGCCGTCCGCCGTGGACTCCGAGCATCCGAGCGTCTCGTCCCCGGTCCACAGCGCCACGATCGTCTACAAGATCCTCGACGCGCTCGGCAGGCACCCCGACGTGTGGCGGCACACCGCCGTCATCATCAACTACGACGAGAACGACGGCTTCTTCGACCACGTGCCGCCGCCGGTCCCTCCCGTCGAGGTCACCGAGGAACGCTGGGAGGGCAAGCCCACCGGGCTCGGTGTGCGGGTGCCGCTCCTGGTGGTGTCGCCGTGGACCGTCGGCGGCTACGTCTGCTCCGAGGTCTTCGACCACACGTCGGTGGTCCGCCTCCTGGAGCGCTGGACGGGCGTGGAGGAGCCGAACATCAGCGCCTGGCGCCGTTCGGTCACCGGCGACCTCACGTCGGCCTTCGACTTCCGCCGGACGCAGCGCCGGCCGGAGATCGCGCACCCGGGCACCGTCCCGCCCTTCGGCGGGCGGTGGCAGCCGAGGCCTCCGGCCGATCAGCGCATGCCCGTCCAGGAGCCCGGCGTCCGTCCCGCCAGGCCGCTGCCCTACCAGCCCGACGCCCAGGCGGTCCTGATGGACGGCGATCGGCTGCGCCTGTCCCTGAGCAACACGGGAAGGTCGTCCGCGCACTTCGCGCTCTACCCGTACGCAGGGGAGTTCCCCGTCCCGCAGCACCGCGACGTCAGGCGGAGGGCGGAGCTGACCGTGCCTCTCGACGGCGAGCGGTACCGCTTCACGGTCACCGGACCGAACGGCTTCCGGCGGGAGTTCGAGGGCACCGCGGACAGCCCCGCCGAACTCGCCACGCGGATCGACGCCGACGAGCGTGACCTGCACCTCACCCTGCGCAACACCGGCCGCCGGACACTGACCTTCGTCGTGCGTCCGCTGGCGTACGTCGAGGAGGACGACCTGCTGGACTGGACCCGGCGGGTCGAGGTCAAGCCCGGCCGCAGCCGCACGGTCGTGCACTCGGCGGCCGACTCCCACGGCTGGTACGACCTCGACGTGACGGCCGACACGGAGGGGTCCTTCCGGCGGCGCCTGATGGGCCACATCGAGAACGGCCGGCCGAGCGTCTCCGGCTGACGGCCGCCTCCCGGAGGCGAACGGTGTTCCCGGGGGCGCTGTGCGGGCGGCCCCGGGAAGGTGCGGACCGGATGCTCGCGTGCCGGCCGTGCCCGGCATTAAGGAGGCTCTCATACGGGACCCCTAGCGTGCGGCGCATGAACACCACCCCCTCCACCACGACCACCGACGACACCGACAAGAAGGCGGCGGGCGGCACCGCCGCCGCACCGGACCCGGCGAAGAAGGCCGGTCCCGCGGAGGACGCCGTGCCGGAGGGCGTCGCACCCGGCGTGACCGCGTCGGACGTGACCGCGATGGACGTGGCCGCGACGGACGCCGCAGCGGAGGACGGTCTGGAGACCGAGCTGGAAACCGACCCGTACGCCGAGGCGGAGGCCGCCGCGTCCACCGGGACCGGCTCCGGTGCCGCCGCCGTGGTGGCCGCCGGGCTCGGCATCGTCTCCCTCTCCGGAGCGTGGACCGGCCGGGTCGCCGCCGAGCGCGAGACGCTCGTCGGCCAGATCAAGACCTCCGGCGGTGGCAGCGCCGCACAGCAGATCAACGAGATCTACGGCGACGCCTGGCACAGCACGGCACTCGTCAACGGTCTGTTCGCGCTGCTCGCCCTGCTCGTCGGCGTGTTCGTCCTGGTCCGCCCCGCCTTCGGGGCACCGTCCCCGCTCCCCAGGCCGGGCTGGATCCGATCCGTCGCCTGGGCGGGCGTCGCACTCGGCGTGCTGGGCGTCCTGATCTCCGTCGGCATGTACCTCGACCTCTTCGTGGCCCTGCCGTCCGCGGCGGGCGGCTGAGCCCTCGGACCGACTGCCCGCCCTCGGGTTCAGGCCTCCTCGGGTTCCGGGCATCCTCGGGTTCCGGGCCCCCCGGGTTCCGGGCCTCCTCGTCAGGGACGGCTCACGGGCAGCCCGGCGGCGGGCCCGCCGCCAGGGCGTCCGGCGGGCCTTCCCTCAGGACGTTTCCCGGGAGACCTAAGGCCCCCTGCCCGCGGAGATACGGAACTCGCCCGATGTGGTGAGGCCCCCTGCCGGACGAGAGTGGTGGGGGGGGGGGGGGGCGGGGCCCCCCCCCCCCCCGGGCCCCCGGGGGGGCTTTTTGGGCGCAAACCGAACACACCACCACCCCCGCGGGGCCGGCGGCCCCCCCGCCCGCGGGCGGGCCC
>NZ_JBIATW010000031.1:0-1851 GCF_042892135.1 Streptomyces sp. NPDC001822
AACACAGTGGACGCGAGCAACTGAGGACAAGCCCTCGGCCTATTAGTACCAGTCAGCTCCACCCGTTACCGGGCTTCCACATCTGGCCTATCAACCCAGTCGTCTACTGGGAGCCTTAACCACTCAAGGTGGTGGGAATACTCATCTTGAAGCAGGCTTCCCGCTTAGATGCTTTCAGCGGTTATCCTTTCCGAACGTAGCCAACCAGCCATGCCCTTGGCAGGACAACTGGCACACCAGAGGTTCGTCCGTCCCGGTCCTCTCGTACTAGGGACAGCCCTTCTCAATATTCCTACGCGCACAGCGGATAGGGACCGAACTGTCTCACGACGTTCTAAACCCAGCTCGCGTACCGCTTTAATGGGCGAACAGCCCAACCCTTGGGACCGACTCCAGCCCCAGGATGCGACGAGCCGACATCGAGGTGCCAAACCATCCCGTCGATATGGACTCTTGGGGAAGATCAGCCTGTTATCCCCGGGGTACCTTTTATCCGTTGAGCGACAGCGCTTCCACAAGCCACTGCCGGATCACTAGTCCCGACTTTCGTCCCTGCTCGACCCGTCGGTCTCACAGTCAAGCTCCCTTGTGCACTTACACTCAACACCTGATTGCCAACCAGGCTGAGGGAACCTTTGGGCGCCTCCGTTACTCTTTAGGAGGCAACCGCCCCAGTTAAACTACCCATCAGACACTGTCCCTGATCCGGATCACGGACCCAGGTTAGACATCCAGCACGACCAGAGTGGTATTTCAACGGCGACTCCACAACCACTGGCGTGGCTGCTTCAAAGTCTCCCACCTATCCTACACAAGCCGAACCGAACACCAATATCAAACTATAGTAAAGGTCCCGGGGTCTTTCCGTCCTGCTGCGCGAAACGAGCATCTTTACTCGTAGTGCAATTTCACCGGGCCTATGGTTGAGACAGTCGAGAAGTCGTTACGCCATTCGTGCAGGTCGGAACTTACCCGACAAGGAATTTCGCTACCTTAGGATGGTTATAGTTACCACCGCCGTTTACTGGCGCTTAAGTTCTCAGCTTCGCACACCCGAAAGTGCACTAACCGGTCCCCTTAACGTTCCAGCACCGGGCAGGCGTCAGTCCGTATACATCGCCTTACGGCTTCGCACGGACCTGTGTTTTTAGTAAACAGTCGCTTCTCGCTGGTCTCTGCGGCCACCCCCAGCTCAGGAAGCAAGTTCCCTCACCAGTGATGGCCCCCCTTCTCCCGAAGTTACGGGGGCATTTTGCCGAGTTCCTTAACCATAGTTCACCCGAACGCCTCGGTATTCTCTACCTGACTACCTGAGTCGGTTTAGGGTACGGGCCGCCATGAAACTCGCTAGAGGCTTTTCTCGACAGCATAGGATCATCCACTTCACCACAATCGGCTCGGCATCAGGTCTCAGCCTTAACGTGTGACGGATTTGCCTACCACACGGCCTACACCCTTACCCCGGGACAACCACCGCCCGGGCTGGACTACCTTCCTGCGTCACCCCATCGCTTACCTAGTACAAGTCTGGTTCATCGGCTCCACCACTACCCTCAACTCCGAAGAGATCGGGCCGGCTTCACGGACTTAGCATCGCCTGATTCAGTATTGGGCGTTTCAAAGCGGGTACCGGAATATCAACCGGTTGTCCATCGACTACGCCTGTCGGCCTCGCCTTAGGTCCCGACTTACCCTGGGCAGATCAGCTTGACCCAGGAACCCTTAGTCAATCGGCGCACACGTTTCTCACGTGTGTATCGCTACTCATGCCTGCATTCTCACTCGTGAACCGTCCACAACTCGCTTCCGCGGCTGCTTCACCCGGCACACGACGCTCCCCTACCCATCCCA
>NZ_JBIATW010000031.1:1947-3339 GCF_042892135.1 Streptomyces sp. NPDC001822
TGGAATGACACGACTTCGGCGGTACGCTTGAGCCCCGCTACATTGTCGGCGCGGAATCACTTGACCAGTGAGCTATTACGCACTCTTTCAAGGGTGGCTGCTTCTAAGCCAACCTCCTGGTTGTCTCTGCGACTCCACATCCTTTCCCACTTAGCGTACGCTTAGGGGCCTTAGTCGATGCTCTGGGCTGTTTCCCTCTCGACCATGGAGCTTATCCCCCACAGTCTCACTGCCGTGCTCTCACTTACCGGCATTCGGAGTTTGGCTAAGGTCAGTAACCCGGTAGGGCCCATCGCCTATCCAGTGCTCTACCTCCGGCAAGAAACACACGACGCTGCACCTAAATGCATTTCGGGGAGAACCAGCTATCACGGAGTTTGATTGGCCTTTCACCCCTAACCACAGGTCATCCCCCAGGTTTTCAACCCTGGTGGGTTCGGTCCTCCACGAAGTCTTACCTCCGCTTCAACCTGCCCATGGCTAGATCACTCCGCTTCGGGTCTAGAGCGTGCAACTCAATCGCCCTATTCGGACTCGCTTTCGCTACGGCTTCCCCACACGGGTTAACCTCGCTACACACCGCTAACTCGCAGGCTCATTCTTCAAAAGGCACGCAGTCACGACGCACCGAGCAAGCTCGATGCGCGACGCTCCCACGGCTTGTAGGCACACGGTTTCAGGTACTATTTCACTCCGCTCCCGCGGTACTTTTCACCATTCCCTCACGGTACTATCCGCTATCGGTCACCAGGGAATATTTAGGCTTAGCGGGTGGTCCCGCCAGATTCACACGGGATTTCTCGGGCCCCGTGCTACTTGGGTGGTTCTCAAACGAGCCGTTGATGTTTCAGCTACGGGGGTCTTACCCTCTACGCCGGACCTTTCGCATGTCCTTCGCCTACACCAACGGTTTCTGACTCGTCGACCAACCGGCAGATTGATCAAGAGAACTCCCACAACCCCGCATGCGCAACCCCTGCCGGGTATCACACGCATACGGTTTGGCCTCATCCAGTTTCGCTCGCCACTACTCCCGGAATCACGGTTGTTTTCTCTTCCTGCGGGTACTGAGATGTTTCACTTCCCCGCGTTCCCTCCACACTGCCTATGTGTTCAGCAGCGGGTGACAGCCCATGACGACTGCCGGGTTTCCCCATTCGGAAACCCCCGGATCAAAGCTTGGTTGACAGCTCCCCGGGGACTATCGTGGCCTCCCACGTCCTTCATCGGTTCCTGGTGCCAAGGCATCCACCGTGCGCCCTTAAAAACTTGGCCACAGATGCTCGCGTCCACTGTGCAGTTCTCAAACAACGACCAGCCACCCATCACCCCACCCTTACAGGTGAGTGCACTGGGGCCGGCAACCGAAGGCGACCATGACGGCCGAACCCT
>NZ_JBIATW010000032.1:0-4840 GCF_042892135.1 Streptomyces sp. NPDC001822
CGGGGGGGGGGGTGTTGGCGGCCTCCCTGTTTGCGCGCCCCCCCCTCCCGCTTTGCCACCACAACCTTGTGGGCCTTTCTTTTTTGCGGTGTAACCCCCCGGGGGGGGGGGGGGGGCCCCCCCCCCCCCCCCCCGCCCGGCATCGGGTCACTGGCCCCGCCGCTCCTGCTTCTGCTTGTCCTCGACGCAGAGCGTGGCCCGGGGGAACGCCTGCATCCGGGCCTTCCCGATGGGATTGCCGCAGACCTCGCAGAGGCCGTACGTCCCCGCGTCCAGCCGGGCCAGGGCCCGCTCCGTCTGGTCGAGCGTCTCCTGGGCGTGGGCGGCCAGGGACAGCTCGTGCTCACGGGTGATGTTCTTCGTGCCGGTGTCGGCGTCGTCGTCACCGGCCCCGTCCCCGGAGTCGCGCATCAGGCCCGCCAGGGCCGCGCCCGAGGCCTCCAGCTCGGTGCGCAGCCGCGCGGCCTCGCCGGTCAGTTCCGACCGGGCCGCTTCGACCTCCTCCGGCGTCCAGGGGTCCTCTCCGGGCCGGACCGCGAGCTCCCCGGGAGCCGTCGCGGCGGCGCGTGCCTGGGGCACCGCCGTGGCGGCGCCCTTTCCGACAGCCGTGGTCCGGCCGGCGCTCTTCTTGGCTACCACCGTGTGGGCTCCTGTCTGCTCTGCGGCATGCGCCGCCCCCGTTGCCTTCTTCGAAGCCTTCTTGGCTGCGCTCTTCTTCGCCGTGCTCTTCTTCACCGGCCCGTGGTGGCCCGGCTCCTCACCCGGTTCGCCGGGCGGACGCTCCGCGGCCTTCTTCGCGGTCCTCCCGGGCGCCTTCTTCGCCGCCTTCCTGGCCGCCTTCCGGGCCGGTCCGCCCGCCGGCTTCTTCGCCGGTTCCTCCCGGTCCGCCTCCTGGGCGGTCCGCTCGTCGTCGCCCCCAGGGCTCTCCCCGGCAGCCGCGGCCGTGGATCTCTCGGCCGCCGTTCTCGATCCGGCGGTCTTCTTCGCCACCATGGCCGCGGCCCCTTCACATAGTGTGATCTTGCACGCGAATCGTGCTGGGACGATAAATCGACCCCAGCCCCGCGGCAACGGGGCACGCCGCCGGTTCGCCCCTCCCCGCGTCCGGGCGGGGCGCGCCTCCAAGCGTTGTGCCCAGCTCCCCGCGGGGTAATCCGCCCACGTCCGCCCTCCGGGACGGCTTCCGGGCTCCCGGAGGGGCGTCTGGCCATTCGGGTCACGCCCCGCCCGGCGGATAAACCGGTCGGCCGTCGCCCGTACGGGCCCGTACACTGGCCGCAGCGAGAGGCATGGACGGGACGAGTAGCGTCGTACGCAGCCGGCAGCGACCCGGGGACGGTGGAAGCCCGGGGGCGAGCGCGTCGTGAAGATCACCCCGGAGCCGCCGGAAGAACGCTCTGGTCACGTGGGCCCCGCCCGCGCGCACAGAGTCACTAGACCCGGCGTCGCGACCCAATGAGGGGGCCACGGGCGCATGCCCGGGGCCAAGGAGGGTGGTACCGCGGGAGCCCGGGCTCTCGTCCCTCCGACGGAAGTGGAAGACGTCCGCCGGAGGAAGCCCGCACATGACATCGCCGCAGTACCGCCAGGTACCCGCCCAGGTCGACCTGCCCGCCCTCGAGCACGCCGTGCTCGACTTCTGGCGCGACGGCAAGGTCTTCGAGAAGACCCTCGAACAGTCCGAGGGCCGCCCCGAGTGGGTCTTCTACGAGGGCCCGCCGACCGCCAACGGCATGCCCGGTGCCCACCACATCGAGGCCCGCGTCTTCAAGGACGTCTTCCCGCGCTTCCGCACCATGCAGGGCTATCACGTCGGCCGGAAGGCCGGCTGGGACTGCCACGGCCTGCCGGTCGAGCTCGCGGTGGAGAAGGAGCTCGGCTTCAACGGCAAGAAGGACATCGAGGCGTACGGCATCGCCGAGTTCAACGCCAAGTGCCGCGAGTCCGTGACGCGCCACACCGACGCCTTCGCCGAGCTGACGACCCGTATGGGGTACTGGGTCGACCTGGACGACGCGTACCGCACCATGGACCCGGAGTACGTCGACTCCGTGTGGTGGTCGCTGAAGGAGATCTTCAACAAGGACCTGCTGGTCCAGGACCACCGCGTCGCCCCCTGGTGCCCCCGCTGCGGCACCGGTCTCTCGGACCACGAGCTCGCCCAGGGCTACGAGACGGTCGTCGACCCCTCGGTCTTCGTGCGCTTCCCGCTGACGAGCGGCCCGCTCGCGGGCGAGGCGGCACTGCTGGTCTGGACGACGACCCCCTGGACCCTGGTCTCCAACACCGCCGTCGCCGCGCACCCCGACGTCACCTACGTCGTCGCGACGGACGGCGAGGAGAAGCTGGTCGTCGCGCAGCCGCTGGTCGAGAAGTCGCTGGGCGAGGGCTGGGAGCTCACCGGGCAGTCGTTCACCGGACGGGAGATGGAGCGCTGGACCTACGAGCGGCCGTTCCAGCTGGTGGAGTTCCCGGCCGAGGCGCACTTCGTCGTCAACGCCGAGTACGTGACGACCGAGGACGGCACGGGTCTGGTCCACCAGTCCCCCGCGTTCGGTGCCGACGACCTCGTCGTCTGCCGCTCGTACGGCCTGCCGGTCGTGAACCCGGTCCGCCCCGACGGCACGTTCGAGGAGGACCTCCCGCTGGTCGGCGGCGTGTTCTTCAAGAAGGCCGACGAGGCGCTCACCGAGGACCTGGCGGCACGCGGCAAGCTCTTCCGCCACGTGCCGTACGAGCACAGCTACCCGCACTGCTGGCGCTGCCACACGGCCCTGCTCTACTACGCGCAGCCGTCCTGGTACATCCGCACGACCGCGGTCAAGGACCGGCTGCTCCAGGAGAACGAGAAGACCAACTGGTACCCGGACTCCGTCAAGAACGGCCGCTTCGGCGACTGGCTGAACAACAACGTCGACTGGGCGCTCTCGCGCAACCGCTACTGGGGCACACCGCTGCCGATCTGGCGCTGCGAGGACGGCCACCTCACCTGCGTGGGCTCCCGCGCGGAGCTCACCGAGCTGACCGGCACGGACCAGTCGGACCTCGACCCGCACCGCCCGTTCATCGACGAGATCACCTTCACGTGCTCGCACGCGAACTGCCAGCTGGAGGCGTACCGCGTCCCGGAGGTCATCGACGCCTGGTACGACTCGGGTTCGATGCCGTTCGCGCAGTGGGGATACCCGTACAAGAACAAGGAGGTCTTCGAGAGCCGCTACCCGGCACAGTTCATCTCGGAGGCCATCGACCAGACGCGCGGCTGGTTCTACACGCTGATGGCGGTCGGCACCCTCGTCTTCGACAAGTCGAGTTACGAGAACGTCGTCTGCCTGGGCCACATCCTCGCCGAGGACGGCCGCAAGATGTCCAAGCACCTGGGCAACATCCTCCAGCCGATCCCGCTCATGGACCAGCACGGCGCCGACGCCGTCCGCTGGTTCATGGCGGCCGGCGGCTCCCCCTGGGCCGCGCGCCGGGTGGGCCACGGCACCATCCAGGAGGTCGTCCGCAAGACGCTCCTCACCTACTGGAACACGGTGGCCTTCCAGGCCCTGTACGCCCGTACGTCGAACTGGGCGCCCTCGGCGGCCGACCCGGCGCCCGCCGACCGCACCGTCCTGGACCGCTGGCTGCTGAGCGAGCTCGGCACCCTGGTCGACGAGGTCACCAAGGCGCTGGAGGCCTACGACACGCAGCGCGCCGGCAAGCTTCTCTCCGCCTACGTCGACGACCTGTCCAACTGGTACGTCCGCCGCTCGCGCCGCCGCTTCTGGCAGGGCGACAAGGCGGCCCTGCGGACGCTGCACGAGGTCGTGGAGACGATCACCCGGCTGATGGCTCCGCTGACCCCCTTCATCACGGAGCGTGTCTGGCAGGACCTGATCGTCCCGGTCGGCCAGGACGCCCCGGAGTCGGTGCACCTGTCCACCTGGCCGAAGGCGGACCCGGCTTCGATCGACCCCACGCTCTCCTCGCAGATGGCCCTCGTACGCCGCCTGGTCGAGCTGGGCCGGGCCACGCGCGCGGAGTCGGGGGTCAAGACCCGGCAGCCGCTGTCGCGGGCCCTGGTCGCGGCCTCGGGCTTCGACTCGCTCACGCCCGAGCTCCGCGCCCAGATCACCGAGGAGCTGAACGTCTCCTCACTGGCCTCCCTGTCGGAGGTCGGCGGCTCGCTGGTCGACACCACGGCCAAGGCGAACTTCCGCGCACTGGGCAAGCGGTTCGGAAAGGGCGTCCAGGCGGTGGCCAAGGCCGTCGCGAACGCCGACGCCGCCGCGCTGAGCCTGGCCCTGCGCGAGGGGACGGCCTCGGTGGAGGTGGACGGCGAGCAGGTCACCCTGGCCCCCGACGAGGTCATCATCACGGAGACCCCGCGCGAGGGCTGGTCGGTGGCCTCGGACTCGGGCGCGACGGTCGCCCTGGACCTGGAGATCACCCCGGAGCTGCGGGCCGCCGGACTGGCCCGTGACGCGATCCGGCTGATCCAGGAGGCCCGCAAGAACAGCGGCCTGGACGTGGCCGACCGCATCGCGGTGCGCTGGACCTCCACGTCCGCCGAGACGGCACAGGCCCTGGCCGCGCACGCGACCCTGATCGCGGACGAGGTGCTGGCCCTGGACTACGCGCAGGGCGAGGCGGACGACACGTACGGCACGCCGTTCGAGGACGAGGGCCTGGGGCTGGTCTTCCGCCTCCGCAGGACCCAGCACTGACCGAACCGCCCGAAGGGCCCGGCCGGAGCGCGGCGGTTTCTAGGGATCGTCGCAACACGTGGTCGTGTTGATCAGGCCGCGAGCAGTTTATGCAGGCGCTCGGCTGGGGTTTCCCAGCCGAGCGT
>NZ_JBIATW010000033.1:0-4807 GCF_042892135.1 Streptomyces sp. NPDC001822
TCCGAGTAGTCCTTCATCGCCATCGGCGGTCTTCTCGCTTCCTCCGGATCAGGCAGATCCAGTATCAGCGTGTCCACCACTCAGGGGGAGGCCCCTTTGCGGTGACTGAGAGTGATAATCCGCAGGCCTGTTCCACGATCCACTACCGCTTTCGGACATGCCGGAACCCACATCACTGCAGCTCAGGACAGCACTTGCCACCCCAGTTCCCGCAACCGTGTCCCACCCTTGACCTGCGGGCCCACATGCCTGATCTTTATGCGTGCCTGACCACACGCCTCACGGCCGCCGGCGGGCTCTCCGAAGTACTGCGGGCAACACAGTCACCCAGGAGATGGAGCGGTCCCGTTGCCGCGGGAGATGTTCACTGTTCTGGCGCCGCCCAGCGCGGCGCCAGAACATCAACGAACCGCCAGCCCCCGCGCTCCCGCGCCACATGGGCCGAAGAACCCCGGGCCAGGTCAAGGCCGGGCGAAGCCGCTGCCCACGCGCATCTATCCGCGCCCGCCACAGCCCGCGACCCACATGCGCGCACGGTGCAACTCGGCGTGAACAAAGGGCTGTGGGCGCACCTCCAGGTGCTCCGCCTCCGCCTGAACAATCCGACAAGCGCACCCGGGCCCGTCCGGGCAGCCGCAGTGACTCCTCGCCCCGAAGGGGCGTCGATCCGGCGAAGCTGTGGTCCGGCAGGGGAGAGCGTCGCCCGCATCGGTGCGCGCACCCCGGGGCTCTATCTCACCTATGCGTGAAGAAGGAATTCCGCTTGTTTTCGAGTGGGTCGTGAAATCGAAAAGGCCCGTATTGAAGCTATGGCAAGGTGTGGCGCAGGGTGGCGAATTCTGTCGATGTCATATGTGTGGTGAAACTTCGGTAAGACTCGTTGGCGGCAAGGCATGAGCGCTCCTGCCCGCACGGCACCGTTGCTTCGCGCCGGAAGAAAGGCGTCTGAGGAGAGCGGGCCGTCGGCTCTGGTCCGAGCTGTGCGAACCGGCAGCACTCCAACCCCACCCCTGCAGACCAGTAAGGAGAGCGACGCACGACTACCGGCTCCCAACGTGCGTCCCACCAGAATGTTTTCCATCCTTCGTGATGCCGGTGCCCAGTTCCTCGGAGCTGCGGCCTTCGCCGCTGCCGCCGCACTCCTGGCAGGCGCCCGCGCGGCCTGGAGGCGGCGACGGCCGCCCCGCGGCGCGGCCGACATCGACGCCGGCGAATAAGCCGCACCTTGAATTCGGAGATATAAAGATGCCTGTACCTCATTTCGTCATCCGGAAGACGACACAAAGAGTCGTCCAGAAGGCGACATCACCTGTTCGCCCCGAGGCCGAGAGGAACCGGCTGCACGCATGGCAGCACCTGGCCCCGCCTCAAGCCCAAGCCCCGACCGGGTGGGCCGGAGAAATGGCCATCGTGTCCGGCACCCTCCCCCCGACCGGCACACTGAGCGAAGTCGCCGACAAATACGACGAGATCGCGAAACTCGTCGAACTGGACGCCGCCGACGAGCTCACCGAAACCGACCTCCTCGCCGGCCTCCTCGTCATCAGAGCGCTGCGCGAGAAGCTGATCGAGGACGAACGCCGCCTCATCGCCGCCGCCCGCCGCAAGAAGGTCACCTGGGCACGCCTGGCCGAAGCACTGGAACTACGCAGCAGGCAAGCAGCCGAACGCCGCTACCTCCAGCTCCGCACCGACATGGACGAACTGCACGGCTCACCCCTGACGCAGCATGAGCGCATCGAGTACGCCCGAGACCAACGCGACCGCCACGCTGAACGCGCTTGGGCGGTCAGCAACGCCACAGTGATCCGGGAACTCGCCCGACGACTTCTGGACGTACCCGGTCTTCAGTCCAGGGCAGACCGCTCAGTCAGCGCACAGAAGACGCACGACGCCGCACTGCGCAGCGCCGTACACACTGGCACACCGCCACCAGGAGCGGCTCTCAGCATGCCCTGGCCCAAGCGGCTCCGGGAGGCGTACGACGCCGACTCAGCCCTCCAGAAGGCGCCAGTGGCCCAAGGCGCCTCCGACCTCAACCCAGCCAGGCTGAAGGCGACGCGGGTGGCCAACTCGATCCACCAGCTCTCCGGACTCCTGGCCAACGCCGCCAACCCCGAGAACGTCGATCTCGCTGACCAAGGAGACCTCCAGCCTGCCGTGACGGCCCTCTTCGCCCACCAGGAACGCTTCACCCTCCCCAAATAGACAGCCCGGCAATTGGGAGGCCAGGGAAGGCACGCCGACCCTCAGCCCATGCGCCAGATACACCCAGCCTGGAGGAGCCGGGCTCCCCGAGGCCGGGTAATCGGCGTCCGTTGTGGAGGGGCGGAATATTGACGCGCGGCTCTGAACAGGGCAAATGTGATCGGAGGTCAGGTCGCGAACCTGCCGTGCTCCTGGTCGACCTCCAGGAGGGGCTTTTGGCCGGCGGGACCACCGCGAGCGAGCTTGGCAGGCAAGATGGAACGGGTCGTCTCGCCTAACTTGCCACCGACGTCCAGCTTGATCATCTTGGGGAAGACATTGCCCTCGTCCATCCCCATGTTGGTCTCGACGGCCGTGTAGTGGAGTCGACGACCTTGATCGTGTACTCCACGCCCACGAGCCCCGCCGCCACCAGAATCGACGCCGTCCCGCGCCGGCTCTTTCCTCGAGGCCTCCGCGGATCCGCACGCAGAAAAGATGATGGCGTCGATGTCGCTCTGCACCCGGTGGCCCAGGTACGGGACCGGGTGCAGAACGGCGGGTCGGTCAGAACCGCATCGTGATCCAGGCCAGCACTTCCTCGGCGAAGTACTGGCCGAAGACCTTGCCGAAGCCGCTGAACAGTCCGAGGAAGACGGCTCCGGCGAGGGCGCTCAGGACGCGGTGCCGTCGGATGAAGCTGCGGATGGTTCCCCACGCACGTCGTGTGCGAGCCCAGACCGGCGCGGAGCGCCGGGCGATGAAGGCACGGGAGGCCACCCGCCACGCCGTCCAACGGGGGATACGGGTCGACGGCAGGCCAAGCGGCCCCGTAACCTCGGGGTTGGAACTGATAGGTCTTCGTCCTTTCGTGAAGTGCTGAAGTTGCTTCGAGACCAGGTACAAGACCCGTCGGACTGCTGTGTGGCCCCCCGTTGGCGCGGGGGGCCACAGTCGTTCCACCTCCAGGTAGTCGACCGGACCGGACTGCTGTGCGCTGAGAACCCGTTGGCGCGGTGCTCCGCCGAGAAGACGTCTTCTCTCCTCGGCGAGGCCGCTCTGCGGCGCGTTAGGAGTTTATTCGGCGATACCGACAACCGGCGGGTGTGCAAGCATGTCGCGAGACATCAACGGCCATGGAAACGAAGGGGCTTGAGAAATGCCTGCTCGGCCGCGCATTCCTGACCCCCGCAAGGGTGATCTGGAGAAGTTCGCGTTCGATCTCCGCGCGCTCGGCATGGGCAAGGCAGGGGTCGGCTGGATCGCCGCCCAGCCGGACACCGAGGTCTCACGGCCGGCCCTCTACGCGGCCTTGTCCGGCACACGGCTGCCCTACGCCGAGACGGTCAGCACCCTGCTCCGCTGGTGGGCGGGCGACCCCGACGACGAACGGGCAGATGTCCGCTCCCGAGACCCGATCTGGGGCTGGATACAGCGCCTGCCCGCCGATCACGAGGCCCGCACCCAGGCAAAGGAGTGGAGAGACCGCTACCAGCGCCTCGTCAGAGCCGAGACGCAGCGACGGTGGGCGAGGAACCGAACCTGGAAGCCGACGCCCCCCGTACAGATCGACATCCCCAGGGAACAGCACACCCTGATCGCGCAGCTCAACAACATGCTCGAGCGGACCGGCCTGGAGCAGGACATGTGGCTGCTGTTCGGATCCGACACCCTGCGGATCGAGCGATACCTGAGCGGCAAAGTGATCCCGAGTAACGCCTGGTGTGTTCGCATGGTGCAGATCTGCGAAGGCTTCAGCCTCGAGACGGATACGGATTACGAGATCGATCGCCTCTGCACAGCCGCCGAGCTCGCCCGACTGGCCCGGGTACGAGAGCGCAGGATCGCCCGCGAGACATCACGAGCCGCCACCCACCCTCCTGAGCCCCGCAACGCCCGCGGGAAGGCGGATTGGTAAGAACTCTGCGACCGAGGCGTGATGTGGGCGCTCAGCGGCCCTCTGCGCCCCCTGGAGGTCCGCGATGTGCTCTCCCCGTGCCGTCCAGCTGCTCCTGCAGGTGCTGTGCCGGCGACGGCCAGGGCGTGCGCGTGGAGCCGGGTATGGCCGCGAGCAGGTCGTCGACGGGGATCAGCCGACCCGCCCGCCGGCCACCGAAGCAACGCTCCTGCCCTTGGAGGTCGCCGGAAAGTGATCATGTGAGTCGGATGTGGGGCGCCGTCATCTACGGAGGCCTGCACGACCGTCCGCCGGGCCCTCTACGATAAAGTCCGAGCGCGTGTCGGGGGTGGGGGCTGGGTCCAGTTTTTAGCTACGACCAAAAATGAGGCACGCGGCTCGCGTTCCGGGCGCACCGACTGACCCTCTCTTGTGGGTGCGTAGTTGTCTGTGACGGTATGTCGAGTGCTGCGGCACGTGCTTTCCGGGCTCAGTCTGCCCGCACTGCGGAGCCGTGCGGGCAGGCACCCACACACTCTTGACCTCCCGTCACCACCGGGACCCGCAGCCGCCGAGCCCACCCGCACCACATCCCGGGACGTGCGGGAATTCCGGAGGAATTCCCCAAACCCATTCCGTAGGAATGGGTTTGGAAACCCGTAGGGTTTCGTCGTCTTGACGACCCGTAGGGTCGTGCGTCGTTCCTCCGGAGGAGGACGCGCG
>NZ_JBIATW010000034.1:0-1311 GCF_042892135.1 Streptomyces sp. NPDC001822
GGGCCTTCCCCCGTGGTGGTGGACACGCGTCTTTGATCACGCGGCGAGCGTGAGCTTAGCGGCGTGGTGGCGGCGTTCGTATTCGTTGGGGCTGAGGTGGCCGTTGGCGGAGTGCCGACGGCGGGTGTTGTAGCGGGTCAGCCAGGCGAAGACCGTGTTCCTGCAGGCCACGGGATCGCCGTAGTCACGGGCTCCTCGGAGGGTCTCGCGTTTGAGGGACGCATGGAAGCTCTCGCAGGCTGCGTTGTCCGCGCTGCTGCCGACGGCACCCATGGACCGGGTGATCTTGAGTTGATCGCAGAGGTCGGCGAAGGCCCGCGAGCCGTATTGGGCTCCGTGGTCGGAGTGGAACACCGCCCCTTCAAAGCCGGCGCGGGTCGTGGCGGCCATCTTCAGAGCGTCGGCGACCAAGCTGGTGCGCATGTGGCTGGCGATGGACCAGCCGACGACCTTGCGGCTGAAGCAGTCCAGCACCGTCGCGAGGTAGAGGAACTCGCCGTCTGCGAGGGGCAGGTAGGTGATGTCACCCATGTATTTGCGGCCCGGTTCGACCGCGGTGAAGTCTCGCTGGAAGAGGTCCGGAACCCGGGAGACAGCCGGGTCCGGGACGGTGGTGCGGACGCGTCTGCGCAGGCGGATGCCGGTGATGGAGAACGTCCGCATGACGCGGGCGACGCGCTTCTCGTTGACGTGCAGGCCCTGGTCGCGGAGCTCGGCGGTCACCCGTGGGGAGCCGTAGACGCCACGGGAATCGCCGTGGACCTCGCGGATCCTCACGGCCAGGCGCTGGTCGGCCCGCCGGCGGGCGGCCCGGGCTCCCTGGCCGGCCCGCCACTTGTAGTAGCTGGACCTGTTCAGGCCGAGAACCTGGCACAGCCGCTTCACCTCGAAGGCGTCCCGGTGGTCGTCGACGAACTGGAAGCGGCTGATCACCAGTTCGTCTCTCCGGCGAAATACTTGGCCGCCTTGCGGAGTATGTCCCGCTCGGTGGCCAGTTTCCGCTCGCTGGCCTCGAGCTCGGCGACCCTGGCCTCGAGCTGCCGGATCCTCTCGTCCGGTTCCGAGGACGGCGCCGTCCGCACGAGCCGGACCGCGGTCCCGGTCTCCCGGGCCGTGTCCGGGCCGGCACCACGGCGTTCACGGTCCCGCAGCACCCAGGTCCGCAGAGTGTTCCTGTTGATGCCCAGGTCCGCGGCGATGCTCTTGTACGTCGCCCCGGGCATGGACTCGAACAGGGCCACAGCATCGGCCCTGAACTCGTCCGAGTAGTCCTTCATCGCCATCGGCGGTCTTCTCGCTTCCTCCGGATCA
>NZ_JBIATW010000035.1:0-1266 GCF_042892135.1 Streptomyces sp. NPDC001822
GGGTCTGATGCACGATCGGGTGACATCTGAACTGGCTTGCCTTGTAGGGCAGGTGGGAAGGATGTCGCTGTGCCCAAGCCTTACCCCCAGGAGTTCCGCGAGGACGTCGTGCGAGTCGCGAGGAACCGCGGCCCGGGCGTCACTGTCGAGCAGGTGGCCGCCGACTTCGGCGTCCACGCGATGACGCTGTGGAAGTGGATGCGCCGTGCGGACATCGGCGACGGCACGAAGCCCGGGACGACCAGCCAGGAGAGCACGGAACTACGAGAGGCCCGCCGGCGGATCAAGCTGCTGGAGCAGGAGAACGAGGTCCTGCGGCGGGCGGCGGCCTATCTGTCGCAGGCGAACCTCCCGGGAAAAGGATCTACCCGCTCGTGAAGGAGCTGGCCGGTGACGGGGTGCCCGTCACGGTCGCGTGCCGGGTGCTGAAGCTCGCCAGACAGCCCTACTACCGCTGGCTCGACGACCCGGTGACCCCAGCCGAGCTCGCCGAGGCGCATCGCGCGCACGCGCTGTTCGCCGCACACCGCGACGACCCGGAGTTCGGCTACCGCTTCCTGGCCGACGAGGCCCGCGACGCCGGTGCCGACATGGCCGACCGGACCGCGTGGCGGATCTGCCGGGACAACCAGTGGTGGAGCGTGTTCGGCAAGAAACGCGGCCGGACCAAGAAGGCGGGCCCGCCGGTCCACGAGGACCTGGTCAACCGGGCCTTCACCGCGACCGGCCCGAACCAGCTCTGGCTCACCGACATCACCGAACACCCCACCGGCGAGGGCAAGCTCTATCTCTGCGCGGTCAAGGACGTCTTCAGCAACCGGATCGTGGGCTACTCCATCGACGCACGGATGAAGTCCCGGCTGGCCGTGACCGCCCTGGACAACGCGGTCGCCCGGCGGCAGAACGTCGCCGGATGCATCCTGCACAGCGACAGAGGATCGCAATTTCGATCAAGGAAACTCGTACAAGCGCTCGGCCGCCACCAGATGGCCGGCTCGATAGGACGAGTCGGGGCGGCCGGCGACAACGCGGCCATGGAGTCCTTCTTCAGCCTGCTGCAGAAGAACGTCCTCGACCGCCGCACCTGGGCCACCCGCGAGGAACTCCGCATCGCGATCGTGACCTGGATCGAGCGGACCTACCACCGACGCCGCAGACAAGCCGCCCTCGGCCGGCTCACACCCGTCGAATACGAAACCGTCATGACCACACCGGCCCTCCAAGCCGCGTGACTGAACCTGTCACCTGAAGGTGCGGCAGACCCCA
>NZ_JBIATW010000036.1:0-1189 GCF_042892135.1 Streptomyces sp. NPDC001822
GGCGGTTTCTAGGGATCGTCGCAACACGTGGTCGTGTTGATCAGGCCGCGAGCAGTTTATGCAGGCGCTCGGCTGGGGTTTCCCAGCCGAGCGTTTTGCGTGGGCGGCCGTTGAGCTGGGCGGCGACCTCGTCGAGGTGTTCGCGGCTGTGGACGGACAGGTCGGTGCCCTTGGGGAAGTACTGCCGCAGCAGGCCGTTCGTGTTCTCGTTCGAGCCGCGCTGCCAGGGGCTGGCGGGGTCGCAGAAGTAGACCGGGACGTCGGTGGCGATGGTGAAGCTCTTGTGGGCGGCCATCTCCGAGCCCTGGTCCCAGGTCAGCGAGCGGACCAGGTGGCCGGGGAGGGTCTGGACGGTGTCGACCAGGGCGTCGCGGACGTGCTCGGCGGTGCGGCCGTGGGGCAGGTGGACCAGCATCACGTAGCGAGTGGCGCGTTCGACCAGCGTGCCGATAGCGGAGGCATTGTCCTTGCCGATGATCAGGTCGCCCTCCCAGTGGCCGGGCACCGCTCGGTCCTCGGCCTCGGCCGGCCGTTCACTGATCATGACCATGGGCTCGGTGAAGCGGGGCTGCCGGGCAGCGGCCTGGCGTTGAGGTTTGCGGCGGGCACGTCCCGAGCGCAGGGCGCGGGCCAGCTCACGGCGCAGTTCACCCCGTCCTTGGACGTAAAGCGCCTGGTAGACGGTCTCGTGGACCACGTGCATCTCCGGCCGGTCGGGGAACTGTGCGTGCAAAGCCTGGCAGATCTGCTCAGGGCTCCACCGCAGGGTGAGGTGGTCCTGGATGAAGTCCCGCAGCTCCAGATTGCGCGCGATCTTCCCCGGTTTGGGGCGGGGCCGGCGGGCATCCGCGCGGGCCTGGGCCGCGTGAGGCCGGTAGGCGCCGCTGCCAGGGTGCCGGTTGCGGCGGATCTCCCGGCTGACCGTGGAGGGGCTGCGGCCCAGCTCCGCCGCGATGGAGCGGACGGTGGCCTTCTCCCGGAGCCGGTCGGCGATGTGGATGCGGTCGGCCTCGCACAAGTACCGCGACGGCGCGGAAGGCGGCACCACCGCGTGGATCGGTGGTGCCGCCTTGTTCCTGCCGGACACACTGCGTCCGTTGCGCCAGCGTCGGCCGGTCTTCGGGTTGATCCCGACGATCCGGCACGCTTCCTTGTTGCTCAGGCCCTGCTGCATGAGCTGGGAGTATGC